>NZ_JACSPT010000040.1 GCF_014837015.1 Acinetobacter pecorum
GCCATTTCTTGTATCTCCAAAGTTAACGTTACGTTATCTTTAGAGGGAAGTACTGTCCATTATTTTGGCTAGGATCAGCTCGTATAGAGAAAGGGTACTAATAGAATTTGGAGAATTTTTCTTTTCATCATGTCTGCTTCTCGTAATGAGCAGATGGGATTATAGGTATTATTTTTTTAAAGTAAACAAATAATTAGATTATAAAATATAAAGATATAAAGTGTTTTAAAAAGCAATAATTATGAAGTTTTGAGATGGGAAAATCATAAGTTTTTTGACCAGAGATAAAAATATTTGGGCAAAATCGCGTATCAGATTGTGTGAAGTGCATGTGACTATTTCAATTGCATATCTTCAGATTGTAGATAGGACCTTAACAGATACAAAGAATACATCGTGCAAGTAGTTTAATTAATGGCTACTTGATTTGACCATAACTTTATTCTGATACATCTTTGCATCTGCTTCTTTGATAGCTTCAGCTAACCCAAAGGTTGGATTACGCATTGCAAGACCAATTGCAGCACTAATTCCAACTTTTGCAAAAGTATTTTGAATTCTTGATGCAAGCTTTTTAGCATGCTCTAAGTTAGTTTCAATAGTCATCACAGCAAACTCATCACCCCCTAAGCGAGCGATAATATCATTACTACGTACCGTATTTTTGAGAGCTAAAGCCATTCTTTGAATGAGCTCATCACCTGCAGCATGACCCAGAGTATCATTTGTGATCTTAAGATCATTAAGGTCTATCATAAGAATAGCAGTAGGATGCCCATAGCGCTTACAGCGCTCTTCCTCTTTGATAATCAGCTCATCCCAGGCACGACGGTTGAAAAGTCCAGTCATTGGGTCGGACATTGCTTCCATTTCAAAACGCTCAGCTTTACGTATGTACTCAGCAGCTTTTATATCGGCTTGAATCGTATAACTGAGTACCTTTGCTATCAGCTCGAATAATGGAGCATCTTCAACAAGAATTTTAGGTTGAGGTTCGGGATCAATTGCACATAAAGTACCAAAAAGAGAGCCATCTTCTTTATACAGAGGTTGGCCGATATAGGCTTTAATTGGGACTAGGTGATTTATAGGTGCGTCTGCGTAAACTTGAATATCTGGTGAATAGGGAGCAATACGGGGCGCATTGCTTTGCACCATGTGTGAGCAGAATGAGTCTGCCCAATGAAATACTTGTCCAGGCTTAACGTTATAACCATTATCTTCACTTAGTAACACGATCCAGTCATCACCCTCTGTACGAGTAATCATCCATAATTTAAAGCCAAATCGTTGAGATAAGAATTTTAAAATGGCTTGGCCAGCTTCTTCAAAGTTCTTAAAGTTAATATTATTCATGAAGTGAACCTACTGCAATAGTAAGAATATATATGTGAAATACACAACATATGAATAATTCTTATAAAAGGGAGTCAAAATAGGTATTATATAGAAATGTGTGAAATTTATACCAAAAATAATGCTTAAAGAAATGTATTTTTATAATGAAATTTAAAATTAACCAGCGAAGAAGAATACCAAGATGTAGTTTTCTTATTACTTATGAAAAAATGCAATCACTGCCATTATGGCTGCGATATTCATAAGGATTAAAAATATATAAAAAGTCATAATGAAGCGAAGCTACCAAAAAATTTTCAAAATTATAGGCCTAAAGAAACCTTCAATATGTATCGTTATTATTAATAAGGAAAGGAAATTGTAAAGTCGAGAGGAAAATTATCTAACCCTTTATATTAAAATAAAATTTATATTTATTTGGTGATTTATTTAAATCATTCAACAGTTTATCTTCATTGTGTGCATTGGGGGACAATCTTATAAGAACTGATAGATAGTTTCCTTTAAATTTTTTGGTATAAGCTTCACATAAGATTTGAGTTCTTCACTAATGAGAGTATGTGGGTTTTCAAGCTTTTCTAAGTAATTATTAACTGTTTTATTAGCCCCTATGAGTTTTATATTAGATTAAACGACCACCTGATATCTTTGTCTAATGATTTCATTTCATAATTTAATTTTGAAGAATTATCACAGCCAGTAAGAAAAAAATATAAAGTTCCTTGTGTTTATGACTATATCTCTTATAAGAGAGTACATTATTTTTGGACCACATATTTTACATAAAAAGGTCAAGAATTATATGGATGCACAAGCTGCTGGCTTCTTATATATGTTACCAGGTGTATTTCTATTTTGTCTTGGATCTTATTTAAGATAAAACCCACTGCTAGGGTGGGTTAGGTGTCTCAATTCTAATTTAAAAAACTTCGTAATTACATACTTCTATTCTTGAAATAAAATCGAGAGGCATGGTTAGTCTCTCAGCTGTAATAGTTTCAAAATGAACCCAGATAGCAGCATCTCTATTCTCAAAACTAATACTCACAAGTTTTACCAAGTCGTAAGGTTCAACATTATGGGTCAAGATAATATTATAGAGGTGATCTGAGCGGACGTACGAAATAAGCGTTTGATGGATAGTTAGTTGCTCTTTACTACTTAACTCACTGTAATTACTTAATTCTGATAAATCATTTTGAATATTCACTTCAATCCTTAACAATCTTAAATTTTCTGTAGCAAACGGCGATTTTATCAATTTAGACAACGCTGAATATGTTGGCTTTTGTTAATTCCCTCTAACTCTTATTCTCGCTCGATAAACATGCGTGTGCCAGTCAACTACCTGAGCTACCAATATACATTGGTCGTCTAACTCATTAATTTGGCTTGAGTTCTATATTTAGAGCCTGAAGATATCTTTAGATGACCTTAAAAGCCTATGATGGTACTTGGAAACAATATGAAAAATTGATGACGCTAGCGATTGACTCTGCAATTGATGTGTGCTGAAAAAACAGGAGGTTTTAACTTGGTAAACTATAGACACTCATCAGGAGTTTACCATGAGCAAGAA
>NZ_JACSPT010000041.1 GCF_014837015.1 Acinetobacter pecorum
TGTAAGCCCAAAATAGAAATGTCCGGTTTCTCCAAAGTAAAAATGTCCGCTTTTAGAATATGCACTTTTGCAATTTCCTTAGCGGACGGTTTGATATGTTGGTGTCTATGTCGGATAAAGAACTTAAACGATTGTCGGTCTTACAGGAAATCTGTGATCAACGCATAACTCAATCCCAAGCTGCTCAGCTACTTCATATTTCAGAACGTCAGATCAGACGCTTACTGCAGAAATACAAAGCTCAAGGCCCAGCTGCATTAGCCCATGCTGGTCGTGGCCAAACCAGCAACTCCAGGCTTCCTGAAGAAATCAGGCTCAAGTGTCTCAATCTTGTCGCTGATCAATTCCATGGTTTCGGACCCACTTTAGCGCATGAAAAGCTCACCACCGGGCATGGATTCGATCTTTCAGTAGAAACCCTGCGTTCCTGGATGATTGCAGCCGATCTGTGGATTCCTCGCTCCAAGCGCCTGAAACGCCCATATCAGCCACGCTATAACCGGGATTGTTATGGTGAACTGGTACAAATCGATGGCTCTCACCATGACTGGTTCGAAGGACGTGCAGCTAAATGCTGTTTGCTGGTGTTTATTGATGATGCCACAGGAAAATTGCAGCACTTACGCTTCTGTGAATCAGAATCAACCTTTGACTATATGATTTCGACACGCCTGTATGTCGAACAGCACGGCAAGCCCTTAGCGTTTTACAGCGACAAACATTCAGTCTTTAGAGTGAATCAAAGCAGCAAGAAAGATACCAAGATTACCCAGTTTGGACGCGTACTCAGCACCCTGAATATCGATATTATCTTCGCTAATTCACCCCAGGCCAAAGGCCGTGTAGAACGCGCCAATCGAACACTTCAGGATCGTCTGATCAAAGAGATGCGTTTGGAAGGTATCAGTTCGATTGCAGATGCCAATAAGTGGTTGCCCTGCTTTATTGAGCAATTTAATCGCAAATTTGCCAAGATGGCCTTTAACCCTAAGGATTTACACCGGACTGTCACTGAAACAGCCGAGGAGTTAGATGATATTTTTACCTGGCGTGAACCCCGCAGAGTTACGAAGAGTCTGACCATTACTTATGATAAATGCATATATCTTCTCGAAAATATAGAAGACAATCAGAAGCTAACCGGTAAATATCTTGAGTTCCTGGAATACCCGGATGGTACCGTGGCCATCATGCATGAAGGCCGGAAGATCAATTACAGTATCTTCGATAAATTGAGTCAGCTGAATCAGCGAGAGATCGTTGAGAATAAACGTCTGGGTTCTGTATTGATCCATATACAGCAACAGCATGAAGAACTGGAACAGCAAAACAAACGTAATCGTTCTCAAAAGATGCCACGTAGACGAGCACAGAAAACAGCAATTCAACAACGAAATCTGAATCCTGTACTTGACTTGGAAATGTCCATATAGGACATTTCTATTTGGTTATTAGGTAGGACATTTCTACTTGGGAATAACA
>NZ_JACSPT010000042.1 GCF_014837015.1 Acinetobacter pecorum
AAAACAGGAGGTTTTAACTTGGTAAACTATAGACACTCATCAGGAGTTTACCATGAGCAAGAAACAGAAGACTTACACCGCAGAATTTAAAGTTGAAGCAATAAAATTGATTGAAGCCAATCAAGGCAATGTATCGGAAACAGCCAGACAACTTGGCATTTCAATGCAAACTCTTTCAAATTGGAATAATAAAGCAAAGACTGGCACCTTAGCAGGCACTAAACAATATTCACCTGATCTAAATGCCTTACTCGAAGAAAATAAAAAGCTCAAACAACAGCTCAAAACAGCTGAAATGGAACGTGAATTTCTAAAAAAGGCAGCAGCGTACTTTGCGAAAGAAAGTCAGTAAGGTACGCCTATATGAAACAGCAAAGACATTTATTCCCGATTAGCTTTATGGCTAGATTACTTCATGTTTCAGTGTCACGATTTTATGATTGGCTAAAACGAGGCATGAATAAAAGATTGGTTCAGCGAAATCAACAGACAATTTTGGTCAAAATAGCTCATGAGGAAACTAAACAAAGCTATGGCTATATTCGATTAACTAAGCATTTACAAGCGCAAGGTATCAAAATCAGTACGTATGCTGTACGTCAAATAAAAAAGCTCAACCAGCTGTATTGTAAGCGTCATAAGCGTTTCAAAAGAACTACGAAGAGTGATCATAATCGAGCGATCTACGCAAATTTACTAGAGCAACAGTTTTCAATGACTAAGCCCAATCTTGCATGGTCAAGCGATATTACATACATTTGGACTGCTGAAGGTTGGTTATACTTGGCAGCAGTAAAAGACCTGTACACGAAACAAGTGGTTGGCTATAGCTTAAATGAGCGTATGACCGCACAACTTGTTTGCAATGCACTGACTATGGCGATTCGTAATCAAAAACCAACGAAAGGCTTAATTGTTCATTCGGACAGAGGCAGCCAATATTGCAGCCATGAATATCGAAAGATACTGGAAAAATGTGATTTTCAAGGTTCAATGAGCAAACGTGGGGACTGTTACGATAATGCACCGATTGAAAGTTTCTGGGGCATACTCAAGAATGAATTAGTGCATCATTGCAACTATAAAACCAGAGATGAAGCTAAAGCAGATATTACAAAATACATTGTGTTATTTTATAATCAGCGAAGAATTCAAAAGAGTCTGGATTTTAAAACGCCAAATCAAATAGCAGAGAACTTTTATCGGTTAGCTGCCTAGCATATCCCAAGTGAAAGTCTCCTGCTAATTCAGCACATATCA
>NZ_JACSPT010000043.1 GCF_014837015.1 Acinetobacter pecorum
TGATCCTAGCCAAAATAATGGACAGTACTTCCCTCTAAAGATAACGTAACGTTAACTTTGGAGATACAAGAAATGGCCAAACGTTTTAGTCCTGAATTTAAACAGCAAGCAATTGATTATGCACTTTCAAACTCACACGAGTCTGTAGCTACAATCGCCCAGAAATTAGGTGTAGGTTATTCAACATTAGATAAATGGATTCGTGAAACCAATCCGGCAGGTTCAAGCAAACGTCAACTTTCACCAGAACAACAGCGGATCTTGGAATTAGAGAAAGAAGTTAAACAGCTCAGGGAAGCCAATGACATCTTAAAAAAAGCGCATGTGTACTTTCTGACAGATCATTCCAAGAAAAGTACACGGTAATTCAAGATCTAGCTGTGAATGGAGTCACTGTATTTTCTGTCTGTAAATGCCTGGGTGTCAGCACTTCAGGCTATTATGCCTGGCGAAAACGCCAGGCCAATACAGCGCAAAAATATAATGATTTAAAAGCCGTATATTGGCAGCATCATGCACGATTGGGTGCACCTTCATTGGTACATGACATGCATGATTTAGGTTACAGCATGAGCGAACGAACCGTTGGAAGAATGCTTAAAAAGCTTGGTTTACGTAGCAGGATTGCACGTAAATACAAGCATCCGACAGATTCAAACCATCGTTTGCCTACAGCACCAAATCTGTTGGAGCGTCAATTTACAGTCATTCAGCCCAACAAGGTTTGGACAACGGATATTACCTACATCCGTACCACGCAAGGTTGGCTGTATTTATGTGTGATGCTGGATCTATTTAGTCGTCGTATTGTGGGTTGGCAAACTAGCCATCGAATAGACCATCAATTGGTGTGTGATGCATTTAATTATGCAATGGCTCGTCAGGGTTATCCAACGGGTGTCATGGTACATTCGGATCAAGGCTCACAGTACTGTAGTCGTGATTTTAGGGTGCTATTATTAACGAATAACTGTATTCAAAGTATGTCACGCAGGGGGAACTGTTGGGATAATGCAGTGACCGAAAGCTTCTTTCATACATTGAAAGGTCATGTGATACATGGCAGTGTGTTTGCCACTCGAAAAGAGGCGACTGCTGTCTTGTTTGACTATATTGAGATTTATTACAATCGGGTCAGAAGGCATTCCGCAAACGGCTGGTTAAGCCCAGAAACCTTTGAACAGAAACATTTTAAGAGTTTAGAGGGACCGACTGTCCACAATACTGTCTAGGATCAA
>NZ_JACSPT010000044.1 GCF_014837015.1 Acinetobacter pecorum
TTTTTTATTTAAGTTAGGCCACCTGACCTAACGGGTTAATCTTATCATAGTACATTGCTTCAAACTCAAAAGGCGATACATAACCCAGTGCACTGTGTACACGCTTTTTATTGAACCAATCTACCCAGTTTAGTGTCGCAAGTTGTACATCTGCTAAACCTTGCCAATCTGCTTTTAAATATTCAATCACCTCTGTTTTGTATAAGCCATTCACCGTTTCAGCCAAAGCATTATCGTATGAATCACCAGTCGTACCGACTGATGCTCGTAAATTTGCAGCTTCTAAACGATTGGTATAGCGAATAGAAAGATATTGAACACCTCTATCGGAATGATGAATCACATTCTTTGGCATGCCTCGATCGTGCAATGCTTGCTCAAGTGCATCGAGCACCATATCTGTATTCATCCGTGTAGATACTTTCCATCCAACAATTGCTCGTGAGAACACATCAATAATAAAGGCGGTATAGACCCAGCCTGAATGAGTTTGAATATACGTAAAGTCACTCACCCACAGTTGGTCAGGATGATCAGCATTAAAATTACGTTTCACTAAATCATCTGCTCTTTTTTGATCATCTCGGTTACGGGTGGTTTGTTTATTCTTACCACGCCAAACACCTTGTATACCTAGCTTCTGCATCAATCGAGCAACTGTACAACGTGCGATAACATAACCTTCACGTTTCAATTGTTGCCAGACCTTACGCACACCATATCGACCTGAACTTTCTTTCCAAATTCGTTTAATTTGTTCAGCATGATACTCATCATGTAGATCTCGTTTCGCTCGATGTTCTGGATTGTCAGCGAGATCTAAAGTTCGGTAATAGGTTGAAGCTGCGATCGGTAAAATCCTACAAATCGCATCAACACCATATAAGTCTTTATTGTTATGGATGAAATCCACCATTATTTGTGTGGGCGGTCGAGCTCCGCCTGGGCGAAAAAAGCGGCTGCTTTACGTAGAATTTCATTGGCACGCTTTAATTCTTTAATTTCACGTTCCATTTGCTTCATTTTTTCTTGATCAGATATCTGTTGTACTTTAATAGGATTTTGCTGATCTAAATGCTTTTGATGCCAGGCACGAAGTGTTTCAGGAGTACAACCAATCTTAGGCGCAATTGCTGTGATTGCAGCCCAAGTAGAAGGATAATCTTTTTCAGATTCAATCAATAATTGAACCGCTCTTTCTCTGATTTCAGGGGTATATTTTAATTTTGTCATCGGG
>NZ_JACSPT010000045.1 GCF_014837015.1 Acinetobacter pecorum
TGGACTGCCACCACTCTCCTAGACAAATATCGTCTATTCTTTTTGCACAGGAGAAAACATTATGAGTGGACAACGATATACCCCAGAATTTAAAGACGAAGCTATAAAATTAATTACTGAACGAGGATATTCTGTCACTGATGTAGCGGAACGTTTAGGTGTATCACAACACAGTATTTATAAATGGTTAAAGGCGATACAGCCTTTACGCAACAACCCTGATGAACATGAATTGCTCGAAGCAAAGAAAGAGATCCTCCGTCTTAAAAGTCAACTTAGACAAACTGAAGAGGAACGGGACATACTAAAAAAGGCCGCAAGGTACTTTGCAAGTCTGCCCGAGTAAAGTATCAGTTTATTCTTGAGTACAGTAATCAATTTAAGATTAAAACGATGTGTCGGGTTTTAAAGCTTGCTCGTGCTGGTTATTACGCTTGGTTGCATGAACCCGAATCAGGCAGAACTATTGAAGATAAACGGTTATTACAGCTCATCCGATCTTCTTATGATGCTAGTTATGGTATTTATGGTTATCGTCGCATTACTTTGGATCTTAAAGAACTAGGTGAAGGCTGTGGCCCGAATCGTGTACTGAAGATCATGAAAAACAATGGTATTGCAGCAGTTAGAGGATACAAGAAGCATAAAAGTTATGGCCGTGGTCGTCCTCAGATTGTGCCACCCAACCATTTAAATAGAGAGTTTGTTGTGAATACTCCGAATACTTCCTGGGTAACTGATATTACCTATATTCGGACTTGGCAAGGCTGGTTATATCTGGCTGTAGTGCTTGATTTATATTCGAGAAAAGTGATCGGTTGGTCAATGAAACCAACTCTTGCTAAGGATATCGTTCTTGATGCACTACTCATGGCAGTATGGCGACGCAGACCCGATGAACCTGTGATCATACACTCAGACCAAGGCTCACAATACAGTAGTGGAGACTGGCAGAAATTCTGTCAAAAGCATAATTTAATTCCCAGTATGAGTCGCAGAGGAAACTGTTGGGACAACGCTGTTGCTGAATCTTTTTTTAGCAGTTTAAAGAAGGAAAGAATTAAAAAGAGAATCTATAAAACACGAGAAATGGCTCGTGCGGATGTGTTTGATTATATCGAAATGTTCTACAATCGAATCAGGCGTCATTCGCACCTCGATGGTATGAGCCCAGAAGCATTCGAGACAGCTTCAAAATGAGGCTATCTCATGTCTAAGATACTGGGAGCAGTCCA
>NZ_JACSPT010000046.1 GCF_014837015.1 Acinetobacter pecorum
ACGGTGGTACAGTCACCTGCAGCAAATACACCTTTCACATTGGTTTCGTTGCGCTCGTTAATCACAATCTCGCCACGACTAGTCAGCTCAACCGAAGTCTCTTTCAGGAAGTCGGTGTTAGGCAACAGGCCGATCTGCACGAAGATCCCCGCAAGTTCTACCATATGCTCTTCATCAGTCGCACGGTCTTTGTATTTCAGACCGGTCACCTGTGAACCGTCACCCAGCACTTCAGTCGACAGGGCATTCTTGATGACTGTGGTATTCGGCAAGCTGTTCAGCTTGTCCTGCAGTACCTGATCGGCACGCAGCTTGGTATCAAATTCCACCAGCGTTACATGCTCTACAATACCGGCCAGGTCGATCGCAGCTTCGACACCCGAGTTACCGCCACCGATGACCGCAACACGTTTACCCTTGAACAGAGGACCATCACAGTGCGGACAGTAGGCCACACCACGGGTTTTATATTCCTGCTCACCCGGAACGTTCATCTCTCTCCAGCGTGCACCGGTCGACAGAATCACGGTTTTCGATTCAAGTTTGGCACCGTTTTCAAGGGTGACTTCCACCAGGCCATTGGCAGTTTCATCTGCACCTTTGATATTGGATACCCGTTGCAGGTTCATGATGTCGACACCGTATTCACGTACGTGTGCTTCCATTTCCGCTGCAAACTTCGGACCTTGGGTCTTCTGGATAGAGGTGTAGTTTTCAATATCCATGGTGTCCATGACCTGACCACCCATGCGTTCGGCCACGATCCCGGTTTTAATACCTTTACGTGCCGCATAGATCGCAGCGGTATTGCCTGCAGGTCCGCCACCGACGATCAGTACATCAAAGGCGTCTTTGGCATTCAGCTTTTCAGCATCTCTGGCAGCTGCATTGCTATCCAGTTTGGCAATGATTTCTTCCAGTGTCATACGCCCCTGACCGATGTGCTGGTTGTCCTGAAATACCATCGGAACAGCCATGATCTTGCGTTCTTCGACTTCATCCTGGAAGAAGGCACCATCAATCATGGTGGCTGTGGTACCCGGGTTGTAGATCGCAATCAGGTTCAGTGCCTGAACCACATCCGGACAGTTATGGCAGCTTAAGGATACGAACACTTCAAAGTCGGATTGAATGCCCAGACTTTTAATAGACTCCAGCACTTCATCAGAGACTTTGGGTGCATAACCGGAAGTTTGCAGCAATGCCAGAATCAGGGAAGTAAACTCATG
>NZ_JACSPT010000047.1 GCF_014837015.1 Acinetobacter pecorum
ATTAGCTCTACTGACATCTCAACGTTGTCACCAGGCATAACCATTTCCACGCCTTCTTTAAGCGAGATCGCACCAGTTACGTCCGTAGTACGGAAGTAGAACTGTGGACGGTAACCGTTAAGGAATGGAGTGTGACGACCACCTTCTTCTTTAGAAAGTACGTATACTTCCGCATCGAATTTAGTATGTGGCTTGATCGCACCTGGTTTAGTCAATACTTGACCACGTTGTACGTCTTCACGCTTAGTACCACGAAGAAGAACACCACAGTTCTCGCCCGCACGACCTTCGTCTAGAAGTTTACGGAACATTTCAACGCCAGTAACAGTCGTTGTTTGTGTATCACGGATACCAACGATTTCAACTGATTCGCCTACTTTAACGATACCAGTCTCTACACGGCCAGTTACTACTGTACCACGACCAGAGATTGAGAATACGTCTTCAATCGGCATAAGGAACGGAAGGTCAATTGCACGTTCTGGCTCTGGAATATAAGAGTCAAGAGCTTCAACAAGCGCAACTACTGCTGGCTCGCCGTATTGGCTGTCATCACCGTTAAGTGCAAGAAGAGCAGAACCACGGATCACTGGAGTGTCATCACCCGGGAAGTCGTAAGTAGAAAGAAGTTCACGAACTTCCATTTCAACCAGCTCAAGAAGCTCTTCGTCGTCTACAAGGTCGCATTTGTTCAAGAATACAACGATGTAAGGTACACCTACCTGACGAGAAAGCAGGATGTGTTCACGAGTTTGTGGCATTGGACCATCAGTCGCAGCACATACAAGGATCGCGCCGTCCATCTGAGCAGCACCAGTAATCATGTTTTTAACATAATCGGCGTGACCCGGGCAGTCTACGTGAGCGTAGTGACGAGTTGGAGAATCGTATTCTACGTGAGAAGTATTGATGGTAATACCACGTGCTTTTTCTTCTGGTGCAGAGTCAATCGCAGCGTAGTCTTTCGCTTCGCCACCGAATTTCTTCGCACATACAGTTGCAATCGCAGCTGTTAAAGTTGTTTTACCATGGTCAACGTGACCAATTGTGCCCACGTTAACGTGTGGCTTATTACGTTC
>NZ_JACSPT010000048.1 GCF_014837015.1 Acinetobacter pecorum
CTTAGATTAGCATTTGAAGTGCAACACCATATTGTTGCCATAATACCTGACTCGGACTTTTAAAGCCGAGTCTTTTTCTTGGACGATGATTTATACGGTCAGTGATTTCTGAAATGTATTCATCCGTATATTGATTCAAGTCACTTCCTTTTCTAATGTATTGTCTGACTAAGCCATTCGTATTTTCATTCGTACCTCGTTGCCAAGCGCTATAAGGATCAGCGAAATACCAGTCTATTTCTAATTCTTGAGCAGCATATTCATGCAAGCTGAACTCCTTACCATTATCTGCGGTAATTGTCTTGAGCTGATCTTTGATCGGCTCAAGTAGACGAATAGTTGTTTGGCAAACTTCCTCTGCCTGGCGTGAGCTACACTTCTTCAACCACAAATAGCCTGTCTTGCGATCTACAATTGAGACCAATGATTGCTGATGATTCTTACCAACAATCGTATCTATCTCTAGATCACCAAAACGATTACGTTGCTCAATCTCAATAGGTCTATCATGAATGCTTTTACGATTAGCCAGCTGACCACGGGTTTCAGAAGAGCCGTATTTCCTCTTTCTCTGATTTCTAAAACGTAGGTTATGAAACAGTGTACCTCCGTTATTTTTATCCTGCCGTATTAAACGATAAATTGAATGCAAACTCACTGAAACACAAGAAGCGATCTGTTCAGGACTCCATTGAAGTTCAAGATAAGAGATGACATGTGCCCATATTTCATCAGGGATTTTTTTAGGATTGGGGCAATGGCGTCTTCGAGCGAGTTTATTGGCATGTTTAGCAAAGTAGCCATTTCTTGCTCGATTACGGTTGATTTCTCTAGAAATAGTGGAAGGTGAACGATTCAGTCTCCAAGCAATATAACGTTGAGAAAATCCCTCACGTAACAATGTATAAATCTGATATCTTTCTTCTTGGGTAAGATGAGTATAGTTCATGATGCAGCTTTGACTTTGGTCGGTCGGAAGCAAAATGCTAGCTCATCTTGCTTCTTTCCAATAATTTAATCTCTGTTGCACTTCATTTGAGAATCTAAG
>NZ_JACSPT010000049.1 GCF_014837015.1 Acinetobacter pecorum
TTTGTTGCATAAACATTCAAAAGCTGAGTTTTCCCCAATCCATTCAAATTTAAGTGACAACTTGGGTGTGAGGTCTACCTAATTCCGTAAATCTATTCAGAACTGCCACACGCGCATGAACTTCATTGACCTGACTTTGAAAATGTCTTGCCGTCAGCTTATCTCCTAATAATTTGATGCAATGCATCTTGGTTTCCACCAAACTGCGACGGTGATAGCCCGACCATTTTTTCCATAGGGTTCTGCCTAAATGCTTAACCGTTTGAAGTAACTCATTTCGTTCTATTGAACTGATTTTAGAATCTTTCCAGGGCTTGGCATTCTTCCTGGGTGGAATTACTGCATGTGCTTGACGATCTGAAATCACTTGTCTGCAGCACTTCGTGTCGTACGCCCCATCGGTATAGACAGAATCTATTCGCTCATTTGGTGGGATTTGATCCAGTAAATCACCTAGTACTTGTGAATCACTGACATTATTTGTCGTAAGCTGAACGGCACGTATTTGCAGTGTTTCAGCATCTATACCAATATGCAGTTTACGCCATTGCCGACGGTATTCAGGCTGATGTTTCTTACGCTTCCATTCACCTTCACCTAAAAATTTTAAACCCGTAGAGTCGACGAGTAGGTGTAACCCATCACGACTTTTCTGATAGCTTATCGCAATATCAATATGCTTTTGTCGTCTACAGAGGGTGGAGTACGAATATCACTGATATTCGGGGCTGCTCAGCCACAGAGTTTAATCAGGCTTTGAGCAAAGCCAGTGACCATACGTAAAGAAAGACGGAATAGAGATTTGATCATTAAACAGCATTGAATCGCTGTATCGGAATAAGTTTGATTTCGTCCGTGCTTGCCTTGTGGTTGTGCATACCATTGGGTCTTAGGATCAAACCAGATTGAAATATTTCCTCGCTTGATTAAAGCTTGGTTATACGAGGACCAATTGGTTGTACGGTAAGTTTTAGGTGCAGGCTTCTTCATCTGGAAATTATATTGCTAAAGAAGCCCTCAAGAATAGCTTTGTGCA
>NZ_JACSPT010000004.1 GCF_014837015.1 Acinetobacter pecorum
TCCAGCACTTCATCAGAGACTTTGGGTGCATAACCGGAAGTTTGCAGCAATGCCAGAATCAGGGAAGTAAACTCATGTCCCATCGGCAAGCCTGCAAAGAACACGCGTGGCTGTTCACCGGCCTTGGCAATACCGAAACTTGGCAGACGTTTATTGGTCCCATCAAAGCGGGCAGTCACCTGATCAGAAAGTGCCGCAATCTCTTCGACCAGTTCCTTGATCTTGTCTGACTTGTCAGAGCCATCCAGGGTAGCGACCAGTTCAATCGGGCCTTCAAGGCGCTCAAGTAAGGTTTTAAGTTGGGCAGAAGTATTTTGGTCTAACATTGCTAACGCCTCCAGAGGAGTAAATGTTTATTTGATACAGCCATGATAGGACAATCGATTGAATAGGTAAAACAGGTTGTTTTTATATAATCAATCGATTTTTTGGATAGCTTAAGAAATTCACTATCAATTTCAATTTCCTATATATGGATTAAATGGGAATTTTCAAGTAGTTTGCCGTTATGTTTGCTATTTTAGGTTAATATTTAGAATGTATTGAGGAGGATTTAGTGATGGAATTACAACGCGGTATTTATCAGCATTACAAGGGTCAGCTTTATCAAGTGTTTCATGTGGCGAACCATAGTGAAACTGAAGAAAAACTGGTGGTATATCAATGTCTCTATGGGGATTATTCGATTTGGGTACGCCCTTTAACGATGTTCACTGAAACCATTACCACGAACGATGACCGGGAAGTGGAACGTTTTAAATTGATTCAGGCACTTTAAGCTAGCAAGACTCAGGGAAGAGAGATAATGAATCCAGATAAATTTGAAAAATTCATGCAGGAATTATATGAAAAATTTCATATGCATGATCTGAAGCAGAATGATCGACTACACCGATATCGCAATATAGAGCCCGAATCTGGCCAATTTTTATCTATGCTGATTCGTGCGCAACAATCCAAAAAGATATTGGAAATTGGTACGTCTACCGGTTATTCAACCTTATGGCTGGCTAAAGCTGCACGCCAGACTCAAGCCAAGATTACAACTCTTGAACTTGATGCAGAACGGGTTGATCAGGCCAAGCAATATGCGACAGAAATTGATCTGGCAGATGTGATCGATTTTAAAGTGGGAGATGCTCAAGTTTATCTAGAAGCAATGCTAGAAGGATTTGATTTTATTTTACTGGATGCCGAACGAGATGCGTATGTCAGTTACTGGCCACATTTAAGCCGGTTGCTCAAGATCAAAGGCGGTTTGCTGGTAGTCGATAATGTTATTTCGCATGCAGCAGAAGTGAAAGAATTTATCACCTTAATTCAGCAAGACCCACGTTTTATTATGATGACAGTACCCATAGGCGCAGGTTTGCTGATGGTGGAATTCCGTTAAAACGGATTTGTTTTAATCCATGCAAATTTTATTAAAATGCAAATTGTATTCGAGATATTTTTCTACGAATGCGGCTTTGTCTTGGCGTCTTAACAGGTTGTCATAAATAAATTCAGGTACGGGGTGATATAGCTCGGTATGGCCATTACTATATACAATTTTCAGGTGGCGACTTGAAGGATTGTATTTCCAAGAAATCACGGTAAGCAGTTTTTGCATATGCGTTCCTCCACTGAATATTTCTTATCTTGTCATTCGAACTTATGCTATGTGGTGCTAGAGATGTATAGCTGAATTGTAAGAATGGGTAAGGATTATGAGAAAGAGAAGCAAAAGATATGCCTGAATTTTTAAATAATTAAAAAAGAAAAAGATGGACGGAAATTTTTAAAGTCCTAATAAAATCCCGTATTGCGCTGACATAAAAGTTTAAACCATAAAAAACCACGCTAAAGAGCGTGGTTTTTTTGAATCACTTCAATCTAATTAAAATTAGATTTTACCTACTAGGTCGATTGAAGGAGCAAGAGTTGCATCGCCTTCTTTCCATTTAGCTGGGCAAACTTCACCTGGGTGAGCATGTACGTATTGAGCTGCTTTAACTTTACGAAGAAGTTCTTGAGCATCACGGCCGATACCACCAGCGTTGATTTCAACGATTTGGATTTTACCTTCTGGATCGATGACAAAAGTACCGCGATCAGCAAGGCCATCAGCTTCGATTAATACGTCAAAGTTTTTAGCAAGCGTCCAGTTAGCATCACCAACCATTACGTACTGGATTTTTTTGATTTCTTCTGAAGAATCGTGCCAAGCTTTGTGAGTGAAATGTGTGTCAGTAGAAACTGAGTAGATTTCAACGCCTAGTTTTTGGAATTCAGCGTAGTTGTCAGCAAGGTCACCTAGTTCAGTTGGGCAAACGAAAGTGAAGTCAGCTGGATAGAAGAATACAACAGACCATTTGCCTTTCAGGTCAGCTTCTGTAACTTCAATGAATTTGCCGTTTTGGAATGCAGTTGCTTTAAATGGTTTAACTTCAGTATTAATTAAGCTCATCATTGTCTCCATGATTGAGGTAGTCTTTGATTTTGAATAAGAGTATCGAAATTCTGGTGAATGCTAAAATGGTATTTTTACATTATAAATATCGGAAAAACCGAATTAAGTAAAAATGCTCCGCCTTAGCAAAATAACTTTGTTCACTTAGCAGCATCAAAATGATGGCCTGATGACAAAATTATCTCTTTTTCCTCACTCTAGCAAACATGATGTTGAAACCAAAAAATTCAAGGGTCAATCAGAAAAAAAGCATGTTTTCCGGAAATTAATTTAAATATCAATCGTAAAATCGGATTCATACTTAAACCTAATCATGTAGACAGATCTCAGGGAGATGATCATGCTGCCAGATTTATTGCGCTGAAATGAGTGAAATTAAACGAGTAACGTTAAATTACCCGGTACTTAACAGAACTACGACTATCTGAAATCTGATGAACCAAGTAAAATAAACCTTTCCAGTTTTTTGATGTGGGTGTTTTCTCTGTGCAGAGTCATTTAAATGTAGATCAATGGGTAATGGCGCGTGACCGTCACCGTTTAAATCGACTGAAAAAGGGGAAAGACGCAAATGCCAAGCAGTATCAGGAATTATTTGAAAAATCCAATCTGAAAGTACGGCAACGGCTTGAGCATATTCCAAACATCAAGCTGAATCAGGATTTGCCGGTAACCCAGTATGCTGACAAGCTGATTACCGCGATTCAAAAGCATCAGGTCATTATTGTAGCTGGTGAAACCGGTTCTGGTAAAACCACCCAGTTACCGCAAATTGCCATGCTGGCTGGACGTGGCCTGACTGGAATGATTGGGCATACCCAACCGCGCCGACTGGCAGCACGCAGCGTATCACAGCGTATTGCTGAAGAAGTCGGTGAAAAACTTGGTGAATCAATCTCTTTTAAAGTTCGTTTTACAGAACAGGGTTCGCAAGATTCAATTGTGCGTTTGATGACAGACGGTATTTTACTGGCCGAACTGACGCATGACCGCTACCTGACCAAATATGACACGATTATTATTGATGAAGCGCATGAACGTTCGTTGAATATCGACTTCATTATGGGCTATCTGAAGCAGCTGTTACCGCGTCGCCCTGATCTGAAAGTTATCATTACTTCAGCAACCCTGGATGTAAACCGTTTTAGCAGTTACTTTAATGGTGCGCCAATTTTTGAAGTGGAAGGCCGCAGCTTCCCGGTTGAGCTGCGTTATCGCCCGATCTCGGAAATGAGCATTGGCGGTAGTGATGATGACGAGTTTGATGACTTTGAAGAAAATCTGCCTCGCGCTGTGGTCAAAGCAGTCGAAGAATGCTTTCAGGATGCACAGGAAAAAGGCCATCCTGAACACGCCGATATCCTGATTTTTGCCAGTACGGAGCAGGAAATTCGTGAGTTACAGGAAACCCTGATCAAACACGGGCCACGCCATACTGAAGTATTAACTTTATATGCGCGTCTGGCGCTGGCCGAACAGCAGAAAATCTTTAATCCTTCTGGGGGCGGGCGACGTATTATTATTGCCACCAACGTGGCAGAAACGGCTTTAACCGTTCCGAATATCCGGTATGTGATTGATAGCGGTTTTGCCCGTATTTCGCGTTATAACTATCGTTCACGGGTGCAGCGCCTGCCGATTGAAGCCATTTCTCAGGCAGCAGCCAATCAGCGTAAAGGCCGCTGTGGCCGTATTGCACCGGGTGTCTGTATTCGTCTGTATTCTGAGGAAGACTTCCTGAGCCGTCCAGAGTTTACCGAACCGGAAATCAAGCGAACTAACCTGGCATCTGTAATTTTGCAGATGCAAAGTCTGGGGTTGGGTTCACTCGAAGACTTCGACTTCATTGAGCCACCAGATCATCGTCTGGTAAATGATGGCCGCAAGCTCCTGATTGAACTGGGTGCAATGGCTGAGAAAAATTCTCCTAAAACTGAAGATGATCAAGCAAATCCCTCTAAATCTCCCTTTGAGAAAGGGAGACTTCAAAGCAGTGGCTTAACCAAGATCGGTCAACAAATGGCGAAAATGCCGATCGATCCACGTCTGGCCCGTATGATTCTTGGTGGTGCACATTTTGGGGCGTTGAATGAAGTGTTGGTCATTGTGGCAGCACTTGCAGTTCAGGACCCGCGTGAGCGTCCGGCAGACAAGCAGATGCAGGCGGATCAGAAGCATGCATTATTCCGTGAAGCCGATTCTGATTTCCTGTTCTATATCAAACTCTGGGAGACGCTGCATAATAACCGCGACAGCATGAGTGAAAATAAGCGCCGTACTTTTGCACGAAATCATTTCCTGAGCTGGTTGCGTCTGCGTGAATGGAAGAAAACTCATGAGCAGTTGGTGGATTTGGCTAAGGGCTTAAAACTGTCATTTAATGAAAAGAAAGCCAGTTATGAAAATCTGCACCGTGCCTTGTTGACCGGCCTATTATCATTTATCGCCAACAAGACCGATGAGCGTAATGTCTTTATGGCAGTACGTCAGCAAAAAGCACGGATTTTCCCGGCTTCTACCTTACACAAGACCAATACGCCGTGGGTGATGGCCTTTGAAATGGTCGAGACTTCCCAGGTGTATTTACGTACCCTTGCCAAGATTGAACCGGAATGGATTCTGCTGGCCGCACGTGACCTGCTCAAGCATCATTATTTTGAACCGCACTGGTCGAAAAAAGCTGGTGTAGTGAATGCCTATGACCAGATTTCCCTGTTCGGTCTGATCATTGAGCCAAAGCGCCCGATCAATTATGAAAAAGTCGATCAGGCAGCAGCGCATGAAATCTTCTTGCGGGATGCTTTAACCACTGGGCATTTAGGCATTACTCCACCATTTTTAAAACATAACTTGCTGAAACTGGAAGAAGTTGAACGGGTTGAAGACAAGCTACGCCGTCGTGACCTGGTCGTAGATGAAGAAACCATTTACCAATTCTATGCGTCTAAAGTGCCGCCTGAAGTGGCCAGCCGTCGTACTTTTGAAGACTGGCGTGCCACGGTTGAGCCTCAGAATCCGCGTTATTTATTTGTTGATGACGATTCGCTGTGGCTAAATGACCGGCCGACGACACAGCAATTCCCGGACTATTTGCAGAATGGTAGCCTGCGTCTGGCTGCAACCTATCGTTTTGACCCGAGTCATGATGAGGATGGTGCGACAGTTAAAATTCCACTGCAAGCCTTGGCACAGGTCGATGAAGGGATCTGGTCATGGGGGATTCCCGGCTGGCGTCTGGAGCTGATTGAAGCATTACTAAAGTCTTTGCCAAAAGACAAGCGCCGTAATCTGGTGCCAATTCCGGATACTGCACGAAAACTCATGGCAAAAGTAGATGCGCAGGATTTACAGAAACATATTTTTAGTTTCTTGGCCTTCCAGCTGCGAGGCGAACAAATCACGGAGAAAGATTTCAGCTTTGACCGGGTAGACCAATATCTGTTGCCTTTTATTAAAGTGACTGATGAAAAAGGTCGTGTCATTGAGCAGGGCCGTGATCTTGCTGAGCTGAAAGCGCGCTGCCGGACTGAAACGCATAGTCCGGTCAAACAGCTTAAAGGTGAATTTACAACTTTCCCGGAAAGCTTTGTATTTGAAGCCTCGCAAAAAGTCACCGGTGTTGTGGTCAAGCAGTATCAGGCGTTGGTTCCGGCCAAAGCTTTTGCTGACTTGGAGCAGAAAGATGAATCGGGTGTAGTGATTCAGACTTTTAATGATCAGGCTGAAGCGGTCAAAAAACATCGTGAAGGAGTGATCCGACTGGTACATATGCAACTCGGAGACTTGACCCGCCAGTTGAAAAAACAGATTTCCAAACCTCTGGCGCTGGCTTATTCACCACTCGGTGACAAGGCACAACTGGAACAAATGTTAGTTTATGCCACACTGCAAATGTCCATAAATGAGCTTCCTGTCAATGCGCAAGAGTTCCAAAAGCTGGTAGAAGATGTAAAAAAATCTTTCTTAAGTCATGGGCAGGTCGCCCTGAAAGAGATCACGGATATTTATATCCAGTGGCAGGAAATCCGCCGGAAATTGCTGGTTTTAGATCATTCGGTGTTTAAAAAAAATATCAATGATATTGAAGATCAGCTTGATTTAATGAGCCTTTCTGATTTTGTTTATCGTAAACCTTCTGATGTCTGGATTGAATTTCCACGTTATTTAAAAGCTTTGATCTTGCGTTTGGAGCGCTTGCCCAATAATCTACAAAGGGACAATTCCGCCATTGACCAAATTGATCAATGGATGGAAAAATTATTTCAGTTTAAAGATGACCCTCGTCTGAAAGAATTGTATTTCATGGTCGAGGAGTTAAGAATCTCATTGTTTTCACAACCGATGAAAACAAAAGCACCCGTGTCTCCAACTCGCTTGCAAAAAGTATGGGATCGTCTTGGAATCAGTTAAGATATAGGTAATTCAGAGAAGGAGTTTTACATGGGCATCCGCATTACGGGTACGGGCTTATTCCATCCGGAACACGTCATCACCAATGAAGAATTAGTTGAAAGTTTAAATGCTTATGTGGAACTGTTTAATCACGAAAATGCTGACAAAATCGCTGCAGGCGAAATTGAAGCGCGTCGTGGTTCTAGTGCAGAGTTTATTGAAAAAGCGTCTGGTGTTCAGCGCCGTTATGTTGTAGAAAAATCAGGTATTCTTGATCCAAAACGCTTACGTCCAAACTTACGTGAACGTGCAGATGACGAAATTTCACTGCAAGCAGAGTGGGGTGTAATTGCCGCCAAGCAGGCGATGGAAAATGCCGGTGTGACTGCCGAAGATATTGATATCGTGATTCTGTCATGCTCGAATTTGCAACGTGCTTATCCGGCTGTGGCGATTGAGATTCAAACTGCTTTAGGAATCAAAGGCTATGCCTATGACATGAATGTGGCCTGTTCTGCAGCTACATTTGGTCTGAAACAGGCTTATGATGCGATCAAAGCAGGTGCACGCCGTGTGTTGCTTGTGAATGTAGAAATTACTTCTGCACATACCGATTTCCGTTCACGTGACTGTCACTTCATTTTTGGGGATGTTGCAACTGCCTCCATTATTGAAGATACCGAAACCAAGACCGGTTTTGAAATTCTGGATATTTCATTATTTACCCAGTTCTCCAATAATATCCGCAATAACTTCGGTTTTCTGAATACGTCTGAAAATGCCGATATTGATGACAAGCGTTTCCGTCAGGATGGTCGCAAGGTATTTAAAGAAGTCTGCCCACTGGTTGCAAAAATGATTACTACTCAGCTTGAGAAAAATCATATTGCGCCAACAGAGGTGAAACGTTTCTGGTTGCACCAGGCCAATGCCAGCATGAATGAACTGATTCTGAAGCTGGTGGTGGGTAAGGAGAATGCCAAACCTGGTCTGGTACCGATTATTCTGAACGAGTTCGCGAATACCTCTTCAGCAGGTGTAATCATTGCCTTGCACCGTACTGCAAATGAAGTTGAAGATGGCGAATATGGCGTACTTTGTTCATTTGGTGCAGGCTATTCAGTCGGCTCAATTCTGGTACAAAAACACGTTGCATAAGCCAGGAGCATATTTTGCAGGTCAAACATGACGGGCAGTGGATTAGACGCTTAAGTGCCTTATCCAAACTTTATTTTACCCCTACTTTTTTAGGGGCCGAATATATTGATGCCAGTCGACCTGCAATGTATGTCGGTAATCATTCCATGTACGGAATCTTCGATTCTCCGATGCTGATTGATTATCTCTATAACGAACATAAAGTGGCTGTGGTCAGCATTGCTGATCATAGCCATTTTTATGTGCCCTTGTGGCGTGAAGCTGTGAAAAAATTTGGTGCTATTGATGGGACACAACATTATGTGCGTACTGCGATGCAGCAGGGCTATTCCATTCTGGTCTTTCCGGGTGGGGGTCGTGAAGTTTTAAAACGAAAAGGCGAGCAGTATCAGTTGATCTGGAAGCAACGTTACGGATTTTTAAAACTGGCTCAAGAGTTTAATTATGATATTGTCCCGTTTGCAGCGCTCGGTGGGGACGAAGTCTATGAGATTGGCTTTGATGCCAATAAGATTGTCCAGCACAAATATTTCCAGACACTCCTAAAGGTACCACAACTCAAAAAATTACTACGTCAAGGCGATGTAATTCCTTCTTTGCCCAAGCGACTGTTTCCCAAACGTCTGCCATTTTATTTTCAGTTTATGCCAAGACAATCGATGGCTCAGGTGCATACTCAGGAAGAGCTGATCGCATTTCGACAGAGTCTTCAACACCACATTTATACCGGTCTGGCCGAACTTAGCGTGCTGCGGCAACAAGGCCAATAAAAGGCGTTTTCTATTAAATCTGGACTGTTGGTCTACCATTGCGTATTATTTTTCAGCAATGAAAATCCATGACTGTTTTATAGTGCAAGTGATGCCATAATGTATCTTTAGGTGGGCCCTGATTGGCAATCAAGGAGTCAGCATGATCCAATATAAAAATAAGATGATCCTAAGATGACGAGGCGCGTATGGAACAGAATGGCTTGATAGCGCCTTTAAGTTTACTAGCACAACAATGTTTGCGGATTTCTCCAGAGCTAAAACAGCTTTATCTTGACCAGATGGCGATGATTGGTCAGCTGAATGCACAAAATTTATTAAAAATTCAGCAGGATCAGCATCGGATTGAATTGCTGGATGGATGGTTTTATATCCAGTTTCATACTCCGCCCGCATTAGACTCAGGAGCCGTGTCTACTTTGGTGGAACGTCAGTTTTATTTCCATAAAAGCAAGGCGGAAGCACTGGAGGAATTCTTTCTACAGGATATCTATTTCCTGACTGGAGATTTAAAACCCCAGCATTCACTATATTTGCGCGACAAAGCCAAGCAGTTACGCCAGCTCATTTTTGCTCAGGTGTATGCAGGGCTCAATGGCCCAGAACGGGTATTCGCATTTCTGCAGCAGATGTCGGCTGTTCAGGCTGAGATTATCGACCAGCAGCTGATCAAGGCGGGACTATACACAATACCTGTCATGCAAAACTTTGTGCAGCATGGGAATGAAATTCCACAGCAAATCCTTGAAAGCTTGCAACAGGCTTTTTCTTTGCAATATCTGCAGCAAGATGAATTTCTGTCCATCCAGTCATTGATGGATAGTCTGGATGAATTCTGTTTTAGTGCTACGCAATTTTTGCCTTCGGTAACATTCCGGATTATGTCATTGTCTTTTGAAGAGCGTTTTAACCTGCAGGAACTGATTGATCACACTGATGATATCTGCATGCTGTATCGGCATGCACAGGAGCAGAGCAACCTGCTCGGTTTTGTCCGTTTGATGAACCGCGAGGTCTGGCATCGGGATGATTTGTTATCTAAACGGAATTTCTTTGAAAATCATTCTTATTTATGGCAAAAAAAGGTGGCTCGATTGCCACTGTTTGACTGTCAGCGAGCGGTAAATTGGCTATTCAAGCAATCTGATGAAGTGCTGGACTGGATCAGTAACAATATCCAGCATAGCAGTGTGCGGGTGGCGGTGACAGCCTTAAGTTTTGTAGATAGTCACCATATTCATCCACAGATTATTCTGGCGACCTTGCAATATTTTCAATATGTTTCGGCACGTCTGTTTATTCATAGCATACATGAATATGCGATCCAGCATGAATGGTTTCAGAGTGAGCATAATCAGTCATTTGTATTGAAAGGCACACGCCAATCATTTGATGATCAACGAATTGCGATTAGCCCCTCGATTCTGTATCTGGATGAATGGATGGAGTTGCTGCGCAATATGGCGAAAATGGATGATCAGCTGACTAAGAAAGTTTACTTGAATTTGAGCCGGGTGATGCAGGCGTATATGCAGCATCTATATAGGATCACCGCGCATCTTCCGGATGAAGTTTTGGCGTATATTCAGCCTCAAAGCCAGCAGAATCGTGACTTTTATACTGTTTTGCGGCGCTACCAGATTACCTTTACTGAATTCAGGCAGCTGTTTTATATGCACGGCGGGCATATGCGAGAGTCGGTATTTGACAGTTATGTGCGCGACTATTTGGTTGACTATTTTTCCAATCATAAACACATACCAAAAAACCTGAGCTGGAGCAGTTTGTTTAGTCAGGCGGTTGCCTGGCATGATCAGATTCAGAAGCAGGAAATTATTGCCAAGCTGAAAAAAGAATTTGCTTTGGCTCATTGGAAAACACGGACACAGGTCCCTTTCTTGTTATATTTCAACTGGCGTTTTGAAGAGCTGAAAACATTGGACCGGATTATTGAAGAAACCAAAATTTTCCGCAACTGCCTGGCAGCAAGTTACGCCCAACAAATAGTGGAAGGCCAGTATCTAGCCTTTCGTATGTCTCATCCTGCTGTACGCTTACCGCTGATGCTGGGCTGCCGTCTGGTCAATGGGCAGGTGATTTTTGATCAGCTGGAATATCCGAACAATCAAAAAGCAGAAGCTGAATACTGCAATATTGCCCAGCATTTTATTAACTGGCTAAACCTGCAGGCTTGACCAGATTCAGTCCTTTTATGTCCATGAAGCTTAACTTTTCCGCTAAAACTCGTTAGGCTATAGCCGTTCTTTTACGGTATGTCTTTTATGAAACAGGAAACTGCACTTAAGCTCTTAAAAGCAGGCGAAAATGTATTTTTAACCGGTTCTGCGGGTGCAGGAAAAACTTATACACTTAATCAATATATCAATTATCTGAAGGCCCGTAAGGTGTCGGTCGCGATTACCGCATCGACCGGGATTGCAGCAACGCACATGAATGGTATGACCATTCATACCTGGGCGGGAATTGGAATTAAGGACTTTTTGTCTGAAGAAGACTTAAAGCGCATGAAGGAACGTAAATACCTGAAAGAACATCTAGAAAACGCACAAGTTTTGATCATTGATGAAATTTCCATGCTGCATGCCAAGCAGCTTAATCTGGTCAATCAGGTACTGAAATATTTCAAGGAAAGTGATGAGGCTTTTGGTGGGATTCAGGTGATTGTTGCAGGCGACTTTTTCCAGTTGCCGCCCGTTGGTAAAAATGATGAACGCAACCGTGACAAATTCTGCTTTATGTCGGATGCCTGGGTGGAAGCCAAGTTTCGTGTCTGTTATCTGACCGAGCAGCATCGTCAGGGCAATGATTATCTGAATGATATTCTAAATGCCATTCGTGCACAGGCAATTAATCATGAACATCGTACAGCGCTTCAGGCCACACGCCAGCAGGATATTGGCGAAACCTATACACGGCTTTATACCCATAATATGGATGTGGACAGTATTAACTTCAAACATCTGAATGAAATTGACAATGATCCGCGCCAGTTTGATGCGCAGTGTGATGGCAATGACAAGCTGATCGAGACTTTAAAATCTTCAGTGCGTGCACCAGAGTCTTTAACCCTGAAGAAACATGCCAAAGTCATGTTTGTGAAAAACAACTTCGATATGGGCTATATCAACGGCAGTCTGGGTGAAGTCATTGGCTTTGAAGAAGATGATGAATATGGTGTGCTACCGAAAGTCAAACTGACGGATGGAACTACATTAATCGTGGAGCCTGAAACCTGGTCAGTCGACAATGAAGCAGGTAAAACCATTGCCAGTTTCCAGCAGATTCCATTACGTCTGGCCTGGGCGATTACCATTCATAAATCCCAAGGAATGACTCTGGAAGCTGCCGAGATTGACCTGAGCCATACTTTTGAAAAGGGTCAGGGGTACGTAGCGCTATCGCGGTTAAAAAGCTTGAATGGCTTACGTTTAAAAGGTTTTAATGAGCAGGCTTTAGAGCTCGATACTCTGGCTATTAAGGCGGATCGCCGTTTTCAGGAACTCTCTGATGAAGCCGAAGCGAATTTTGACAATGTGGATCTGACTGTACAGCATAATGCCTTTATCCGGCATTGTGGTGGAACACTGAACGAAGTTGAAATCCAGCGCAATGAGAAGAAAATTGCCAAAAATGGTGGTAAACAAAGCTATGCTACTGCAACATTGGATGAAACGCGGGAACTGTTTGAAGAAGGTTATGAGATTGCTGATATTGCAACTGAACGTGGTTTGACTCCGGCAACCATCATTAACCATTTAGGCCGTTTGCATAAAGAGCAGGGGCTGGATATTTCAGTTGCCCATCCGGGTGAAGAAGTGGTGGAACAGGTTCGCAAGATTTATAAACGCCTGACCAAGCGTCAAAACTCGGAACATTTTAATGATGATGGTTCTATTAAGCTGCGTCCGATTGTGGAACTCACTACACCTAAAATGGCTTATGACCAAGTGCGTTTAGCCTTGCTGTTTGTGGAATAAGCCTGAATATTTCAGTCTACTTGCTAAATTAAAAAATGATAGAAAGTTGGTCCTATCTTCTAGAATAAGGTTGAGCTGAATTGGATAACCTTGCAGTGAGATATCTATTTTTCTGTCAATTAAAATTTGAGATACAGTTTGATGCCGGGCGACATGGAGGTCGTCGTGGATCTTTGGCGTTAGCAGATAAAACGCATAGGCAGCCTTTTAAAATTATTTGATTTTTTAATCTCATTTTTCAAACCCGATGTATTATCGCGTCCCAATAAATACCGATAAAATTCCAGCCGCAATTAAAGGGCCAACCGGAACACCGCGTAATACTGCTACACCTGCTACTGTGCCTAACAAGAGTCCGGCCACCACATCTGGCTGACTTGACATCAGTTTCACCCCACGTCCGCCCAACCAGGCGACAAAGACCCCAATTGCGATGGCCAGTAAAGACTTCCAGCTCAGGAAAGATTTTAAAATACTTTCTCCAGAAATTTTGCCACTGGCAATTGGTGTCAGAACACCAATGGTCAGAATAATAATGCCGATATTTAAACCATGTGCCTGTACATAGGGCAATAAACTGCTGAGAGGCGTGATTTTTAAAACGATTAACACCGCTGCAGCAATGGTGACTGCACTATTATGGCTGAAAATACCGCAAGCCAGTAATACCAGAAGAACAATCAGATTTAGATCAAGTTGCGACATAAGTAGGAGAGATAGAGTGAAAAATAAAGCTATTGTAGAGCTTTTCAACACGTGATACCTAGAAAACAGAGGAAGAAACCAAATTCATGACTGATTCAGGATAGAATGCACAGGTCTTCACTCGATACAGGTATAAACAGATGCTATTGGAAAAAATGTTGCAGTCACAAGGTTTCGGCTCTCGTAAGCATTGTCAGCAACTGATTAAAAATGGTGCTGTTTCAATTCAAGATGAAGTGATTGACAATCCCAAACATAAACTGGATTTAAATAACTTGAATTTCGAGGTTTATGGTAAAAGCTATACCTATCGGGAAAAAGTCTATATTGCCTTAAACAAGCCACAAGGTTATGAGTGTTCGCATCAGGCGACCCATCATTTTAGTGTGTTTGACCTGTTTGATGACATTCTGCTGAATCGGGGGATTCAGTGTGTAGGCCGTCTGGATCAGGATACCACCGGGCTGTTATTGCTGACTGATGATGGACAGTTCCTGCAAGCCTTAACTCATCCCAAAAAGCATGTGGCCAAGGTCTATCAGATGCAAACTGCGGATCCAGTCACGGATGAACAGATTCAGCAACTAGAACAAGGTGTCGAATTGAGAAATGAAAAAGGCATTTTTGCAGCTACTGAAGTGACACGATTGGCTGAAAATCGTCTGCAAATAACCATTCATCAAGGGGTCTATCATCAGGTGAAGCGTATGCTGGTAGC
Source organism: Acinetobacter pecorum (assembly GCF_014837015.1). Taxonomy (GTDB): domain Bacteria; phylum Pseudomonadota; class Gammaproteobacteria; order Pseudomonadales; family Moraxellaceae; genus Acinetobacter; species Acinetobacter pecorum. Next base: position 14,194 of record NZ_JACSPT010000004.1, read on the forward strand.
AGTAGGTAACAAAGTTGAGCAGCTGCACCGTGCACAGATTGGTGCTTTGGCTTTACCAGACCTAGCTGAAGGAGAGTGGCTGTATTTAAATACGGAACAGGTGGCACAAGCCAAATTTCGCTCTGAATAATAATTTTTTTATTCTCTTGAAATTGGATTAAAAAATAAGGCTTATTTTAGGAAACAGTGATGGGTTTGAAACTCATCGTCTCTAATAAATCCCATGGATTCATATAATTTGTGCGATTGATAATTGTTTTTTTGGGTTTCTAGCGTGATTCTTAAGGCCTGTTCATGTTTGGCAAATAAAATCGCGGTATCAATCAGTTGTCTGGCTGCACCCTGACGCCGAAAAACCGGCGTGATATACACATCATCCAGAATATAATAAGTCGAGCAGGCTACCGAAGAAAAACCCAGATACAGGATAATAAAGCCGGTAAATGTATCATCTTTGGTATTGATGAAAATGACAGTCTGCCCATCTTCAAAACGTTGTTTTAGAAATTGGTAAGAGAGTTCAGGATTGGAAGACGTACCATAAAACTGTCGATATTCATCAAATAATATCGCCAGCTGATTCAGGTCTGCTGACTGGGCGCGTCGTACAAGCATTGCATACTCCATGCTAATTTTTATTGATTATCAGCATCAAGCATAGCGAAGTTTATGAGTGGCAGGCTTTGGAAATTGTTCGAAAATGCAACAATGTTAAATTTTGTCGCTTTCACCCAAAATGGCATTCAGTTCTTCAAATAAATCAAGATGATCGTCATCCAATGCAATCTCCTGATCATCCAGTAGATTCATGGCAGAACTGGAAAGCGCATTTTGCTCGGTTTTAGCTTCGTTTTGTTTCAGCTTACGTAGTCGGATCAGCTGTTCCAGATTGATATTCTGGTTTTCAATCGAGAAGGGGATCGATTTGGTAATCACCACCTGCTTGAAAAAAAGACGCACAGCCTGAGCTGGCGTAATCCCCAATTGCTTAAATACTGCAAAGGCTTGTTTCTTCTCTTGCGAGTCCAAGCGAATTTGATAAACTTCAGTTTTTCTCATAATATTTTTAAAGCTTTAAATTACTTAACTTTTCGCCTTTATTCTAATCAATTATGTTTGAAATTCAATCTTAAAGCGACCGATTTTAGAAAATAATCTGTAATGACAAGCGATTTACAGTGTCAATTCAAGTTGCGAGCTGAAATTTAGGCTTTTTTGCGTGATCGGATCGATAAATTGAATATGTTTAGCCAATAAACTTAAAGGTGCAGAAAAATCATCTTCCGCCTTGTGCACTACCTGTGGATAAAAGGGATCATGACGGATCGGAATACCCAGATGATTCAAGTGCACCCGTAATTGATGCTGCTTGCCAGTATGCGGTTTCAACTCATATTTGGCCCATTCTGTGTTGTGTTCCAGCAGATCAATCGCTGTCTCGCTATTTGGCGTTCCGTCTAGCACGTGCATGGTATAAAAAGGCTGACCTTTTTGCATTCTCAAACGTGTGACCAATGGGAATTTTAAACTATGGTTATACGCCGCAATTGCATGATAGGTTTTTTGCACCTGCCGTGTAGCAAATAACTGCTGGTACAGGCCACGTGATTCCACACATTTGGAAATCAGGACCACACCTGCCGTTTCACGGTCCAGCCGGTGAATGGGCGTTAAATGCTCATTGCCGGTTTGCTTTTTAAGACGAACCAGTAGCGTTTCCTGCACATATTGTCCGGTCGGGCTCATGGTCAAAAAATGCGGTTTATCGACCACCATGAAATGCTCATTTTCAAATAAAATCTGATGTTGAAAAGGAACATGCACTTCATGTGCCAAAAAGCGGTAATAGAAACAGTGGCTATTGGCTTGAAATGGACTTTCTGTTGTTAATTGATTGCCTTGGGCATTATAGACCAGTCCCTCGTTGAAACGGGACCGCCATTCATCTGCTGTAATATGCGCAAATTGCGTGCATAAATAAGCAAAAACTGTCAGGGGCGCATCCGGACTGGCTGGCAAAAACACTTTACTGGCACTGACTCCATTCAGCATGGGCGGGTTAAATTCAACAGTCGGTTGCATGGCAGGCAGATTAACCTCTTAAGGAACAGATGCTGTGAAAAAATACAGTTTCTCACACGGGTGAATAGGCTTTTAAAGCGTGGCGATGCTATCATATTTATTCTTTTGCATCATGTCGTGAGTAATATGCCTTATTCATTTAGTGTCACTTTAAATCATGAAGACGATACCCAAAAACTGGCCAAGGTTCTGGCGGAAAATTTCCCTGCGGGAGTCGTGTATCTGATTGGTGACCTGGGGGCAGGAAAAACGACGTTAACGCGTTATTATTTGCAACAGCTGGGTCATAAAGGTTCAGTGAAAAGTCCAACTTATACATTGGTCGAACCCTATCAAATCAATGGTCAGGATATTTTTCATTTTGACTTGTATCGTCTGAATGACCCGTATGAGCTGGAATTGATGGGCATCCGGGATTATCTGGAAACACCGAATGCGCTATTTTTATTTGAATGGCCGTCCAAAGGTGGCGATGAAATTCCGCAAGCTGACCTGATTATTGAAATTTTAAAATCTGAAGATGAGCTCACCCGTACTGCAAGTCTGATTTCATCGAATCTTGCCTTACGAGAAGCTCTGGAGCGCCAATTCTCACATGTCGAATGATTTAAGTCTGCGCCGTATTCGTGCCCTTGATCCTGCACTTGCCAACCAGATTGCCGCAGGTGAGGTCATTGAACGTCCGGCTTCTGTGGTCAAGGAATTACTGGAAAACTCGATTGATGCGGGTGCGACGGAACTGATCATTCGGGTCGAACAGGGTGGTAGTACTTTAATTGAAATCATCGACAATGGACGCGGAATTCATTCCGAAGATCTAGCTTTGGCCGTGATGCGCCATGCTACCAGCAAGATCCAGAGCGCTGACGAGCTGTATGCGATTAGCAGTCTGGGCTTTCGTGGCGAAGCACTGGCGTCGATTGCTGCAGTTTCTCGCCTGACCATGATCAGCAGTCAAAATGACGAGGGCATCGGTTATCAGGTCGAAGTCAATGGCACGGCTTTTGATCATCAGGAAATTCAAGCGGTCGCAGCTTCGAAAGGGACACATATCCGGGTTCAGGATTTGTTTTTCAATGTGCCTGCACGGCGTAAATTCCTGAAAAAACCGGGCACTGAATTTGGTCATATCGAAGAAATTGTGCGCCGTATGGCGTTAACGCATTTTGATATCCGGTTTGTGCTGGAACATAATGAAAGCATCAAGCTGAATTTACCCGTGGCGGATAGCGGCGCTTTGCGTTTTCAACGGGTACAGCAATTGCTTGGCCGCCAGTTTACTGAAAATGCCTACTGGATAGATGCAGACAGTATCAACATGCGTTTGTCTGGCTGGCTTGGCCATCCTTCAGATGCACGTGCACAGGCTGATTTGCAGTATGTCTATGTGAATGGCCGGATTGTCAAAGACAAAACCATTTCTCATGCCTTGCGGATGGCCTATGACGGCATCTTGCATGGGCATCAGCATGCGGCTTATTTACTGTTTTTAGAAGTTGATCCAGAAAATTTGGATGTGAACGTCCATCCGACCAAGCATGAAATTCGCTTCCTGAATCAGCGTGAAGTACATGAGTTTGTGCGGCATTATGCCAAAGAAACGCTGGCACAATTCCAGACCGCAACTGCGGATCTGGCCGAAGCAATGAAACAGGATCAGCAGCCTGGCTTGACGGCCCCGCAACCACGTTATCAGGAACAGTTCAGTCTGCATCAGACTGCGCGTTCTCAGCCGCAGGTGGTGAGAACGACATCTGCCTTAAGTGAAAATGAAACTTCAGATGTACTGACCGATTTTGCATCTTCAGGTCCACAAACGGTGCATTATTCCCCAGATTACCGTAAATCTTATTCGGGTTCACAGCAGCTGAATAATGCCTTGCAAAATTATTTAGCTCCGCTGAGAGAAAGGTCGGAAACTGAAGTATTCAGTCCTGAGCAGTCTTTTCAGACACATGTAAAGGCCAAAGTGGATGAGCATCCATTGGGTATTGCCATTGCCCAGTTACATGGTATCTACATTCTGGCGCAAAATACCGAAGGTCTGATTATTGTCGATATGCATGCGGCGCATGAGCGTATCGTTTTGCAGCAGATGAAATCAGCCTGGGATAAACCTGAATTCTGGACGTCACAGCAACTGCTGATTCCAAAGGTCGTAAACATTAGCCGGATGCAGGCGATGCGGGTAGAAGAACTTAAGGAGCAACTAGCACGTTTGGGTCTGGAAATTGACCAGTATGGTGATGAGCAAGTCATTGTACGTGGTGTGCCAGCTATTCTACACAAGGCCGATTTTGATGCTCTGATTCCTGAATTATTGAATGATTTAGATCCGGGTGATCAGGCACAAAGTCTATTGCAGAAACGTGACCAGATTCTGGCAGGCATGGCCTGTCATGGTGCAGTGCGAGCACATCGTATCCTGAGTTTGTCGGAAATGAATGCTTTATTACGGCAGATGGAACAAACCGAATTTGCCAGTCAATGTAATCATGGCCGTCCAACCTGGCGCGCCTTTCCATTGGCTCAACTAGATAAACTTTTTGCTCGAGGAGAGTAGTTTTACATGTCCAATCAATTGCCGGTCATCAATTTAATGGGGCCAACTGCAAGTGGCAAAACTGCTTTGGCATGTGAGCTATATGAGCAAGGGAGTTTTGAGCTGATTTCGGTCGATTCTGCGCTGGTTTATCGGGAAATGGACATTGGTACTGCCAAGCCTTCTAAAGAGGAATTGGCGCGTTATCCGCATCACCTGATTGATATTATCAGTCCACTTGAAGTGTATTCTGCGGCCAACTTTGTTGAAGATGCTAGTCGTTTAATTGATGATATTCATGCCCGTGGTAAGACTCCGATTCTGGTCGGCGGAACCATGCTGTATTTTAAAGCTTTGCTCGAAGGTCTGTCAGATAATCTACCCAGTGCAGATTATGCTATACGGGCAGAGATTGAGGCGAAAGGTGAGCAGGAAGGTTGGGAAGCGGTTTATGCAGAATTATGTGCAGTCGATCCGATTGCCGGTGAAAAATTTAAGGTCAGTGACAAACAGCGCATTATTCGTGCTCTGGAAGTTTTTAAATTGACGGGAGAGCCGATTACAAAACTACAGGCAGAACAACCTAAAAACTTACCATATCGTTACAGTTTCCATAATTATGCCCTTATGCCTGATCGGTTAGAATTACACGGGCGTATTCAACAACGTCTGGAAATTATGTGGGAAAGCGGTTTTTTAAATGAAGTTGCAAACTTAATTGAAAAATACGATTTTAATGAAAATTTACCTTCCATGCGTTCAGTGGGTTATCGACAAGCCATAGAATTTTTAAAAAATGGCGATAAAACCAAGCAAAAGCAACAGGAAATGGAGGATAAGGCTTTATTTGCCACACGACAACTTGCAAAACGTCAATATACGTGGTTAAGGTCTTTGCAAGAAAAGCATAAATTTACAACATATTTTACGCTACAGCAGGCTCAAGAAGACTTGCGAAACTGTCACGGATAAAGCAAAATTTAGAGACTATCTTTTTTATAATTTTTAATTGAAAAATAGAGATAGTTTTTGCGCTGATTTTTAATTTTTTGGAGTTATAACATGTCTAAAGGTCAAACTTTGCAAGATCCATTCTTGAATTCTCTCCGTAAGGAACGTATCCCAGTATCTATCTTCTTGGTAAACGGTATTAAATTACAAGGTCATATCGAATCTTTTGACCAATACGTGGTTTTATTAAAAAACACAGTAAGCCAAATGGTTTATAAGCATGCAATTTCAACTGTAGTACCTGCACGTAATCCACGTCCTGCTGGTGCGCCTGCTGGTCCACAAGGTGCTGGTTTTGGCGGTCAAGGTGCTGCAGGTGGCTTTGGTGGCGGTCAGGGTGCTGGCTTCGGTGGTCAAGGTGGCTTCGGTGGCGGTCAAGGCGCTGGCTTCGGTGGTCAAGGTGGCTTCGGTGGTCAAGGTGGCTTCGGTGCCGGTCAAGGCGCTGGTTTTGATAACGATACTAAATTTGACGACTCGTCAGAAGATGAAAACAATCGTTAATCAAGTCTGAAAAATAAAAAAACCTCTCCTGGAGAGGTTTTTTTATATGTGCATGTTTCGAAAAGTTGAATTAAAAAGCCAGCAATATATTGCTGGCTTTTTATTAGTAGCTCAAGGAGCTTAACGGTTACGTTTAGGATCGAGTTGTGGGTCTTTAATTTCAACATAAGCGTTATTACGTATTTCACGTAACCAGCTGTCCAGCTCCGCATCAAATTGACGTTCACCTAATAATTGGCGGGCCATACGTTCCTGATATTCCTGTGTCATATCTTGTTGACGTGTTTCACTCACTTGAAGAATATGCCATCCAAACTGGGATTGAAACGGTTTGCTAAACTGACCTACTGGGGTGCTTTTCATTTGCTGTTCAAATTCAGGCACCATTACTCCTGGGCTGACCCAACCCAAGCTTCCACCATCACGTGCCGAGCCAGGATCAGTAGAGAATGTTGAAGCTAGAACAGTAAAATCCTCACCTTGTTTCAGGCGGTTATACAGACTATCAATCATCTGTTTGGCATTTTCTGGACTTACCACTTCAGAAGGTTGAATCAAAATATGCCGCGTCAAATACTGAGTAACAAGAGCTTTCTGTTCACCACCTTTACGTTCCAGAAGTTTTAGGACATGTACTCCATCGGCAACAGGAATCAGTTCAGAAGTCTGACCCGGTTGCAGGGTGGTCACACGAGCAGCCAGTTCAGCCGGAATTTCTGACAGGTTTCTTACCCCCATGTCAGCAGCTTCGACTTTAATGCCACTCTTGCTGTATTTTTTGCTGATTGCCTGAATATCATTGCTGTTATTTAATTCTTGCTTTACCTGATTCGCAATCTGTTCAGCATTTGCACCGCTTATACGCATATGCAGCACATGCACCTGGTTGCCGAGCAAAGCCTGACCTTGTGGTGTATTCAGGAAGTTTTTAACATCTTGATCTGTAATTTGAATCCGTGAAGTCACAATTTGTTGACGTAAACGGTTTAGCGCCAGATCTTCAGCAATACGATTACGTAAAGAAGCATAGGTATTTGGTCCCATAGCATCCAGTTTTTGCTGGAAGGCTTCCAGAGTTGGTGAACCAGCATTACGGGCAACTTTCAGAACTGCTTCATTTAAGGCTTTTTCATCTGGACGAATGTTATAGCGTTTTACTTGCTCAAGCTGTGCTTGGCGAATAATGAGTTGTTCTAGGGCTTGCTGTTCAAGATATTGTTGTGGTGGAACTGTCTTTTTCTGTTTTTGCAGCTGATGTGAAATTTCGGCTACACCTTGAGCTAGGTCACTACGCAGAATAACACTATTGTCGACTACAGCTACAACTTCATCTTTAGGTTGGGCAACAGCAAATGTCGTCATCGCTGAAGAAAGGCATAGCGCAAGAGCGGTTGCTTTAAAAATTTGTTTTAACTGTTTTGTCTTCATTAACGTTCTGTCCAAATTTGATTGATATTGTTAAAACCTAGAATACGATTTTCTAGTAATGAGGCGAGTTTACTGCTTAACCCACCTAAGCCTTTCAGGCTGACTTCGGCCAAAATAGCTCGTTTAGGCTTGACGTTTGAATCATTAACATCATCTAAGTCATTGTAATATGAGCGGCCATAAACAGATACTCCCCAGCAGCATGACTCATAGTTTACGCCAAGTAAATATTCACGTGCGACACTATTGTTGAGATCAAACTGGGCATGTCCAACTAGACGCCAGTTGTTGGCAATCGGCTGGATAAATGAGCCAACGATCTGATCATAGCGTTCCTGACGGTCTGGAATATTTTTGCGGTAGAAATAGCCTAAGTTGTACAGGTTGCCTTGATCACCCGTGTAATAGACCTGCAAATCGCGTTCAGCATTATCACCATTTGACATCCAGCTTGAGTTTAGATTTATATACACATTATTGGAGAGCTGGCTGGTGAGCTGGATCACTGGTCCGGTATGACTTTCACGATCAAATTCATCTGCATCGCTTTCCAGTGTTACCCGGCGGTCTTCAAAAAAGAAACTCTGTCCGATACTGGCACGTAAACGCTCCAGCCCCTCTTCATTGAATAAGCTATAGCTGAGACCGAGGGAGGCAAAATTATTGTCTTCCAAACGGTCATTACCATAAAAACGGCGTGCACTAAATAACTGGTCGTAATTGATCGAAGCTACTACGGAATCAAAGTTAGGTTGATTCTGCTGGTTTTCATATGGCGAATAGGCATAGAAAAGGCGAGGCGTCAGGGTTTGTAGATAAGTTCCTTCTTTCTCAAAGATCAAGCCGGTATCCAGAGTGAACTGTGGAACTACAATTGAGCTGTTTTCACTAGATGCGCTACGGTTTTGGGTTTTTTCATCATAGAAGGTATTGATGTTACGTAATGATGCTTTAGGGATGAAAAAAGACCAAGGGGTAAAATGGTTGTAACTTACAGAAAAGTCGTTATAAATCCGCGTACCACTTGGTTGATATACCTTTTCGTCATTTGAACCCGTATCAACAAAATTTTTCAGGTCTTTTTGGAAATAAGCCGTGTCATTTTTAAATTCATACTGTAATCCCAATGGATTACCAGTTTTATAATGCACTAAAAGCTGAGGTAAACGTGCATAAGGACGATCTTCATCTGGAACAGAGGGATCAAGGGTCTGGAAATCTTCAACTTTAAATTGTGCTTTTAGGCCGGGAATACCATTTCTATAATTGACTTCCCAGGCACGGCGCAGGTTTAAATCACTTTTTGAGTTCGGGTTGTTATCCAGATCGGCAAAGAAATCTTTATCTGACGCGTAGTTATATTCCAGATTGGTGGAAAACTGCTCGTTGATTTGCCAGGCATGCAAAAAGTGTAAGTCTTTACGGTCTCTATTGTCATAGCTTCTATCTGAAGGTAAATAGCCACCCCAGATCCGTCCTAATCCATAATCTTCAGTCAGATAGCGGAACTCGCCCTCCAGCATTAAACCACGGTCTCCAATATAGCGCGGCGTGATTGTCGCATCATATTGTGGCGCTAAATTCAGATAAACAGGAACACCAAGTTCAAAACCACCATCATTGGTAAAGCCAAAAATCGGTGTCAGAATACCGGTAGTACGGCGATCATCAATCGGGAAATTAAAGTAAGGAACTGCTAATACTGGAACATCTTTAACATAAAGCTTGGTGTTTTTGGTCTCACCACGTCCGGTTTCCTGATTAAGCTTGATCTTTTCTGCCTGAATTTTCCAGGTAGGTTTCTGATCAGGCGGGCAGGTGGAGTAAGTAGCATTTTCCAGCTCAAGAGTATTGTCTGAGGTCTTGGCAATTTTTTCAGCACGACCGTGAGCATGCTGCTGTTCTGCAATGTAGAAACTGTTATATAAATCACCCTGCTGGGTTTTTAAATTATAATTTATATCGTCACTTTGCGAGATTAATCCACCTTGCGCAAGTTGCACATTACCTTCTGCCTTGGCATAGGTCTGGCTCTGATCGATGGTGACTCGCTCTGCACGGATTTGACGGCCTTGCTGGTCAATTACCACATTTCCTTGCAGGAAAGAATCACCCGTCGGATCATAATATCCATAATCGGCGCTAATGGTTGAGGTAGCCTGATCTGGCGCAACGGTTTCTGCATCGGGGGCAATCGGAGTGACCCAGGCACCTTTACAGTAGGCAGAGCTTAAATATTTTCCCTGACGTTGCTGTGCTTCAGCAGAGGATTTGTCGACATAATATTGCGAGAAGAATGCTTCGCCTGGATAGGTCTCATTAATGCGCTGTTTAAGCTGTTCTGCATTTACATCGGACGAGACATTTGATGCAGCAAAGCTGGAGGCTGAGCTGCCACATAAAAGGGTTAAGATCGCAGTCGCTAGAGGATTTATTTTAAAGTGATGCTTCATTTGTCTCATTAACCAATCATGCTTTTATCGCAATTAATTATTGTCGCATCATAGAGAAAAAGTTGATAAGTAGCTACACTTAGCACTTTAAAAACTCAGCCTGTATTAGAATTAATTGCAAATGAATACACAACGCGAACAATTGATACAATCTTGGATTGCCTCTGTACTCGGTTCAGATCAATTTGAAACTCATTTTTTAGCAGGTGATGCCAGCTTTCGTCGTTATGCACGAATCAAGCTGAATAATAAAACATTTATGTTGATGGATGCACCACCAGAAAAAGAAGATTGTGTGCCTTTTGTGACGATTGATGAATTTTTTGATGCTCATGGCGTGCGTGTTCCGCATATCGTCGCAAAAGATTTGAAGAATGGTTTTTTACTTCTGGAAGACTTTGGTGATGTCCTGCTGTCTAATCTGCTGAATGATGAGACTGTAGATGCCTATTATGAGCAAAGCTTTAAACAGCTGATTCAGCTGCAATCCATTCCGGGAGAAGGGCAATTCCCCGCCTATTCTTATGAAAAGCTGATCTCGGAAATGGAGTTGCTGACCGACTGGATGCTGCCGGCTTTAAAGGTACAGCCCACAGAGGCAGAATCAGCCTTGATCAAGCGTACCTTTGCAATTCTGGCCAATGCTGCTTTGGCACAACCTCAGGTCATTGTGCATCGTGATTTTCATAGCCGGAATTTGATGAAAATCGAAAATGAAACCGAACTCGGTGTGATTGATTTTCAGGATGCCGTGATTGGTGCGGATACTTATGACCTGATTTCGATTACCCGTGATGCCTATGTGCAGTGGAATGCCGACCGTGTGTATCGCTGGTTCAAAAACTTTTATGACTTGTTGCCAGCATCTGCTAAAGAAGAGCGTGACTTTGAACAGTTTAAAAAAGATGCCGACATGATGGCGATTCAGCGTCATATCAAGATTTTAGGTATTTTTGTGCGTCTGTTTGAACGTGATGGCAAGTCAGGTTATCTCAAGGATTTACCACGTGTAATGTGGTATCTGCTCGAAGAATCAAAAGCTTATACTGAACTTCAGCCATTCATGCAGTTTATCCGTGACCGAGTGATGCCGGCTTTTGAAGCCAAATATGGCTCATATGAGGTGGCTGCCTAAATGAAAGCGATGATTTTGGCCGCAGGCCTTGGCAATCGTATGCGCCCCTTAACTTTGCATACCCCGAAACCCTTGCTTGAAGTCGGTGGCAAACCACTTATCGTCTGGCATCTAGAAAAACTGGCGGCAATCGGTGTTACTGAAATTGTGATCAATACGGCCTGGCTGGGTGAGAAACTTGCAGAAGCTTTGGGTGATGGTTCGCAATTCGGCGTGCACATCCTTTGGTCACATGAAGTTGAAGGTCTGGAAACTGCTGGTGGTATTATCAATGCCTTGCCGTTACTCGGTGATGAACCTTTTATTTTATTAAATGGTGATGTCTGGACCAGTATGGACTTTGCACCTTTACTGGATGTTGAGCTGGGTGAAAATCTGGCACATCTGGTTTTGGTCGAGAATCCAGAACAACATCCTGAAGGTGATTTTACGCTTGCAGGTGGGAAAGCCTATACTTTTGATCAGAAAGTCGAAGGTGAAAAACTGACGTTTAGCGGTATATCCGTACTTGATCCGAAAATGTTTGCAGGCCTGGAAGCTGGAAAGCGTCCTCTGGCGCCTTTATTAAAGGCTGCGATGTTGAATAATGAAGTTGCTGCCTCAAAGTTGACAGGTATTTGGGTTGATGTAGGAACCCCCGAGCGTTTGACAGCACTGGATTTGGCAATCCGTGAAGGGAAGTCTGCTTAAGTGAATATTCACTAAGCACTGCCTACTGTGCCAATATAGAGAAAACGGTATACTTCCACCTAACTTTTTCGAGCGTAGATTGTTTATGCATATGTTTTTTCAAGAACTAAAGCAGGGTAGCCAGGCTTTGGGTTTAGAGCTATCTGACGAGGCTTTAAATTTATTACTCAAGTATCAGGATGCTTTGGTGCTGTGGAACAAAGCATATAATCTGACCGCAATCCGTGATCCTAAGGAAATGCTGGTCAAGCATCTGCTCGACAGTCTGAGCATTCTGAAAGATTTACCAGCAGGCCGTTTGCTCGATATCGGTACGGGTGGTGGTATGCCGGGCATGATCATTGCTTTATGTCAGCCTGAACGCGAATGTGTATTGCTGGATTCGAATGGTAAAAAAATTCGTTTCCTGAAGCAGTTTATTGCTGACCTGAAATTAAAAAATGTCATTGCAGTACAAACCCGTGTAGAAAATGAAGACAGTATTAACGAGCTGGGCCAGTTTGATGTGATTACCAGTCGAGCATTCGCTTCATTGACCGATTTTGTCAATGCAGCTAAACCTTATATGCATGAGCAAACTATTATTGCTTCCATGAAAGGTTTAATCCCTGCAGATGAAGTGGCTGCATTAAAAGATGAATTTAGCTGTCAGATTATTGAACTGAAAGTTCCGCGCCTGGACGAACAACGTCATTTACTTCTATTAAAACGTATTTAAAATTTTTGGAAAATCGGGGTCAACATGGCACAAATTATTGCGATTGCTAACCAGAAGGGTGGTGTCGGTAAAACCACAACCGCAGTAAATTTGGCGGCATCTTTAGCTGTGTTAAAAAAACGCGTTCTGCTGGTGGATATGGATTCTCAGGGCAACGCAACCATGGGGTCGGGAATTCAGAAAAATGACCTGCTGTATTCGGTCACGGATGTCTTGCTGGGTGAAGTGCCGATTGAAACGGCGATCTCTAAGGCGGAAGTTGGCTACAAGGTTCTGGGGGCCAACCGGGATCTGGCTGGGGTGGAGCTGGCAATTGCAGAACAGGAAGGGCGCGAGTTCATTTTGCGTGATGCATTGCAGGAAATTGAATCTGCATATGATTATATTATTGTTGACTGTGCGCCAAGTTTAAGCCTGATTACGGTGAATGCTTTGGCAGCCGTGGATGGTGTGATCATTCCAATGCAATGTGAATACTATGCCCTGGAAGGTCTGGCAGATCTGACCCAGACCATCGACCGGATTCAGCAAGCACTTAATCCGGAGCTGCAGATTGTTGGGGTATTACGCACCATGTACGATGCACGCAATGCCTTGACCCGTGATGTATCTGAAGAACTGGAACAATATTTTGGTAAAAAACTGTATGAAACCGTGATTCCACGAAATATACGTCTGGCTGAAGCGCCGGCGCACGGTTTGCCAGTGATTTATTTTGAAAAAAGCTCAAAGGGTGCAGTTGCCTACTTAAATCTGGCAGCTGAAGTATTAAAGAAAAGCAAAGTGAAAAAAGGAAGTAAAGCATGACCGTCAAGAAACGTGGACTCGCCAAAGGTCGTGGCTTGGATGCCTTGCTGGGATCAATTCAAAAAGAAAAATTACAGATGGAAGCCCAAGGCATTGATCATGGTCAGCTGAAACAGATCGATGTAAACTTGCTCAAGCGCGGTGAATACCAGCCACGCCGTTATATTAACGAGCAGGATTTGCAGGAACTGGCGGCATCGATTGAAAAGCATGGCATCATGCAGCCAATTGTGATCCGACCGGTTGATGATGAGCGCTATCCGTATGAAATTATTGCAGGTGAGCGTCGCTGGCGTGCGGCACAGTTAGCGGGTTTAACTGAAATTCCTGCGATTGTACGGGATCTGAATGATCAGGTTGCCATTGCACTGGCGCTGATTGAAAACATCCAGCGTCAAGATCTGAATCCGATTGATCAGGCGCTGGCCTTACAGCGTTTCCATGAAGAATTTGGCCTAAGCCATCAGGAAATTGCCGATACAGTGGGTAAAGCCCGCACAACAGTAAGTAACCTGCTTCGTTTGCTTAGCCTGGCTGAAGAAGTAAAAGACTTTATGCAGCAGGGTTTGCTGGATATGGGACATGCACGTGCGATCTTAACCTTAAAAGCTAAAGATCAGCTTAAAGTAGCGGATATTGTGATTGAAAAAAGTCTGTCTGTGCGCCAAACCGAGCAGTTAGTCCGCGATTTCAATACACCTAAACAAGAAAAAGTAAAAGAAGCAGTAGCACCAGATATTCAACAATTGACTCAGCGCCTTTCGGAGCGTTTCAGTGCAGATGTTAAAATTGACTATAACAAGCAAGGCAAAGGAAAACTGGTTATTAGCTATCACTCTTTAGAAGAACTTGATGGCATTCTGTCTATTTTAGAAGATGAATAAATTTATCTATTTTTTATTGGGGAATAAATTAGATGTGGGAATTGGTTAAAGCAGGTGGCTGGCTCATGCTGCCACTGGTCTTGTGTTCTATCTTTATGCTGGCGATTTCGATCGAACGCCTGATTCGCCTGAAAAAGAACGCAGTACTTCCGTTGACTCTGTTAATGGGTTCGTCGCAAAATGCTGCACAAGTCATGCAAAAAATGAATCAAAGTGCGGCCTTAAAGCGTAGTACTTTGGGTCGGGTATTTACCGCAGGTTATGCGACTAAACAGCAGGGTGAGCAGTATGCTCGCGCGCAGATGGAAGTAGTGGCTTCACAGGAAATCGGGTATCTGGAAAAAAATATTAATTTTCTGGGTACGCTGAGTGCAGTTGCACCCTTACTCGGTTTGTTGGGGACTGTACTTGGGATTATTGAATCTTTCCTGATGATCGATGTGGGAACTGGAAGTGATCCGGTCTTGATGATGCCCGGTATTTCCAAGGCTTTAATTACCACAGCAGCCGGTATGCTGATTGCAATTCCTGCACTGTTTGCGCACCGTTATTTTCAGCGTCTTGTTCAGGAATATGTGGCTGAACTTGAGCAGCAAGCGACTTTGTTTCATGCGGATCTTTTTTATCGCAATCATGCAGATATAGACCAAGACATGCAAAAAGCCAGCTAGGAGGCGGATGATGAAATTCAAACGCAACCAGGTGGAAGATGTGCATATTAATCTGACACCAATGATTGATTGTCTGCTGTTTATTCTGGTCTTTTTGCTTTTGTCGACGACTTTTAGCCAAATGAGCCGAATGAACCTGACCTTGCCTGATGCGCAAGGGGTACCGCCTAAAAGCTATGATCAGAAAGTTGAAGTGATTGTGGATGCTAATGGTCATTATGCAGTCAACGGTCAATCCTTGGTCAGCAAGGAAGTTGCGGATTTAAGTACTGCAATTAAACAGATTTCAAATGAACGCCGTGATTTAATGTTTGTCATCGCAGCTGACGCAAAAGCCAGTCATCAGGACGTGATTCGTGTCATGGATGTGGCCGGGCAGCTCGGCTTTGTGAATATCAATATCAGTACCAAAGTACCTACCCGAGGTTATTAGTGAAGCACGATTTTAAGGTCTATCTTCGCCTTTTAAGTTATTTAAAACCATTTTGGGGCATCGCATTACTTGTCCTGGTAGGTTTTTCTATTAATGCGGCCACAGAAGTTTCTGTCGCCAAATTGCTGGAATATATTATTGAGGCGATTCAAAATAAAGACCAGAGTTTCACTTCACTTTTCCCATTTTTGGTGGTCATACTCATGTTCTTCCGGGGCTTGGGTCTGTTCATGGGGGGGTATTTTACTGCGGTGATTTCCCGGAATCTGGTGTTCAATATCCGTCAGGAAGTTTTTGCAAAATTGCTGCGTTTACCGTCCCAGTATTATCTGGACAATACCAGCGGGCATATTACTGCCAAAATCATGTATAACGTGGAGCAGCTAACCGCCGCTTCAACTGAAGCCCTAAGAACCTTGTTGCAACAAGGTTTGATCACTCTGGCATTATTAGGCTACCTGTTGTATACCAACTGGCGTCTGACCATGTGTATCCTGATTTTTGCACCCGTCATCGGTTTTATTATCAGTAAAGCTGCAAGACGGATGCGTAAATTATCGCAGCAAGTACAAGACACCATGGGTGATGTGAACCATGTGGTGCAGGAAACGGTGAATGCCAACCTGATCGTCAAGGGCTTTGGTGGACAAAACTACGAGCAGGAACGCTTTAAACAGAACTCGCTGGAAAACTTGCGTCGTGGCTTGAAAATGGTTGCTGTACAACAGTTGAATAGTCCTGTGGTTCAGCTGATCATGTCGATTTCACTGAGTATTGTGATGTTTATTGCCTTGCGTCCGCAAATTCTGGGTGATACCTCTGCGGGTGAATTTGTCGCTTATATTACTGCGGCGGGTATGCTGGCAAGACCAATCAAAGCCTTGACGGATATCAATGAAAAAATTCAACGTGGTATGGCCGCAGCACATTCAGTATTTGAATTGCTGGATATGCCTGAGGAAAAAAATACCGGGACGTTGACTGATAGCTTAAAAGGCGACATTGAATTTAAAGATGTCAACCTGATTTATGATGATGGTCATCATGCCATTCATGATTTTAATTTAAAGGTGAAGGCCGGTGAAACAGTGGCGCTGGTCGGTCGTTCTGGGGCCGGTAAAAGCTCGCTGGTGAATCTGCTGGTGCGTTATCAGGATGCGACTTCGGGGCAGATCCTGCTGGATCAGAAACCGATTGAAGATTTTGAAATTACCGCCTTGCGAACCCAGATTGCCATGGTGAACCAGCAAGTAGTACTGTTTAACCGAACCGTGCGGGAAAATATTGCTTATGGTCAGCTCGAAGGTGCTTCCGATGAAGATATTATCGCGGCAGCAAAGGCAGCCTATGCGCATGATTTTATTATGGCATTGCCGCAAGGTTATGATACTCAGCTGGGTGCCCAGGGTTTAAACCTGTCTGGTGGCCAGCGTCAGCGCATCGCCATCGCACGAGCAATTTTGAAAAATGCCTCTATCCTGATTCTGGATGAAGCGACCAGTGCGCTGGATAATGAGTCGGAATACTTTATTCAGCGTGCCTTTGATAAAGCCATGCAGGACCGTACGACGATTGTGATTGCACATCGTTTATCGACGATTGAAAATGCTGACCGTATTGTGGTTATGGATCAGGGCCGTATTGTTGAGCAGGGCAGTCATGCCGAACTGATTGCGCTACATGGTGCTTATTATCAGTTGCATCAGCGTAACTTTGAGGAACAGTAACTTATGGCACTGGCACAAATCATTCAGGATGCTTGGAATGCACAGGCAAAGTGGCTGGTGGTGCTGCGTCCTTTGTCATGGTTGTATCGCCTGGGTTTTGTCAGCAATCACTGGCTTTATCAAAAAGGCATTAAAAAAAGTTATAGCGCGCCGATTCCCGTTATGGTGATTGGTAACATCACAGTCGGTGGTAGCGGGAAAACACCTTTGCTGATTCATCTGGTGGATTATTTAACCGAGAAAAATGTTCGGGTAGGCGTGATCAGTCGAGGCTATGGCGGCCAAGGTCCATTTCCTGCCTATGTCGACTTTAATACCTTGCCGGAGATTGTCGGAGATGAGCCTGCCTTGATTGTACAGGCAACAGGCGTGCCGATGGCAGTTGGTCCCAACCGGCAGAAAAGTATCGAGTTGCTGCTGCACAAACATGAACTGGATCTGATTATCTGTGATGATGGCCTGCAGCACTGGGCCTTGAACCGCCAGATTGAGTGGATTGTGCTGGATAATAATCGCGGTCTGGGCAATCAGAAACTGCTTCCAGAAGGTTATCTACGTGAACCAGTGACCCGTTTGAAAACGGGAACCGTAATTGAGCATGCAGCCCATCCAGGTTCTGAACTGAATATGCATCTGGCTGCATCACAGCCTTATTTGCTCAATCAGGACAGCACTAAAATCTTTAACCCTCAAGCGGCTTTTTATGCGGTGGTCGGCATTGGCTTTCCACAGCGGTTTTATCAGACCTTGCAAAATTTAGGCATAGAACAATTTCAGTGTCATGAGTTTCCAGACCATCATGACTATGATATTGAGGATTTACAGTTTGATGATAGTAATCCGATCATTACGACTGAAAAGGACGCAGTAAAAATTATGGCGCTACTTAAACAATATCCAGATTTTAAACAGGATATCTGGGTGGTGCCAGTCGATGCAGTCCTATCGCCAGCCTGCTATACAGTCTTGCAGCAACAGTTACAACAATACGGTATTCAAATTTCTTAAGGCTCATTCATTATGAAACACATTGTTATTCCTGCACGTTTCGCCAGTTCACGTCTGCCGGGTAAACCGTTGCTGGAAATTCATGGTCGTCCCATGATTCTGCGGGTAGTGGATCAAGCCAAAAAAGTGCAAGGTTTTGACGATCTGTGTGTGGCAACTGATGATGAACGTATTGCCGCTGTTTGCCGTACTGAAGGCATTGATGTGGTGATTACCTCAGCGGATCATCCTTCCGGCACAGACCGCTTGAGTGAAGTGGCTCGAATTAAAGGCTGGGCCAGTGATGACATTATTGTCAATGTACAGGGGGATGAACCTTTACTGCCGGCGCAACTGGTAAAACAGGTGGCTCAACTTCTAGAAGATCAGCCTGAATCTTCCATGTCGACGCTATGTGAGCCGATCCATCAATTGGATGAATTCAAGCGTGACAGCATTGTGAAAGTCGTCATGTCAAAACACCAGCAGGCACTGTATTTTAGCCGTGCCACCATTCCTTATGACCGTGATGGCGCGAAACTGGCTGAACCAAAACTGCATGATCAAGCCTATCGTCATTTAGGCCTGTATGCCTATCGGGTCAAACTGTTGCAAGAATATGTGACCTGGGAAATGGGTGTGCTGGAGAAACTGGAATCTCTAGAACAGTTACGGGTTCTGGAAAATGGACACCGTATTGCTATTGCGGTGGCTGAAGCCAATTTGCCGCCAGGGGTGGATACCCAGGAAGATCTGGATCGCCTGAATCAGATGGATCTTTCCCATTTTGCCTAAGAAGAGTCAAATACATGCCTTTTGATGTCAATGCACATATCTATCCATGGCAGCAACAGGTTTGGGAAACCCTGACCGGGCGCTTTCCCAAGCTTGGGCATGGTTTATTGTTTTATGGAAAAAAAGGCTGTGGCAAAGAAGCGTTTACCCAACAGTTTCTGGCTTGGGTGTTATGCCTGAATCGTCAGCCTGTGGGGTCATGTGGTGAATGCAGTAGCTGTCAATGGTTAAAGGCAGACACCCATCCCAACTATGTGCATATCAGTACCGATGACGACAATAAAAAACAGAATGCCAAAATCAAGATTGAGAAGATTCGTGATTTATTGCCTTTTGTGCAACAGACTGTAGATGGCTGGCGCGTGATTGTGATTGAACCGGCAGAAGCCTTGAATATTGCCTCTGCCAATGCCTTGCTCAAAACACTGGAAGAACCCGGTGATAATACAGTTATTATTTTACTGGCGAATCATTATTTAAAATTGCCTGCGACCATCCGCAGTCGTTTGCAGCATTTTGCTTTGGACCGGATTTCCGCAGAACAATTTAGCGATTATGTCCAGAATCAGCTCCCGGATGCAGGTGCTAGCCAACAACAGTTATTGATGAACCTGTCCAATCAGATGCCATTACAGGCATTAGAGGTTGCACAAAGTGCTTGGCTGCCACTGCGTCAGGACTTTCTGCAAGACTGGCAAAAACTGGTCATGCAAAAAAATATGCCACTGGCAATTGCGACCAAATGGAATAAAAACCTGAATTTTAGTGACTTTGCTCAAATGTTTGAATACTTGTTGTCCGATTTAATTTGTGTCAAGCTAAATCAGACGGTGAAAAACATTGACCTTGAATTCAATGTACTTGCCGAACAATATTCATTAGAAGCACTTTTTAAAATTTATGAGGATTTTCAGCAAGCCAAGCAATACCTTGAACAGAATGTCCAGAGCAATCTGGTCATTGATGAATTGTTTATCAAGCTGATGAATCTTTAATTAAGGGGAAATCACATGCAACCACGTATGGGCGGTATTATTCAGGCTACTATTCCTGACATCGAAACATTGTTTGCCAGCTATATGCCTTATGTTGTGGGTGGTGGGCTTTTTATTCCTTCCAAGCAGCCGGTCAAACTGGGCGAAGAAGTTTTTGTATTGACAACTTTGCCTGACCAGACCCAGAAAATTCCTTTAACTGGTAAAGTCATCTGGGTCTCGCAAAAGCAGAATGGCATCAAGCCCCAAGGCTTTGGCATCCAGTTAAGCGGTGAAAAAGGCGTTTATTTCAAAAATGAAGCAGATCGTCTGGTTGCAGGTCTTAAATCTGAAGGACGTAAAAGTTACACTATGTAGTTAATTTACCCTTGGTAGGAACGCATTGTGTTTGTAGATACTCATTGTCATTTAACCCTGCTTGATTTGACACCATATCATGGTGATCTGGATCAGGCATTGGCTCAGGCTCGTGAAGCCGGTGTTTCCAAATTCATGAGTATCTCGGTCGATCTGGATGATCATATCGAGCTGGCCAAAATTGCCGCGCGTCATGCAGATGTCGGTTATACCGTTGGCGTACATCCTTGCGAAGATGCTGCCACCATGGCGCGTGCCACAACTGAATATCTGGTCGAGCTGGCGCAACCGGAAAAAGTCTGGGCGCTCGGTGAAACCGGTCTGGACTATTATCACAGTACCGATTTTATTGCAGAACAGAAAGCCTGCTTTGCCCGGCATATCCATGCATCACAAATCGTGAAAAAACCTGTAGTCGTTCATACTCGTTCCGCTAAGCATGATACTGTCGATATTATCCGGGCGGAAAAATCGACTCACGGGATTTTGCACTGTTTTACCGAAGACTGGGAAACTGCAAAAGCAGTACTGGACTGCGGTTATTATGTGTCATTTTCCGGAATTGTTTCCTTTAAGAATGCGCAAGATTTGCGTGATGTCGCCAAGCAGGTTCCGCTGGATCGTGTGCTGATTGAAACCGATAGTCCTTATCTTGCGCCAATGCCGTATCGTGGTAAATCTAATGAGCCTAAATACGTTCCTTATGTAGCCAAAGCGCTTTGCGATGTATATGATAAGTCAATAGAAGAAATGGCTTATATCACAAAGCAGAACTTTGAAAATCTTCTGAATTTAAAGTAAATAAAGTTATATAAAGTACAAGAGAGTTTATAGGGTGAAGATGGATCGTCAGGCTCAGTTTCGAGCAAGAGAAACCTTGATTTTTCAAGTTGCAGAACAGCTCCTGCTGGAAAATGGTGAAGCGGGAATGACGCTAGATGCGCTTGCTGCCGAGCTTGATCTGGCCAAAGGGACACTTTATAAACATTTCCAGAGTAAAGATGAGCTGTACATGCTGCTGATTATCCGTAATGAGCGCATGTTGCTGGAAATGATTCAGGATAGCGAGAAAGCTTTTCCTGAACATCTGGCCTTCTTTATGCTGCATCATTTGCATCATCCTGAGCGTACCGTGCTGTTTCACCAGATTGAAGAACGCCTCTCAACAACTGGCGTTGGAATTCAGCACCTGTTTAGCGAACTTTATCAGGTGCGCAAACAGCGCTTACGTCTGATTATCCGTATGACAGAAACTTATCTGGCATCCATCAACAGCCATATGTCAGTACGCGATTATCTGGCTTCGATCTGGTCGCTGACCCATGGTGCTGCAGCAATTCTCAATTCCAGTTTCTATCAGCGTTATCTGGGTTCACGGGATACCTTGCGTGTGGCCTATATTGATCAGGCACTGGCTTTGCCCAAGCAGGTACATCCTGCCGAGCAGTTTGCCTAGGGTTGTTTTATGATCAGATCACCTCACAGCGCAGTTCGTGGCTTTACCTTAATCGAATTGATGGTGGTGATTGTGATCATGGGTATCATGGCGTCCCTGGTACTGTTGAATACCAGTGGTGTCGATCAGCGTAAGGCCATGCAGGCGCGTGAAATTTTATTAATGGACTTGCAGCGGGTATTACGAGAGGCCAATGACCAGTCCAGGATACTCGCGCTTGATGTTCAGACTGCGACAGATGTCACGCCATTTCGTTATGCAATTATAGAGTATCGCTCAACAGTGCAGAGTGGTCAGAACCTGCAAAATGAGAAATGGCAAAGTTATGCAGATTTTAAATTGCGCAGTTTGCCTGATCATGTTTCCTTCCAGATTCAGAGCTTGGAGCAGCAGCGTTTTGCCAATGCAAAAAACCGTGATCTGACTCAGGCAAATTCTCCTCAGTTAATCTGGCTTGGCAATGGTGAGGTTAAACCGGTACGGATTCAGTTCTTTTTCGAAGAGCGTGAAATAGGAGCTGCCATTGAAGTTGACCATCTGGGTAAAATCAATGAAATCTAGATATTTCAAGCAGAATGCTGGCTCGGATGTTATCAAGTCGTTTAAGCCCAGTGTTTATGGATTTGATCATGTGTACTGCGAGCATAGGACTTCGTCTTGCGTTCGGACGAAACGTTGTTTCGTTTATCCTCGCTCAGGTTTTACCTTGCTGGAAGTCATGGTGGCCCTGGCAATTTTTGCGACAGCAGCCATGACCTTGACCAAAGTCGCAATGCAATATACCCAGTCGACCTCAAATGCTATTTTGCGGACTAAGGCGCAGTTTATTGCTTTAAATGAAGTGGCAAAAATGGAAATTAATCAGGAATGGATGGAAGGGACGGCTTCTAAACAGCTGACCCAGCAAGGTGAAACCTGGAAAATCGATAAACGCAGTGAACCGACAGTAAGTCCCAACGTACAACGAATTGAGTTGCAGGTCAGTCTGATCAACCCGGACAATGGTCAGGTAGAATCTGGTATCAGCAGCCTGACGTTCTTTAATCATCGCATGAACAATACTCCATGAAACCTAAAGGATTTACCCTGGTTGAATTATTGGTCGCAATTGCGATCTTTGCAGTATTGTCTGCTTTAGGTTGGAAAGTTTTTGATTATATTGTCAAAACCAAAGATCAGAATGTGATTCATGAACAGCGTTTAGGGCAGTTACAGGAAACATATCAGCAAATTCTACGAGATACCGTACAGGCAGTGCCCTTAACGGCCAACATTAATGGAGATATACAGCCGGCTCTGGTGTTGCAGAACGGACGCTTTAATTTCAGTAAAACCGGGGTAACTGATCCTTTGCAAGAAGGAATTTCTCCCGATGAGCGCATTGAATATCAATACCGGCCTGATGAGCAGAAACTTTATCGCCTGAAATACCGGAACCTGAATCAAACCGGCCAAGACCAGCCGGAATCTAGTGTTTTATTGTCGGAAGTTGAACAATTTCAGATTGTGGTGCTTAATCCGAATGAACTCACGCAATGGCCGGATGCCTCTGTGGATCTGAACCAGTTAGAGCAGAAGCAACGTTTGCCCAAAGGGATTAAAATCAATTTAACCGTAAATGCTATTAGCTATGAATGGATATTTAGTTTGTTAAACACAGATTTTTTGCTTGATGCTCAGAATACAGGCCAACCAGGCTAAGAATAATAAGAAATGAAAATGAAAAAAGCGATCATGATCAAACAGCAACAAGGCATTGCACTGATTACCATTCTGGTGATGGTGGCGTTGGCGACTATTCTGGCTGCCACAATTGCAAAGCGTCAGGCTGCAACAGCAGAAAGTACTGCTTATCTGATGCGCCAAAATCAGTCTCTTATATATGCCAAAAGTGCTGAGGCCTTTTTTTCGGAACTCTTAGTCGATGATGCCGAAAATGCCGCGGAGGTTGATCATTTACAGGAAACCTGGGCGCAGCCCATGCCGGCTTTTCCGGTAGAAGACGGGTATGTCTCAGGAATAATACAGGATGAATCGGGCAAGTTTAATTTAAATAGCCTGGTCACTGCTGAAGGTACGGTGAATGAAAATGCCAAGGCATGGTTTGAGCTGATCTTAAAGCGCGCCGGTTTGCCTGCGCAGCTGAGTGAAGCTGTCATTGATTGGCAGGATGAAAATGAGATTCCCAGCGGTTCAATGGGTGCTGAATCTAACTATTATCAAGGCTTGCCCAATGCGGCTTTGCCCCCAAACGCAAAGTTTCATAGTGTGGAAGAATTAAAACTGATTCGCGGCTTTGAAGAAAATAAATATAAACTGATTGAGTCTTATCTCAGTGCCGCACCCATGCAGGACAGTACAGTCAATATCAATACAGCCTCGGCTTTTCTTCTGGCTAGTATGGATGAAAAGCTTGATGTGAGTGCAGTGCAGCAGTTACTGGATCAGCGTCAGGCCAATTTGGAGCATTTTTCCAATGTTTCTGAGTTATGGGCGCTTGAGCCTTTTGCTCAGGTCGAGGCGGCTAAGCGAAATGTGTTTAACAGCCTGCTTGGAGTGCAATCCAATTATTTTAAAGCCCAAATTGAAGTGGTTTTAAGTGAGCGCAAGCGTCAGTTTAGCAGTGAGCTGGTGCGTCGGGATAAACAGGTTTATGTCGCGTACCGCAGCATGGCACTCTTTTAAGTGTAGTTGATAAATTATACAAACCGAATGGATCTGAATATGGCTTGATGCCTTTTCCCTATCATGCTAAACAGCAAAATTAATCCTCAAAGCTCTACTTTTGCTTTATAATCATAATTAATTCACCTATTTTTTGACGACATTACGGCATATGTTAATTCGTAAGTTATTTAAGTTTGAGAATGCTCATATTGTGCGTAACTGCACGTCAGATCGCTGTAAGCGTTCGATCCATGGCCATAGCTATAAAGTCGAGTTATTGCTGAAAGCCTCAAAGCTGGATCATGGCCAGATGGTTTATGATTTTGGTCTGCTCAAAGGGGTGATTAAGGATTTCTTTGATTCATTTGACCATGCAATCTGCTTCTGGAAAAAAGATGATCCTGAATATATTCAGGCTTGCAAGAATTTTAGTGCGCGTTGGGTTTCTTTGCCGGTTTCGCCGTCTGCAGAACAGTTTTCTCGCATTTTCTTCTTTCTGGCACAGCAGGTGCTGGCATCGACGGTGACGCAAAATGGCGAAGGTGATGTTGAAGTCTATTCTGTGATTGTGCATGAAACTGACACAGGCTATGCACAGAGTTTTCTAGAAGATATTCAAAATGAACAGATGGGTGTTTTGAGTCTTGACCAGATCGAGTTCTCGGAGCAGGTGCAGGCTGAATGGGCAGATCCGGACATGTTTGCCAAGCTGAAACAGGGTGTGCCATTTCATAACCCTGCAGTAGATTTACAGGTACAGATCTAGAGTCTGCATGACTTTAAATCGATTGACATAGATTTAGGATTGAAGAATGTCTTTAAATGAACAGCAACTGGCCAAACTGAATAAAGTTCAGCTGGATGAAAGCTGGAAATACGGATTGAGTGATTTTTTACTCAGTCCGAAAATGGATGAATTAAAAGCATTTCTCCTTGAAGAAAAAAAAGCGGATAAAGTCATTTATCCACCGAATCACCTGATTTTTAATGCTTTGAATACTACACCGCTAGATCGAGTCAAAGTCGTAATTATTGGTCAGGATCCCTATCATGGTCCGAATCAGGCACATGGCTTAAGCTTTTCTGTGCAAAAAGGGGTTGCATTGCCCCCATCTTTACGTAATATCTTTCACGAGTTGCACAGTGATTTAGGCATAAAGATTCCTAAGCATGGTGACTTGACGCACTGGGCGGAGCAGGGCGTACTTCTGCTGAATGCTGTACTGACAGTTGAAGCCGCTCAACCAACTTCACATCAGAAACGTGGCTGGGAAGATTTTACTGATCACGTCATTGATGTATTGAATGAACAGCGTGAACATATTGTATTTATTCTTTGGGGCGCATACGCACAGCGTAAAGGACAGCGCATTGACCAAAATAAACACCTGGTATTAAAAGCAGCGCATCCGTCGCCTTTGTCGGCTAACCGGGGTGGTTTTTTTGGTTGTAAAGTTTTTTCGAAAACAAATAATTATCTCAAACAACATGGCATTGAGCCTATAGATTGGCAGCTGGACGCATGACATATTCTCCTGTAACTAAACCTTACCATCCGGATCTGATTGTTGAAGAAGCGAACAATGGCTGGCGTATCGTTCGCTTGAATCGACCAAAATCTTTGCACGCGCTGGATGAATCGATTGCTTCCGCACTTCTGGAAGTATTTCAGGATTTTCATAATGATGACAGCGTCAAAGCCATCTGGCTGGACTCAACCACACCGAAAGCTTTCTGCGCAGGTGGGGATGTACGTAAGCTGCGTCAACTGGTCATTAATGATGAAGTGGCGGCTGCCAATAAGTTCTTTGAGCAGGAATACGCGCTCGATCTGTTATTGCATAATTATGCCAAACCCGTTTTAGTCTGGGGCGAGGGTTATGTGATGGGTGGTGGCTTGGGCCTGTTTATGGCTGCGCCTTTCCGTTTGGTGACGCCGTATTCACGTTTGGCGATGCCTGAAATTAATATCGGTTTATATCCAGATGTAGGTGCAACCCGTTTCTTGGCGGATCGTGGTGCACTAGGTCTATTCACAGGCTTGACCGGTTCTATTATGACTGCTGCCGGCGCTTACGGGATTGGCTGGGCCACCCATATTTGTGATGCACAGCGTGATTCAGTTTTGCATAAAGTCGTTAATATCGATTGGGGTCATTATCCTGCAGGTGACTTTCGTGCCATTGATGACACCCTGAACAGTATGCACCGTCCGGTAGGTCCAGGACCGCTGCAAAACTCCCTGGATGTCATTCATAGTGTTTGTCGTGGCATCAACTTTGAGCATGATTATGAGTCAATTATTGGCCTCAGTGACGCACGCAGTGACTGGTTACGTCAGGCCAGTGAAAACCTTAAAAAAGGTTCACCCACCACTGCAGCCTTGACCTGGCTATTATGGCAATGGGGTAAGCAGGTACATTCCTGGAAGGAAGTTTTTGAATTGGAAGTTCAGATATCAGACTGGAAAATTCGTCATCATGATTTTGTTGAGGGTGTACGAGCACGTCTGGTCGATAAAGATCTTTCTCCTGAATGGAAAAAGGGTACAGATATGAGCTTGAAAGGAATCTTATCTCAAAATCCTCCAGTTACGACTATTGAAAGCTGGAATGACATGCTCAAGCAGTATGGTGTGATTTAAGTCTCAATGTCCGAAACACAATTTACAGATGAATACTGGATGCAGCATGCTTACGAGCAGGCTGCACTTGCTGCTGCACAGGGTGAAATTCCCGTGGGTGCGATTATTGTCAGCCAGAATCAGATCATTGGCCAAGGGTTTAATGCGCCGATCACATTAAATGATCCGACTGCACATGCAGAAATTGTTGCACTGCGGGATGCTTGTCAAAACATTCAAAATTATCGGTTACCTGAAGATGCGGTACTGTATGTAACCCTCGAGCCATGCACCATGTGTGTCGGCGCACTGGTTCATTCACGGGTTTCACGGGTAGTATTTGGGGCATTTGAATCGAAAGCAGGCTCACTGGTGAGCGCACGCCAACTGTTTGAAACTGGCTATTATAATCATGTGTTTCCTTTCAAGGCGGGTTGTATGCAGCAGCAATGCTCGGAACAGTTAAGTGTATTTTTTAAAGTGCGTCGTGAACAGAAACGGCAACTCAAGTTACAAGAAAAGTCATTAAATACGCAGAAATAATTCTAGCTTATCCGCTAGAATTTGCTCACTTTCAAATATCTGTAATTTTCAGGAATAATAATGAACAGTATTCAAGTAAAAAAAGAATTTCCGGCAGCAATTGATGATGTCTTTAATTTGATGTCCAAGCATGCCACCTATAATGTGGCTTTTGCACCGATGCAGGTTGAGCGAATCAAGGATTCTGCAGATGTTGAATATCCAGATGGGCTGGGTTCAGTGCGTGCAATGGGGGTGGGGCCTGTAAAGCCGCTGAAAGAACAAATTACCCTGTTCGAGCCGAATAGCCGCATCGAATACCAGATTATTAAAAATCCGTTAATCAAGCATCATTTGGGTATTATTGAATTTGAAGCGCTGGCTGATGATAAAACACTAGTGACTTATACGATTGAATTGCAGGCACGAGCACCTTTTGTGAGTAAATTAATCCTTGCACAGTTACGGGCAGCGATTAAACTAGGCCTGACAAAACTCGCAAAATCTGTTTAAACAACAACGGGAAAGCAATGACAGTTCAAATTATTACCATTGATGGTCCAAGTGGGTCGGGCAAAGGTACGTTGGCAGCGAAACTGGCTGCGCATTATCAGTTTCATTTATTAGACTCTGGTGCTTTATACCGTCTTTTGGGTTTGTCATTGCATCATCATGATTTGCTGGACTCATTGGATACCAAATTGCCAGAATGCGTACAAATCGCAACAAATCTGGATATCCAGTTTGTGAATACAGACACCGGGGTGCAGGTGTGGCTGGATGGCGAAGATGTGTCCCAAACCATTCGTACTGAGCGGGTGGGGGAATTTGCTTCAAAAGTCGCAGCAATTCCTGAGCTTAGAACCGCCATGGTTTCACGTCAACATGCTTTTGCACAGGCGCCGGGCTTGGTGGCGGACGGGCGTGATATGGCAACCAGCATCTTTCCTAACGCCCAAGCCAAGATATATTTGACGGCCTCGGCTGAATCGCGCGCGCAAAGACGTGTAAAGCAGTTGCAGGGTATGGGGCTGGATGTTAAAATAAACGACATTTTAGCTAATATCATTGCACGCGATAAACGAGATATGGAACGCACTGTCGCTCCGCTCAAGCCTGCCGATGATGCTTACATTATCGACAGTTCAGATTTGAACATCGATGAAGTATTCCAGCTGATGACTACTTATGTAGATCAGCAGTTAGCAAATTAACCCAATTTTATCAGCAAACGCATAGCTTGATCAGTTTTATATGGACTATGTAGATGCTTAATTAAACCGGCCTTGTCTGATCCAAGACCGCTGACTTTATCGGAAATATCATGACCGAATCTTTTGCAGCCCTCTTTGAAGCAAGCGAATTAAACCTCAACGTTGAAAAGGGTGCAGTAATCCAGGGCGTTGTAGTAAGCATTGACTCTGATTGGGTAACTGTTGACACTGGCCTTAAATCTGAAGGCGTTGTTGACCGTGCTGAGTTCTTAAATGAACAACGTGAACTTGAAGTTCAAGTTGGCGACACTGTAGACGTAGTTGTTGAAGCACTTGACAACGGTATGGGTCAAACAGTTCTTTCTCGCGAAAAAGCTAAACGCGCAGAAACTTGGACTAAACTTGAAAAAATCTTTGAAGACGGCGAAATCGTTACTGGTGTTATCTCTGGTAAAGTTAAAGGTGGTTTCACTGTTGACATCGGTCCAGTACGTGCGTTCCTTCCAGGTTCTTTAGTTGATACTCGTCCTATTCGTGATACTACTCACCTAGAAGGCAAAGAGTTAGAATTTAAAGTAATCAAACTTGACGCTAAACGTAACAACGTTGTTGTTTCACGTCGTGCTGTTATGGAGGCTGAATCTTCAGCTGACCGTGAAGCTCTTCTTGCTCAGCTTGAAGAAGGTCAAACAGTTACTGGTACTATTAAAAATCTTACTGACTACGGTGCATTCGTTGACCTTGGCGGTATTGATGGTCTTCTTCATATCACTGACATGGCTTGGAAACGTATCAAGCATCCTTCAGAAGTGGTTGAAGTGGGTCAAGAAGTTACTGTTAAAGTACTTAAATTCGACCGCGAACGTAACCGTGTTTCTCTAGGTCTTAAACAACTTGGCGAAGATCCATGGTTAGCGATCATGAACCGTTACCCTAAAGGTTCAATCGTTAAAGCGCGCGTAACTAACCTGACTGATTACGGTTGTTTCGCTGAAATCGCTGAAGGCGTTGAAGGTTTAGTACACGTTTCAGAAATGGACCACACAAACAAAAACATCCACCCATCTAAAGTTGTTCAGATTGGTGACGAAGTTGATGTTATGGTTCTTGAGGTTGATGAAGAGCGTCGTCGTATTTCTCTTGGTATCAAACAAACTCGTGCTAACCCATGGGAAGAGTTTGCTAAAGAGCACGACAAAGGCGAAAAAGTTTCTGGTACGATCAAATCTATCACTGACTTCGGTATCTTCATCGGTTTACCAGGCGGTATCGACGGTCTAGTTCATCTGTCTGATATTTCTTGGAACGAACAAGGCGAAGAAGCAATTCGTCGTTACAAGAAAGGCGACACTGTTGAAGCGGTTATCCTTTCTGTAGACGCTGAAGGCAACCGTATCAGCCTTGGCATCAAACAAATGAACAACGATCCGTTCAATGATTTCCTTGCTGCTAACGAACGCGGTGCTTTGGTTAAAGGTACTGTAACTGCAGTTGATGCTAAAGGCGCAACTGTTAAGTTGGCTGACGAAGTTGAAGCGACTCTGAAAGCATCTGAAATCAATCGCGATCGCGTTGAAGATGCAACTAAGTTCCTTGAAGTTGGTCAAGAAGTTGAAGCGAAGATCATCAACGTTGATCGTAAATCTCGCGCAATCAACTTGTCTATCAAAGCGAAAGACGAAGCTGAAGAGAAAGAAGCAGTTGCTAACTTGAAAACAGCACCAGCTGGTCAAGACAATGGTCCTAAAACTATTGGTGACCTGATCAAGGCGCAAATGAGCAACTAAGTAAGCGTCTGAATTGTATTGTTAATGTAAATTAACTAATACTTTTTATACAAATACTGTAAACGGTAGCGTAGTATTTAATTATTGCGCTACCGTTTTGTATTTAAACAGGTTATTATCTGGAAATAGATCCCAAGTAGCTTGATAATTAAAGAGGTCGCAGATGACTACTGAAGCACTTAATAAGTCTGACTTAATAGAGCGTATTGCGTTAAAAAATCCGCATTTGGCTGAACCCTTAGTGGAAGAAGCAGTTAAAATCATGATCGATCAAATGATAGAGGCTTTATCATCTGATAATCGTATCGAGATTCGTGGATTTGGTAGTTTTGCATTGCATCACCGTGAACCGCGCGTAGGGCGTAACCCTAAAACTGGTAAATCAGTAGAAGTGGCTGCAAAAGCAGTTCCGCACTTCAAACCAGGTAAGGCACTTCGTGATGCGGTAAACGAGTCTGCACAAAAATAATTGTAAATATACGGGGTGCTCATGCGTTACGTTCTGGTCATTCTATTATTAGTACTGTTTGGTTATTCATTAGCTTTAGTTCTGCAAAATGGTACTGAATTGTCAGTGGACTTGTTATTTACTCAAGTTCCAGCAATGCGCCTGGGATTATTACTTCTCCTCACTTTATCTTTGGGTGTAGTTTTGGGCCTGTTATTAGGTGTTCAGATCTTCAGGGTTTTTCAGGCGAATTGGGAAATTAAAAGGCTTCGTAAAGACATTGAACACCTACGTAAAGAACAATTGAATTCAGCCAAGTTAATGGCTGCTGAAGCAGCCGTCCATACCCGGCATGAAAAAACTGTGTTAGATATTAATTCTAATGACCGACCATCGACACCACTTTAGGTGAAAGTGCCAGGCAAAAGTTGTTTTTAAACATTTTATATTGCCAATTTTAATTAAACGCCTTTTAACTTAGCTTTAAAGGCGTTTTTTATTATTTATCTATATATAATTATAGCTAAAATAATATTTAAAATTATATAAATAAATAACTTAGTTTGAATTACCAAGTATATTTTGTGAAAATATTCTTGGTCGGCATGAGCTTAGTCCGTATAATATCTTAATTTTGTCAATTTGAAGGGTCTACTCATGAGTATCATCGTTGCACTGGATGCTAAAAGCCAATTTGATGCCTTAACGATTGCGGAACAGCTAGATCCTGCTTTATGTCGAGTAAAGGTTGGCAAAGAGTTATTTACCCATGAGGGGCCAATCATTGTCAAAGCACTTCAAGATAAAGGTTTTGATGTATTTCTGGATCTGAAATTTCATGACATTCCAAATACAACAGCACAGGCAGTATGCGCGGCAGCAGATCTGGGAGTGTGGATGGTCAATGTACATGCTTCAGGTGGCCGTAAAATGATGGAAACCTGTGTAGAGCGGTTAAAAGCAGGTAATTATAAGACTCAGTTGATTGCCGTCACAGTTCTTACCTCGATGGGCCGTGAAGACTTAAAGGATATTGGTCTGGATATTGAACCCAATGAGCATGTAAAACGTCTGGCTCAGCTGACCAAAGACAGTGGTCTAGATGGTGTGGTCTGCTCAGCTCAAGAAGCAAAAATGTTGCGTGAAACGATTGGAAAAGACTTTGCATTAGTGACACCCGGCATTCGTCCAGAAGGGTCAAATGCAGATGACCAGAAACGTATTGTAACACCAAAACAGGCGATGCTAGATGGTTCAACGCATCTGGTGATTGGTCGTCCGATTACCCAGTCTAAAAATATGCGCCAAACCTTAAAAGATATTCTAGATACCTTGTAATATGATTTGACCAACAAAAAGCCTTTCCAATGAAAGGCTTTTTTTATATATTCAGAAAATATCAATAATAATTAAAGGAAAACCTATGAATGCATCTGAATTACCTTCAGAAAAGGAACAGAATGATCTAATTCAAAGTGTTCAACAGGCGGAACAGCTTCAGCAACAAGAACAGCAGCAATAACAGGCAAGCTCAACAGATTGGACAGCGGGAATTGATGTGGTCAGTTTGGCATCTGATGCTATCAGTCTGGTTTCGGATGTTGTTGAAACAGTAGGCGATGCCTTAAGTGATATTGATTTAAGTTTTTAGTCAGCCCTCTCAGCCTCCTTGTTTGTGTTTCGTTTTAAAACCCTGCTTTAAAACTGACTCAGGGAAGAGAGTGAGAAAGCGATAAAGTAATTAAATCACTGCCAGTACACTTACCATGACTGGTGCTAACAGTGACAAAATGAAACCGCTGACCATAGCATGCGGAATAAAATCATGCCCGCACGCCTGTTTAACCATCGGTAAAGTCACATCCATTGCAGTTGCACCCGCTGCTGAAATCGCAGATCTTGGATATCTCCAGCCCATACAATACATCAGTAAAATGGCAAAAATTTCTCTAAACAGGTCATTCATCAGGGCGATACTGCCGAGTTCAGCGTTACGAAGTTCCGTGACAACGACGCCTGACATCGAATAAAAGCCATAGCCTTGTGACAGCATGATCAAATCTTTCAGATCCATCTGGGTATTCCAGAATGAATATGCGATGACTGCAAATAATGAACCAAAAATACAACCGATCGGGACCAGTAGAATTTTAAAATTTAACCAGGATCGATCTAAGGGTGAGTTGGCCAGATCTAGGCCAATCATGAACATAAATACCAGTAATAAATGCCAGGTGCTGATTTGCAGGGACAGATCAAATAGACTCAAGCCTGCATGTAAAAAGTATCCGCCGGCGAGAGCCAAAAAGGCATAGCTCATGTTCAGTAGGGATTTAAGCACCAGGTCGACGGATACCCGACCGGAACTAGGAAGATAACCTGCCCATTTAAATAGAAGATAACAAAATGCAAAAGCACCGAGTGAAGTCAGAAAGGCAATACTGATCGAGGTGCTCAGAATCTGGAGAGGATGCTGTAATTCATCGACAAGCTGTGAAAATTCAAAGGCAATTGCAATCAATAATACATAGCTAAAATAGGGCAATAGCTTGAAACAGATTTTAATAATAGGTTGCGGAATTCGTTTTGCCATAGCAAAACCGAGTGCTAGACAGAATAGAAGCTGAAAGATGAGCCAGAGCGATTGCATAAGTTTAATGGATTGAAAAATTTACCTTTAAATTATGCCATCGCTTGATATCGGATGCTAAAGTCTTTTAGGTAAGTTTATTGAATAATTGATAATCTGCAGCATTGATTTTTTTGGTTTTTAGCCAGTATTTCCAGGTATAAGTCGGCCACAAGGCGAAATTCTTACCACCTTCCTGCTGATACCAGCTTACACAGCCAGATTGCCAAACAGTCTTTTCAAACATATGTTGCACCTGCTGATTAAATGTATCTTGCGCCTGCTCTTTGACCATGATGGCATCACTATGAGATTGATCGACTAGTTTTATTAGTTGCAAGATATACTCAACTTGCGCCTCGATCATAAAAATCACAGAATTGTGCGCCAATAAAGTATTGGGTCCCAATAACTGAAACAGGTTTGGAAAATCTTTTACACAAATTCCATAATAGCTTTCAGCGCCTTGTTTCCAGACGTCATTCAGCTCTGCACCATGGAGTCCGGTGCATTGAAAATTCTTCATATAGATACGTGGATCTGTAATGAATCCGGTACCATAAATCAGACAGTCAATCGGCCGCTCTTTTCCATCTTGTGTAATGATACTGTGTTCAGTCAGTTCCTGAATCTTCTCGGTCACCAGTTCTACATTGTGGCGGTTAAAAGTCGGAAAGTAGCGGTTTGAAACCAGAATGCGTTTACAGCCCATGATGTAATCGGGAGTCAGTTGTTTGGCCAATTCAGGATTTTTAACCTCATATTTAATCAGCAGTTCTGCCAGTTTTTGGGTGAATTTCATAATGCCAGGTTTGACAATCGGTACGACACGCGATTCATTTGACCAATACAGGCGGGTGCGATGTAACTTTCGAAACCAGTCATATTTTTTAAATAGTTTCTTTTCAAAGTCGGGGTAGATACGTTCATCACGAGGAATGATCCAGGCCGCTGTACGTTGCATGACGTAAAGTTGTTTGCATTGTGGAGCGATTTCCGGAATATATTGAATCGCGCTACCACCTGTCCCGATTGAAGCAACATTTTTGCCATTCAGGTCATATGTGTGATCCCATTGTGCGGAATGAAAGACTTTGCCCTGAAATTTCTCAATACCGGGTATATGTGGGATTTGGGGAATATGCAATGGCCCAGAAGCGAAGATAACGAACTGGGCTTCAAGGATACTTTGATCCTGAAGCTGTAATTGCCATAGACAGCGATCTGCCTGGTAATGTGCAGCCAGAACTTCAGTATTTAAACGGCAGAAAGCACGGAGATTATAGTCAGTTACCAGATCCTGAATATAAGAAAATATTTCTGGTGCTTCAGCGTAACGCCTGGACCAATTGCTTTTTGGAGCAAATGACAGGGAATACAAATGTGATTGCACATCACAGGCTGCTCCCGGATATTGGTTATCTCGCCAAGTCCCACCAAAATCACTTCCTTTTTCCAGAATAACGAAGTCATAAATACCATGTTGCTGTAAACGTATTGCCATGGCAATACCGCCGAAACCGGCTCCAATAATGGCAACTTTGGTATGGGGATGGGAGCCTGTAGCAGTGGCGTGATCTAGCATTTATACATTCCTTGCTTATTTTAATGTGGGATATTTATCGTAATCTGCTCCTTAGTGATTAGACAGAAAATTGATCTAAACGGCAATAGCCGGCATATTATTTTTATAGTACAACTAGAGAAATCACATTGTACTTGTATGGTTATGAAACGTTCTGTTCTCAGTCTGATGTATTTGATTCAAGGGATGCGTAAGGCTGGTATGCAGGTCGATCAGAAACTGCAAAACATTGGGCTGCGTGTAGATGCCTTTGATCCAAGCTCGATTATCCATCCGAGTCTGGAAAATGATGTGCTCAAGGTGGTGGGGCAGGAAATTCAGCCTGAACAAGGATTGTTGATTGGCCAGCATTATGCCTTGGCAGGCTATGGTCCCTTACTCATGTTGCTGGTGACGAGCCCTACGGTACGTGATGCACTGAATCAGGTGATCCGTTTTCAGCAGTTGACGCATCTGACCGGTCAATTGGCTTTGGAACACAGCGAACATTATAGTGCGCTATGTTATCGAGCCAAGCAGCTAGATGATCATTTGGGAATGTTGCTGGCACAGGCGGAGATTTCCGGAACTTTTAAGTTTATCCGGGAAATTTACAAAATGATGGGTTTATCCAAACCTGATTTGCGGATTGAGTTGCCATTTGCCTATCCGGCAAATCCGAATACCTTAAAGATCTATCATGATTATTATGGTAATCAAGTACAGTTTGATGCACCTCGGGCGGCATTCTGGTTTGATGAAGCAGTTCTGGATATTAAAATTCCCTCGAAGGATGAGGAAACTTTTGCAGTCTATGAAGCCAAATGTCTGGCTGAACTGGAACGGTTGCAGGAGGACGAAAAGACACCGACTGTGGTGCAGCGGGTGCAGGATTATCTGGAAATCCAAAGCGGTCTGATGCCAAGTATGGCTGAAACTGCACAGGCACTGAATATTCCGGAACGAACCTTGCGGCATCAGTTACAGCAATGTGATACCAGTTATAAGCAGATTCGTGAAGAGATTATTAAAGATAAAGCTTTACGATTAATTGAATATAAGCAGTATTCGATTGAAATGATTGCAGAATTATTGGGCTATTCCGAGCCGGCCGCTTTTAACCATGCCTTTAAACGCTGGTTTGGGCAAAGTCCTCGGCAATATATAAAATAGCCTAAGTTTGTTTATGCCAAAGTGTTATAGCGTGTTGATTAAACTCCGTTATAATTAAATTGATCCCAAATAGTACGAAATTCTATGTCCGATTTTAATTCACAGCACAGCACCGCCTTTAGTCCGATTTCTCCTGCAGAACGTTATGCACAAGCAATATCTTCTGGACAGTTTATGCCTGATGAAGCACAAGCGATGGCAGTACATGAACTGAATCGTGTCTGGCTAGAATTAATTCAGCGCTTTAAGGCATCGAAAAAAGCATTCCGCCGTTTTCGCCGTCAGACATCTCCGAAAGGGGTATACATGTGGGGTGGGGTGGGGCGTGGCAAAACCTGGCTCATGGATCAGTTCTATGATTCCATTCCGTTTCGCCGTAAAACCCGGATGCATTTTCATCATTTTATGCAGCATGTGCATCGTGAATTAAATAAGTTATCCGGGCAGCGTAATCCGCTAGATATTGTAGCGGACCGGATTTATAAAGAAGCTGTCGTCATCTGTTTTGATGAGTTTTTTGTATCGAATGTGACAGATGCAATGATCTTGAGCGATTTATTCCAGAAGCTGTTTGAGCGCGGCATTACCTTGATCGCTACCTCGAATATTGCACCAGACGGGTTATATAAAAACGGCATTCACCGTGACCGTTTCTTGCCAACGATTGAACTGGTCAAGAAAAACTGTGTGGTATTAAATGTCGATGCCGGAGTCGATTACCGTTTACGGGTTTTAAAACAGGCACAACTGTTTAAATTCCCGTTAACGCATGATCATAAAAACTGGATTGCGCAGCGTTTTAATGCTTTGACCCAGACTCAAACACGCTCTGAAGAACCGATTATTATCAACAACCGTATTGTTGAAACCGTAGCGCATACCGAAGATGTATTGTGGTGTGAATTCTCTGAACTATGTTTAAAACCACGTAGCCCGGCTGATTTTATTGAAATCGCCAATATTTATAATACTGTTTTGGTCAGCAATGTTCCCCATCTAACCGATTTTCTGAGTGATGGCACGCGCCGTTTTATTTATCTGGTCGATGAATTTTATGACCGCGGCGTCAAGTTGCTCTTGACTTCGGAAGATAATATTGTGGATATTTATCAGGGAGAGAAGCTGGCCTTTGAAATTGAACGAACCCGTTCCCGTTTGCTGGAAATGCAGTCAGATGAATACCTGAATTCAGAACATCGTCAGATCGAGAAAATAGTCTCGTTAAACGAAGAATAACAATAAAAGCGCTGGTTATTTACTGGCGCTTTTTTATAAAAATAGGTACTTAAATTATCGACAAGCCTGATCAAACATGGCTTAATCTTGATCTAAATATGATCGTGTATAACTAGAATGCATAATTTTTGCTCGAAAATCTGAACTTAAGTCTAATTTCTACATTTCGAAAACTTTATACACTGTCATTAGGGTATTTAGCATAATGATATCTAATTGTGACTGAGATGGATCAAATATGTTTATGAGGGTATTCATATTGGAAAAAATGCTCAGTATTTAGCAATGTGATAATACTATTCAGCTAGATTTTAATCGGTATACTAGAATCTCTTGTATAAAAAGTAGCAATATCAGGAAAGACAATGACTGCACGTATTCAAAAAGGCAAGTTAGCGATTGCTAAAGAACTTTACGATTTTATCGAAAATGAAGCACTACCAGGTTCTGGTTTGGACAGCGAAACATACTGGAAGAACTTTGAACAAGTCGTTGTTGATCTTAGCCCTAAAAATAAAGCACTTTTGGCTAAGCGTGATGACATTCAGGCAAAAATTGACGAATGGCACCGCAATAACACATTTGAATTACAAGCTTACAAAGCTTTCTTGACTGAAATTGGCTACTTGTTACCAGAAGTAGAAGATTTTCAAATCAGCACTGAAAATGTAGACGAAGAAATTGCAGTATTGGCAGGTCCACAGTTGGTGGTACCAGTACGTAATGCACGTTACTGCCTGAACGCAGCGAATGCACGTTGGGGTTCATTGTACGATGCACTTTATGGCTTTGATGTGATCTCTGAAGAAGATGGTGCGGAAAAAGGTAAAGGCTATAACCCGAAACGTGGTGAGAAAGTTATCGCATTTGCGAAAAACTTCTTGGATGAAACTTTCCCTCTGGCGCAAGGTTCACATGCCGATGCAACTCAATACGCAGTTGAAGGTAATGCTTTAGTGGTAAGCCTGAAAGACGGTTCAACCACAACGCTTGCAGATACGTCTAAATTTGTAGGTTATAACGGTGAAGCCTCTGCACCAACAGAAGTTGTTTTAAAAAACAACGGCCTGCATGCCATCATTCAAATTGATGCCACTAGCCCGATTGGTCAAACTGACGCTGCTGGCGTAAAAGATGTGGTACTTGAGGCAGCTGTAACCACCATTCAAGACTTGGAAGACTCGGTTGCAGCAGTAGATGCCGAAGAGAAAGTTGAAGGTTACCGTAACTGGTTAGGCCTGATGCGCGGTACGCTGGAAGAATCCATCGAAAAGAATGGCAAAACTGTTACACGTAAACTAAATGAAGACCGTACTTTCAAAAATGTTGAAGGCGGTGAAACTAAGGTTCACGGTCGTTCATTGATGTTACTTCGTAACGTGGGTCATTTGATGACCAACCCGGCAATTCTGGTAGATGGCGAAGAAATCTATGAAGGCATCATGGATGCTTTGGTGACTCCACTGCTTACCATTGCTGACATTCGCGGCGAAAACACGATCAAGAACTCACGTAAGGGTTCGATGTACATCGTGAAGCCAAAAATGCATGGTCCTGAAGAAGTTGCATTTGCAGTTGAACTGTTCGAGCGTGCTGAACAGGCACTTGGCTTACCTGCGAAGACATTAAAAATCGGGATTATGGATGAAGAACGTCGTACCTCTGTGAACTTGAAGAACTGTATCGCTCAAGCTAAAGACCGTACCATCTTCATTAACACAGGCTTCATGGACCGTACTGGTGACGAAATCCATACCTTTATGGAAGCAGGTCCCTTCGTACGTAAGGGCGAGATCAAAGGCCAAATCTGGTTCCCTGCTTACGAAAACCGTAACGTGATGATTGGTTTGCAAGCAGGTCTACGTGGTAAAGCACAAATTGGTAAAGGCATGTGGCCAAAACCAGACATGCTACTGGACATGTACAAGACCAAAACCGAGCATCCTGAAGCAGGCGCAAGCTGTGCATGGGTACCTTCTCCAACAGGTGCTGTGATTCACGCGATTCACTATCATCAAATCAATGTAGCAAACCGTCAGAAAGAACTTCTTGCGACTGAAGCATTGCCACTTGATGACTTGTTAACGCCACCGCTTGCCAAAGATACTAACTGGACAGAAGAAGAGAAGCTCAAAGAGCTTGAAAATAACTGTCAAGGTATTTTAGGTTATGTAGTGCGTTGGGTGGACTTAGGTGTGGGTTGTTCTAAGGTGCCAGACATTAATGATGTCGGTTTAATGGAAGACCGTGCGACACTCCGTATTTCTTCACAACATGTTGCTAACTGGTTGCGTCACGGTATCGTAAGTCGTGAGCAGGTAGAAGAAGTTATGCAACGTATGGCAAAAATTGTGGATGAGCAAAATGCCAATGATCCACTTTATACGCCAATGTCTAATGACTTTGCCAATAATATTGCATTCCAGGCAGCGTCTGACTTGATCTTTAAAGGTGGTGAGCAACCATCAGGCTATACCGAACCACTTTTACATGCAGCGCGTTTAAAACTGAAAGGTTATACAGGTGACTAATCCTGTCTAATTGAAAAAGCCTCTTCGGAGGCTTTTTTATTGTCTAATGGTAAGCCGTTGTCGTCCTGACTGGAAATTTTCTAGCCGAACTCTTAAAGTGAGGAAAAGTATTCCAGGAAACAATAAAATGATGACGGTATATCAAAATTTAGACCAGCAGTTTATTCATGGCCAGTGGCAAGCCGGTACTTCAACCAGAATTATAAAAAATATCAATCCTTATACCCAGAGTGAAATTTTTAGTATGCCAGCGGCCAGTTCTGTTGATGTAGACAGTGCTTATACAGCAGCAGCGCAGGCTTTTCAGCAAGATACCTTGAAATCCATTGAAGTACGTAAAACAGTGCTGCAAAATGTGATCTCAATTATTCAGCAGCGTCGTGACGAAATCATTGACTGGCTGATCATTGAATCCGGTAGTACACGTATTAAGGCAGGCCTTGAGATAAATGCTGCTTTAGGCATTATTCAGGAAAGTCTGAATTTTCCAGACCGGATCCAAACAGAACAGCTGGAAAGTAAGGATCCGGCACGTAAAAGTTTAGTTTTGCGTAAGCCTTTAGGTGTGATTGCTGTCATTAGCCCATGGAACTTTCCATTTCATTTGTCTTTACGCTCAGTAGCAACAGCAATTGCCTGTGGCAATACAGTTGTACTGAAGCCAGCCAGTGATACCCCGGTGACTGGTGGCACATTAATCGGCAAACTCTTTGAAGAAGCAGGGTTAGCTGCAGGTGCTTTGAATATCGTTGCCGGTGCTGGCAGTGAAATCGGGGATTATTTTGTTGAGCATCCGGTACCCAAAATGATTTCATTTACCGGTTCGACTGAAGTGGGAAAAAGTGTCGGTAGCAAAGCTTTAGCCAGTTCCCGAATCAAGCGTCTGGCGCTTGAGCTGGGTGGCAATGCTCCTTTGGTCATTCTTGATGATGCTGATCTTGATTTGGCTGTTGAACTGACCTTGATGGGGCGTTTTTTGCATCAGGGGCAAATTTGTATGAGTACCAACCGGGTTATTGTCGATGCCTCTATCCATGATGCATATGTAGACAAGCTTCTGGATCAGGTCAAAATGATTCCGGTGGGCGATCCAAATCTGGAAGATACCGTGATCGGACCAATCATTAATCAGAGTCAGGTCAAAAAACATCAGCAGATCATTCAAACGGGCAGCGAGCAGGGCGCGCAACTGGTCTATGAAGGAGGCATTGAAGGGAATCTGGTTTCTCCGCATATTTTTATTGATGTCGCTGAAAATTCCGATCTGGCACAACAAGAAAGCTTTGGACCGATTTTACCTATCCTAAAAGCCCGTGATGAAGCACATGCTTTAAAGCTGGCCAATGCAACCGAGTTTGGTTTGTCCAGTGCCGTATGTACCTCAAACATCGAGCGAGGCACTGCTTTTGCGGCACAACTGGATATTGGTATGACGCATATTAATGGGATTAGTGTTGCAGACCAGCCGAACGCACCTTTTGGCGGCGAGAAAAATTCAGGACTGGGTCGTTTTAATGGACGCTGGATTTTTGAAGAATTTACCCGCACGCACTGGCTGACGGTTCCAAGTGAATAATAGTAAATAATATAAACTTACCTATAATCCATACAGGTTCACTGCAGGCGCCAAGTTATAATCTGTAAATCAAATGATTTATCTGATGAAGCATGTGCGCCAATTTTAAGCCTTTAACCCTAAAACAGTTGCATAATCTGGAGTTGCCAGAAATTCCTTTTGAATATCCAGAAGAGGTCTATCCCAATTATGCCACACCACTTTTATTCCATTCAGCTCAAGGACCAGAGTGGCGGTTGGTGAACTTTGGCCTTATTCCGAAATGGGCAGAAGATCAAAAAATAGGGACCAAAACCTATAATGCCAGAAATGAAACTTTACTTGAAAAGCCCACCTTTGCTGAGGCTACTGCCAAATGTCA
Organism: Acinetobacter pecorum; assembly: GCF_014837015.1. Lineage (GTDB taxonomy): Bacteria > Pseudomonadota > Gammaproteobacteria > Pseudomonadales > Moraxellaceae > Acinetobacter > Acinetobacter pecorum. The sequence goes on from NZ_JACSPT010000004.1 coordinate 56,197, forward strand.
TTTTGGTGTCATCCCAGTATCAGAATTTTATGAGTCCAAATATTTCGACAATAAACCGCAACGTTGGGGAATAAGACGTAAAGATGGTCAAGCAACTTTTATCGCGGCCATCTATGAGATTGCTCGGATACAAGGAGAAATTATACGCTCGGCCAGCATGATAACCATGGATGCAATTGACCATCCAATGATGAAAGAATTTCATGAGCCGGGTAATGTCAAACGATCGGTGATTGTAATTCCTCAAGAGCGCCTAAAAGAATGGCTAACACTAAGTTATCCAGCTATTCACAGCTTTGTAGAGGGTTTTCCGGTAGAAGAGTTTGAATGTTCACATGTACCTAAAGAAAAAATCAAAAAAGTCAGTGCGCAACTAAACTTTTTTGATTCTTAGAAAGCTCTGGCGAATTATTTATTATTAAAAGTATGTAAGAAATTCGCCAGCGTCTATTTAAAATAAAAAATGAGACTCTTAACGAGCTAAATTTTTAAAAATATGACGTAAACTTTCCATGGTTTTTTCAATTTGCAAAGGTGTCAGGCCTTCAAAGGACTGTTCCAGGACAACATTGGTCAGGTCATTGATCTTATGGGTCATTTGCGTGCCTTTTTCGGTCAAAATCACCCGGGTAATCCGTGCATCATCCTCACATGAATAGGTTTCAACCAGACCTTCATCTTTTAAGCGGTAAACAATTTTCGTCGTGGTCGACATTTTAGAGACAACCATCTCTGATAAGTCAGAAACACTGGCATGCGGTTTGGATTTTAAGGCAAGAAGAATGCGGCGACGTGAATTGTCAACACCATACTTTTTAAGTGCATGGTCGACATTAAGGACGTATTGAGCATGAACCTGAGTTACCCAATAATATGGAAAGTTTTCTAAATTAAATTCTTCCGTACACGGCAAAAATTTTGCATATTTTTTAGTCATGAAATGTTCCTTGTATTTATTGTTCTAGGGCCCGTTCATTTTATGAAAAAGTTTATGCATGTTTCAACCTTTATTTTAAAAATGTTAAGGTCCTGACACTTTTTAGTTTTGCTTAACAGCCCAAGATATTGACGAGTTCTGCACGTCAGCCCTTTCAGGAGTAGGGATTGCTCATTAAAATCAGATAAAAGGCGATAACATTTTGTTAAAATTTAATTCTTCATTGGATATTTGGCTTGTAGAAAAGTGTTGTAGGCCACTTGATGATTACTCATCAGGCGCTCCAAATAAATTTTCCTATAAAATATTGTATTTTAATAAATTAACTGATTAGGAGGAGACGACAGTAAAGTGGTTTAGTGAACTCACTAGACTGCTCATTCGAAGCTAAACTTTTAAGTGATTGTTCCTTCAATGAAAAAATATTGCATAGTTCACTTCTCAAATCACATTAAAAATAAGAGGGATAATCTATCTATAGTTAACTTATGATGATTTTTCATTAAATTATAATAAGTTATGTAGAAAAACTTGAAATTAATCAATTTCAGCATCTGCTAGATAGTTAAAATGCCGCGGTAACCATATGACCATGTAATTTTTTTGTAAATTAATACATTACAAAATATTCAGTTTATGCATAATGGAATGGTCTTAAGTTGCATAGGTTTTATTTTAATGGATCCCTCGCCGTGCGTTGATCTTCCATCTCTATTTCTAGCTTACTCGAACGGGGTAATTCTCTAATGGAATTTTTATTAGATCCCGGAATCTGGGTAGGTTTAATTACTCTTATTATTCTCGAAATTGTTTTAGGTATTGATAACCTAGTCTTCATTGCCATTCTGGCTGAAAAACTTCCTCCTGAACAACGCGATAAAGCGCGTGTTGTCGGTTTGTCACTCGCATTATTCATGCGTCTAGGTCTGTTATTTGCCATTGCCTGGTTGGTCACTTTGACACAACCATTGATTACTGTGTTTGACTGGACCTTCTCCGGTCGGGACCTGATCTTGTTATTTGGTGGCTTGTTCCTGGTGTATAAGGCCGTTACTGAGCTGCATGAAAAAATTGAAGGCAAACCTGAAATCACAGTATCTACCAACGTGGTATATGCAAGTTTCACTGCCGTTGTTGCACAGATTGTTGTTTTAGATGCTGTTTTCTCTTTAGATTCAGTGATTACCGCAATTGGTATGGTCGACAATATTTATGTCATGATGGCTGCTATGATTGTCGCAATGGGAGTGATGCTACTGGCATCGAAACCATTGACCAACTTTGTGAACCGTCATCCAACCGTGGTGATTCTGTGTTTAAGTTTCCTGCTTTTGATTGGTATCAGTCTGATTGCAGAAGGTTTTGGCTTCCATATTCCAAAAGGCTATATCTATTCAGGTATTGGTGTCGCGATCATAATCGAAGCATTTAACCAGTTCGGTCAGCGTAATGCTGCTAAACATGAATCGAAGATCCCTTTGCGTCATCGTACGGCTGACTCGATTCTGAAATTGATGGGCGGTAAGCTGGAGACGACTGATACTCAAAATAATGAGGCACAAGAAACCTTTGCAGATGAAGAGCGTTATATGATTGGTGGGGTGCTTACCCTTGCAGAGCGTTCAGTCGCTTCGATCATGACGCCCCGAAGCCAGATTTCATGGGTCGATCTGGAAGATAGTCCAGAAGAGATCCGTGAAAAAATTCTTTCCGTTCCACACAGCCTGTTCCCGGTATGTCGCGGTAGCCTGGATAAGGTCATTAGCGTAGTACGTGCAAAAGAATTACTGGATGTACTGGAAGAGCCAGAAGAATTAAAAGCACTGATCAAACGTCATCGTCCAATTTATATCTTTGAAAGAATGAAAGTTATTGATGCGATCAATACCTTGCGTACTTCTAAGGGTTCTTTGGTTCTGGTCAGCGATGAATTTGGTAATGTACAGGGTCTGATTTCACCGCTGGATGTGTTTGAAGCAATTGCCGGTGAATTCCCGGATGCTGATGAACAGCTAGATCTAGTTAAAATCGATGATACGCACTGGATCGCATCGGGCATGTTAGACCTGTATCAGCTTGAGCTAGAACTTGGCATGATTGATCTGATTGATGAAGATGCTGGTTATATTAGTGTGGCAGGTCTGATTCTAGATAAAACCAACAGTACGGTTGAAGTGGGCACCGAGTTAAATTATCAAGGTGTGCAGTTCAAAGTCACTGAAATTGAAAGCAATCGTATCAAGTCGGTCAGCATTCATTACGCAGGTTAAACAGGTGTTTTAAACACGTTATTTGTTCAAATTCTAAAAGTCAGTTGCTTGAGTGGCAGCTGGCTTTTTTTAATGTATGTCTGTTGAATCTGGTTTATTAAAATAATATGAGCCTTTGTTTAAACTGATTTTTATCAGTTTATTCATACTATATTTCAAGTTCCAAATTGAGCTAAATATGCTGGTATTAGACTAAAAAATTCAAGCCAAAAGAGGTCAAATCGATCGTTAAAAATAAGCATGATCAGGCATTGGGTGTGGATTCATACAGCCTGTTAATCAAAACTTAAAAGTCCTATTTAAATAGGAATAAGAAAATAAACTACAATTCACATGAACTAAATTAACCTTATGCAAAGATATCTTAATTAAAGAAGATATGCTTTTTAAGGAAATCGATATATAAATTTCATGAAGCTCTGCTCATCAAGCAAAGCATTTATCAAAATGCTTGGCACATAAGACTCAAATAGAAGATTTCTATCGATATGGATATAAAAGAAGTAGGTAAACTAGATAGGGGCGTGTTCACCTATTTAAACCTACACACCCCGTAAAGTAGCCAATAAACTAAATGGATTCCGGCAGAATTTTGAAGCTTGCGTATTGTCGGATTGTTTCAGTATTGAGTTGATGGATTTCATCCAGAAAGGCGACATTAAAATTGCCTAACTGTTGTGCGCGTTCAAATGCCAATTGACCGGCAATGGCAAAATGTACATGTGCCGTTAATGCAGCAACGGCGGGAGACGTTACTGCGCTATATGCAGCAATCAGTGCACCGAGCGCACATCCCATCGCCGTGATTCGGGGCTGTAAAGCAGAACCGCCTGACACCTGTATCACAGGATAGTCTCTAGAAATAATGTAATCGGATTCACCGGAGATCGCGATACATTCACAATAATCCAGCAAACTTTGCGCCTGTAAATAAACATCCGCACTGTCTACCGTACTGTCCACACCTTTGGACTCAATCTGCTTGCCGGCCAAAGCACCAATTTCAGAGGCATTACCACGCAAAATGGCAGGATGGAAATGCATCAACTGATCTGCGATGCCTGAACGCCAGTGCAGAACTGTTCCATAACCGACCGGATCAAGCACCCAAGGTTTTTGCAGCTGATGTGCAGTTTCCGCAGCAATCTGCATCGCCTGAACCTGTTCTGTCGTCGGTGTGCCCAGATTCAGACTGATTGCTGCTGCAATCTTGGCAAAACTTTCAGCTTCAAAAGGATTGTCGATCATGGCCGGAGACGCATGTGCAGCCAGTAGAATATTGGCGACATGGTTGCTGGCCACCGTATTGGTCATGATATGCACCAAGGGCTGCTGTTGCTGAAGTTTCAACCAGGCTTCACAGATCTGGTCCAGAAGTGTTTGCTGTAATGCTTGCATCGAAGTCGTCATCGTGGTCATTTATAAAAGTGGAAGATAAGTTGTCTATTCGGTCAGCGGGTAAAATAATGGTCTTGATGCTTGCAGCTACGACAGAACAGGCTGACATAGTCACTGGCATCATAATCCACCGACAGTTCCTGTGAGCCGCAGTACATACAACGTTTCTGGGAATAAAATTTCAGGCGGGGTTCGATCTTGTGCCAAGAACGCCACACTGGCTGAAAGAAGATATTTTCATCATAGCCCAGAAAACGGTAAAACAGGATTTCGCTCATCTTGCTAAATGCCAGTTGAGGTGGGCGAGGCAAAGTAGAGGTTTCCCATTTTTCTGTGATGGAACGTTCCCGGTACTGCTGCAAGGTTTTTTTTAGCAGATTGGTATTAATAAAGTTTTCATTACGAGGCTTAAGGGCTTTTTGTTTGTACAGATATTCCAGTCCTGTTTGTACCAGATAATAAATCTGTCCCACAGCCAGTACATCCAAAAGACGATAGCAAAAAGTCTGAAAGCTCTGATTTCCGGCAATCTGCACATTCCAGCTACGGCAATAGAATTGGGCAAACTGAATGATTTCTTCATACAGCAGGCAATAGAGTGCATCTTTGACTTCATCTGCACTTTTAAAGGGCACACCTTGGCCCAGGTTTTGATAAAACCAATTGCGCAGCTGCTGGGTAATGCTGAACAGGGTGGGTTCAGAATAGCCATCCAGACGCACATTAATATAATAGTGCTGGTTTTCCTGCTGGACATCTTTGGGAATCAGCACCTGATCCCGGATCAGGCTTTTCACCAGACCATGTTGGAACAGATAGTTGGGACTGATGGAATAATATCGAATTTGATGCCAGTCAATATATTCGCGGTGCTGGCTATATTCCTGCACCTGTTCATCCAGAATCGCGAGTAAAAACAGTTTATTGATAAAACTGAGCTGATTGAGCTCAAGAACCGGTCGATCCTGCTTTTTATGATATTGCCGGTTTTCCTGTAAACGGACTTCCTTGAGCATACGTTTACGTTGCGCCAGACAGTGTTCACAATAACAATTGTGCTTTTGATCGGAATAAAGCTGATGCTGGCAATGGCTACATTCATGATAGCTCAGCTCCTGATCATATTGTTCTGCCTCAATCCAATACATCGATGCCTTACACAATGGGCAGTGAGTACTTTCATCAAGCTGTTTTTGCAGAACACTGAATACCATGGTCGCGAGCAACTCTAGAATGGAAGGGCATTTGATTATACACGGCTGATGAGATGCAAACGTAGTGGACTGGCGCAATTTTTTATAATCAAAAACAGCCACACAAACAGGAGAAGAGCTACCGAAGTAGCTCTGATTTTAAAACATGAAATGACACTTTTTAAACCGGGCAGGGTAAAGTATCGTCCTGCTCTCCGCGATGTTTGGCATGAATTAAGGCCTGAACCTTTTTAGAAGGAACTTTTTTGGCACCGAGTGCATCGTAGGTGTTGAGAATGGCAGTCACTTCATGGGCCTGAAGCGGAATGCCTTCACAGCTCATCAAGAGCGCAATCACTTTATGGTCAATATTGGCCTGGTCCAGAGTCTGCAAAGTTTTAATATTTTCAATCCGTATTACATGCTGTTTTAAATACATGACTCACCTCATCATCGTTATCATTATTCTTTCATTGGAAGTGTGGAAAACACAGTTTAACTGTAGCAAGAAGTGTGCTCATTTTTTAATCTGCATTTATGCGGTACTCTGCAAATAAAATTATGTATTTTTAAATCAGTTATTTATGAGAATGTAAGAAATTATGATTCTGACTATTTTTATGGCACAGATATTTCTTATGTAGAGCTGAGTGCTGCCCATTTAGGCAGAATGCATTGAAAGTGGTGCATGAAATGCCCATATTAGATCTGACAATACAAATGCACAGACAGCGTTTCAAACTTGGCGTATGATTTTGACATGAACAATGTCGAACACGATAAAAGATTAGGACAGGACATGAATATTGCGGCAAACCCGGTGATCGAAGCGGATCAAACCATTTATTTAAAAGACTATCAAAAACCTTCCTTTGTCGTCGATTCTGTAGACCTGAATATTCAAGTCTACAGTGACCACAGTCTGGTCAGCAGCAAGCTCGAGATGCAGCGTCAGACAGCTGGCGATCTGGTTCTGCTTGGCCGTGATCTGGAACTGCAATCGATCCGGTTAAATGGTCAACCCCTGAATGCCAGTGACTACCACCTGGATGCTGAACAGCTGGTCATTGCCAATGCACCTGATCAGGTATCACTTGAAATTGTGGTTAAAATCCATCCTGAAAGTAATACGATGCTGGAAGGCTTATATCAGGCCAGCTCAGATCTGTTTGTGACCCAAAATGAACCAGAAGGGTTCCGTAAAATTACTTTCTATCCAGACCGTCCTGATGTGTTGTCGGTCTTTACGACGCGTGTAGAGGCAGACAAGAAATATCCGGTCTTGCTTGCGAATGGTAACCTGCTGGAAACTGGTGAAGTAGATGCCAATCGTCACTATGCCATCTGGCAGGATCCGACCAAAAAACCGAGCTATTTGTTCGCCTGTGTGATTGGTGATCTGGCCGTGATGAAAGATCATTATGTTACTTCGGAAGGCCGCAATGTGGCTCTGGAAATCTATGCAGAAGAAAAAGATATTCCAAAATGCAAGATTGCCATGGAAGCGCTCAAACATTCCATGCGCTGGGATGAGGAGCATTATGGTCTGCCTTATGATCTGGATAACTACATGATTGTGGCGACCAGTGCATTCAACATGGGTGCCATGGAAAATAAAGGTCTGAATATCTTTAATACTTCATGCGTGCTGGCCGATGAAGAGTACACTACTGATGCCGCCATCATGCGGGTGCAGTCAGTCATTGCCCATGAATACTTCCATAACTGGACCGGTAACCGGATTACCTGTCGTGACTGGTTCCAGTTATGTCTTAAGGAGGGCCTGACTGTATTCCGTGACCAGTCTTTCTCGGAAGATTTGCAGTCGGCTGCGGTACAGCGTATTGATGATGTGGCGGTTCTGAAAGCGCATCAGTTCCCGGAAGATTCAGGACCATTGTCACATCCACCGCGTCCGGATCATTTTGTAGAAATTAACAACTTCTATACTGCCACTGTTTATGAAAAAGGTGCGGAAATTAACCGCATGATGGCGACCTTGCTTGGCAAGGAAAAATTCCGCCAAGGTACAGATGAATATTTCCGCCGTCATGATGGTCAGGCGGTAACAGTTGAAGATTGGGTGGCCGCGCTTACAGCAGGTTCAGGTGTGGATCTTTCAAACTTCCTGACCTGGTACAACCAGCCCGGTACGCCTAAACTGCAAGTAAAAGCTGAGTACGATGTAGAGACCCAAATCTATCGTCTCAGCTTTAAGCAAAGCCTGAAACCGCATGCCAAATACCCGAATCTGAAAGCAGTACCCATTCCAGTTGCTTTAGCACTGTTTGATGCTGAAAGCGGTGAACAGCTAACGCTAAATTCTAAGGCGCTCTTTGAAAATGGCGTTAAGGATGGCATGTATCTGTTTGATCAGGATGAGGCAACGATCGAGTTTAGTGGTGTTGCCGCGAAACCGGTGGTGTCCTTGCTGCGCAATTTCTCTGCACCGGTAAATCTGGACTTTGACTATTCAGAAAAAGAACTGGCTTTCCTGTTGCAATATGAGACCAATGGTTTTAACCAGTGGCAGGCGACCCAAACCTTACTTGAACGTATCCTGCTGGATGATCAACCTGCCGAGATCTATATTCAGGCCATGCTTAATACCTTGCCGGATATGATTGAGAAAGATCCACTGCTGGCATCACGTCTATTTGATGTACCATCTGAAGGTTACTTGGGCAGCCGTATTGATCAGGATTATCAGCCAGCCATGATTCAGGAAAAGCGTGAGGCTTTGCTGCATACTCTGGCCCGTGCCTTTGGAGAAACAGCGAAAGAAACTTATCTGAGTCTGGATCCAGATCTGCAATCTGATTTCTCGCAAGCGATGGGGGTGCGTGCCCTGAGAAACATCATGCTGACGATGATGGCTCGTCAGGGAGATGCATCTGCCTTTGATTTGGCCTATGAGCGGTATCATACAGGCAATATGTCTGAACGTTTAGGGGCGCTGAAAGTCCTGGTCTGGAATGATGCGCCGCAAGCACAAGAAGCTCTGGCCGATTTCTATAGCCGTTTTGAAGACGAAGCCTTGTCTTTGGATCAATGGTTTATGGTTCAGGCAGCACATCCAAAAGCCACGGATGCAACGATTGCGTATTTGACCCAACATCCGGATTATGATCTGGCGGTGCCTAACCGTATTCGTGCAGTCAGTGGTGGTTTGAATGCCAACCCAGTCAATACCTGGAGCTTTGGCGTACAGCATTTTATTGGTCTGGCAAAATATCTGGATGAGAAAAATCCGATCGTGGGCTCACGTTTGCTACAGGTATTGTCACGCTGGTATACCTTGGCAGAACCGCAACGCAGTGAAGTGAAAGCACAGCTTGAAACCTTAAAGCCACTGGTCAAATCTAAAAACGTGTCTGAGACACTCAATAGTATGCTCAGCGTATAACATTCATTGTTAAAAAACCGGATCGACATGATCCGGTTTTTTTACTTTTTCAAATGCTGTCTTTAAATACAGTTGAATTTCCCTAAAGGCCGAGTCAAGTATCAAAGGGTGTTACAGTATGATTATACGGAAAAGAGTATTTGTTTATTAAGCTGTAAGCTAGGTAAAGGGATCTACAGATTCACTTACTAGAGGTTGTCCAAGATATGTTAGTGAAAATTGAAGATGGTTTTTATTTAAATAGCCAGCATATTATTGCCATACATGTCAGCAAGAATCCTGAAAATGGTTTATTTGAAATTTCTATTCAATATACGCCGCATTCTATTCAGCAGGTCGGAGAATACAAAAAAGTATTTCAAAGCCAACTTGATGCTGAAATTTTCTTAAGTGAACTCAATCAAAAGCTCCGTTAAAAGCCTGCATGACGCAGGCTCTGCTTTGATCAGGTACTATTATTTATTGTCTGACGATGAGTACAGGTATTGGAGAAATTGCCAGAACATTCTGCGCTACGCTGCCGAGCATCAGTTTTTGCAGGCCCTTACGGCCATGTGAGCCCATGATGATGAGATCAGCTGATGATTCATCTGCAGCCTGCATAATGCCTTCTGAGGGTGGCATACCATGCACGACTTTTGTTGTAACCTCTATGCCATCACGAACAAAGTTCAATTTTAGCTCGTTTAAACGATCAAGTGCATTTTGTTCTGCATGCATAAAGTAGTCTGTGACTGCCGGAGCAACTTTGTAGAAATCTACGCCCGTGAAGGGGTCCACTGCAATCACACTGAGCAAAGTAACATGGCTATGAAAAACTTTGGCCAGCTCGAGGGCATGTTCTGCGGCAGCATAGGAAATCGGGGATTCATCGACTGCTACGAGAATATGATCATAGTTATTCATGGTGCTTCCTCATATTTATTATGGTGCTAAGGGCGAATATGGCTTGAATGAATGAATCGCTACAGGATGTCTTGTTTGAACTGCAAAAATAACTGAAAAGATAAATGAATAAGTACTGCGCATCCTGAAGATGCGCAGTAACTGGATTATTTTTTCACGATCAATACCGGGATTTCACTTGCACCCAAAACATCCTGTGCAAAGCTGCCTAGAATCATTTTCTGGAAGCCTTTGCGACCATGAGAACCCATGACAATCAAGTCCGCGTTTACTTCATTGGCGGTTTGCGCAATATGCTCTGCATTGACTAAACCTGTGACTATGCGGGAGTCTGCTTCAATACCTTCAGCGGCTGCGATGGCAGTAGCTTCTTTCAATGCCTTTTTGGCATTAGCATGTGCCTCGACAAAATATTCTTTCATGATAGAAGAGCTGTAATAAAAATCAGCCTCGGTAAAAGGATCTTCTGCAATCAGGCTGATCAGAGAAAGCTGACTACCGAATGCCTTGGCAATTTTGGCAGCATGTCTTACTGCAGAAAAGGAAATTTCTGAACCGTCCACTGGGACTAAAATATGTTGATAGGTCATGGCTTTTCTCCGCAGGTTGTTTAATTTTTGCCTTGGTTTATTGATAGCATAGTGCTGTAACAGGTGCAATTGCAAAAAAGCGGTAAAATTGAAAAAACTCATTAAATTACAAATATTTTTAATGTAAAAGTAATGAAAAAAACAGAGTAAAAAACTCGGGATAGCAGTTTTGATGATCAAAAAAAATTGGATGAATGGTCCTCGTTTACACAAGGATGGTTTAGACTACTTTAGCCTGTTTTTAGATCATATATAGAGGAGACAGTGTTGAGGTTTTTCGCTATTCATCTTTTGCTAATAAGTTCAGTCATCCTCTCCGGTTGCCAGACTGTACAGAACAGTAAAGTTATTGCCAGTGCTTTTAACCTGACCACGGGCTTGCAGCAAAAATTGATGGATCGTTATGCGCCTGGTGCTGTCATCGTGCAGCAAAATATTGTCTATGCGCCGCAGCAAAACTTGTCTCTGGATCTGTATCAGCCACAGAATATTGCCAGTATTGGCCCACGCCCCACTATTGTCTGGATTCATGGGGGAGGCTGGATTTCAGGTTCTAAAGAACATGCGCGGGGATATTTCAAGCTTCTGGCCGCTCAAGGTTATAATGTAGTCTCCGTACAATATCAGTTTGCGCCTAAAGCTACCTATCCTAGCCAGCTACACCAGATCAATCAGGCACTCAAATTTCTAGATACTTATGCAGACACCTACCATATTGATGCCCAGAACTTATATCTGGCCGGGGATTCTGCCGGAGCCAATCTCGCCAGTCATTATGCTGCACTTTTGACTAATCCCGCATTTGCCGAGCAATCCGGTATTCAGCCTTATCTGCAACCCGGGCAGCTTAAAGGGCTGGTTCTGCACTGCGGGATATATGATCTGGAAGCATTTGCCAGCACTGCACCTGAAGAAATGAAAATTGTGGAATGGGGGGTATATAACCTGATTCAGGCTTATACGGGTGAGCGCAAGAATGATGCGACATTTTTAAAGCATATTTCTCCGATTCAGTATATTACACCGTCTTATCCACCGGTGTTCATCAGTGGAGGCAATAAGGACTTTCTGACCGATACCCAGTCTTTGCCTTTTGTGAAAGCCTTAAAGGAGCAGCAGATTCCGGTGACTGCAGTGTTTTATCCGGAATCTAAAGCCTGGCTGATTCATGAATATCAGTTTTTTATGGGCAAGAAAGAAAGTCAGGAAACTTTTATCAAGACGCTGGGTTTTTTACATCAGCTTTCCCCTTAAAGATGGGATTAAGCAGGATGAATTTCTTATGTCTAGTTTTAGTCAATAGCCCCGACAAATCATTAAAAAATATTCTGGAGTTTAAGAGATGAATCCTGTCTCATGGGCATATTTATTGTTGGCTTTGGCCATCATTGCAGAAGTAACTGGATCTACATTTCTGGTGAAGTCGGAAGGTTTTACCCGATTATGGCCTTCTCTAGCTGTGGTCATTTTATTCTGTATTGCGTTTTATTTACTCTCTCAGGTGATTAAAGTAATTCCTTTAGGCATTGCCTATGCGATTTGGGCGGGAGTAGGCATCGTTCTTACGGCAATTGTAGGCTATGTCATATTTAAACAGGCGCTGGATTTGCCAGCTTTTATCGGGATTGCACTGATCATTTCCGGTGTGGTGGTGATTAACCTGTTTTCCCAAACTGCAGGGCATTAAAAAGGCAGACAAAGTAGCTGCCTCATTTCTACAATAAGCTTATGCCATTTGCGGTTTAAGTTTAAATAGCAAATAAACCGTCAAACCAAGTAGCAGCCCCCAGAAAGCTGAACCGATTCCAAAAAACTGGATATTGGATGCACTAAACAGGAAGGTCATCAGTGCCGCTTCACGGTCGTGACTGTCCTGAAAAGCCAGCGCAATATTGTGGCCAATGGTGCCAAACAGGGCAATTCCTGCTAAGACGGTAATCAGAATCCCCGGAAAAGTCATCAGTACACTGGTCAAGGTCGCAGCAAAAAAACCCATCAAAATATAAAACAGGCCGCAGCTCATCCCTGCAATATAACGTTTGGCCGGATCAGGATGCGCTTGGGCATCCAGACTGACTGCCGCACTGATTGCGGCAAGGTTGACACTGAAACAGCCAAAGGGTGCCAACATTGCCTGGGTAATACCCGTCCAGCCTAAAATCGGATTGACCTTGGGTGGATAGCCATAACTTTTAATCACAGCCAAGCCGGGCAGGTATTGCGATGCCAGGTTAATCACCAATAAGGGCAAGGCTAAGCCTAAAAGGGCTTGTAGGCTAAATTCAGGCGTAGTCCAGACCGGCTGGGCAATACTCCAGTTCAGTGCAGGAATAGTGAAATCAATAAAGAAAGGGCATAGGAGGATAGCCATCAAGACAGTAATCACGATGCTATAACGCATACTCAGTTTTTTGGAAACCAGATAAACTGCCAGTACACAAAGTACAAATGGCCAGGACTGTTGCAGACTGCCAAAGACCGAGATGCCAAATTTTAATAGCACACCTGCCAGCATGGCACTGGTCAAACTTTGTGGAATAAACTGGAAAATTCGCTCGAAAATTCCAAAAAATCCCAGACAGGCAATCAGGATACCTGAAATCAGAAAAGCGCCAATTGCTTCACCCAGACTATAGTGACCGGCAGAAGCAATGACCAGCGCCAGACCGGCAGTCGACCAGGCGGTTGAAATCGGATAGCGATATTTCCAGGAAAGCAGAAACCCGGAAACTCCAATACCTATACCCAGTGCCCATAACCAGGAACTGATTTGTGCAGCATTGGCACCCAGACTTTGCGCAGCTTCAATGACCAGTACGGCAGAAACACTGATACCAATCATGCAGGTAATAAAACCGGCCATGATGGCAGGAAAGGAGAGATCTTGTAAAAGTTTAGGCATCATCCATGACACTATTTCTAAATGCGTTTAAATCATACGCTTTTCATGTATCAAAACAATGCTTTTAACAAATTTAAGAAAGGCGAAAGGGGTTGAAAAACCTGGATTCTAGAATGTTGAGGTCGCCAGTTTAAGACCAAAACCACAAAATAGAATCCCGACCGCCGCGACACAGCTGGCAGTTACTTTATAATTCTGGTTGAAATAGGACGCCAGTTTAACCCCAGAAACAATCAGGATTGAAAGATAGGTCATGCTGATCAATTGCAGGATCACAGCCAGTATCGTGAATGTCAGGGCAGGGTAAGGATAGGCAGGATCGACAAATTGCACAAAAAAAGACAGGTAAAACAGAATTGCTTTGGGATTTAAGATGCTAATGGTAAGTGCGGTACGAAAGGGCTGAATCGATTCTACCGTATCTGAGGTCGTCTTTTTAATCTGTACACGTTGCGATGCCTTTGCCGGAAAGAAAGTCTGATAGGCTGCAATGAGCAGCTTGATACCGAGGTAACTGAGATAGATCGCTCCGATAATTTTCAGGGCGATAAACAGTACCGGAAAGGCATGTAGAAGCGAGGCCGCACCCAGTGCTGTACATGTAATCAGGATCAGGTCGCCTGTATATACCCCCAATGCGCCCTTATAACCTGTTTTAATGCCAAAACGGGAGGCAATCGACATGACATACAGAGAGTTCGGTCCGGGTAGTAACACAATCAACGTAGTTCCAATGATAAAGGTCGTTAGATCTGTGATACCAAACACGAAAAGCTCGCAAGAACAAAAAAGCCGATGCGGCATTATAGCAACATCGGCTTGGAGAAACTGGCTAAATTTTCTTTAAATTTCAGTGGTACTCAGGAAAGTTTCACGTAATAAAGCAGCCAGTTGTTCCCGTGCTTTAATGAAACCATCAATGCCGCCTTGCAATAATTCACTGGCCATCGGATCCTGTTTCAATTGTGCATCAAAATCGGCATGGCTGATTGGACTGAGTTCACCTTGAACTTGAATATCTTTGGCTGAGAGTTGCGCTTGCACTTCACGCTGATCATTTTCCAGTTCGGCCAGCAGGTTTGGTGCTACCGTGAGCAGGTCGCAGCCGCTCAAGCCTAAAACCTGGTCAATACTACGGAAGCTGGCCCCCATGATTTCAGTCTGAATACCGTGTGCCTTGTAGAATTCATAAATACGCTTGACCGAAAGTACACCCGGATCTTTTTCAATCGGGTAAGCTTCAACACCTTCAGCTTTTTTGTACCAGTCCAGAATACGACCGACAAAAGGCGAGATTAAGGTTACTTTTGCATCCGCACAGGCATGGGCCTGGTGCTGGCCAAATAATAAAGTCAGGTTGGTATGAATACCTTCTTCTTCCAGCGCTTTTGCTGCCTGGATACCTTGCCAGGTAGAGGCAATCTTGATCAGGATGCGGTCTGAATCAATTCCATATTGTGCATAAAGTGCCAGCAGTTCTTTGGCTTTGGCAATCGTAGCTTCGGTATCAAAGGAGAGCGAAGCATCGACTTCTGTCGAAACACGGCCTTCAACCAGTTTTAAGATTTCAACCCCGAATTTGACCGTCAAAATATCAATGGTACGTTCGATCAGGGCATTATCCACATAACCTTCTTGCTGGGCCTGCTCAAAAGCAGCTTCAATTAAAGCCTGATTTTCAGGTTGTTTCGCTGCTGCAGTAATCAGCGATGGATTGGTCGTCGCATCCAGAGGGCGAAATTTTTCAATTGCACTTAAATCACTGCTATCTGCCACAATGGTCGTCAAGTTTTTTAATTGGTTTAACGCAGTTAATGTCATTACGATCTAGTTCTATGGTTATTGCTTATGCATTCTTATATATCATAAATAGCCGGTTAACCAAGTAGACTGTCGTTGAATTTCTGTGATTAATGCCCGATTTGACGTTGTTTGCGCAAGTGATCAATCAAAAAATGAGCAGCTGTGCCTAGTCGGGTTTCCCGGCTCCAGACCAGATCAACAAAATATGCAAACTTTGGCGTGAAATCGAGCAGGTTTAAAACCTGTAACTGATCTTGCAAATGTGGCTGCTCATTCAGCATCTCGAGTGGCAGAACCCCCCAGCCCAGTCCTTGCTGAATCATGCTGCAAGCCGAGTGATGGTTGTCGGTGCGCCAGTAATTTCTTGAAAAGAGCAGTTCTGGCTTGATGGTGCGATCGCGACTGGCCACCACAATCTGCCTGTTTTGCAAAATCTGTTCATAGCTGACTTGAGCAAACTGACTTAAGGGGTGCTGTTTGGCGACTACAGCGACCAGCACCTCACGCTTTACTTCCACAAACTGTTCACGGGTTTCCAGTTGTTCGCGTTCAAACATCAGGGCCAGCTGTGCTGAACCTTCAAACAGCATACGATGTGCATCTTCCTGAGGTGCACTAAAGACATTGATTTGCAGTGAGGGAAATTCCTGTTCCAGCAACACGATATAATCGGTCCAGCGCGTATGCAGCAATTCTGATACCACGACGATATTCAGTTCAGATTCTTGGCCTGAACTTAAGGCTTGAGCGTGCTGTATCCACTGGTTCATTTCTACCAGTAATTGCTGGGTTTTCTCATACAGTACCTGTGCCTGCGGGGTCGGTTTAGGTTCACGGCCAGAGCGCTGGAACAGCTCCAGATTCAGGTCAATTTCCAGATTGGCAATCGCCATACTGACTGCTGAAGGTACTTTACCCAGTTGACGCGCAGCCGCAGAGAAAGAACCGGCTTCCATCACGGTTTTGAACATCAGCAGTTGTTCCTGATTAACATTCATAGTTCAATCTTTCATTTTTATTGATGGATTCTAACTCGAATAATCAGGTTTAAAGAAATATAATTTCTAAACTCTCTAATGAATTAAGCTGATTTGATATGTTAATTACCAAAAGAAGACTGATTCATGCCACCTTATATGAAGGTATTCTACTGGTCGTGATCGCTGTCCTGCTAAGTACATTGATGCATATGCCTCTTGAGGTAACAGGCGTTCTCGGGATTGCTATGGCTGTGACTTCAGTACTCTGGAATATGCTGTTTAATCATTATTTTGAAAAGTTTGAAGCGAAACATCGCTTGAAAAGGACTATTAAAGTGCGGATTGCCCATGCAATTGGCTTTGAAGGCGGTTTGATGCTAGCGACTATTCCAATGGTGGCTTATGCCTTACACATGAGTCTGGGTCAAGCTTTTTTGCTGGACTTAGCTTTAACCCTTTGTATCCTCGTATATACCTTTATCTTCCAGTGGATTTATGATCATCTAGAAGCCAGGCTGGGGCTAGAGCCGGATTATCGGAAAATCTCATCATCACATAAGCCATAAAAAATACCACACAGTTCAGACTCCTTTAGGGAAAATGCCAAAGGTGAAATATTCAGCGATGAGGACTTGATCAGGTCCTCATTTTTTATGCTCGAACCCTACTGAAAATTAAGCTATAAGACTCTGATTTTTTATTTTAATTTTTAAAATTATTGGGGAATTTAATGTTGTTTAGGTATACGGTCTTGTCAGTATTCATTGGATTATTGGTCTCTGGATGTGGAGGCGGAGGAAGCGATAGCAGTACCTCACAGCCAACAGGACCAGATTCAGTGATAACACCAGGTACGGGAGAGCAGCTGAGCAAAATTGCAGAGTTTAAGGTTCTGGATATAGGTTCAGAATTAAGCGCAGGAAATTTTGGTCTGACCAGCTGGAATCCTACCGCCATGGTGGTAGAGGGCGATGTTCTTTATATTGCCAACAGCCAGGCAGAATCGAATATTTTACGTTATGACTTAAGAAAAAAACGTGCACTGAGCTCTATAGATCCTATGAAAATTTCGGGTCTGGCCAAAAAATGGGACAGTCTGAATGATCTGGAAATTCATGCAGGGCGTTTATATGTGGCCAACTATGGCTCAAACCGAATTGATATTCTAGATATTAGTGGTGAACAGCCGAGCTTCATTATGGCACTCGGCACAGGTGTATGGTGGGGCGATGCGCTTAATTATGCGCTGGTACATAGCAATGCAGTGACTGCCGATGATCGTTACGTTTATGTGCCTGATATTGAAGGCCGCATTAATGTGTGGCGTCAAAGTGATGTAACGGCGCAAAACCATTTAAAAGCGCAGAAATTTGCACGGCTCAGCTTGCCGGGCTGTGCACGCAACTGTAATGCACGCATGGAAGTCATAGGTGATTATCTGTATACCAGCCTGCCGGATGGTATGACCTATGTCCACGATATCAATCAGATTCAGGAAAATGAAAATAATATTGCGCCCATTTTAACAGAAACCAATTTGTCGGCAGTCATGCATCGCCATAACGATGGCTTGGTCTATGTGTCACGGAATGATGGCACTGTAGAAAGTTACAAGGAAAAATCCTTTAATCTTGACTCTATCTTACCCAATAAAAGTATAGATACCTTCCGAGATTGTATTTTAAAAGGGCAAAATCAGAGCAGTCGACTGGCCAAGGCCAGCGATCTTTATATTTATGGTCAGAATCTATTACACATGGCCAATCAGAAAATTTATATTCTGCCAATGCTGACCCTGCAACAGAATAAATCGACTCAACTCAGTCCACCTGTGATCTTGACCGAATCTCAGGCACGCGAGAGAAGCCGTGTTTTACAGGATGGTGAATCATGGGAAACCTTGACCAATAGCAGCCAGCGTCATGTTTATATGAACCAGATTTTATCGGCAACATTAAATGGCAACCACCTGCATGTGCAAAGTTACAGTGCTGTGCCTGTACGTGATTTGCAGATTCGTGCCAAGATTAAAAACTCAGAAGACTGGGTGATTCTGGCTAAGCTGGATCAGTTGATGCCATTTTCGAAGGCAAATTTTGATCTCAAGTTGACCGATCAATCCCGTTTCCCGTTACTTGATGGCACAGGCTCGATCCAGCTGGCAGGTCTGAGTCAGACCACGCAAAACCCAAGCAATATTTTTGATCTGAAAATTAGCTCTGAGACCGATAAGCACGTCAAAAAGCTGAACCAGATTAAAGCCAAATGGAAAATTTATTTTGGCACCTATAATGAGCCAAATAAATGGTGCCGTATTACGCCGGTCTATGCCCGGGAATGGGTCATGATGATGACCAACCTGGCCTATATGCTCAGTACTCCAGAATTTGAAACCTTATGGTTTAACCATAAATCTGTCATGGGACACGACTTTTTTGGCAATGATGGTCAGGTAGAAGGACCTAACGGTTTCTTTCAGCCAGAAGATTATGTCCGGATCTATGGAGAAATTCTTAACCGCAATGAAATTAATCTTGGCGTGACGAATATGGGTGGTGGTCTGGGAGGTGGAGCAGTATTAGGAGTAGATACCTGGTTATTCTATGGCCACTACAGATTATCTGGCTATCGTATTATTGCACATGAATTCGGACATCATTGGGGCGGGCATAACAGTGCATGGGCAATGGCAGGACATGGTTTTGAAGCCATGGTGGACTGGCTGAATTTCTATTTCCAGCGCCGTCCTGGCTCAATTCCTTATATGGATCCAAATGTGAATGCTTTCCATTTAACGCCGGACAGTGCGCTTTGTCAGGGGCAGGAGATAAACCAGAATATGGTGAAAGATGTAGCATCGACTGCACCGTGGAACAAAGTGGATGAATATTTTAAAAATAATCCAATGCCAAATCGCTAAAACATAAAAAAGCCCCTCAAATGAGGGGCTTTTTAATTGGATCGGTCAACGGATTATTTTTCAATAATTGCCGTTACACCTTGACCACCTGCGGCACAGATCGACACCAGTACGCGGCCTGAACCTTTCTGGTTAATCAGTTTTGCTGCTGTCGCAATGATACGACCGCCAGTTGCTGCAAACGGGTGACCAGCAGCAAGTGAAGAGCCTTTTACGTTCAGTTTTGCACGGTCAATTGAACCTAGTGGAGCGTCTAAACCTAAACGCTCCTTACAGAATTTAGGATCTTCCCACGCTTTTAAAGTACATAATACTTGAGATGCAAAAGCTTCATGAATTTCATAATAGTCGAAGTCTTGCAGTTTCAGACCCGCACGCTCAAGCATGCGTGGTACAGCATAAGCAGGCGCCATCAACAGCCCTTCTTTTTTCTCGACAAAGTCAACTGCAGCAGTTTCCTGGAAAGTCAGGTAAGCCAGCACTTCATGACCGTTTGCCTTCGCCCATTCTTCAGAAGCGAGCAGTACACAAGAAGCACCATCTGTTAACGGCGTAGAGTTACCCGCCGTCATGGTACGTGCATCACCTTTACCAAAAGCAGGTTTAAGTTTTGCCAGCTTCTCGACTGAAGAGTCTGGGCGCAGGTTGTTATCACGCTCAAGGCCTAAGAATGGCGTGATCAGGTCATCAAAGAAACCTTCTTCGTACGCTGCAGCCATTTTCTGGTGTGAAGATGCAGCAAGTTCATCCTGTGCTTCACGGGAAATTCCCCATTCCAGTGTGGTAATCGCCTGATGATCACCCATAGACAGACCTGTGCGTGGCTCGCCATTTTTTGGTGCATCCATCAGGTCTTTCACATTAATCTTGGTCAATGCTTTCAGACGGTCTTTTGCAGTTTTCGCGATATTCAGCTCAAGCAGTGCCTTACGTAGGCCATCACCAAAAGCAATCGGTGCATCGGAAGTCGTATCCACACCACCTGCAATGCCCACTTCGATTTGACCTAAAGCAATCTTGTTGGCAACCAGAAATGCTGCCTGCAAACCAGTACCACAGGCCTGCTGAATGTCATAAGCAGGTGTTTCAGCTGCAAGAGCAGTATTTAGGACACATTCACGGGTCATATTGAAATCACGGCTGTGTTTCAGGACTGCACCGGCAACAACTTCCCCTAAGCGTTGACCTTGTAGATTAAAACGCTCAACCAGACCGTTCAGGGCTGCTGTGAACATATCAGTATTGGATGCCGTAAAGTAAGCACCATTTGAACGTGCAAATGGAATGCGGTTACCACCGATGATCGCAACGCGGCGAACTGTATTTTGGCTCATGTTTGGTACCTGTTGAACAGAAGTTTGTGTTATAGATTTTGAATCTTGTTGGCTTGAAGTCGTTTTTTTGGCACGTGTAGCCGTATTGCGTGTACGCGTGGTTTTAGCCGGACTTTTTTCTGCTGTATTAACTGTATCAGTATTTTTAGTGCTACGCTTAGCACGCGTTGATGGTTTTGACACAGTTTCTGTCGCAGGTTTCTCGACTGCTGGATTTTGTTGAGTTGTTTTGCTCATAAGGCTTGACCAGGCAAATAGATCATCTTCTTGGCGCTTACATTAGCACAGAAGAAGATGGGCTGTATTGACTACAATGACATTACAGACTGCGCTCAGGTCAAGTCATCTGCCTATTATCTCAAGTATGATTGGGCAGAATCTGGTGGATCTGTTGAAATATAAGTGTCTGGCATCATATTGAAGTTTAAGGATAACTTTAGATCAACCAAAAATTAATTTGTATGAGAGATAATAAACATGACTGATCAGTACCAAACTTTTGCAAAATCTCCTATTGGTAAATTTGTCATTAAAAATTTGGGTCTGCCATCCCCAACTTCTTTAGACCGTTTTGAGTCTGCTACGCCAGTGGTAAAAGGTGCAGTATTATTGGGCGCAGCACCAGCAAGTCAATTAACGGGTGCTATTGCTCAGGTTCTGGCAAATATTCATGCCAACAGCTATGCAGGCAATAATGCTGAGTTGCAACAGGCAGCAGCATCCTCCGGGCTGAATCTGGGTGCATTTAACCCGGGTGATAAAGAATCAAAATTCAAGGTCGTTATTTTTGATGCTTCAGGAATCGAAAATTCAGAACAGTTAAAATCACTTTATGATTTCTTTAACCCGATTGCACGTCAGATCCAGAGTTCGGGTCGTGTGGTAATTGTGGGGACTACCCCTGAAACAGCAAAATCGGTGAGCCAGGCGATTGCTCAACGTGCACTGGAAGGTTTCGTGAAATCAGTGGCTAAAGAATTCAAGAAAGGTATCGCAGCAAACCTGATCTATGTCGATGCAGGTGCTGAAGCAAATCTTGAATCTGCATTACGTTTTACGGTTTCGCCACGTTCTGCCTATGTTTCTGGTCAGGTGATCCGTGTTTCACCAGCTGAAAAAGTAGATGTAGACTGGACCAAGCCATTAGCGGGTAAAACTGCGGTTGTGACAGGCGCAAGCCGTGGTATTGGCGAAGCGATTGCCCATGTACTGGCACGTGATGGCGCACATGTCATCTGTCTGGACGTTCCACAACAGCAGGCAGACCTTGACCGCGTAGCCGGTGAGATCGGCGGTTCTACCTTGGCTATTGATATTACAGCTGCAGATGCAGGTGAAAAGATCAAGGCAGCGGCAGCTGAGCATGGCGGCTTAGACATCATTGTGCACAATGCCGGAATTACCCGTGACAAGACCTTGGCCAATATGAAGCCTGAGCTGTGGGATCTGGTGATTAACATCAACCTGTCTGCAATAGAACGCGTGAATGATTATTTAATCTCCCACGATGGTCTAAATGCCAATGGCCGTATTATCTGTGTATCCTCAATTTCTGGGATTGCAGGTAACCTGGGTCAAACCAACTATGCAGCATCTAAAGCCGGTGTGATTGGTGTAGTAAAATTCACAGCACCGACATTAAAAAATGGTATAACCATTAATGCCGTTGCACCAGGCTTTATCGAAACTCAGATGACGGCTGCGATTCCATTTGCGATTCGTGAAGCGGGCCGTCGTATGAATTCGATGAGTCAGGGCGGTCTACCTGTCGATGTTGCAGAAACGATTGCAATGTTTGCTTCTACTGCATCAACAGGTTTAAATGGCAACGTGGTACGTGTATGTGGTCAAAGTCTGTTAGGGGCTTAAAGCACTCAAGTCCTTTCTTGCAGTTTAATTAAAGCTCAGGGAGAGGATTTAGGAGAGGGAGATTAGGGGGATTTTTTAACCCTCTCTCTAACTCTCTCCCAAAGGGAGAGAGACTACACTCATATATAAATGAAAAGAATATTTTAAAGGTTCAGTATGAATACGCGCCATTTTAGTCAACTTCCAAAACCTTATTTAGCCTATCCAAAAGTGATTCAAGGCTTGATTTTTAAAAAGCCGAAAGCTGAAAAAGTTCTACCGCAAGTTGAATATGTGGTGGATTCATTCAAGGTTGATCAGAAACATCTGAAAGCCTATAACGAAGTTTGTGGTTTTAAAAATAATGGGTATATTCCAGCAATCTATCTGACGGTGCTTTCACAAAGTCTGCAAATGCACATGATGACTTCAGAAGCATTTCCGTTTCCGATTTTGGGTCTGGTACATATCCGTAATCAGGTCAAGCAATACCGTAAAATCGGTGTGAATGAGACTTTGACGCTGTCATGTAAGTTTGGCGAATTGCAGCCGCACGATAAAGGCGTTCAGTTTGATTTCATTACTACAGTGAAAGTGGGAGGCGAGGTCGTAGTTGAAGCATTGACGACTTATCTGTCACGTCAAAAGACCAGTGCTAAAGCTGCTGCTAAACCTGTAGAAAGTAGGGCATCAGAATTTAAGCTGAACAATGAATGGAACATCTCTGAAAATACTGGTCGTCGTTATGCTATGACTTCAGGTGATTTTAACCTGATCCATATTCATGCAGTCACAGCGAAAGCCTTTGGCTTTAAACAGGCAATTGCACATGGCATGTGGAGCAAGGCCAAAGCACTGGCGAATCTGTCATTGCCAGATGCCTATGAAGCTGATGTCTGGTTCAAGTTACCGATGTACTTGCCATCTAAAGTTGAGTTCCTGACGGCACAGGCAGCCAATGATACAGACTTCCTGATTCGAAGCAGTAAAAATCAAAAACCGCATGTCACCGGTCATATTAAAGCAATTTAAATCTGAATCAAAAGCCTAAACCCGATTTAGGCTTTTTCATTTTAAGGGATCAATATTCTATGGATAGAATGATGCAGCCAATTAAAGATTATCTGTTTGCTGATCAGCATAATTATCAGGGCAATGTCGATGAGCGTTTCAGTGACCTTGCCCGTCAGTTTAGCCGTTTGCAGGATGCACGTACCGGACAGGGTGGTGCCGCACTGGTGGTATATTTTGAGGGACAAAAGGTCGTCGATATTTATACCGGTAAAAAATCTTTAACTGAAAACTGGCAACCCGATACCATGTCGCTATGTTATTCCACCGGCAAAGGCGTGCTGGCGACTTTGGCGCATATTCTGGTCAGTCAAGGTTATCTGGATTATGATAGACCGGTTGCAGAATACTGGCCTGAATTTGCACAAAAGGGTAAAGAAAATATTACTCTGGCGCATATGCTCAGTCATCAAAGTGGCCTGTTTGATATCCGTAATATGATTGATGATGCCACTGAAATGGCCGACTGGTCGCATATGCTGGACCGGATTGCGGCAGCGGAACCACGTTTTCGAGTTGCAACAGATGCAGCCTATCAACCGCTGACTTTTGGCTGGCAAGTAGGTGGTGTACTGGAAAAAGCGACGGGTAAAAAACTGGGTGAACTGATGCAGGAATATCTGGTACAGCCACTACAGTTAAATGGCGCTTATTTTAGCGTACCGACGCATGAGTTAGCTCGGGTGGCCTTACCTATTTTAAAGCCTAAAATAACCAAGTCTCAAACACAGACTGCGAAAAAAACTGTGTCAAGGCAACCAAGCCTGATGGAACGAGCCTTGGTATGGAGTGGTCAGAGTCCACAGGATTTTCAGGATGGCATGATTCCAAAGGGCATGAAGAACTTTAGTTTCTTTAGTCATGAGGGTCTACAGGCCATTATTCCGTCTGCTAATGGAGTATTTACCGCAGAGAGTCTGGCAAAAATCTATGCCATGCTGGCCAGTCGTGGTGAATGGCAAGGACAGCAACTGATTTCGCAGGAGGTATTCCAGCAACTTAGTCAGGTGCAATATAAAACAAGAGATCGGGTTATGCCTTTACCGATGCACTGGCGCTTGGGTTATCACCGTGTTCTCACTTTAGGAAAAGCCTCTAAAGGTTTTGGTCATATGGGTTTTAATGGCTCTGGTGCCTGGTGCGATCCTGAGCGCGGTTTAAGTTTTGCCTACACACATAACTTTCCTACAGGTTCATTGACCGGAGACTACCGTCTTTGGGGTTTGACTCAGGAAACCTTGCGCTGTGCGGATGCGGTACTGACCGGGCGCAAAGGCTGGCGTTAGATCACCCTGATCCAGGGTTTAATCTATCCTTTAAAATGTGCTATTTTGTGGCGAATTCCAGTTCTGTGAAATGAAAGCATGAAGAAAGTGATATTGATTCCTTTGGTGGTAACCGGTGCTTTATTTGGTTGTCAGGATCAAAATCAATCAGTGACAAATACTGTTGCTGAAGCTAAGGTGCAGCTACCCACATGGGTGGGAAATTATCAGGGCACAACGCCATGTATGGGATGCTTTTCAAGTTGTGAAGACTGTCCCGGCATGGCAGTGGCTTTAACTTTAAATGAAGATCAGACCTTTACTTTACAGCGTGAAAGTTTAAGTGGTCATAATGAAATTGAAACGATGAGCGGGCAGATTCGGTTTCAGGATGAATCACAACAAAAGATCGAACTGCTGAATGTCGATACTCGAAATCTGCTCTATGTCGATCTGAAAAAGCATGTTCTGGAAATTCGTGAAGATCAAACAGGCAAACGCTACCAGATGCAAAGTGACTTTATCCTGTTTGAATCCGTCTGATTTTAAAAAAGCTTCTGTTTTATATCTCTTTTTCAATGATTTTGATCAAGGGATTTTTATTCTTTATAAACCGGCATTCATTTCACTATTTCATAAAAAAACAGTATGCTTAGACCTGTAAAAAGGAGCATACATGTATCAAGTACTTGCGCGAAAATACCGTCCTCGTAATTTCAATGAATTGGTGGGTCAAAACCACGTTTCTCGTGCTTTAACCAGCGCGCTCGAACGTGGCCGTTTGCATCATGCTTATTTGTTTACGGGAACGCGTGGTGTCGGAAAAACCACGATTGCACGTATTTTGGCGAAGTGCTTGAACTGCGAGACAGGTATTACCTCGACCCCATGTGAAGTCTGTGCGACCTGTACCGCAGTCAATGAAGGTCGTTTTATTGACCTGATTGAAATTGATGCGGCGTCACGCACCAAGGTGGAAGATACCCGCGAGCTGCTCGACAATGTTCCTTATGCACCGACTCAAGGACGCTTCAAGGTCTACCTGATCGATGAAGTGCACATGCTGTCCACGCATTCTTTCAATGCGCTGTTAAAGACGCTGGAAGAACCGCCGGAACACGTCAAATTCCTGTTCGCAACTACCGATCCGCAAAAACTACCGATTACCGTAATTTCTCGCTGTCTGCAATTTACCTTGCGCCCATTGGCAGTCGATGAAATTACCGAACATCTGGGCCATATTCTTAGCAAAGAAAGCATTCAGTCTGATCAGGATGCCATCTGGCAGATTGCTGAATCTGCGCAAGGTTCATTACGTGATGCCTTGTCGTTGACCGATCAGGCGATTGCCTATGGTCAGGGAGCGATTCAGCATCAGGATGTTAAAGACATGCTGGGACTGATTGACCGTACCATTATTTATGATCTGATTCTGGCGATTCACCAGAATCAGAAAGCGCGAGTCAGTCAGTTATTGCTACAGTTCCGTCAGCAAGCTTTGGATGTGTCACTGGTGCTCGACCAGCTGATTTCAACCCTACATGAACTGGCTTTATTGCAGTATCTGCCAGATCTGAGCCTGAAATACAGTGCTGAGATCAATCGAAAGATCATGCAATTATCCGGTCTGATTTCTGCTCAGGACCTGCAACTGTATTATCAGATTGCCTGTAAGGGTCGTGCCGATTTACAGCTTGCAGTTACGCAGGAACAAGGCTTTGAAATGACGGTGCTACGCTTACTGGCTTTCCGTCCATTACAACCAAGTGAAATTCCGGTGATGCAGGATACTGCACCGCAACAGGCAACAACCCATACAACACGCCTACAGCAACCTGTTCAGACACAACTTCAATCTGAATCAGTAGAAACACAATCGTTGGAGGCAGAACCGGTATTTGATGATTTCTCTCTGGACGATGGGACGGATGAGGAGATTGATATCACATCAGTGTCTGAGCCTTCTTCGGATGATTTTCTCGATGAAGAAGAGCCAATCAGCATCAATGCACCTGAACCTGTCCAGCCTATAGTAACTCAAACAGTGATTGAAGAAGTGCGGTCTAGTGATCAAATTGTTTTTGATCCAAATGACGACAAAGGCTTATTTGGTTTTGATGAAATCGAGAATACTCCAGCAGCACCGGCTACTAGCAACAGTCCGGATGATTTTCTGCTTGAAGAGTTTATTCCTGCAGATGCCGTCATTCCTAGTGAGCCACCACAAAACAGTATGTCTGCTGATGAGGAATTTAGTCTTGCTGCACCGGAAATAGAGCTTTCACAGGAAACAACCGATCAGCCTGCTCTTAAAAATATAGCTCCGGTTCAGCCAGTCGCACAGACAGCTTTGCCGGAAGACATTTCCCAAGATGTAAATATGCAGAATCTGATGCCACAGGATATTTTGAAGATACCTGAGCAAACCTTAGAAGGCGAGTGGAGCGTAGAAAAATGGGAATACTGGTTCCGTAACAGCCAGCTTTCTCCGGCAGTACAGGAACTGGCACAGTATGGCATCATGACTGGCCAGATGAATGGCGAATCCGTTTTTCATATTCCTGAACAGTACCAGCAATTGTTAACCCAGTTGCAACATCATCTGGAAGCAGCTTTGCAACAGCAATGGCCGCAAACTAACTTCCAAGTGAAATTTGAGAATGTGGAACAGTTAACGCCGTATAGCATGCAGCATCAGCGTAAGGCACGTGCTTTTAAACGTGCCGAAGAATTGTTACATGCTGAACCGGCCGTACGTGATCTGTTACAGCAGTTCGATGGTGAACTGCAAAATATTCAGCTGAAATAGGCTGGATTTTAAGTCACAACAAATCGAGATAAAGCATCCCGCATTTCAACTGGAATCGGGGTGCTTTTTCGTGTCTCACGATCGACAAATACATGGACAAAATTGCCTTGTGCAGCGGCTGTATCTGAGTTGCGTTTAAAAATAGCCAGATCATAGCTGAGCGATGAGCTTCCCATGCTTTCAATGGCCACGCCCACTTCAATAATTTCCGGATAAGACAGTTCCTGATTAAACTGACAGTTGGAGCTGACGACCAGTCCAATCATGGGTGAATATTTTGGGTCAAAAGCAGCTTCCTGAATCAGCAGGGCATTGGCGGCGGTATCAAAATAACTGTAATAAGTGACATTGTTGACATGGCCATACAGATCATTGTCTGCCCATCGGGTTTGAATGGGCAGGAAAAAAGTATAGTGTTCGCGCTGTTTGATCGTGGCTTTCATTATTATTAATTCCTCAGCTATTCAGGCTTAGGTAGAAATTGGTCTAGGCATAGATCGCCTGATAAATCTGATAAGCATCCTCCACCTTGAGTTCACGTGGATTATTCTGCAACAGCCGGCTTTGTTGCATTGCATCTTCTGCCATGACCTGCAGCATATGTTCTGGAACATTCAACTGATTTAGTTTTAGAGTTAAACCGCTTTGCATCAGATGATTATTAAAATGATCAATAAATAGATCGGTCAGGCCCTCATGACAACCTTTACTGCGGGGATCCAGCCAGGTCATTAATTCCGCATAGAGCTGTTTAGCCGCTGGGGCATTAAACTTTAATACTTCAGTTAGAACCAGCGCATTGCTATGCCCGTGTGACAGGTGAAAATGGCCACCAAGCGGATAAGCCAGCGCATGTACGGCAGCGACCGGTGCGTTGGCAAAGGCTTGTCCAGCCAGCATGGAACCGACCAGCATATTTTGACGCGCATCTAAATCATATCCGTCTTGCAGTACGTGCGGCAGATTGGCATTCAGCAATCTTAAAGCCTGTTTGGCCAACATATCCGAATAAGGGTTTTTCTTGTGTTTTGAGGTATAGGCTTCAATGGCATGCACCATGGCATCAATGCCGGTGGCGGCAGTGATCTGTGCCGGAAGATTTTGGGTAAAGGTTGCATCCAGAATGGCAACATCTGCATAGAGAATGGGCGCGACAATGCCAGTTTTGGTGGTTTCACCTGTGGTGACAATCGAAATCGGCGTCACTTCTGAACCTGTTCCAGCCGTGGTCGGTACCAGAATTAAAGCTAAACGCGGTCCGGTAGCATTATCAACGCCATACAGATCTGACAGCGTCTGATGCTGTTCAGGATGCGCCAAAATTGCAATGAGTTTGGCCACATCCATCGAGCTGCCACCACCAAAGCCCAGCACCACATCAATATTTTCCTGTTTTGCAAAAGCCGCCGCTTCAAGCACCACTGTATCGGGAGGATCGGCCTGAACATCCGAATAAATCACGTACTCCAGCCCGACAGCTTCAATAATATCCAGAATCGGCAGATGTAATTGCTGCTTCAGCATGCCGGGATCGGTCACCAACAGTAGACGTTGATAACGGCCATTTTTTAGGATTTTAAACAATTCCTGAATCGTGCCTAGTCCGGCAATGATATTGGGGACGGTTTGAAACTGAAAACGATTCATGGCGATATCCTTAATATTTTTATTGCAAATACGAGATTATTCTATGGTTGTAAGATAGGAATCAGTATATAAATAACTTAACATAAGAATCCTTAAAATAAAGTAGCTCTGAGGTTGTTTATGTCATCCAGAACGCCATACAAGGTGTTATGTGTTTGTTTGGGGAATATTTGCCGTTCTCCCACGGCAGAAGTGGTACTCAGACATTATTGTGATGAACAGCAACTGAATATCGTGGTCGATTCTGCTGGAACCAGTAATTATCATCCCGGCAAGGCTCCGGACTTGCGTAGCCAAAAGCACGCGCTGAAACGTGGTTACGATCTTTCTGGCTTGCGGGCGCGTCAGCTGACTCCGCATGATTTTATTGATTATGATCTGATTCTGGCGATGGATCTGGAGAATTTATCCAATATCCAGAACATACAGGGTCTGGCAGAAACTCAGTTTGGTCATGTACGTGCACGCGTGGCACTGATGAGTGAGCATGACCAGATCTATCCGAAACAGGCTTTACCCGATCCCTATTATGGCGAAGCGGATGGCTTTGAGCGGGTGCTTGATCAGTGTGAGTCCAGCAGCCAGGCCTGGATTGAGATTTTTAAACAGAATTTAAACAAGGTTTAAGCAATGCAGATTCAAACCCAGGTTCAACTTAAACCTTTTAATACCTTAAATTTAGAAGCAGTTGCTGCATACTATGCCCATATTCAGTCCACCACTGATCTGATGGCTGCACTGGATTTTGCGGAACAGCAGCAACTCAATGTGCTGATCCTGTCAGGCGGCAGCAATATGTTGTTGCCGGAGCAGATTGATGCACTGGTTCTGCATATGGATATTCATGGCATTGAAATACTGGATGCTGATGATCAGACGCAGCGCTTACGTGTAGGCGGTGGTCAAGGCTGGCATGACTTCGTGCTCTGGACTACCGCACAAGGTCTGTATGGTTTACAAAATCTGGCTCTGATTCCTGGACGTGTCGGTGCTTCGCCAGTACAGAATATTGGCGCTTATGGCGTTGAAGTCGGCGAGTTTATTGATTCCGTCGAGGTCTATGACCGTCAGCTGAAACATTTTGCTTCGATTCAGGCAGCCGATTGCCAATTTGCCTATCGGCATAGTATTTTTAAAGATGATCCAAATCGTTATGTGATTACCCATGTGACTTTTAGCTTGCTTAAACAGCCAGATTTGAAACTGAATTACGGTGATCTGAAGACTGCGGTTGGTGATCAACTCACAGCAGAAAACCTGCAACAACAGGTCATCCAGATTCGCCAGAGTAAATTGCCTGATCCGCAAGAATTCCCTAACGTGGGCAGCTTCTTTAAAAATCCTGTGGTTGATCAGGTGGTCTTTGACCAAATTGCTGCATCTTTCCCGAATTTACCCCATTACCACCAAGCCAATGCGCAAGTTAAACTTGCAGCAGGCTGGTTAATTGATCAGGCTGGCTGGAAAGGCAAACAGTTGGGCCCTGTCGGCATGTTTCATAAACAGGCATTGGTCTTGGTGAATTATGGTCAAGCCTCTCTCACCGATGTACGTAAAACTTATCGTGCGGTACAGCAAGCGGTTTGGGATAAATTCCAGCTGATGCTGGAACCTGAACCTGTATTGTTCGATAAAAATGGTCTGATCCGCTCTCATCAGGAAGAGGAATAACATGAAGAACACCCATTGGATGGTACGTTTTCTACAAATTGTCACTGGACTGTTTGTACTATGCGGCTGTCTGCTGGTGTTTATTTATACGCCTTTTTACTCAAAAATCATCGTAAAGGGTTTAAATCACTTTGCATCAGTAGAACTCAATGAAGTTGCGGCTCAAAGCCAGAAAATGGCTGCACTCAGCGAACATGAAAATCTGGAACCTGGGTCTGACTTGTGGATTGCCCGACAGGCATATTTAAAGGTCATGGAACAGGATATTCAGCAAAATAACTCGGCTAATCTGCTTCTGATTCAGGCGCGTTATAAAGCGCTACAGAAGGTGATTGAAGACTTTCAGCGCGAGCAGCAAGATCAAAAATTAGAGCAAAGTCCATCTGCCCAGGTACCGTTATTGCCCTCACAGGAAGATGCAGAACCAGTCGATCCGGCAGCGAATGTCCGGGAATTACTGGAGTGGGATAGGAGTGAAAACAAGGAACGCATTGAGCAATATATGGAGTTTCTGACGACACATCCACTTGAGCAGAGGGAGGCTAGTTCAGTACAGGAAACTAATGGCGAAGAAATCCGGCAGGATTTGGCTTTACTACAAGATCAGCAGCAGGTTAAACCAGCGAATCGCTCTCAGCCTTATGCCATTGTGGTACTGGGTGGTGGGTTAACTCTGGATGAGCAACGCAAAGAAATTGTCGTCAATAATTATACGCGACTACGACTGGAAACCACGCTGGCAGTAGAGAAACATTACCAGTTACCGATTGTCCTGAGTGGGGTCGAAGCACCCTATATGCAGCGCTGGCTGAAAAATCACGGAGTCGATGCAAAATTACTGGAAGATCGCAGTATGAATACCTGTGAAAATACCCGTTTCAGTTCATTATTATTACAAAAGAAAGGTGGAGCACCTACAGTGATTCTGATTACTGATCGTTATCATATGCCGCGTACCCGCCGTTTATTTGCTTTAAATGGTATACAAACTATTCCGGTAGAAGCACCGATGCCAACGCCTTTGACCCGCTGGCGTCCAAGTGCACAAAATTATGATCATAGTCGCCGTGCCAATTATGAAATGTTGGCGACCATGCGCGATGTCTGGTTTGGATCCAGTGACTGTCGGGAGGTGCCATAATGTCTGATATCCCATTTTTAAATCCCGCCGTTCTGAAACAGCTGGATTTACCTATTCCTAGTCGGGACATTACCCCACAGCTTTTGCCACCTTTGAACCTGAATCGTAGTGATCAACCGCCAATTGATTTGCAGTCCTATCGAAAACTTTATGGTTTTGATTTGCTGGACTGCAAACACTGGCAGGGCTATGTGCAGATGCCATTATTCAGGCTGCATGTACAGGTGTTTGAGCCCAATCTGGAAAATACCCGCTTTGACAAGATTCAGGGAACCGCTTTTCTGTTGCATGGTTATCTGGAACATAGTGGTATTTATCAGCCGATTGTAAAAGAGCTGCTGGAGCAGGGTTTTAGTGTGTTGACCTATGATCTGCCTGGACATGGTCTGAGTGATGGTTCATCTGCCAGCATTCAGAATTTTGATCACTATCAGCAGGTTTTGCATGCAGTACAACGTTATGTACAGCACGCCTCCCAATTACCTAAACCTTGGGTGGGAATCGGGCAAAGTACCGGCGGTGCGATCTGGATGCATCATTTACTGGAATTTGCACAGCGTCGCGAAAATCCTTTTGTGGAACGGGTTCTGCTGTTATCACCATTGATTCGCCCTGCCAAAACTGCCTGGTGGCATAATTCGGTGGGGCTGGGCATTATTAGCCGCATCAAACGTGAAGTTCCCCGACATTTCAGACGTAATAATCATAATCCGGAGTTTCTCCGTTTTATCCGGCTTAAAGATCCATTACAACCGCGGATGATGGGCATGGACTGGATTCTGGCGATGTCGCGCTGGATGCTGGAAATGGAAGCGCGACCTGCTTGCCGTATTCCGGTCTGGCTGGCGCAGGGTGCACAGGATCAGACTGTGGACTGGCGCTACAATATTGAATTTATCCGGCGTAAATTCCGGCTTCAGACCTTATTGATGCTGGAAGAAGGTTCACATCAGTTAATCAACGAGCGTGCAGACATTCGTGCTGCATTGACAGGCTTGATTCCGGCCTTTCTACATGCCCATGGCAGTAAAACTTATTATTAATTTATTGTTAATAGAGTGAAGATTAAACATTCAAGTAAAAAAAAGGCGTTTTTTAGAACGCCTTTTTATTTCTAACTTTGTTGATTTAAAATTGTTCTAATTTGGCCAAATTCCACATCCGGAAGTAGAAGTTTTCATCATCCTTATTTTCACAAGACAATAATTCTCCCTCTTTCAACCAAAAATGAATCTGTGCAAAGTTTTTTATTTCGTGACTATTCACACGTTGCGCCAGATGATGCGCCTTAATGGCTGAAGGGTGTTTTAAACCTGCGGAAGCGATCAGTTCAGACAGGGCATGCAAGGTGTTTTTATGAAAATGAAAGACACGTTCTGCCTTGGTTGGTACATGTAGTGCTTTTTGGCGATCTTTGTCCTGGGTGGTGACTCCAACCGGACATTGATTGGTGTGACAGCTTTGTGCCTGAATACAGCCCACTGCAAACATAAAACCACGGGCGGAATTCACCCAATCCGCCCCAATGGCAAGCGTGCTTGCAATATCGAATGCACTAATAATTTTACCACTTGCACCAATTTTGATCTTATCTCTCAATCCTGCACCAACAAGGGTATTATGTATAAACAGTAAACCTTCTCGTAATGGTGCGCCGACATAGTCAATTAGCTCAATTGGTGCAGCACCGGTTCCACCTTCAGATCCATCGACCACGATAAAATCCGGGTAAATCTGGGTATGTAACATGGCTTTTACAATACTCATAAATTGCCAAGGCTGACCCAGACACAGCTTAAAACCGACTGGTTTTCCGTTGGAAAGTTCACGTAATTGTTGAATGAAATTCATCATTTCAATTGGGGTGCTAAATGCCGGATGGCTAGAAGGTGAAACGCAGTCATGATCACGGCTGATACCCCGGATTTGTGCGATTTCTTCCGATATTTTACTTTTAGGTAAAATGCCACCATGTCCAGGCTTTGCGCCTTGCGAAAGTTTGATTTCAATCATCTTGACTTGGGGTAATTTGGCCTGAGCAGCAAAACGTTCCGGGTCGAACTGTCCGTCTAAAGTACGGCAGCCAAAATATCCACTGCCAATTTCCCAGACCAGATCACCGCCATATTCCAGGTGATAGGGACTGATACTGCCTTCGCCTGTATCATGAAAAAAATCACCTTTTTGAGCGCCGAGATTAAGTGCACGTATCGCATTGGCACTCATGCTGCCAAAGCTCATGGCTGAAATATTTAAAATAGACGCTGAAAATGGCTGTGTACATTGCTCATTCCCAATCAGGATACGAAAAGTCTGCGGATCGGCAACTTTACAGGGGGTGATAGAGTGACTGACAAAGCGGTAATTATCTTCATAAACATTCAATATCGAGCCGAAAGGTTTATCTGAGTTTTCGTTTTTCGCCCGCTGGTACACCAGACTGCGTTGCATGCGGGAAAAAGGCAGTGCATCGCGGTCGGCTTCAATAAAATACTGACGAATCTCTGGCCGGAATTCTTCAAAGATAAAGCGGAAATGTCCCATAATTGGGTAATTTTTCAGAATAGAATGCTTATTTTGCAGTACATCATACAAACCCAATAGGCTGAGGAGAATACTCAGAATCCACAGGGTATTCACCAAAGTTTGCGGCATGAAATAATAGATATAACGCGGCGAATAACCGATATGGAATGTGGTAAAAATCACTGCTATCAGAATGCAGGCAAACCAGACCGAATGGCGGGAAAAAAACGTATTAAGCAGTTTATGACGTACTAATTGCGCAGGGTTAGCCATTGTAAAATTAAGTCCCTATTTCGACTTCTACAGGGCTTTATGATGTGCAGAGCCCGTTATCTTATACAAGCAGAGAATTGTTATTCAATTTTATAAACTTGCCGAAAACCCTACCAAGCGATGCAATGATTCCACAGCGATTGCTGATAAACATTACTGAAAAATTCCTATAGAAAAAATCTGCATAAGATAGATATTCTCTTTATTTCACAAGATGGAGAGATAATTTTATAGTTGGTTTATCCACTATTATATAGGAGCTTGATCCCATGACCAAAAAGTCCATTCGCTTTAATACTGCTGAACTGGCTTGCTCATGTCTCAGTTATTTTTAAATATCGAACTTTTATCCAACCTGAATTCCGGGGTACCAAAGAGAGGCAGGTGGGCACAGCGACAGATCACCACAATAATTACAAAAATATAAGCATAATTCTCCAGTCCCCAATTTGGGGGCTTTTTTATTTTTAATTCTTATAAAATCTCGATGAAACCCTAGCTAAGGATTCCCCTCATCCCGTTGATTGACTGCATCCGCCACAATACTCGGTTCAATATGTTTAATCTTTTTACCAAAGCTACGCAGCCACCAGACCAGTTGTGAGGTGAATGGCACGGTGGCTGTGATTAATGCCATACCCTTATCTATTTTTTCAATTTTCTGGTCTTTGCTAAGCTGGCTTTCTTCCAGATAATGTGCATCTGCTTCCGACATGGTTAATTTAAGCGTGACGTTCTCTGTAGGCTGATTGAAATCCACCCGGAAACCCAGTGCACCAGAATCAATATATTCATCAATGTCAAAATTCACCGGATGCAAGGCACGTGAATTCAGTACTACGGCAGATTTAAAGCGATGCAGGGCAAAAGTCTGGATATCGGACTTGTCATGACGGGTACATATTAAATAGATAATGGAACCTTTTTGCACCAAAGCCAGAGGATTGAGAATATAGGTTTTTTCTTCGCTGTTATGAACACGTCCCTGATACACACATTCCAGTTGTTTGTCCTGTAACAGACCTTCATACACGGCTTGTTGAGCCGCTTTATCGACGACAGGTGGAATCAGCGGCTGGGTAGCTGGAACAATACGCACGCGATTAATCCATTGCCGGACATTGTTCTGGGAGGAAAGACTGCGTCGCGCCAGATCAAACCAGGGATTCATTTCTTCGATCAGGCTCGGTGGCAGCAGGTGTTTTAAATGTTCTTCGACCATCATAAAGGTGACGGCTTGCGAGCTGGTCATATGCGGCAAACTTTGCAGTGGCGCATCTGAGCGCCAACGCCAGCCTTGTGGTGTGGTCTTACTACTTTCAATTGGAAAGCGTTGCGCAATCTGGTTCAGGTCACGCTGAATGGTACGCAGACTGATATCGATACCTTCGCGATTCAGGATTTCCTGTAATTCACGTGTTCCCATCCATTTGCCGGTAGAAAGACGCGACAAGATTTGCCATTGGCGATACAGGCTGTTCGAGGTTTCTTTTTCTTGTGCTGACATAGTGTATTTTACTGGCAATAAAAGACGGGATTTAAACTTAGATTAACACAATAAGAAAACTCACATTTTTTCGCAAGTCCTTAAACGCAACAATTGTCCTACAAACTAAAAACAACTTGGCAAGAAATAGCATTGAGTTTAAATGGTATTTCCTAGATTAATGATAGGCGGAATATAGATGCGCTGGCATAGATATTGCTTTGATTAAATTAGAATAGATGATAATACGAGGGTTTGTATGCTTAAAGGAAATCAGGATACAAATGTGATTGAAACGATTGATAAATTTACTTCTCCGAATCTTGGGAAGAATTTTATAGACACTAAAACCCCAACGGTATCTACAACAACCAATCCACAACTTTTATTGCAGCAACTGTCTTCAAAGTTTTTTAATGAAATGCAGGATGAGCATGTGCTGTCCAGTCAGGCCGGCCAAAGACTGGAAGAATGGTTATCTCAACATACTCTTGATGAACTTAATACACTTAATCAGGTTGCAAAAGAACATTTTTTACATCACGGTATTACTTTTACGGTTTATGGGGAGGAAGAAGGCGTAGAGCGAACGATTCCCTTTGATATCATTCCGAGAGTCATTGACCGGAAACAGTGGAATATGGTGGCTTTAGGTTCGGCCCAACGTGTACGGGCACTAAATCTATTCCTGCATGATATTTATCATCAACAAGATATTTTAAGAGCCAATATTATTCCTGAACTGCAGATTTTGACCCATGAGGCCTATCAGCCACACATGTATCAACATAGCTTGAAAGGCGGGATTTATAGCCAGATCAGCGGTATAGATCTGATCCGTGATTCCAAAGGCGAGTTTTATGTTCTGGAAGATAATCTCAGAACGCCATCGGGTGTAGCTTATATGCTGGAATGCCGCAAGATCAGTGAAAAGCTGATGCCGAAAGTATTCGAACAGTCCAAGATTGCTGCAATTGAGCAATATCCACAATTATTAAAAGAAATTTTGATAGAAAATGCCTATGTCGATAAGCCATTTGTTGTGGTACTGACGCCAGGACGTTTCAATAGTGCATACTACGAGCATGCAGTTCTTGCAATAGAGATGGATGTACCATTGGTAACATCACGTGATCTTTTTGTTGATGACTCGAAGGTTTATGTAAAAACTATACGTGGTCGCCAACGAGTCGATGTTATTTATAGACGTGTCGATGACGCTTTTCTCGATCCATTATGCTTTAAACCGGATAGCACCTTGGGTGTAGCTGGCTTG
Organism: Acinetobacter pecorum; assembly: GCF_014837015.1. GTDB lineage: Bacteria > Pseudomonadota > Gammaproteobacteria > Pseudomonadales > Moraxellaceae > Acinetobacter > Acinetobacter pecorum. Next base: position 93,849 of record NZ_JACSPT010000004.1, read on the forward strand.
ATGTCAGCTTATTTGCAAAATAATGTCGTGATTGCAAATGCTCCAGGAACTGGTGTGGCAGATGACAAATCAGTTTATCCATATGTCGACAAAATGATTCATTTTTATTTGGGCGAACAGCCAATTCTGAAGAATGTTCCGACTTATCAATGTCGTAATTCACAAGAACTGGACTATGTCATGGCTCATATGGATCAGCTGGTGGTGAAAGAAGCACAAGGTTCTGGTGGCTATGGCATGCTCATTGGCCCACAGGCATCTAAACAGCAAATTGAAGATTTTAGGGAGAAAATTTTAGCTGCGCCACATTTATATATTGCGCAGCCAACTTTGGACTTATCGGTTAGTCCTACTTTAACCAATTTTGGTATTGCTGAACGTCATATCGACTTACGCCCATTTGTACTGAGTTCACCTTATCGTACTGAAATCGTACAGGGTGGCTTGACACGTGTAGCGATGCAGCCTGGCTCATTGGTAGTAAATTCATCACAGGGCGGCGGTATTAAAGATACCTGGGTAGTCGACAATTTACATTCATAAGATTCCAAAGAAGGAAAAATGTCATGGTTTTGCTAAATAGCAATGCAAAACATATTTTTTGGTTAGGGCGCTATTTAGCCCGCACACATTTTTTATGTGCCCGCTTTCCATTTTTAGAAGATGAGGCGGCTTTAACTTATGCACACGCTTTTTGTTTACCTGCCTTCGATGCCAGCTCCTTAAATGAGCTGCTACTTGATCCTACTCAACTGGCATCTTTTAGCCAGCAGTTGGGAATTGCTAAAGATAATATTCAGGAGTTGCGCGGAGTATTGTCGGCATCAGGCTATGCGGAAATGATGAAACTGATCAAAACTGCAGACAAAAATGCCGGTTATATTTGTGAAGTAGTGAATGAATGTGAAGATATTCTGGAAGCGGAGTCTTCCGATATCTTTCTGTTTTTTAGTTTAGGCCAATGTCTAGAACAGCTTGATCATCATTTGCGTCTGGGTGAGGAAACTGGTACTACACTGGGTAAAATTGATTATATCGTCAAAATTTTGGTGGAAATGGGCTGGGGCGATCTGGAACAGTACTGGGAACAGTTGCGTGCAGAGCCAAACCGGATTGAATTCTATCAGTTTAGCGACCATATTCATCAACTGTTTGAGGCAGATGTATGAAATTGATGGTGAATCACCAAACCCATTATATGTATACGGCCGAGGTGAGGAACAGTATTCAGTACATCAAAATGATGCCTTCGAATAATGCGCATCAGCGGGTACATTCGTGGGATATCAGCGTGCCGGGTTATAAACAGATACGAAAAGATGCATTCCAAAATTTGTGGATGACCTGTAACCAGCGCGAGCCGTACTATTCCTTAACCATTATGGCACAGGGGATTGTCGAGCTGAATCCTGCACATCAGAGTGGGCTGAATGATTCAATTAATCCCAATCTTTTTTTACAGCCGACCGAATCGACCCAGTGTAATGCAGCAATGAAGGATTTTGCACAACGTCATGTCCCTGTATTAAGCCGTCAGCATCTGATTGGACTGGCGCAGGCATTGCTGGAGCATGTACCTTATATTTCCAACAGCACTTCTGTACAAGGCACAGCAATAAATGCTTTTGAGTCCAGACAGGGGGTTTGTCAGGATCATAGCCATATTTTTATTGCCATGTGTAAATATCTGGGTTTACCTGCCCGGTATGTGTCTGGTTATTTATATGCACAAAATGCCTCGCATCTGGCCAGTCACGCTTGGGCAGAGGTGTTTGTAGACCAGACATGGTATTGTTTTGATGTCAGTAATCTGCTGTTCACTCCGAGTTCGCATGTTTATGTGGCGATTGGACGAGATTATTGGGATGTGGCACCGGTACGCGGTGTAAGAGAGATGGGCGGTGTGGAATCCATGCTTTCCAGCGTTCAGGTGCTAGGATGTTAATAAGGACGAACTAATGACGTATTGTTGTGCATTGCGTTTAGAGCAAGGTATGCTATTTATCAGTGATACCCGGACCAATGCCGGAGTAGATCACATCTCTATATTTCGAAAGCTATACACCTTCGGAGTTCCTGGGGAACGTATGATCGTGATACAGGCATCCGGCAATCTGGCAACCACCCAAGCCGTGATCGGACATATCAAAAATCAGCTTGAACTGAAGCAGGAACCTAATATATTGAGCCTGCATACCATGTTTGATGTCGCGGAACTGGTGGGAAGCATGCTGAAAAAAGTAATTGCCAACGTCACGAGCGATATTTCGGAACAGAGTAATTATTATTGTAATCTGCTGGTGGGTGGACAACTCAAAGACCAAGATATGCAGCTTTATCATGTTTATCCGCAGGGAAATTTTATCTGTGCGACACGCGATACACCATATTTCCAGATTGGCGAAAGCAAATATGGCAAGCCCATCCTGGATCGCGCGCTGACTTATGATATGCCGCTGGATGAAGCCTTGCGCTGTTCCCTGATTTCATTTGCATCTACCTTGCGCTCTAATGTTTCAGTTGGTATGCCGCTCGATGTACTGGTCTATAAAAAAGACAGTCTGATGATGCCGAGAGGTAAGCGTATTGCTGAAGATGATGAGTATTTCACGGCAATCAGCCGGCAATGGTCGGAAACCTTGAAAAAAGGACTGGCAGAACTTCCGGTTCCATCTAATGAGTATTTCTTGTAAAAATCTATCCTAGGTCCGGTTTTTCACGTACAGTGTTAACTTCTATGCATCAGGCATAATAAAAAAGAGAAGTTAGTACATGTACCAATTTTGTTACGCCAGTAAAAGTACTTCTCCCAAAACTGATTTGCTTGAAGATTTAGCGAATATTTTGAAAGAGGCTCGTGATTTTAATTACCAGCATCAAGTTACAGGTGTACTGTATTTTGCTGATGGTTGTTTTTTTCAATGTCTGGAAGGTGAGTGTCTTACTTTAAAAAGTCTGCTGGTCGAGAGGCTGAATAAAGATCCGCGCCATCAGGACATTAAACTATTTGAAACCAAGGAAATTGAATATCCGAGTTTCCCGGACTGGTCGATGAAATATATTTCTAAACGCAGTCAAATCCAGCAATTCTGTCAGGACATGGGATTTAATGACTTTAACCCTTTTGCATTTCAGCAAAGTCATGTTGATGCTCTATTGCTGCAATTATGTGTAGAGCAAGGTGAAGAACAAAAGTCAGCCTAAATAAAGCCCAACACTGGTTGGGCTTTTTTGGATCTTTAGATTAAATCAGATTACTTTACGTCGTGCCCGATTGCTTAATCGACATAATAGTTCATAACCAATCGTACCATTGGCTGTCGCTACATCATCCACCAGACGGGTTTCCCCCCAAAGTTCGACTTCTGTACCTAATTGCACTTCTAATCCTGTGACATCAATAGCGATCATATCCATCGCTACGCGGCCAATCACGCGAGTTTGCTGACGATTGATTGCGACATAGTTCTGTTTGGGGAAAGCACGAGGATAGCCATCACCATAGCCAATTGAAACAATGGCCAAAGTCATGTCCTGATCTGCGGTGAACGTCGAACCATAACCGACATGCTCACCCGCTTGAATATCATTCAAGGCAATAATTTCAGCTGTAAAGGTCATAACCGGTTTTAAATCCAGGTCATGTACATCACGGTCTGCAAAGGGCGTCGCACCATAGAGCATAATCCCGGGACGGACATAGTCAAAATGCAATTCTGGATATTTATAGATTGCAGCCGAGTTACAGCATGAACCCATGAGTGGTGCACAGTCATTTTTCACTTCAAGGAACTGCTGGATTTGCTGTTCATTCAATGGATGATCGGCATCTGCATTGGCAAAGTGCATGGCAAGTACACAAGTAAAGCCTTCAGCTTTCAACTGATTGATCACGGTTTTAATCACATCAATTTTAAAGCCTAGACGGTTCATGCCGCTGTTCAGTTTGACCCAGACTTTTAGGCCTTTGGCGATATAGGTCTCTTTATGAGCCAGTAACCAGTCGAGTTGGGCCTGATGATGTACCACAACTTCAATATTCTGATCGATTACAAGCTGCATTTCATCGGCTGAAAAAATACCTTCGATGAGCGTGATCGGCTGTAAATAGCCCAATTCACGAATTTCCAAGGCTTCTTGCAGGCAGGCGACACCAAAGGCATCGGTTTCGCTTAAGGCTGCTAAGCAGTCTTTAACTCCGTGTCCATAAGCATTGGCTTTCACCATGCTGACGATTTTCGCGGTTGGGGCAAGTTGTTTGACACGGTTTAAATTATATTGCAGCGCAGCGCTGTCAATATAAACTGTAGCTTGACGCACCCTAAATTACTCCTAGAGGGACGATGGAAATGTGATGACGAGAGCCTGATTACTCTTCATCATCATACTGAGCATAGAACTCAGGCGAGAGATTACTAAAGCGGGTATATTGACCTTCGAATGCCAGACGCACGGTACCAATCGGGCCGTTACGCTGTTTGCCGATAATGATTTCAGCGGTGCCAGCTTCCTTTGATTCTTTGTTATAAACCTCATCACGGTAAATAAACATGATCAAGTCGGCATCCTGCTCGATCGCACCGGATTCACGCAAGTCGGACATCACCGGGCGTTTGTTTGGCCGGTTCTCCAGCGATCGGTTGAGCTGCGACAAGGCAATTACCGGACACTGCATTTCCTTCGCCAAGGCTTTTAAGCTTCGGGAAATTTCCGAGATTTCGCCAACACGGTTATCACCCATGCCAGGGACTTTCATCAGCTGCAGGTAATCGACCATGATACAGCCTAGTTTTCCGCCATGCATTTTGGCAATACGACGCGCACGGGCACGTAATTCTGTCGGTGGAAGCGCAGAAGAATCATCGATATACAGATTTTTTTCTTGTAAATGCACAATGGTACTGGTGACTTTTGACCATTCATCACTGTCCATTTTACCAGAACGTAAATGTCCCTGATGCACGCGACCAAATGAAGAAATCAAACGCATGGCGATCGAGTCGGCTGGCATCTCCATTGAATAGACCAGAGCAGGCAGGTTGTTATTGAATAAAACACTTTCGACCAGATTCATGGCAAAGGTGGTTTTACCCATGGAAGGACGCGCCGCGACAATAATTAAATCACCAGATTGCATGCCGGAAGTTTTGTTATCCAGTTCCACAAAACCAGTAGTTAAACCGGTAATGCTGCCTTCCATTTGTGACAGTTCATTTAATTTATCAAATACGTCCGCAACCACCGAGTTGATCGGCTTAGGGCCTTGCGCTTTGGCATTGTTATTATGCTGTTCGGCAATCGAGAAAATATTCGTCTCAGCCAGATCCAGAATTTCACTTACTGTGCGGCCTTTGGTGTCATAGGCATTTTGTAAAATTTCAGAGCTGACTTTAATCATGCTGCGCAGGGTAGCAAACTCTTTAATTTTCCCAGCATAAGTTTCCAGGTTATAGAAACTCGAGGGTGAATCTGCCATCAGTTGCATCAAATACTCTTCGCCACCAATGGCATCGAGCAAGTTCTGTTTGATTAGCCAGTCATGTACCAGAACCGCATCATAAGGTGAGTTTTCTTTAGAGAGCTGTTCAATGGCGCGGAAAATATATTTATGTCGGGTAGCATAAAAATCATTTTCGGTCAGTACATCACCGACCTGTTCAAAAGATTCAGCCACAGTCATAAGGGCAGCAAGTACAGCCTGTTCAATTGCTAAATTGTGGGGCGGGGTACGGAACTCCTTGAGATTGCTATTTTCAGTAACAATTTCCGGTTTAGTAATAGGTACCTTTTTGCTGGCATTCGCCTGTGACATATAAATCCCTGATTTTAAATACAATGGTAAAATATCGTCGGAGATGAATAGCGTTTATTCACTACGAGATGAAATGATACGCGCTCTGATCAAAAATGCGAAGTGCAATTTTTTAGAAACACGAATGATAAAATGAATTGGGCAGTATTGACTAGATTATATTTTTTAGAAATAAAAAAGAGCATGCGAAAGCATGCTCTTTTTGAGGCGAGAAATTACTCAGCTACGATAGTAACCAGAACTTCTGCAATAACATCATGGTGCAATTGGATTGCGATGTTAAATTCGCCAGTGTGACGAAGTGCGCCATTTGGAAGACGTACTTCAGCACGGTCTACTTCTAGACCAGCATTTGTCAACGCGTCAGCGATGTCACGAGTACCGATAGAACCGAATAGTTTACCTTCGTCGCCCGCTTTCGCAGTAATAACGATGTTCACTTCGTTCAATTGGTCAGCACGTGCTTGAGCAGCAGCTAAAACATCAGCTTCAGCTTTCTCAAGTTCAGCACGACGAGCTTCAAAAGCAGCAGTATTTGATTCTGTTGCAGCAACTGCCATACCTTGTGGGATAAGGAAGTTACGGCCGTAACCAGCTTTAACTGAAACTTTATCGCCTAGTTTACCTAGGTTTTTAATGCGTTGTAATAAGATAATATCCACAGCTCAACCTCACTTATGATTGTCAGTGTAAGGGATCAAAGACAAGTAGCGAGCTTGTTTGATAGCTAGCGCTAATTGACGTTGGTAACGAGCTTTAGTACCTGTAATACGGCTAGGAACAATCTTGCCGTTTTCAGTGATGTACTGTTTTAAAGTGTCGATATCTTTGTAGTCGATGTACGTAACGTTCTCAGCTGTAAAGCGGCAGAACTTGCGACGACGGTAAAAACGTGCCATGTTATGTTCTCCTTAAGCTTCAGCAGAGTCTTGAGCGTGTTGTGCTTCTTCACGTTGAGCTTTACGCGCACGTTTTTCTTCAGCACTTTTAGCCAATAGTGACTCTTCAGTGATAGCGTTTTCACGACGGATGATAAGGCTACGAATGATTGCGTCGTTATAACGGAATAATTCTTCAAGCTCATCAAGAGTAGTTTGACCACACTCAACATTCATAAGAATGTAGTGAGCTTTGTGGATCTTGTTGATTGGGTAAGCCAATTGACGACGGCCCCAGTCTTCAAGACGGTGGATTTGACCTTCAGCTTCTTTGATGTGAGTTAGGTAGCGTTCTACCATACCAACTACTTGATCGCTTTGATCAGGGTGTACTAAAAGTACGATTTCGTAATGACGCATTGTCAGCTCCTTACGGTTTGGACAGCCCCAATTTAAGTAAATTGAAGCAAGGAGTCACAACCAAAGTTGTGTCGCAGTGTTTGCGAAGGGGGAATTGTAGTGATCTTTAAGGATAATTTCAACCAAATAAGAGATTTTTGCGAAATTATCTCTATAACCAGACCGATTATCACAACCTTATTTTGGCTTTAACCAAATTTGGACTGGTTAAATTCAGCACATGTATTGTTGCGAAGATCAAGCTGGACTTATCAGGTTAAAAATCTAGAAAAACTGAATAATCGGAGTCTGGAGCCAGAAAGATTGAATTTTTTTAAGCGATCAGGAAGATCGAGGTTTAGCTTTATAAAGCCGAATTTTTGATGCTGCTCTACAACTATTGGAAGCAGGGGATTAAGAGAAATCAAAATAAAAAAGATAGAGACTAACTCTATCCTTTTTAAAAAAACACAATCTGTATAGATGGCGCAGTGGAGGTAAAACTAAAGATAATACTGATGACAGTAATCAGGATCACCGAGAACAAGAAATATTTCTTTGCCCAAAGTTGATCATTTTCAGCTTTAAATCCAATCACACCCAGATACAGCCAGTATATACACAGTAAATTTAGAACCACTGCATAAAGCCAGTTGGCATAACCAAAGACAAATAACGCATTCATGATCAGTGTGAATAAAAACACGTAAACCAGTGATTCAACCTTGGTACGATGAATCGAACGCGCTACAGGCAAAATCGGAATACCTGCATTTTTGTAATCATCAAAGCGGTAAATCGCAATCGCCCATGAGTGAGGCATTTGCCATAATGCATAACCTAAAAAGATCAGTAATGCACCTAAATCAAATTGATTGGCTACTGCGGTATAACCAATGACAGGCGGAGCTGCACCAGAAATACTACCTACAACAGTTTGATGAATTGTGGTTCGTTTTGTCCATAGGCTGTAAAAACCGACATATACGACAAAACCAATCACCGCGAATAAGAAAGCGTACGCATTTACCCAGAACCATAAAAGACTAAAACCAATAATGCCTAATACCAGGGCAAAGGCCAGGGCAACAGGTACAGAGATGGCTTTGGTGACGAGAGCACGATTTTTTGTGCGCTGCATTTTTTGGTCGATGTCCTGGTCAATCACGTTGTTGACCACACATCCTGATGCTACGACAAGCGTAGTACCGAGCAAGGTAATAAGCAGGAGAAGGAAATCTACAGAACCTTGAGTGGCTACAAAGTAGCCACCCAAAGTGGTAACAAAGTTACCGAAGAGAATTCCTGGCTTAGTCAGGAATAAATACTTTTTCAGCATGACGATCAGTTTAGATCATCATGTTGTAGTGTAGGTAGTTCATGATCCATACAGAACCTACTAGAAGAATAGCAATGGTTAAGATGGTATACACAAACGCAATTACGTTCCAGCGTTGCTCTGAAGAAGAGTTCATATGCAGGAAATAAATTAACTGCACAAGAATCTGAGCAACCGCAGTAATCGCAATGACGGTAATCAAAGTACCACGGCCAAAACCGCCTGCCATCACCATACCGAATGGAATTACGGTAAGGATGATAGAAAGGATGAAGCCAACAGTATATTGCTTAACGTTACCGTGTGATTCGCCAGCAGCGTTATGATCGTGACTCATTACAGAACTCCCATCAAGTAAACTACGCTGAATACACAGATCCAAACGATGTCAAGGAAGTGCCAGAACAAGCTTAGGCAAGCTAGACGACGCGTGTTTGCAAGAGTCAAACCATATTTCTTGATTTGAACCATAAGCACGATCATCCAGACCAGACCAGAAGTTACGTGAATACCGTGCGTACCTACCAAAGTAAAGAACGCAGATAAGAACGCACTTGTGCTTGGACCGTGACCCGCATGAACTAGGTGATTGAATTCATATAGTTCCATGCCGATGAAGATAGCACCGAATACCCAAGTAATCGCTAACCAAGTCAGTACTTTTGCAACGTCTTTTTTGTATGCAGCAAGAACTGCAAAACCAAAGGTTACAGAAGAGATCAAGAGGGCGAAGGTTTCAGTAAGAACGAAACCTAAAGAGTCGCCAAACAGGTCTCTCGCACTTGGAGTACCCACAGGGATGTGGCTACTCAAAACAGCGAACGCAATGAAGAGTGTACCGAACAGGACAAGGTCACTCATCAAGTAAGTCCAGAAACCAAAGACAGTGATGTCAGTATCATCGTGATGATGATGCTCATCATGTCCGTGGTTATCGTGATGAAGTACTTCAGCCATTGTCTTAGTCCTTCTTCAAGTGTTTTTCAAGAATCGCATAGCGTTCGTTTTCAATACGCTCAACTTCAGCAGCTGGAACATAGTAATCCACTTTCTTGGTGAAAGAAGACACGATGAAGCTAATGATAGAAGCAATGAACGTAACAACTACTAACCACCAGATGTGCCAGATTAAACCGAAGCCCATAATAGTGATGAACATCGCGATAACGAAACCAGCAGCACGGTTAGTCGGCATATGCACGTCTTCATACTTCGTCGGTTTTGCGTATGCAACACCATTTTCTTTCTCGATCCAGAAAGTATCAATACCATGGATCTTTGGAAGATGAGCGAAGTTATAGAATGGAGCAGGAGATGATGTCGACCATTCAAGGGTACGACCATCCCATGGATCGCCAGTCAAATCTAGACGTTGCTCACGTTGTAGGAAACCAACCACGATTTGCATGATGAAACATACAATACCTAGCGCAATCAGAACCGCACCAAACATGGCAATGTTTACATACGGATCCCAGTCCGGGTTGTCAAATGTATTCAAACGACGAGTCATACCCATGAAACCAAGGATATAAAGCGGCATGAATGCAAAGTAGAAACCGAAGAACCAGAACCAGAACGCTGCTTTACCCCAAGTTTCATTCAGTCTCCAACCGAACATTTTCGGCCAGTAGAAGATGATACCTGCGAACATCGCGAATACTACACCACCAATAATTACGTTATGGAAGTGGGCAATCAGGAATAAAGAGTTGTGTACCAGGAAGTCCGCTGGTGGAACCGCCATCAATACACCTGTTAAACCACCAATACCGAAAGTCACAAGGAAACCAAGTGTCCATAGCATTGGGGTAGTGTATACAATACGACCCTTGTACATGGTGAACAGCCAAGAGAAGATCTTCACACCTGTAGGAATCGCGATAATCATGGTCATGATACCGAAGAACGCGTTAACGTTGGCACCTGCACCCATGGTAAAGAAGTGGTGAACCCATACAACGAATGACAATACTGTGATTGCTACTGTTGCATACACCATTGATTTGTAACCGAACAATGCTTTGCGCGAGAAAGTCGCAACAACTTCTGAGTAAATACCAAATGCTGGCAATACCAAGATATACACTTCCGGGTGACCCCAAGTCCAAATCAGGTTTACATACAACATTGGGCTACCACCCATGTCGTTGGTAAAGAAGTGGAAACCGAAGTAACGGTCAAGCGTTAACATTGCGATTGTTGCAGTCAACACTGGAAAAGCCGCAATAATCAATACTGCTGTACATAAAGATGTCCAGGTAAAGATTGGCATTTCCATAAGCTTCATGCCAGGCGCACGCATTTTGATGATGGTAACGAAGAAGTTAACACCCGTTAATAGCGTACCTAGACCTGAAATTTGCAGTGCCCAGATATAGTAGTCCATACCCACGCCTGGAGAATATTCGATACCAGACAGTGGAGGGTATGCCATCCAGCCTGTTGCAGCGAACTCACCTAACGCAAGTGATACCATCATCAGACCCGCAGCACCGGCGAATAACCAGAAGCTCAGAGAGTTCAATAATGGGAATGCAACGTCACGTGCACCGATTTGAAGCGGTACAGAGATGTTCATTAAACCAACTACAAGACCCATTGCCACGAAGAAGATCATGATCACGCCATGGGCGGTAAAGATCTGGTCGTAATGCTCAGGGTGTAAATAACCTTCGCCGCCACCTTTTGCAAGGAACTGCTGAAGACGCATCATGATCGCATCGGCGAAACCACGCACCAGCATGATCACAGATACGAAGATATACATGATACCAATTTTTTTATGGTCTACAGATGTGAACCATTCGTTCCACAGGTAGCCCCATTTTTTGAAGTAGGTAATACCGGCAACAACTACGATACCACCCAAGATCATCATTGCAACAGTTGCCAGTACGATTGGATCGTAAGGAATTGCATCCGGACCTAACTTACCTAAGAAGCTCATGTCTTATTCTCCTTGAGAAGCAGTCGCATGTTCACCAGCTACATGAGCTTCAGAAGCAGACGCTTCATGAGCAACAGCATCAGTTGCTGCAGCTTCTACAGGAGCTGAATGGTCAGCACCGTGGTAGTTACTCATATACTTGTGAATCACAGATTCAAACAAACCTTGCTCTACAGAAGAGTAGTAAGTCACAGGGTGTGGCTTAGTAGGGTAAGGCTTCATTGCTTCGGCAGCAGCCTTCTCTTCAGGAGTCTTAGCTCTTGCAATAATCGCTTCGATCTGGTGAACACCACGGTTACCGTCACGTAAGCTTGCAAATTCAGCTTGGTCTAGAACAGTTTTTTGTACTGCATTAGGGTTAACTGAAGTACCGTTTCCTGCCTGAATAGCAGAAACCCATTCGGCAAACTGGGCATCAGTCACAGAATGTGCACGGAAGCGCATTTGTGAGAAGCCGTAACCTGAATAGTTTGAAGAGAAACCACGGTAGCCTTCAGCTGGGCTAGTTTCATCAGCTAATAGGTTGAGGTGAGTTTGCATACCTGCCATTGCATAAATCTGACCACTTAACGCCGGGATGAAGAATGAGTTCATCGTGAAGTTAGAGGTTAAACGAAGGCTTACCGGAGTTTTCTCTGGGAAACGCATTTCGTTGATTGTTGCAATACCTTGCTCAGGGTAGATGAAGATCCATTTAAATTGTTCAGCAATAACTTGAACAGTTAAAGGTGCTTTATCTGCTTCAATTGGACGGTATGGGTCATACTTGTGGGAACCCCACCAAGTTAACCAAGCTAAAATACCAATAATAATGACAGGGATACCCCATACTACAATTTCAATCGCAGTAGAGTGTGCCCATGTAGGTTTATAGTCTGCGTCTTTATTCGATGCACGATATTTCCAACCGAACCATAATGCCATGATGATTGATGGAATAACCACCAATAGCATTAAATAAATCGCAGTCATCATCAGGTTACTTTGACCTGCTGCAACTGGACCTTTAGAGTTCAGAAGTACCATATCACCACCACACCCGGTCAAGAGTGCAGTCATCGCAGATAAAGACAATACAGCTAAAATCGTTTGTCTCATTTTACAACCTCGGTGAAGAGTCCCATTCCCTAATTTAATATGGGATAGCGATTAAAGTGCACATGACTAAAAAAGGCTGATTTTTAAAAAAACATCCTTTTAATCATAATACACCGCTACGTTGTAGGGCATTATGCCTGAGATTAACGAACTAAGCTATATGTAAAGGTGCTTTAAATGCCTGTAATAAAAACCGATTTTGGTAGGATGATTTGGGTAATATTTATAGGAATTTTATTTCAATTTCAAAGTTATGTAAGAAAAAACGGGATGAAGATTATCCCGTTTTTATTTGCTGCTAAATTATTGTTTTACTACTTGAGTTTTGGCTAGTTTGTCATGTAGTGTCTGACGTTTTTTACCCAGTCCGAATGCCCAGTCTATAATTAAGCTGAGAGGCATAAACATGATATTGAAGAAAATGAACAACACACTGCGGATAGTAAAAGCGCGTAACAAGCTGGTTTTTTCGCCAGAATCAGCATCTACAATTTTGATTTTCGTGAGTTTTTTACCAATACTTTGACCTGATTTTGCAATCAGAAATGCCTGAATAGCCAGCATAATCAGTAAATAGACCGCTGTGGCAAGCCAGGCCTGCTGAGAAAACATCTCAAACATTTGAGTCTGTAATTGCTGGGCCATTGCCGGATCTGCATCGCTGCTCAGCACCACGTTCATGAATTCTTGGTTCAATTCTGCGAACCGTGCTTCCTGTTCAGGAGTGAAAAATGCAGTCAGGATAAAAGTCGCCGGCAACCACAATAGCAGGTCTACAATTTTAGCCAGGATACGACTGGGAATACTGGCCAGTTCATTTTTTCTTGCAGATACTCGAGGCTGCTGGCCATAAGAGGTTTTTTCGGTTTGATTATTCTGAAATACAGGTGTTTCAGGAGTTGGTGCTGGAGCGATATAGCCTTCAGGTTGATATACTGATTTTCCTTGGGTAAGTTCACCTAGGGCTTTCCATTCTGTCATGCCTTGATGCCAGGCTAAATCTGTCAGCATGACTTGTTGATTCGCCAGCATCTGATTCAATTGCTCGAGCGTATATGGACCAGCTTGTTGATTGTTTCGTGCCAAGTAAATCTGCATATAAACTGAATCTCAATATTTAAATGTGAACTGATAAATAGGTTTAATCAAGATTGTAGTGAATTCTGTTTTGAAAACAAACACTCTCTCATCGTAAGATATAGATTAATTGAGGATTTTCAATCATATTTCTCATTAAAATGCATCCTACACATAAACTGAAAACTTCTGTGTTCTAAAAAGATACATGTCTGGACTTCAGGTAGACATTTATTATTGCTAGTTTGGTATGACTTTACTGTTGGTATTTGTTTGTCATTACAGTAGGGGTATGTTTAGAAATTTAATTTAATTATTTCAGGTAATTCAATTGCTTAAATTTTGAATATTTTCAGTCCATTGATTTGAACTAGTAAATGATAGTGAGCTTATAAAAAAGACCCTATTAAAGGGTCTTTTTTATATTCAAAATGAATTTATGCTTTTTTTACTTTTTCTTCAGCAAGGAAGAACCAGGTATCCAATACTGAGTCTGGGTTAAGCGACACAGATTCAATTCCTTGTTCCATCAGCCATTGTGCAAGATCTGGATGGTCAGAAGGGCCTTGACCACAGATACCGACATATTTGCCTGCTTTGCGACATGCATGGATTGCCATAGACAGAAGTACTTTAACTGCAGGATCACGTTCATCAAACAGGTGAGATACGATACCCGAGTCACGGTCCAGACCAAGAGTTAACTGAGTCAAGTCGTTTGAACCGATAGAGAAACCATCGAAGTGTTCAAGGAACTGTTCAGCTAACAAGGCATTAGTTGGAAGTTCACACATCATGATGACTTTCAGGCCATTCTCGCCACGTTTCAAGCCATTTAAAGCAAGAAGTTCAATCACGCGTTTTGCTTCAGCTACAGTACGAACGAATGGAATCATGATCTGTACGTTGGTTAAGCCCATTTCATCACGAACTTTCTTCAATGCACGGCATTCCAGCTCGAAGCAATCACGGAAGTTGTCAGAGACATAACGGCTTGCACCACGGAAGCCCAGCATCGGGTTTTCTTCCTCTGGTTCGTATAACTTACCACCGATCAAATTCGCATATTCGTTTGACTTGAAGTCAGACATACGTACGATCACTGGCTTGTCTGCGAATGCAGCAGCAAGAGTAGAGATCCCTTCAACCAGTTTTTCTACGTAAAATTCGATTGGAGATGCATAACCCGCAGTACGTGCCATGACTGCTGCACGTGTTTCACGTGGCAGGCTGTCGATGTTCAGTAATGCTTTAGGGTGTACACCGATCATACGGTTGATGATGAACTCTAGACGTGCAAGACCAATACCTTCGTTTGGAATTTGTGCAAAGTCGAATGCACGATCCGGGTTACCCACGTTCATCATGACTTTGAATGGAAGAGCAGGCATTGACTCGATCGAGTTGGTTTGAATTTCGAAATCAAGCGCACCTTCGTAGATGAAACCAGTATCACCTTCAGCACAAGATACAGTGACTTCTTGACCATCAACCAGTACTTCAGTGGCATTACCACAACCTACAATTGCAGGAACACCTAATTCACGTGCAATGATTGCAGCGTGACAAGTACGACCACCACGGTTGGTGATAATCGCAGCAGCGCGTTTCATCACTGGTTCCCAGTCCGGGTCAGTCATGTCAGATACAAGTACATCACCGTCTTGTACTTTGTCCATTTCTTTAATCGACGTCACGATGCGGACTTTACCAGAACCGATACGTTGACCAATTGAACGGCCTTCACAGATTACAGTGCCACGTTGTTTCAACAGGTAGCGTTCCATGGTGCCGACATTTTCACGGCTTTTTACTGTTTCAGGACGTGCCTGAACGATATAAATTTTACCGTCATCACCGTCTTTTGCCCATTCGATGTCCATTGGAGAACCGTAATGGTTTTCAATGATCAACGCTTGTTTAGCCAGTTCTTGTAGCTCGTGATCATTCAATGCAAATTGCTGACGATCTGCTTTTTCTACGTCAACTACAACTACTGATTTACCCGCAGAGGCTTCTTCACCATAAATCATTTTCTGGTGCTTAGAACCCAGGTTGCGACGAAGGATCGCGTGTCGACCTGCATTTAAAAGTGGTTTAGAAATATAGAATTCATCCGGGTTAACTGCACCCTGAACAACCATTTCACCCAAACCATAAGAAGCGGTAATGAATACTGCATCACGGAAGCCTGATTCAGTATCTAGTGTGAACATTACACCCGCAGCACCAGTTTCTGAACGAACCATGCGTTGTACACCAGCGGACAAAGCCACTACATCATGGGCAAAGTTTTGGTGTACACGGTAAGAGATTGCGCGGTCGTTGTATAAAGATGCAAACACTTCTTTGATTGCGATCAGAACGTTATCGATACCACGAATGTTCAGGAAAGTTTCTTGCTGGCCGGCAAAAGAAGCATCCGGCAAATCTTCTGCAGTTGCAGAAGAACGAACGGCAACCGCGATGTCAGGGTTGCCGTTAGAAAGTTCTGCAAATGCTGTACGAACTTCTTGTTCTAATGCAGGTGTAAGTGGAGTATCCACAATCCATTGACGAATTTTTGCGCCAGTTTCAGCGAGTGCATTCACGTCATCAACATTGAGTGCAGCAAGCTCTGCATTGATTTTAGCGTTTAGGCCACTTTGCTCGAGAAATTCACGGTAGGCATCGGCAGTCGTTGCGAAACCACCTGGCACAGATACACCAGCATTTGATAAATGGCTGATCATTTCGCCTAGTGATGAGTTTTTCCCACCAACCAGCTCAACGTCGTGCTTCCCTAATTTTTCCAGACCAATTACGCGCGCTTCCAAAGTTGTTACTCCACTTTTGCAGTATTAATCACTATCTTGGCATGAGAGTATAGCAAATCATCTAGGTTTTTGATTTTACTAAGCGACAGTCATGTAAGATCGGTTTACTATAAAGATTATATAGCACTAAGACAAATGTTGGAGGAGAATTTTAATGTCGGAAGGTAAACAAATTCAGCGTAGTGTTTTCTTTATTTCAGATGGTACTGCCATCACCGCTGAAACGCTTGGCCACTCGCTGTTAGCGCAGTTTCCACACGTAAAATTTGACATTCATATTATCCCTTACATTAGCTCTGAAGAAGCCGCTACAAGTGTGGTGGCAGAGATCAATGCAAGAGCTCAAATAGACGGTGAAAAACCTCTGGTATTTGATACTTTGGTTGATCCTTATGTTCGCGATATTATTAATACAGCAAATGCGGTAAATCTTGATGTATTTGAAGGGCTTATTAGTAAATTGGCTGATGAGTTAGGCACGATTCCTACGACTTTAGTCGGACAGACCCACGCAGTGACGGACTCCGAATCCTATAAAGCCCGTATTGATGCTGTCCATTTTGCTTTGGATAATGATGATGGCGCACGTACCCGTCATTATGATAAAGCCGACCTGATTCTAATTGGTGTGTCACGTTCCGGTAAAACACCAACTTCTATTTATCTGTCTTTGCAGTTCGGTATTCGTGTAGCAAACTATCCGCTGACAGAAGAAGATCTGGATGATAACCGTCTGCCAGCAGTGCTAAGACCCCATAAAAACAAGCTTTTTGGTCTGATGATTGATGCAGAACGTCTGGTTGCCATCCGCACTGAACGTAAGGCGAACAGTCGTTATGCCAGCTTTAGCCAGTGTCAGATGGAACTGCGTGCGATCGAAGGCATCTATATTTCAGAAGGAATCAAATACCTGAATGTCTCTGAAATGTCGATTGAGGAGATTTCTACCCGGATCCTGCAAATGACTGGTCTTAAACGTCGTATCGGTTAAGAAAAGTGCAGAGCCAAGCGAGGACTTGGCTCTGATTTATAGATAAAAAATTAATAAAAGAGCCAGATTCATAGAAATAAAATATCAATATTATAAACAAATAAAATACTGAATATTTTTTTAAAAAATACATTCCACTATTTTATAATCAACTTGTTTAGATACTCACCAAAAAATTCAATTTTATAGACCTTGCATTTTTTAGATACAGCTTATAATTTCAGTTTACTGGCCTATCCATTGATCAGTTTTATACTGAAAACGTATACACAATCAGTTCGACCTGATGCTGAGCGCCATTAATACAATAAATGCTATCTTTAGAAATTTTTGAAATGGGCCAGGTAATCAGCTGGCAATTTTCACGTTGCAAGGCAGTATAGTAATGATCAGATTTTAAATAAACTTTAGATACTTCGGCGAGATTTGGCATAAGTTGACGTCTTAACCATAAATTCTGGACCTGATTTTCCAGATAGCGTAAGGACAAAATACTTTTGATCCGGCTATTAAACAGGCGGCGATTTTTGATAATCAAAGGATGATTCAGTAGTCGTTGCAGACCATGCTCTGTACCGGGAAGCACGAATTGCGGATTAATCTGAAAAACTTTCACTGATCGGGCGTGCTGGCTAATGTGATTGAGATGACTCACGGTAAACTGATCCGTGCCAATAATCGCAATATCTTTCCCAGCGCAGTCTAATTCAGCAAGCTGGGAAGAGGGCACTTTAAAGCCAGCAAAATGCTGGAAATTTTCGGGACGATTCTCGAATATGCCCATATGTACATCCTGCTTGGTAGACATTGTTTTTCCTTGAAATTTTTTAATAATTGATTTTATTTGTTTTTCTATAGATATTAACAAAAGCCCCAGAGCAGTAAAGTTTAAAATTTAACTTAGACAGTCATTCTATTTTCTATAGTTGTTTTTAGTGCAAAAGAGTAAGCCCAGAGAAAAATATCTATTAAAAAAGATAACACGTGAATTTGTGTGGCTGGCCATACAGATCAATGTATAGATTAAAAACAATACCCATTCCGAAGAATGGGTATTGTAGATGACAATAACACAAACTAGAAAAAGTCAGCATTATCAAAGAAATTCCCTTTCCTTATAGGAAAGGCTAGGAAGAGGTTGTGTATAAAAATTTCTTCTCCCCCTTGCGTAGCATGCTCCTCCTTAGAGGAGAAGGAAATTTAAATACCCATTTAAATATTAATAAAAAATCATTTTTTGACTTAGAGATGAGATCTATTGCCCGTTCTTGATTTGCATCAGTAATTCAAAGTTATGCAGACGTTTCTCTGTATCATAAATATCACAGGTGAAAATAAACTCATCCACATCATATTTTGCCAGAAGTGTTTCCAGCCCCGCTTTAACAGTTTCTTTAGAACCCACTTGTGCCATGGCAAAGAAATTATCGACAGACATTTTTTCTGGTGGTGACCAAAGCCCTTCCATTGAGCCAATCGGAGCTTTCAGTTTGAGGCTCTGACCGCGAATCAGGGAAAGCACTCGTTGGTAAGCACTCGTTGCCAGATATTCTGCTTCTTCCTCGGTATCTGCGACACAGGTCGGTACGCCCATGGAAACATAGGGGCGATCCAGATATTCAGAGGGTTGGAAATTGTCACGATACAGCTGAATCGCCTGACCCAGCATACGTGGAGCAAAATGGGAAGCAAATGAATAAGGCAGACCAAGTTTCGCTGCGAGCTGGGCACTAAACAGGCTGGAGCCTAATAACCACACTGGAACATGGGTGCTTTGACCTGGTGTTGCCACGATACGTTGTCCAGGAATTGGATCTTTAAAATACTCCAGAATTTCCAGTACATCTTGTGGAAACTGATCTTCGGTTTCCTGACGGCCACGACGTAGGGCACGCATGGTCATTTGATCGGTGCCTGGAGCACGGCCCAGACCCAGTTCAATACGATCCGGATAGAGCGTTGCCAATGTGCCGAACTGTTCAGCCACGACCAACGGGGCATGGTTGGGTAGCATAATTCCGCCAGAACCTAAAGTTAAGGTTTTGGTATTTGCCAGTAAATAGCCTAAGAGAACTGCGGTTGCTGAGCTGGCGATGCCATCCATATTATGATGTTCTGCCAGCCACATCCGGCGATAACCCAATTTTTCTGCTGTTTGAGCAAGTTCGAGCGCATGGTTTAGCGCAAATTGAATGCTCTTGTCGTCACGAACAGGAACCAGTTCGAGGATAGAGAACTGGGTATCGTTAAGTGTACGCATAGTATTACTCTTAAATAGACATCTTTAAAAGCATACGACTTTAGATTGTATTTGTATATCGAGGAAAATCGATATAAGTGTAAACTAAATTATAAAGATAAAAAAAATAAGCATCCGAAGATGCTTATAAAGGAGGAAAGGATAAGAGATGAAGTCTTAACGACGACGGTTATTGTAGCGATAATCGTTGTAACGGTAATTGCGAGAAGAGTTATAGCGACGTTCGCTACGATCATCATAACGACGGTCTTCGCTAACTTTTTTACCTAAAGCTGAACCGCCTGCTGAACCGAGTGCTGCACCGATATAACCACCATTGCTGCCAGCCATATTTCGACCTACTGCATAACCTGCACCGCCACCTAAAGCACCACCGATAATTGCACCATTACGGTCACGTTTATTTGCTGCCACTGCGGCACCTGCACCACCACCAATCGCTGAACCGATTGTTGCGCCAGTGGTACCGCCCATTTTATTACCGACTGCGGCACCCACAACGCCCCCCAAAGCAGAAGCTAAAGCTGTATTGGTTGTATTGCCTGCATTGGCAGCTGTCATACCCATGGCTGAGGTTGCTACGACAGCGATCATTAGAGATTTATAGTTCATGAGGACACCTTTTATATATCTAGCTGTATTTTGTTGATAAAATCAATTTAATCTAGCAAGCGCCAAACAGCATGGAGGCAGTGTTGGCGAATTGTGATTTTTATCTCCTTAATTTATTCATGATGTTGGCAAGATAAGTTGATGCTTTACATGAATTTGGAGGGAATAAAAGAGCAATAAAAAAGCACCCGAAGGTGCCTCTTGTGTTAAATGTAGCCGCTGGCCTAAAATGCCTGAATTCAAATTAACGGTAACGTTTTTTCCAGTGTTTAGAGCGTTTTTCAGCAGTTTTATCCTTGGAAATCTTGTTACCTAATGCAGCACCACCCGCAGCGCCCAATGCTGATCCAATATAGCCACCGTTAGAGCCGCCCATATTTTTACCTACTGTATATCCTGCACCGCCACCTAGAGCGCCACCAATTGCAGATTCAGTCCGGTTTTTCTTGCTGCTTGCAACCGCTGCACCACCAGCACCACCTAAAGCAGCACCCAAGGTTGCACCAGTATTGCCACCCATATTTTTACCTAAAGCTGTACCCGCAACACTACCCAAAGCACTTGCTGCTGCAACGCGTGCTGTACTGTCTGCATATGCGTTTACAGTCATCATTGAACCAGCAGCTAAAACTGTACTCATTAAAAGTGCATTAAGCTTCATGTCATTACTCCGTGTCCATTTATGGGACTGTAGTTATTTCGATGCAGAAAATGTAACAAATCATGCTGCAAACAATATGAAGATCTTTCTTCATAATTACTGGATTTATTTGGCAAATTGTAAAATCTGCAGTAAATAAGCATAAGATCGATTACTAAAAAGGCAGTTTTACTATTTTTAATCATATTTATTAACAAAGACATTAGAACGAGAACAATAGCAAGCTGGACTTACTCAATAATGATGTTCATTAGAGGCCAGAGTCGTTAAACTAGGCGCAATTTTTTGATTTCGCTGTGCTAAATGAATATTTAGCTGCAGCCATATGTTTGAGATTTTTTAGAAAATGAAAGAATCGTTACGTTTACGATTAGACCAGCTCTCTGACCGCCATGAAGAACTGACCGCATTGCTAGCTGATGTAGAAGTCATTTCTGATAACAAGCGCTTCCGTCAATTATCACGTGAGCATAATGACTTAACAGAAATCACCAATGTCTGGACCAAGTACAGACAGGCTGAAGAAGACATCGAAACGGCTCAGGCCATGCTGTCAGACCCGGATTTCAAGGAAATGGCACAGGAAGAAATTAAAGAAAATAAAGCTTTAATTGAATCGCTTGAAGCTGATCTGAATATCCTGATGATTCCGAAAGATCCGAATGATGCCAACTCGGCTTATTTAGAAATCCGTGCTGGAACAGGCGGTGATGAAGCGGCAATTTTCTCGGGTGACCTGTTCCGTATGTATAGTAAATATGCTGAGTCTCAAGGCTGGAAACTTGAAATCCTGTCCGAAAATGAAGGCGAGCATGGCGGTTATAAAGAAGTCATTTGTCTGATTAATGGTGAAGGTGTCTATGGTCGCCTGAAATTCGAAAGTGGCGCGCACCGTGTGCAGCGTGTACCTGCAACCGAATCGCAGGGCCGCGTCCATACTTCTGCATGTACGGTAGCGATTCTTCCGGAAGTGGATGTCGATACTTCGGTTGAAATCAATTCATCTGATTTGCGTATTGATACTTACCGTGCTTCAGGTGCCGGTGGTCAGCATATTAACAAAACTGACTCTGCTGTGCGTATTACCCACATTCCAACCGGTACAGTGGTTGAGTGTCAGGATGAGCGCTCACAGCATAAAAATAAAGCCAAAGCCATGGCTTTACTGGTTTCACGTCTGGAAAATGCCAAACGTGCTGCTGCGGATGCGGCTACTTCTGAAATGCGTCGTGACCTGGTTGGTTCAGGTGACCGGTCCGAACGTATTCGTACCTACAACTATCCACAAGGCCGTATGACCGATCATCGTATTAACTTGACCTTATACAAGCTGGATGCGGTGATGGAAGGTGATCTGACTGAATTGCTGGACAGTCTGCATCGTGAATATCAGGCCGATCAGTTGGCCATGCTTGCACAGCAGAATGGTGGATAATGAATATTTTACAAGCGCTGGCTTTGCGCGGCGAAGCTGAAAGTTACGAACGTCAGGAAAATGCCTGGTTACTGGAACACATCACCAAGATTGATTCATTTGATCTGCTGATGAAAAAGGATCAGGAACTAACGCCGGAACAGGAACAGGCGTATAAAGACGGTCTGGCGCGTATAGCTGCCGGTGAGCCTTTGGCTTATGTCACTGGTTCACAGCCATTCTGGACTTTGGACCTCAAAGTGACCAAAGATACTTTGGTACCACGTCCGGATACTGAAGTACTGGTTGAGACTGTGTTGAAATTGGACCTGCCTGAAGATGCCCGTGTGGCAGATTTAGGTACAGGTACTGGCGCAATTGCGTTATCACTTGCTTCTGAACGTCCAAACTGGTCCATAACGGCTTCGGATATTTACGCGCCTACGCTGGAGGTAGCGAAGTATAATGCAGAGCAGTATGATATTGAGAATGTGGAATTTGTTCTCGGTTCATGGTTGAAGCCATTTGGCCGTCAGTTCTTTGATGCGATTGTATCAAACCCGCCGTATATCGATGCCAATGATGCACATATGCCAAATCTGGCGACTGAGCCGGAACGTGCTCTAGTGGCAGACAAAAAAGGTCTGGCTGATCTGGAGGACATTATTATTCAAGCCAAGAAGCATTTGACTGTGAATGGTTGGGTGGTGCTTGAGCATGGTTATGATCAGGCAGACGCCGTACAACATCTATTTAAACAGGCGGGCTATAAGCAAGTCCGCACGGTTAAAGATTATGGCGGTAATGATCGTGTGACTTTGGCGCAGTGGCCACATTAATCTGTAATCTATCTTTCTTTATTAAAAAGCGACCGGTATGGTCGCTTTTTTATTCAAGTTTTATCAATTCCCAGCTGCATCTGAAACCTTAAACATTCTTAATGGCATCACGCCAAGGCAGTATAACTAAAAATAAAAAAAGCGATGCCAGAGCACCGCTTTCGAGGAATTCTTAAAAAAAGAATTACATCGGATAGTCTTGTAGACAGTCATATACTTCGACCTGATCCAGACTGCCGGTTTCCATTGCCAGACAAAGTGCCACAACCTTCAAAGTGTCTGCCAAAGATTCTTCATCTTTCAAGGCAATACCTTGCTGTAACTCGTTGATACGTTCTGCTGGTATTTCAAGGGCTTGAGCCGCTTCTACAGCGTCTACCTGATTAAAGAAGTGCAGAATTGCATGTTTAAGTTCTGCATCCGATGCATTTAAAATCCCTTGATTCAACTGTTCTGTGATGAGATCAGTTGAAGAAAATAAAGCTTTAGAGAAGTTCTGAACAAGATTTTGTTCAAGTACATCAGTCATCTTTAACATGGAGATACCTTCAAAAATAAAGGAAAATATAAAAACAGCCAAAAATGGATGTTCTAAAGTGATTGAAAAATAACCCATATTAATAGGAAAATAAAAGCTTTTAGAATGACTGTTTAGTTCTGTAATTTAAGGCTGTGATCCTTGAAATATATAAATATTGAATAAACATACGGTTAAATTTATTGATTGGGGTTTAATCGTTTTCAAGTCTTAATATATAGATTATTTTGTAATATTTTGCCGGTAAGCCCCTGGGCTGACACCAGTCCATTTTTTAAAGGCACGATGAAAGGCACTGACTTCCTGGAAATTTAACTGATCACTGATATCCTGCAGACTTTGCTCTGTACGGGTTAAGAGCTCAATCGCAGTATCACAACGAATTTCATTTTTAAGTTGCTGATAACTCAGGCCTTCATTTTTCAGACGGCGTTGTATGGTGGCTTCAGAGATATTCATTTTCAAAGCAAGTTCATTCAGTTCCAGCCAGTCTGCGGGTGGTACATCTAATAGCTGTTTGCGAATCTGGGTGCTTAAGGCATAGGGATTTTTAAAACGAACCAGCAGGTTGTGTGGCGTCTGCTGAATAAACTGATACCAGGAAGTCTGATCCTGTTTTACTGGGAGTTGCAAATAGGCAGCATCAAACTGGATATAGTTTTCACTGGCCTGATATTCAATCTGTTCACAAAACCGGACTTTATAGTCAAAATCATTGATTGGCGCGGTGCATTTCAGCTGAATCTGATTGAGTAAAATTCGCTGGCCGCTTAACCAGCATAAGAGGGTATGGATCAGCATTACATAGGTGGCATAACTGAACATGCGTTTGGTCTGTTTCTGGTCATAAATTACGATATAGGCAAAGTTTTCCTCGACCATGAGTGTACTGTGCAGATCATCCAGAATCAGGTTAAAAAACTGCAGGATTTGTTGCAAGGCTTTTTCTAGTGTCTCTGTCTGCAACAGCATTTTGGATAACAGCTTGAAACTGCCACGGCGCATGGGATGGCTATCCATACCAAAAAATTCATCATTCATGCTGTCTGCTAGCGCGGTCCATAGCGCTGCATATTGCGCCACTGAAACCCGAGCCTTGGCTGAGTGCAGAATCTCTAACGGAATACCGGCTTTATTTAAGATAATAGCAATATCGTAATGTTGTGCTTTGGCATTCAATAATGCTTCATGAACCAGATCAATCGAGATGGTTCCCTTGCTATATTCCAAGACAGGTAAATGCATGGCCGGTCAAAAATCCTTTTTTTTTATTGTCCAAATCCATCAATCAAGATGCAATATTTGGAAATTGTACAGAATAAAATCTCTGTTTACTCTTCTTCATAAGTCGTAATTTTAAAAATATCTAAAGGACATAAACATGAAAATTCAGGGAAAAGTTATAGTGGTTACCGGTGGCGCGTCGGGTCTGGGTGCAGCTACAGCAACCTATCTGGTGGAACTGGGCGCCAAGGTCATTCTGGTAGACATGAACCAGGAACAGGGTGTCGCTATGCAGGAGCAACTGGGTGAGCAGGCCGAATTTGTACAACTGGATGTCACTGATGAGCAGGCTGTCGAAGCCTTCTTTGCTGAAGTCGAAAGCAATTATGGTCAGCTAAATGGTCTGGTGAACTGTGCCGGGATTGCACCGTCTGCCAAAGTGTTGGGACGAAACGGCATCCATGAATTGGCGATGTTCCAGAAAGTGCTGAATATTAATGTGAGCGGTACTTTTAACATGCTGCGTCATGCAGCGGCTTTAATCGCAAAATATGAGCTGCAATCGGGTGAAGAAGAACGTGGCGTGATTGTGAATACCGCTTCGGTTGCCGCTTATGACGGCCAAATTGGTCAAACTGCCTATGCGGCATCCAAAGGTGCAGTAGTCGCAATGACTTTACCTTTGGCACGTGAACTGGCTCGTGAAGCGATCCGTGTCATGACCATCGCGCCGGGCATCATGGAAACTCCAATGTTGAAAGGCATGCCGCAAAATGTCCAGGATGCTCTCGGACAGATGGTGCCTTTTCCATCACGTCTGGCCAAACCACAGGAATTTGCTCAGTTAGTTGGTCATATTTTCGAAAATAGTTATTTGAATGGTGAAGTGATTCGTCTGGATGGTGCAATCCGTATGGCACCAAAATAATTCATTAAATAAAGATGCTTTCTCTGATTCATCAAAATGGCAATAACGTGTCAGGGAAAATTGTATGTTGAATTTGCCGAATACATCCAAAAAAACATCACATTTTGAAAATTAAAAAGTCTGTGCTGATGCTGGATAGAATGAATAAAGAAGGGAAAGATCCGTGATTTTAAATGACGAACAAAAAATGATTCAGGAAATGATGCGGAATTATTCGCAGCAGAAGCTGAAACCAACCGCTGGTTTGCGCGATAAAACAGCACAATTTCCCACACAGGAGCTCAAAGAACTGGGTGAGCTGGGTGCTTTGGGCATGACTGTTTCCGAGCAATGGGGTGGAGCAGGTCTGGACTATGTTTCGCTGGTACTGGCTCTTGAGGAAATCGCCGCCGGAGATGGAGCGATCTCGACGATTGTCAGCGTGCAGAATTCTTTGCCTTGTGGTATTACCCAGCGCTATGGCACAGAGGAACAAAAACAGAAATATCTGACCAAACTGGCGACAGGTGAATGGCTGGGGTGTTTTTGCCTGACGGAGCCACAAGCTGGGTCGGATGCCAGCGCTCTGGAATGTAAAGCCGAACGTGATGGCGACGAGTGGGTTTTAAATGGCATCAAGCAATTTATCACCACAGGTAAACACGCACAGATTGCACTAGTATTTGCTGTGACCGATAAATCTGCAGGGAAAAAAGGTATTTCATGTTTTCTGGTGCCGACCGATATACCGGGTTATATCGTGTCCAGTCTGGAAGAAAAAATGGGGCAACATTGTTCCGATACCGCGACCATCGTTCTGGATAATTGCCGGATTCCTGCTGCCAACCTGCTGGGGCAGGAAGGCGAAGGATACAAAATTGCCTTGTCTAATCTGGAGTCGGGCCGGATCGGGATTGCAGCACAATCTGTCGGTATGGCACGTGCTGCACTGGATGCCGCGGTAGAGTATGCCAATCAGCGTAAATCCTTTGGGGTGGAACTGGTTCAACATCAGGCTGTGGCATTCCGGCTTGCCGATATGGCCACCCAGATTGAAGCGGCGCGACAACTGGTCTTGCATGCGGCAACGCTCAAAGATGCTGGCCAGCCATGCTTAAAAGAAGCTTCTATGGCCAAGCTGTTTGCTTCGACTATCGCAGAGCGAGTCTGTTCGGATGCGATCCAGATTCATGGTGGCTATGGCTATGTGTCGGATTTTCCGGTTGAACGTATCTATCGTGATGTGCGAGTGAGCCAGATTTATGAAGGTGCATCAGATATTCAACGACTGGTGATTGCGCGTGAAGTATGTCAACGCTGATTTTTAATTTAAAAAAACAGACTTTGAGGGATGTTCAAATCCTGCACTTACATTGATGGATATGGAAATTGCAGGATTCAACTGAATATGATGCTCTAAAGACATACAGTGCGAATAATCGAAAATAAGCCTTATTCAGGTCCTAGCTATAAGGCATGAATGCAGATTTGAAAAATTATGCTGATGGAATCAGCAGGAACAACAAATACAAATGGATAAACTCAGGCAAGCTCGCCTGAAAACTACAATAGGAAAGAGGTTGTCGTCATGAAGACACTAGAGCAGGCATATGCTGATTTTAATTTTGAAAATATGGTTCAGGAACATCTGGTTGGAAGTACAGAGAACATCAATGCTTATACCGAATGCTGTGGTCGCTACCTGGGTCAAAACCGAACTGCACTGATCTGGCAAGGCAAAAATGGGAACGCACAACAATGGACTTTTGAGCAGCTGGCTGAAGCTTCAGGACAACTGGCCCATTACATGACTGTACTGGGGCTGCGAGCAGGCGACTGTATTGCCGGTCTGCTTCCACGTACTCCCGAACTCCTGATTACCATACTGGCGACCTGGCGTATCGGTGCGGTTTATCAGCCTCTATTTACTGCTTTTGAAAGCAAGGCTATTGAACATCGGATCAATACTGCTCAAACCAAGCTGATTATTACCAATCAGGAGCAGCATTCAAAACTGAATGATCTGAGTATTCCTCATATTTTAACTGTACATCCAACTCCTGATTGTGCTGAAGAAGATGCCGATTTCTGGACTGAAATCAAGGAATATCCAAGCGATTTTGAACCGGTTCAAGGCCGATTCAGTGATATTTTTTTGATGATGTTTACTTCAGGTTCCACCGGACTGGCGAAATCAGTGCCTGTTCCTTTAAAGGCTTTACTGGCATTTAAAGGCTATATGCTACACGCTGTCGATTTACGTGAGGAGGATTCATTCTGGAATCTGGCCGATCCGGGTTGGGCCTATGGCCTGTATTATGGCATTGCAGGTCCTTTGAGCTTAGGGCATAGCATCATTATGGATGAGCGTGCTTTTAGTGTAGACAATGCAATTGAAATCATTAAAAAATATCAGGTGAATAACCTGACGGGCTCACCAACGGCATTCAGGATGTTCTTTGGCTTTAAAGAAAAATTTGATGCTGAAATCAGTGCATATTTACGTGTAGTCAGCAGTGCAGGTGAGCCCTTAACTCCAGAAGTGATTCAATGGTTCAATCTGGATCTAAACGTCAATATTTATGACCAGTATGGACAGACTGAACTTGGGATGGTGATTGCCAATCATCATGCTCTGGAGCATTATAAAAAAGTTGGTTCGGCTGGATTTGCGATTCCGGGGCATCGTTTTGCAGTATTGAATAAAGAGCATCAGGAAGTAGAAAAAGGCGGTGTCGGTACCCTGGCAATAGACTGTTCAGCTTCACCTTTGATGTGGTTTGACGGCTATGGCGGAAATAACCGGAAAGCCTTTATTGGTCAGTATTATTTAACCGGTGACACAGTCAAACTGAATGAATATGGTGGCATTGATTTTATTGGTCGTGCAGATGATGTCATTACCACGTCGGGCTATCGGGTTGGGCCTTTTGATGTAGAAAGCACCTTGCTGGAATGTGAGGAAGTATTGGAATCCGCCGTAGTGGGTAAGCCAGATCCTGAACGCACTGAAATTGTGAAGGCCTTCGTGGTGCTCAAGTCACAATATACCGCCAATGAAGACTTGATGATCAAGCTGCAGAACTATGTGCGTTCCCGCTTGTCTAAACATGCCTATCCAAAAGAGATTGAATTTGTTAGTGATTTACCCAAAACATCCAGTGGTAAAATTCAGCGCAATCTGCTTAAACAGCAGGAAATTGCTAAAATTCAAGCAATAAAACAGGTCAGTTGATTTTACTAAAGAAAATTTATAAGGTTGCAATTGCGGCCTTTTTAATTTTTTAGCCGATTGCTTTTGAGGAGCTGTTTAAAATATTAATCACGCTATTTGAGTCATTACAATGTAATTTTTAATCATTTAAATTTAAAATAATCAAATATTTAGCCTCTTATGAAAAGAGGCTAAACAGGAGAGAAAAGTTTAAAATTTATAGAGTCACTTTCTCATGTTCTGTATCTGGTTCTTCCGGTTTACCTGTTACATTTCCTTTAAGAACTTTGAGTAAATGGGTCACTTTATTATCTTTCACATTCCAGTATTCAGCACTTACTGCTTTGGCAATCAGAACACGAACGCTTGGGTCGTCTTTACCCTGAAACCAGTTTTCTGCCCAGGGATTCCATAGCTTCTCAATCAGCATGCGGTCTGTACTGATTTCCCCATGTGCACTAATGGATACATAAATATCATCAGAGGGCTTGGAAAAAGACAGTCCCAAATGGCGACGGCCCGCATTTACAGCCTGAACAATATCGTTGGTGTCCTTCATAATAAAATAAAGATTCTGATCCTCATTCATCGCTTCAGAGTTAAGCATGGTCATTGGCTGTGAGTGAAGTTCTTGAGTATCGGTTTGATGACTGATCATGGTAAAGCGGACGTCTTTGATCAATTCCCATAATTTTTCACGGTTATTATGTTCTGAATGCTGTTCAGTCATATCATTGCTCCATGGTTCTTAAGATTCAGTTTTTTGTGGCTTTAAGCAGCTTAACCATATTTAAGAACCGATACAGAAGGTCTCACTGAACTTATACATTTTCATACTGAAGGACAGAAAGTGACTACAGAAGCGCTAAACAAGCAGGAGTCAGTTACAGGATGATAAAGAGTGAGTATATGATAATAAATAAGAGAAAATTATAAGAAATTGCAAGTGAAAATGGAGAAAAGTGAAGGGGTTGAGCACTATAAAAGTTAATTCACTCTCTACAATAAGTTAATATTCGGCATGTTTAACGTGGCAATCTAACTTTTTGAGAGAAATGTTTAGCAGATCCTCAGGCACAATGTTGCAATAGTAGAGGAAGCTAAAAATTTTCATACGCTATTCTAAATCAACGTAAGTATCTAAAATTTCTGATAGCTTCCATCAAACAAATGAGAGTTTTCCACGAGTTGTGATCTAATTGGTATCATTAAAAAATCCTGTGGCATCACAAGATTGGCAACTTGATCGCGAGCATTTAACTGATATGATATTTGGCGCCGTTTCTAAACCATTGATTGGTTTGCTGGTTATACGCAGGGAAGTCAATTTATCTGAAATATATCTATATATTGAAATTTCAGTACTCATACTTCTATGACGATTACTTTTTAAATATTTTCAAAACAGGGAAAGACATTGTCTACATTTAATACGGATACTGTATCTTCAGAATTCGAACTGAGCGATGCAGAAATGCACTTATATGCTCGACAGCTCCTCTTAGAGGGGTGGGATATTGAAGCACAGGAAAAACTGAAATTTTCTAATATCTGTATTGTGGGATGTGGCGGGATTGGTTGTGTCTTAGCAGAACTGCTGGCTCGTGCCGGAGTCGGTAAAATTACCCTGATTGATCCAGATACGATTGAAATGAGTAATCTGCAACGACAACTGGCTTTTACTCCACAGGATTTAGGTTTTTATAAGGCAGAAACACTGGCAAAAAGGCTGGGGCAGATTAATCCGAATGTGCAGATTGACTATATTAACCAGGCCTTAACTGAGAACAATGCAGAAAGTATTATTGGGCAGCAGGATCTGGTGCTGGATGGCTGTGACCAGTTTGAAACACGCTACCTGGTCAATCAGATCTGTGTAAAACTCAATGCACCCTTAATCAGCGCCTCGGCCATTGGCGTGCAAGGTCAAATGTTTATGATTGAAGGCGATTCTGCCTGTTATGCCTGCCTGTTCCCGCCAGAGCATCAAGAGGATACTAGTTTACGCTGTGCCGACTCTGGTGTACTCGCAACCACACCCAACGTGATGGCAAGTCTGCAGGCACATCATGCTTTGCTATATTTGGGCTTGGGAGTAATGCCACTGAGACAGAAACTTCTGCTTTGGGATGGTCTCAGCTTCAAGCAGCGAATTTTAAGTTTCGAAAAAGATACAGATTGTCCAATCTGTCAGGCAAGATAAACCTGCAATTTTTAATTTTTTTGCTACACTGCATGTAATTAATTTTTCCTAAGACATTATGAAAAACAATATCTGGTTAGATGGAATACGCTCGGTTGCCCGTATGGGTGAAACCGCGGTGGTTGCGGCAAAGGCAGGCATCAAATATGCTACCGAAAAGCCAAGCAACGCCAAACTCATGCGCGAGACTTTTGAATCATTAGGTTCAACTTATATCAAGCTCGGTCAGTTTATTGCCAGTACGCCGTCATTATTTCCACGTGAATATGTAGAAGAATTTCAGGGCTGTCTGGACCAGACGCCGACTTTGCCATTTAGCTATATTCAGGAAGTACTGGCCTCAGAATTTGCTGGCCGTAATCTGGATGAGATTTTTGCCTCAATCGAGGAAACACCACTGGCTTCTGCCTCAATTGCACAGGTACATGCGGCCAAACTGGTATCGGGTGAAGATGTTGTTATTAAGGTGCAAAAGCCGGGTGTGGAAACCATTCTTTATACCGACTTGAATGTCCTGCATTGGGCAACAAAGCTGCTGGAAAAAGCCGTACCAAAAGTGAAATTTGCCTCACTGGCCGATATTGTCGAAGAAATCAAAACCCGGATGGTACGTGAAGTCGACTTTATTGAAGAAGCACAAAATCTGGATGACTTCGTCAATTATCTGAATATTACCAACAACAAGGCGGCCACGGCACCAAAAGTTTATCATCAGTATTCAACTCGTCGTGTCCTGACCATGCAACGTTTGTATGGTGTGCCACTGACCGATTTTGAAGTGGTGAAAAAGGTCGCAAAAGACCCGTCACAGGTATTAATTACAGCCATGAATACCTGGTTTGGTAGTCTGATGATGTGTAATAGTTTCCATGCCGATCTGCATGCCGGTAATCTGATGCTTCTTGAAGATGGCCGGGTTGGTTTTATTGATTTCGGTATTGTTGGGCAGCTCAAACCTGAAGTATGGACTGCATGTATGGCCTTTATGGATGCTTTGCAGCATACCAATTATACCTTGATGGCAGAAAACATGCTGAAAATGGGCATGACTGCAGTTGAGATTGACACTAAAGTGCTGGCTGCTGATCTTGAGCGTCTGTTTGGCGGGGTGATGCTTGCCGATCCGCAGGAACTGCTGACCTCAAGTCCTGCGGATCTCAACGATATCATGATGGATATGGTGGCTGTGGGTGAGCGTCATGGCATCCGTTTCCCGCGTGATTTTGCCTTACTGTTCAAGCAAATGCTGTATTTCGATCGTTTTATGCGGATTCTTGCGCCATATACAGACATTTATGCAGATCAGCGTTTGCAAATGGTGCAAAGCATGGATCCAAATCTGCTGTTAAAGCATTAATTTAATCTCTCCCGACCTTCTTTTCTTGCGCAATTTTAAAGTAGGGCTTTAAAAAAGCGCATGGAGGAGTGTCTCATTGCTTGATAAAATATAAGCAATGCAAGTCCCTTTTTAATAAAAAGGGACTTCGGGAAATTAGTGGTAAATATCATCTTATCGAGCAATCCAATGGACGCCATTATTATTGAAGGCTTAAAAGTCGAGACAGTCGTGGGCTGCTTTAACTGGGAGCGCCAGATTATTCAGCCTTTAATGCTGGATTTGACTATTCACACCGATTTAGAACAGGCATCAAACTCAGATGCGCTTGCAGATACGCTAAATTACGCAGAAATTTGTGAGATTTCCAGCAAGGTCATTCAAGAAGCCAAGCCTGAATTGATTGAACATGCAGCAAAGTTGGTGCTAAATGCACTTTTTACTACCTTTACAGCAATTGAATCGATTAATATTACGATCCGTAAGCCTGCCATTATCGCGCAAGCCAATTCTGTAGGAATACGTCTTGAACGCCACCGAAACGATTTTCGCCCTAGCATTAGCGAGTAATTGTCATCCTCAACAACATTTTCAGGCTGCACAGCAACGTATTTCCGAATGGGGGGAAGTTCAGTTTTCTCCTGTTTATATGATTCCTTGCCGTGATGGCATAGGAGCCAATTACTGGAATGCTGCGTGTTTATTGCGAAGTTCGGTGTCCAGTGAAGACATGATTGATCTGCTTAAACAGCTAGAAAAGGCATCTGGGCGAGTGCGTCCATCACATCAGATTACTTTGGATGTTGATTTGATCGCCTGGGGAACAGATCTAACGCATATGCAGTTTAATGAAAAAAAACTGCCTTTGGCTCTGGATGTGAAAGTTCCGATGTTTGATATCTGGGATGCTGCCATATTTGAATACGGACAACATAGTTTTCCAACAATCAAGCAGTTTATTTAAATCAAATCCCATGATTTTTTTGTTTATGCATTTTATTCAGTACTGATGGATTGCCTGATCAACCAAGATCAGGCTTTTTATGATTCATTTTTTTTTAGATCTAAAGAAAAATTCAGCTAAAATAGCGCGAGTTTGGTTTAGAAATCATTTAATAATGAAAATATTTAAAATTTTAATAAATAATTATTTTCTGATTCATGAAAGAAGTCTGATTGATTTAAAACTACAGAATTTATTTTAAGCTTTACAAAAACCTTAGAATTATAAAAGTGAATATTTGCTTTCTTACTTTTTCTTGTTATAGAAAATGATCAGCAATACTATGATAATTGCCAACATGGCAAAAATAATTACGGTTTCCATAAATATATCTTTCAGTTCAAGAATGTTGCTTTTAATTTTCTAAATTAAAACCAAAATAGCTTAAAATAAACCCGAGTTTTGTTAGCGTAGCCAGATTTTTATTAACCTTATTCAGCTAACTTAAAATAATAGTCACGCTATCATATTGTGAGCCTGTCAAAACGATAAACAGATGTTTAGGCAACTGACACATTAAATAATGATCCTATCCAGGCACTAAACAACATGGCGATAATTCCCCAGAGCATTACCCGGACTGCACCTTTCCACACGCTGACTCCACCTGCATAACTTGCCAGTGCACCCATCATTCCCAAGCTTAGAACCCCAATTAGTATAACGCCTTTATCCAGATATCGATCTGGCAGAATCATAATCGAGATTAAAGGAAATAATGAGCCTACGGTAAATGCCAGAGCTGAAGAAAATGCCGCAAGAAAGGGTCGGGCAGAGGTATGCGCTGAAATACCAATCTCATCACGGGCATGAGCATCCAAAGCATTATGTTCAGTCAACTGCTCAGCAACCCTTTGTGCCAAACCTGGTTCCAGGCCGCGTTGTATATAAATCGTCTTCAGCTCATTTAGTTCATTATTGGGATGGCGTTGCAGTTCACGCTCTTCCATGAGAAGGTCATTTTTTTCAATATCCTGCTGGGATTTGACTGAAATATATTCACCCGCTGCCATAGAGGCGGCACCAGAAATTAATCCAGCAACACAGGTCACCAGTAAAATTTCCTTGGATGCTCCACTGGCTGCGATACCCACCACCAGACTGGTGACTGAAATAATTCCGTCATTTGCCCCCAGTACAGCTGCGCGAAGCCAGCCCGCACGTTCAATATAATGTTTTTCAAGATGGTATGAGTGGCGCATAATGAAGCCTCTTCTTTATTATTATTATGATTATAGTAAATTTATGTTAGGTAGAGACAGATAGATGAAATCGATCTGAAAATTAACCTGAATGATCAGATCATAGTGCACTTGGCAAAGCATTTTATCAACCAAAGATCTAACCGATTTGGGACTTAATAATTTAATAGTTCGAGGGAAAGTAATACTGAACTGATATAAAAATTATAAAAGTAAAAAATCAATAAACCAATAAGATATATCCAAATGATAGCTAGGAAAGCTGGTATAAAAGAGAATTATCATGAAAGAAAAAAATGAAAATCATAGCTGCTTGGTGTGCGGCAAACGTTTTCCTTTAAAAAATCTTACACCGATGGGAACTGTCAGAAAGGTCATTACCGAAGAAATTGCAAAGGATATTCCTGACTGGACACCGCAAAATTATATCTGCCAGACAGATCTGACCCGATATCGCATGCAGTATGTGCATTCATTATTAAGCTCAGAAAAGGGTGAATTGACTGATCTTGAGTTTGAAGTGATTCATAGCATGCATGAACATGAGCTGATCACCAAAAATGTAGAAACGGCATTGGAACAAAAATGGACCTTGGGTGAAAGGCTGGCCGATAAAATTGCAACTTTTGGTGGAAGTTGGGTCTTTCTGATCTGTTTTGCAATTTTTCTAGGTCTATGGATTACGATAAATACTGTGGTGATGGTGACTCAGCCTGCAGACCCTTATCCATTTATTCTGTTGAATTTAATCCTGTCCTGTCTTGCAGCGATTCAGGCGCCTATTATTATGATGAGCCAGAACAGACAGGAAGCAAAAGACCGTTTACGTTCACAAAATGATTATCAGATTAATTTAAAAGCTGAACTGGAAATTCAGTATTTACATGAAAAATTAGATCATTTGCTGCTACATCAATGGGAAAGGCTGGCACAAATCCAGGAAATTCAGCTAGACCTACTTTCTGAAATGAACAAAAAAGATTAAAAGGATACTGTAGGCAATCTCTATTATTTTATAGAGCTTAAAAGTAATAAGATCACCACATGCCTTGAGTTAATATTATCTTGCTCAAGATTTGAGACTTATTAAAAAGCCCACAAATGAGTGGGCTAAGAATGAAAATAACTGGTTTAAATAAAATAGCTGGTTTTGGTCATCAGCTTGGAAATGCCTGTCATGGCGATTTTGACAGGAACGGGCAAATCTACACCACCCGCCTTTAAAGCTGTATCCCGATGATGCAGTTCATCTTCGTTCATCTGTTTCAGAATACGGCGAGAACGTTCATCCTGAGGGGGTAATTGGCTAATATGATGCTGTAAATGCATGCTGACCTGACGTTCTGTTTCAGCCACAAAACCCAGACTGTATTTATCACCTGCGATTCCGGCAATCGCACCCATACCGAAGGAAAGACCGTACCAGACCGGATTGAGCAGACTGGTATGGCTATCCAGTTCTTTCAAACGGTCTTCACACCATGCCAGATGATCCTGTTCTTCAATCGCAGCCTGTTCCATTTCACGACGTACATTCGGGAGTTTTGCCGTCATGGCCTGACCATGATACAACGCCTGTGCGCAAACCTCACCACTATGGTTGACCCGCATTAAACCTGCTACATGTCGTGCATCACTGACCGTCAACTGCGTTTCTACCGGTTGGGCCGGGTTTTCACGCTGCGCTGAAGTCGTGCCCGGGACTAGACTGCGTAATGCCTGGTCAAAAGAATGAATCAACTTATCCAGACCTGTATATTGACGCATGAATTAATCCTCCAAGGGTGCTTTCGCGATTTTGATCATTGGTTTTAGGCGGTAAAGTAACCATAAAGTAAACAGGCCACTTAATACTGCAGTAATACAAAAAAGTATTTTAAGATCAAGCTCTAGAATACTTAAAATAATAATAGAAAATATAGCAGAAGATACCATGAAAACGGCATTCAGAATATTATTTGCTGCAACCACACGCGCACGATGTGAGCGTGGAGAATGCGCCTGCATCATGGCATACAGCGGGACAATATAAAAACCACCACTAATACCGAGCAAGGTAATGGCTAGCATCACATGATAATAACTCCAGCCTTGCTGGAACACTTCTGCCAGACCAATTAATGCACCTGCACGTTCTGGAACAAAGGCCAGACTCGAGGCCAGATATAAGGCAAACACTACTAGACCGATTGCCCCAAAAGGCACCATCTTGATATTGACCTGACTGCCACCAATTTTACGGCATAAGTATGAGCCTAACCCAATCCCGACAGAGAAAAAGGTTAAGAGCAGACTGGCGACATTTTCAGATGCATGCAGATTCTGTAACGTCAGCTGAGGAATCTGGGTCAGATAGGTTGCACCATAAAACCAGTACCATGAATTGCCCAGTAAAATGGTAAAAACCAATGGTAAGCTTTTGGCATATTTCAAAGTCTGCAAGCTGGTACGAAAAAAGTTCCAGTCTATTTGCAACTCCGGTGCGGAAATGTTTTGCTTCAGAATATAACGGCTTGATATATAACCTATCAGTGCGATGCTGATGATGGTTAAACTGATCCAAATCAGGTTGCCAGCCGAAGCTGCAATAACTGCGCCGCCCAGAATCATACCGAACAGGATTGCCAGAGAAGTTCCAGACTGGAACAGGGCATTGCCGGACATCAGTTCATCCGGTTTCAGGACTTCAGGTAAAATGGCATATTTGATCGGGCCAAAGAAAGTGGACTGGGTTCCCATCAGGAACAGGGCAAATAACAGAATCCATAAATTGCCCAGCAGGAAACCGATAGTTCCCAGCAGCATG
Source organism: Acinetobacter pecorum (assembly GCF_014837015.1). Taxonomy (GTDB): domain Bacteria; phylum Pseudomonadota; class Gammaproteobacteria; order Pseudomonadales; family Moraxellaceae; genus Acinetobacter; species Acinetobacter pecorum. Next base: position 131,428 of record NZ_JACSPT010000004.1, read on the forward strand.
ATGACAATTTCCAGAAGCTTGAGATAGCGAATCAGCTGTGAACGTTCGTATTTGTCGGCAATCTGACCGGCAGTGGCCGAAAAAATAAAATAAGGAAGAATAAATAGTAAAGCCGCCAGATTATTCAAGGTGCTGATGCTGGCTGATTGCTGTTGAATCCAGCCATAAGTGATGACCAGCAGTAACGCTTGCTTAAATACATTATCATTTAATGCACCGAAAAACTGAGTCAGAAACATCGGAAGAAAGCGCCGAGAAGCTAACAAATGTTCATTTTTGTTCATATAGGCCGTGCTACATTAAGTTTTATTAAGAAATGTCAGTTATGCGTAAACATTGAGAAAAATCATGTAAGATACTTTCAGCTATGTAAAGGTAAAAACCAATTAATTAAGCTCCTTAGCTTATATTTTTCGGTCAAATAATCAATTAAAGAATGTATTCGTTTAGAGTTTGCTATGCCTGCAAAGAAAAATTTTAAAAAAACGATGCTAAATCGCAGTATGGGGCCTCATATACCACCGCACAGTGGTATGCACCTGTGTATGAGCATCTTTTTTATGATGTTATCCCATCAGAGCATGGCACAAACCGAACAGCCCGAAACGCCCGTGGCTATTTCCCAGGCAGAAATGGTAGATGAGCTGTCCAAAGAGGCGATTCGTCAGGGCTTAGTTACGTCTGAAACAGAAGCAGAAGAAAAAGTTGAAGAAGCTTTAGAACAGGAAGTGCCAGTTGACAGTATGCTGATGCTGGAACAACAGCAAAATGCAGGATCGGGTCTAGATGAATTTACTCCAATCGAATTTGATGATCTGGAAGAATTGCCAGTTCAGACTATTGACCAAAACATGGCCAATGAAATTTATCGTGTGGCTGAACAAGCCAAACAGGAAGCGCAAAATTATCGCAATAGCCAGACCACCGAAACTGTAGTCGCAGATATCAGCCAGCAAGAACTGCTGGAAATCAATCAGGCGCCGGTCAATGTGGATCAGTTGATGCAGTCCATTCAGGCAGACAGCCAGATTATGGTGCAAAACAACGAAGCAGGCATGACCTTAGCAGAAATATCAGACTCGCTTTCACCTGAAAATGACAAGCGGCCAAATATTTTTAAAAGACTGTTTTATAAGATCCGCCCGCCACGCCAGATTATGACGGCAAGAGTTCCTCGGATTAATGCAGACGTCGTCATTGTGAATGAGGAAGGTGTGGCGCAAAGCAACGGCACACTGAATCGCAAGAGTGAATCCCAAGGTTATCTGAATTTAAGAAATAATGTCAAAGCCAAGCTCTCCAGTTTTACCCAGGAGTCTTTTGGCGATTTTAATTCAGCTTTACCTCAATTGCGGACACTGTCACGGCAGGCAGCTCAGGCGGTGGGTTATTACGATGCCCAGTTCAGGTTTGAAAAAGTATCAGACAGCAGGCTTCGTGTTTTTGTCACACCGAATGAACCTGTGATTATTACCAGTTATGACCTGGAATTTACTGGAGCTGGCGCAGAGCAGCCACAATTTCAGGTCATCAGTATTTTGCCTGAACAGCAAGATGGCGATATTTTTAATCATGGTGATTATGAAAAGACCAAGAACCGGATTGTTACTGCAGCCAATAATAATGGTTATTTTGATTCATACTGGCGTATGCATGATGTCAGGATTGCATTGCCACAGAATACGGCAGATGTGAATCTTCGTTTTGAGACTGGTGATCGTTATAAGCTGGGGAATGTCGAGTTCAGAATGAGTGATCCTGAAAAGGAACTCCCACTCGACCGCGATGTACTCGAAAGTCTGGTTACCTGGAAAGATGGGGCGGATTATACCTTCTGGCGAGTCAATAGCCTGGCCAACAATCTGACCAATTCACGCTACTTTAACTATACCATGGTCGATGCGGTTCGCCCTGATCCGATTGAAAAGGAATTGGAATTGGCACCGGATATTCAGCAGCTGATTGAAGAACAAAAACTTTCTGAAGATCAGTCTGTAGAGAAAAAACCTGCCCGCTCGCCAGCCTCTTCTCAGGAGGTGACCCAGAATGTCGTGGATGAAGATCAGTTTGCCGGTAGTCGTGATCAGGAAAATCCAAACTTAAGAACCTTACGGGTTGAGCAGCAGACCAAAGAAAATGAACAGGATCGTTTAAAGGAACAGGCACGGGAAGAGAAGAAAATCCCGGTCATCGTGACTTTAAATGCAGACCGGGTAAACAGTGCAGAGCTGGGTCTGGGTTATGGAACAGATACCGATATCCGTCTGCGTGGTCAATACAGGCGCGCTATTGTAAATAAGCGTGGCCACTCTTTTGATGCCAATATCGAGTTGTCAGGCATCCGCCAGTCGATTGATGGACGTTATAATATTCCTTATAACCATCCGCTGAATGATTATGTCAGTATTGTGGGGGGCTACGAACGTGAAGAACGTGATAGCGTCGCACAGGGCCAAGGACTGATGATTGAATCAGCAGTGTTAGGTGCAGACCGGATTATTAAAAATCCACTGGGTAACTGGCAGCGTACTTTTGGAGCCCGTTATCGTCTGGATCGCTTAACACAGGATGGTTCTGTCGATTTTAATCAGATTCCAGAAGCGTTTCGCTTTAATACCGAAGATGAACAGCAATCGCTACTGGTGGGTTATGAAGTTTCACGTACCGATAGCGATCGTCGGGTCAATCCGACCAAGGGCTTCAAGCAAACCTATAAGATTGAGCTGGGTAGCGAGGCTTTATTATCCGATGCGGATATGGCCATTGTGAATGCAGGCTGGCGTTTTATCTATTCATTGGGTGAAAATGCAGATTATCAGTTTGTTGGGCGTATGGATTTAGGGTATATCTTTACCGATGATTTTGCCAAAGTGCCATATAACCTGAGATATTTCACTGGTGGTGACCAGAGTATTCGCGGTTTTGACTACAAGAGTCTTTCTCCGGAAATTGACGGCTTTAAAGTGGGTGGTCAGGCCTTGGGTGTGGCTTCATTAGAATATAATTATCAGTTTAAGGAAGGCTGGCGTGCTGCGGTCTTTGCAGATGCCGGAAATGCCTATAATAAGGAATTCAGTAATCCGACCGAATATGGTGCGGGGGTAGGCTTACGTTGGGCTTCACCGATTGGGCCAATACGTGTAGATGTTGCGACGGGGCTGTCTGATGACAATCACCCGATTCGGTTACATTTCTTTATTGGATCACAGTTATAAAACTTCAATTTTAAAAAATAGTTATTTGGGTAGATCATGGTCGAGAACCAACCACAGCCAGAACAAGAACCACAAAATAGCGTTGTGCCGAAAAAGCGGCGTATATTTAGAAGTATCTTATTGTCAGTACTTTTCTCCCTGATTTTTCTGCTGTCTGTGCTGGCCCTCTTGTTTTCGACCAATCAGGGCAGTAAATTTCTGCTGGATCAGGTTCTGCAACGCCAGCAAATTATTCATTATGAATATGAAGGCGGTAATTTATGGCGTGGGATTATCCTTAAAAATGTGCTCGTCACTTTAAAACCGGTGGATGTCAAAATTGATCGTGCTGATGTCAAACTGGGCTGGCGGGCAATTGTCAAAAAAGAAATTCATCTTACAGAGGCGGATGTTCGCAATCTGCAAATTATTAATAAAAATCCGTCTACAGGCGAACCATTCAAGTTTAATGCTATCCGCTTGCCTTTTATACTGCGTGTCGATCATCTGCTGCTGGATCATCTGGTCATTAACACCCAGACCAATGCCGTAGATTTTTACAATATTGAATTAAATGATGCACTTTGGTCCGGCACCGAATTAAATTTTGAAGACTCCCGTATGGATATGGGCTATCTTTCGCTACGTGAAGCCACGGGAAAAATGCAGTTCGAAGGAAAATATCCTCTGGATGCCACGGGTATCCTCAATCTGCCTTCTTTAAGAGAAAGCCTGAATATTCATGATATTCAGGTTCGGGCGCGTGGAACGCTAGATACTATTCAGGCAGGAGTAGCGACCAATACGCCTGATTTGTTGACGGGTTGGGTTATCGTACATCCAATGCGTCCACAGGTACCGATGCGCGGTGAATTACAGTTCAAAGATTATCATTGGCCTATTCTGACTGAGCAGAAACTGTTTAGCAAAGACGGGGTTGCCAAGTTTAATGGTGATATCAAGCGTCTGGATCTGAATGTTGATACTGACCTGATTGGGGAAAATATTCCGCAAGGTCAATATAATGCGGTGATGTTTACTGATCTGGTCAATCAGCTGAATATTACCGACCTGAATGGCCAGTTGATGAAAGGTGCAGTCAGCCTTGCTGGAACAGTGGGCTGGAAAGATCGGGTCAGTTGGGATCTGACGGGGCGCTTAAATGGCATTGATCCTAAACATGAGCGCATTCCGCAAGTCGTACAGGATTTCTTGCCGCCAAGTCTGGATGCCAATATTGCTTCTGCGGGTAACCTGGAAAATGGCCTGCACCTTACCGGACTGGTTGATTTCGACCGTTATGAAAGCTGGAATCTGAAGCTGGATCAAAACCCGGCCAAGGGCAATAAAGCGCAGCCGATGCTACTGGATATTGCCTGGAAAAATATTGATCGCGCCGTACCTTATGTGGGCTGGCTCAGCAGTCAGTCTGGTGATGTCAAATTGGCACTGGTTGAAGGTCAGCAGAATATTCATGTGGCGACCAAAGTCGAGCAGCATGAACAAGGTCTTTTGCCTGCAGGCATGTATCAGGCCAAGCTGAATCTGAAAAATAATATCCTGAATGTCCCAAGTTATAATTATAGTAGCAATGCACAGGCAGGCAGTTTAAGCGGCAATGCACGGATTGAACTGCCACAAGAAAAACGTCAGTTGAAATGGACAGCGGTATTAAATGCCAAAAATTTAAATACCCAAAGTATTGCAGCAGCTTCACCGGTAGACCGTTTGAATGGCCAGATCAAGGCCAATGGCTATGCACAACCGAATCAGCAGATTATTAAACTGAATAATGTCAACCTGACCGGACGCTTGGCAGAGCAGAATGAAACTGTGCGTCTGACTGGTAACAGTACTATTGCCCTGTTATTCCACAATGAAAAAGCTGGCGGTGGATTTAAAGGCTATGCAGTCAATTATGATGGCGCTTTAAATGCTAGTCAGCTTAAAGCCAGTCAGGGCATGCTGAAACTTCGGGTTTCAGGTACACCCGAGCTACTGAAAGTCAATGAATTCCGTCATGATGGTGTGGCTGGCAAGATTAACGCGAGCGGTCTGGTCAATTTGAAGAATGGTATCGGTTGGGATATTAATGCTTCATTAATTCGCTTTAAGCCGCAATACTTTAATGCCCAATTGAAGGGCGAGTTGTCAGGCAATGTGAAAACCCAAGGGGTTTGGTCAGATGCCTTAAAACGTATTCAGATCCAGCGTTTGAATCTGGCCGGTATGCTGAATAACAAACCGGTGCGCGGCACAGGGAATTTATCGGTGATTATTAACTCAAATCAGCGCGGTTTTGTTCCAGAGCAATTTGAAGCCAATAACCTGTTCCTGTCTTATGCCAGCAACCAGATTCAGGCGACTGGAAATGCACAGAACCTGCAACTGAAGGTGAATGCGCCGGCATTGTATGAGTTATATCCGGGTTTAAGAGGTCGTGCGCAGGGCTATATCAATATGCAGGCGCAGCCGCGCTTACAGGCTTCTGCTAATCTATCTATCGATAATTTTGCTTTTAAAAATCTGTTTAGTGTGCAGAAAGTCCGTATTCGCGGACAGTTGCCAACATCGCAGACTACACCAACCTTATTAACTGCAACAATGGATCGCTTGCGTAATGGCTCACGGGAAATTGTTCGAGGCGAAGTATCACTCGCCGGTACCCGTGCAGCGCATATACTTAAAGTTCAGGCAGAAAATAAACTGTCAAAATTCTTTGTTCAGCTGGCTGGTGGCTTTAATGCACAAAATAACTGGCTGGGTCAGATTCAAAAAGGTGACTTCGACTCTTTGCGCGCCCATTTGGTGCAGCGTCAAAATGCGGCAGTGATTTATAACACTGCCCAGTCTAGTCTGTTTATCGGTGCTCATTGCTGGATGAGTCAACAAAGCCAGTTGTGTTTTGATCAGCCGATTCGGGTCAATAAAACTGGAGGTAGTGTCTCTTTTATTACCCAAAACCTTGATTTGGAAGACTTCAGCGCATTCCTGCCTGATGGATTGGCGTTGACAGGTAAAGTCAATGGTTATGCCAAGGCAGCTTGGGCACAAGGGGCTAAACCAAAAATTGATGCACGTCTAGTCACCCGAAATGGCGTTGTAGGTTTATCTTCTGAAGACCCGGAATATTTAGGTTCTACGCTAAAATATGATGAAGTTGGCTTGGTAGCAAAAAGTGTAGCACAAGGCTTGCAGCTTCGCCTGGATGTAAAAACTCCAGATATCGGTGCAGGCTATGCCAATGTGATTATTGACCCATATCGGGACAGCAAACCGATGCGTGGCGAAATTGCCTTTAACCAGGTGCAGCTCAAGGTCTTTAAACCATTTATTGAGGACATTCGTAATCTGGACGGAACTTTATCCTATGCCGGAAAGATTGGTGGCACTTTAACGGATCCTTTGCTGGAAGGTGAGCTTCGGGTCAAAGATGCCTCGATCAGTATGATCTCTTTACCCGTGAATCTGACCAATGTACAACTATATTCATCCATACGTCAGAACTCTGCCAGCATTAATGGGGCATTTAACAGCGGTCAGGGTGTCGGTAAATTAACCGGTTCAGTCGACTGGAAAGGTGATCCAAGGGTACAGTTAAAACTGCAAGGTGAAAATCTGCTGATTCGTCAGGCACCATTAATTACGGCCATGGTGACGCCTGATCTGACCTTGGACATGTATCCATTTAATAAAAAACTGAGTTTAAGTGGCACGGTAGATGTACCGCGTGCACTGATTTCAATGCCTGAAGCTTCGGAACCGGTAGTCGGCTTATCCCCAGATGTACGTGTCGTGCGTGAAGGTGAGGATCAACTGGCGATTTTGAGAGCGGCACGTCCATGGGATATCCGGGCGGATGTGGCTGTTTCTTTGGGTAATCAGGTGATCTTCCAGGGCTTTGATAGTCGTATCCCGCTATTAGGCCGAGTGAACCTGTCACAGCGTGGTCTGGAAACCGCAATGCGCGCCAATGGTGCAATCGGGGTATCACAACGGGTGAAAATCGAAGCCTATGGTCAGAGTCTGGATTTGAATCGTGCCATCGCGCGTTTTAATGGTGAACTCACCAATCCGACGCTAGACATTGATGCCAATAAAATGGTTCAGGGTAGTACGGTCGGGGTGCGCGTAACGGGTACTGCATCGAGTCCAAGCATTCAGATTTATAATGATGCGGGCTTGTCAGAGCAGGAAGCCTTAAATGCCTTGATTACCGGTCGTATCAATGAGGGTGCATCCGGTTTAAATCAGACTGAAGGATTCAGGTCTGATGTAAATAATACGATCGCTGCCGCAGGTATCAGTCTGGGCTTGGGTGGTACCCGTGCACTGACTAACCAGATCGGACGTAGTTTTGGCTTGAGTGGTTTAGCCTTGGATGCACAGGGAACAGGAGATGATACGCAGGTTTCTGTGACTGGTTACATTACGCCAGATCTGTATCTTCGCTATGGAGTTGGAGTATTTACACCAGTAAATAAACTGACTTTACGTTATCAGGTAAATCAGCGTCTTTACTTAGAAGCAAGTCAGTCCTTAGAACGTGCAATTGACTTGTTCTATAACTGGCGCTTCTAAGCGCAGTAAAAAAGCCCTCAACTGAGGGCTTTTTTATGTAGAAATTTTTTATTTATCATGAAATCATCCAGTTTAAGTACCGATCAGTAGAAACAATGAATATCTAAAATTAAGCTCAATAGAAATAAAAAATTTATGCAACATTGCTTAAATCTTGGCGATTTTATCTCCTAAGAAAATTAAATACTTCTTATGGCCCCAATAAAATATAAAAAATTAATTAAAATATAGAATAACTGCCTAAAAATCAATAAACCCATAATAAAATTAGGTGTATATTGAAAATACAATTTTTTTTGTATAAGAGCATCTTTGTATGTCGACTAAATTTATCATCCGTTTTGCTGCGATACTATTTTCTATACTTATTTTGACTGCATTAGTTATTAAATTTTTCTTTAGCCCAGATGTAACCATCGTGCTATGGATTTTTGCTGTGCCTTTCATTTTAGGTATACCAATTTTAGCTTCTGTTGTATTGGCCACCAATGAAGAGCTGGACCTTCATAGCGTGAATTAGAATCTAATCTTGAGCTAAAAGTTAGAGTAGCCGCCATTTTGGCGAATTTATTCCTAATAAATTTTTTAAGTCATACACGACTCCTTAGTACGTCAAAAATGAGTGTATGTATATGCTCATTTTTTATGGCTTGATCTGATAGTTTTGATTTAAGTTCGTCATTATCTAATTTACATAAACCCTAAGAAATAGTGGAATATTCCCATCCTTACTCATTCAATATAGGGATTCATCATAACTCATTATTTTAGAGAAAACAGAATGCCTAGAAATAACTATTTGCCAGCTCTAGAACAAGTTTATGAATTTTTAATAGAGCGTCCAAATTTTAAAAATCAAAGCGAATTTGATAAATCAATAGAGTATTTTAAAACTCTACATGAAAGTGATCCTCTGGATTTCAGGGTGCAAACACCTCATGTTGTAGCAGGAAAATTTGGTGCTAAAGAAACCATAAATTTAGGATCTATGCCAAAATTCACTGATAAAGAAAATTTCATTAACTGGATTGATGCGCAGATTAACTGTTAAGTCTTCACACTGACTCATCATAGGCTGGATTCTAGATATTATTCATACATTCAGTAACATGTAGTACAGAAAATAATCAAAACTGGATTGGAAAGCTACAAACTTGAATGATAACTTTATATTTAAATCTTCCCGGTGATGAGGTAAACAATGAAGTTGTTAACTTTGGTAGGCATGGGAGTTGCAGCAAGTTATTGTTATAAAACTATGAAAAATGGCAAGCTCGCTCTTTCAAAGCCTGACTTTGATGAAAGTGTAAAACGGTTTGTCTTGCAAGAATTTGCAGCTTCACATTCCTGATTTTTTTTATAAAAAGGCTCATAAGATAGTGAGCTTTTTTATTTTCTAAAAGCTTATAACTTTAATATTCATATTAAAAGCAGTTTTATTATACTCAGCGTGCTATAAAGCTATTACATTGGCTATTTTAAATAATTAAATGAGAAAAAATGGGCGATGAAGATGAATGGTGTGAACTTATATATTCTGAGGCTTTAAGACTACACAAAACATCACGTTATAAGGCAATTGATAAACTTAGATTCTTTGCCTTGATTTTAGAATTATTCGTCGAGATGCGCAATGATGAGGCAACTATTCAGATAAAGACAGTAAATATCAAGTTTAAGTTAAGATCTAAGAATTATATTTTTTGGGTGTTTGAAATTCCTGATTATCAGGATAAAAGATTATTTATGACATATATGTATCGTCAATTAAGTAAATTTTGAAGTATATTTATGGTTAAAATATTTAATTAATTCCACAACTATAGCTATTAATTATGCAACTATAGTTTTTTTATATGCTTATGGATGATTATATATTTTTATTTAGAAATTGCCTATGCTCTGCATGTTGTTCATTTTAACAACATACCTGAATCAGCGCAAAATTGAGGAAGGGGAAAGCCTATCGCTAGATAGGCTTTTTTTTTAGATGTACATTTCATTCCACGAAATGTAATTTAAAGTGAATATAAAGGTGAAGATTATTAATACTCTTTATATTCTATTTATAAATTTGAAATGCTATATATGTTTTACGAAAAAAAAAGAAAATGTATATAAGATACATATCCTGAATACAGTATTAGCCTGCTTATTCAAAAGGTTAAAGAGGTTTTTTAATTGAAAAACTGATGTAATCTTATATTAAAGAACTCTATATTCTATAGCTGTAGTTTCTTCCAGTTGTTGCCTTCCTTTCTAAGGAGGATTTTTTGAACAGAGAAGACCAAAATTCAAACCTCTATTTTGTTTATTCAGTTACACAAATGATCATCGTTAACTATTGAATGAATCCCGTAAATATTTGAGCATGATATTTTCTTGGTTAAATAAATGAGGGACCGCCATGATAGATGAAGAAAAGCCGTTGAACTTTGACGATGATAATGTGCCTCAAGATTTTGAAGATGAAGAATTTATCGATGATCAGAAAGAGGATGAAATGTACAACGCTATTACCAAAGACGGTTCAAGTGTTGATCCTGCAGATGACGGGACACGTCATATTCGACCTGAAGATGGCGACCCGATTGAAATAGAAGAGTAATAAAAAGCCCAATTTAATATTGGGCTTTTTATTGTATGGCAGAAGAAATATGAGCTGCAGTATTTTTCATTTAATGAGTCAAGCTATTGAATAAAAAATACCTAAAAAAATGATCACTAATCTTATTTTTCATCTTCATAAAAAGCTCTCCATTACGAGATCTTCTAGATCAGATAAAACAATAAATAGCCGAAGTTATCTTTTGAGTGAAAAGAGATTTACTCTTTAAAGGTCTCATTGAGAGCGGTTTGCACCGCTTCAACGCGTGCTTTACAGGCTTTATAAGCTGTCATGGACTCTTCCACGATTCTCATCAAGTTGTCGATATCTGGTTCTTGCTGGGATTCCAGCAGTTCCGCATTCTTTTTCAAGATGTTATAACCTTCTTCAAAGCTTAAAGTATCATGATTCATGAGGAAGTACCTGTATGAGCTGTGCTGAAAATAGGCCATCGTGTAATTCAATCTGAACAGGCTGCTGATTATCAATTTGAGTAATTGAACTCATCACATGATCTTGCTGGCGAACGATGGCATAACCTTTGGATAAAACGTGTTGAGGGTTTTGTAGCAGCGTTTCTCGCATCAGGGCATCAAGCTGCTGATTCATGAGCTGGGTATGCTGCTGGGCTAGACTGGCAGTATTAGACTTGATCTGTTGCAGACGTTGCAGGGCATCGAAAATCTGGTTGTTGGCCAGAGTTTGAATCAGTTTAAAAAAATGATCATTCTGGTTCTGGTAAGCCTGAATCTGTTGTTGAGATAAACGCTGAATCCGCTGTAGACAATTCGCCACCTCCTGAGTCAGTTCAACTATATGATTGCGGATGCCTGCAATGACTTTACTTGGAGTATCAAAGGAACGATGCGCAATTTCATCCAGAATAGTACGGTCTTTCTCATGACCAATGCCGACCCAAATGGGTACCGAGCGTTTGCAGAGCAGGGCAGCCAGATCATAATCGTTCAAATAAGCCAGATCATTGACTGCACCGCCGCCCCGTATAATGACGATCAGATCCGGTGCAGCCTCATAGGTCTGCACCCATTGTTTAAGTGCTTGTGCCAGACTTTGCATAATATTTTGAGGGGCTGTATTTCCCTGAAAAGTCGCACTATGATAAATAAACTCACACACCTGTGCTCGCTGTAATGCATCGGCATCTTTTCTAAAATCTCCAAGTCCTGCTGCATTTTCGGGAGAAATCACTAAAATCCGGTTTAGATCAAAGGGACTGGGCAAATTTTTATTACGCTGAATGAGTCCTTCAGCCGTCAACCGCTCGACAATCTGCTGGTAGCGCCGGGCAATATCTCCCAACGTGTAGCCCGAGTCAATTTCGACGATATTTAATGAAAATCCATACTGTGGATCAAAATTGGCTTTGACCTTAATCAGCACTTTTAGGTCTCGACTCAGTTCAATCCCGCTTTCACGTTCAAACTGCGAGACCATTTTCTGGGCACTAAACTTCCAGATGGTTGCACGGCAACTGGCAATGACCTGATTACTATCCGCTTCTTTTTCTGCCAGCTCAAGATAATAATGGCCGGCTTTAATACTTAAATTTCGAATCTCGGCTTTGACCCATACCGGTGTATCGAAAGTGTGTTTGACCACTTCCTGCACCGTAGCAAGATATTCCTTAAGGGAGAGTTGAGGATCGTCTGTCATGCTAATAGAAAGTTTAAAATTCAATCAAATCTTAAATCAATCCCGTTGAGATCACAAATTTAAAAGTAAGAATAGATAGGAGTGATGTAATTACAATGTAATTCTTTTGGAATGTATAAATATCTACATGGGATGATTAATTGATTGTATTTTATTCTAAAGCAATTTTTTTATTTGATATGTATTCTTTTAATCGAGATTTCAAAGCATTATAGAGCCTAATTTATTGCTGTTTTATTTTCAGTTTTTAATAATTAGAAAGGCTAAAAATCTATACAGACTTCAGCCTGATGGTGATTAAAAAATATGCTAGATTGACAAAGAATGATTAAGAAAGAATTAGCTCTCATGAAAAAAACAATACTGTTTAGTATATTAGCTATCACTTTAAGCGCATGTACTACCATGCCATCATCAGAAAAGGAAACTCCTAAATTAGGGATGGCAAATCCCGCAAGTGAGTATTGTGTCAAGCAGGGTGGTAAGATTGAAATCCGCACTGAAAGTAAGGGGCAGGTTGGATATTGTCATTTAAAGAATGGTCAGGTTGTCGAGGAGTGGGAGTTGCTGCACTTGAATCAACCTAAATGTATTGCTGATCAGGCAACGGCTTTGGTCGGTCAATCTAATCTGACTGAAGAACAAATCAAGCAAAAAACCAAAGCACAAATTGTACGTATGGTCGAACCGGGACAAGCGGTAACCATGGATTATCGTGAAGAACGGGTGACTGTAACGGTGGATCCTGTAAGTAAAAAGATTATTCAGGCCTCATGCGGGTAATCATGCAGATTGAAGAAATCCGTTGAGGAGTTTTTTAAAATTTAGCATGACCGGCATTTTGAAATGACAAATCTTCTCCGATCTTTTATATTGCCCCTCGGAAGGAGAAATTCATGAAAAAGTTATTGGCTTTATCGTTTATGCTGGCTCTGGCTGGTTGTGCCGAGAAGAAACCCTTAACCCCTGAAGAGCAGTGGCAAGGTTATTGTCGAAGTGTCGGTAATGCAGCGCGTACCATTATGCTGGATCGTCAGAATGCAATTGAGAAAGAAAAAGCAATCGAGCATGCCAACAAGATTGACGATGAAACCACTAAAGGTTTTATACTGGATATTATTGATGAAGTTTATGCGCTTCCAGAAGCTGAGATCAAGACAGATGTAAAAGCAGCTCGTGAAAAAGTTCGCGCTGAATTTACTGCAAAGTGTATTGCGACTCCGCATGATGAATTACCAGATTACAAACCGTTCTAAGGAACGGTTTTTTTATGAATAACTAAAATCACTCGGTAAATATTACAACTACAAGATATTTAACCATCAACATTTAAAATACGACTGAATAAAAATAGCCTAAGCAAACGCACACTTTGTGACAATTTCTAAATCTCAAATATAGAAAAGCTTATCTTAATACTGAATAATGAACTCAACTCCAATTAACCGAGGAGTAGCACTATATGGAAGTCGTAAGATATTTGCATCATTCGGATCTGCTATTAGAAGATGAACATGGTGTAGTGATTATTGGCGGAAGCCGCTATGTACTCAGCATCGGTGATAAAGTCATTTTAAAGAAGATGCTAGAACAGGATAAAAAGCTTTATCAGATAGATATTTCCTTTGCCAGCAATAATCACAGTACAACCTGTGAAGATGAATGCGTGGTGAAATTCCAAGGCTGCCGAAACTCATATCAGCAGTATTTAAACTCAACCACTGTACACTAAGGTGGAGTATCTTTTTCACTTCAAATCAGGCAACATCATGGTTGCCTTTTTTATACATTAAATTCCGTTAAAAGAGTCAATTCATGCGCTCGTTTCATGTGGTGTAAGCTGGAACTGATTATGGAATAATCATTAAGGGCATCATTTAGTTATAAAATAACGAGCATCACAAAGAAACACTTGAGTTGCATTAACTTTTAACTGGAAATTTAGTAAAATTTCGGAGTCCATATTATTTGTGAAGCTTGGAATAAGCAGGAATTCATAAGTAATTTTTTAAAAAAGAGGAATAACACTGTGCTAGAAGCTTACCGCCAACACGTTGAAGAACGTGCCGCACTCGGAGTCCCACCGAAGCCACTTGACGATGCCCAAACAGCTGCATTAGTTGAACTACTAAAAAACCCGCCAGCTGGTGAAGAAGCATACTTGGTAGATTTGCTTGAAAACCGTGTACCAGCAGGTGTTGACCAAGCTGCATATGTAAAAGCTGCGTTCTTAGCTGCATTGGCAAAAGGCGAAGCAACCTCTCCACTTGTTTCTAAAGAACGTGCTGTTTACTTACTGGGCACTATGCTTGGTGGTTATAACGTAGCGCCTTTAGTTGAACTTTTAGACAATACCGAGCTTGCTGAACTTGCAGCTGAAGCATTGAAAAAAACGCTTCTTGTATTTGACGCGTTCCATGACGTTGCTGACAAAGCACGTGCAGGCAATGAAAATGCGAAAGCAGTTCTTCAATCATGGGCAGATGCTGAATGGTTCACAAACCGTCCAGATGTTCCTGAAGAAATCAAACTGACAGTTTTCAAAGTCACTGGCGAAACCAACACTGATGACCTGTCTCCAGCTCAAGACGCTTGGAGCCGTCCAGACATTCCATTGCACGCAAATGCAATGCTGAAAAACGAACGTGATGGTATCAACCCAGAAGTTCCGGGTGAAGTTGGTCCATTAAACCAGATCAAAGAACTGATCGCAAAAGGCAACAAGGTTGCTTACGTAGGTGACGTTGTTGGTACAGGTTCTTCTCGTAAGTCTGCTACTAACTCTGTACTTTGGTTCTTCGGTGACGAAATCCCGCATATTCCGAACAAAAAAGAAGGCGGTTACTGCCTGGGTTCTAAAATTGCTCCGATTTTCTTCAACACAATGGAAGACGCTGGTGCGTTACCAGTTGAAATCGACGTAGCAAACATGAACATGGGCGACGAGATCACCCTTAAGATCGACAAAGCTGCTGCTAAAGTAACTGCGTTCAAAGACGGCGCGCAAATTGCTGAAGCTGATCTTAAAACTCCAGTACTTCTAGACGAAGTTCGTGCGGGCGGTCGTATTAACCTGATCATTGGTCGTGGTTTGACTACTAAAGCACGTGAAGAGCTAGGTCTTCCTGTATCTACATTGTTCCGTACGCCTGTACAACCTGCTGCAACTGGCAAAGGCTTCACGCTTGCTCAGAAGATGGTTGGTCGTGCTTGTGGTCTTCCAGAAGGTCAAGGTGTTGTTCCAGGTACATACTGTGAACCACGTATGACAACTGTTGGTTCTCAAGATACAACAGGTCCAATGACGCGTGACGAACTTAAAGACCTTGCATGCCTGGGCTTCTCTGCTGACCTGGTAATGCAATCTTTCTGTCACACAGCTGCGTATCCAAAACCAGTTGACGTTCAAATGCAACACACGCTTCCTGATTTCATCATGAACCGTGGTGGTGTTTCTCTACGTCCAGGTGACGGTATTATCCATTCTTGGTTAAACCGTATGCTTCTTCCAGATACAGTTGGTACTGGTGGTGACTCACATACTCGTTTCCCAATCGGTATTTCATTCCCTGCGGGTTCTGGTCTGGTAGCGTTCGCTGCTGCAACTGGTGTTATGCCACTTGACATGCCAGAGTCTGTTCTTGTGAAGTTCAAAGGTAAAATGCAACCTGGTATCACACTACGTGACCTGGTACATGCAATTCCTTACGTAGCGATCCAAGAAGGTGACCTGACTGTTGAGAAGAAAGGTAAGAAAAACATCTTCTCTGGCCGTATCCTTGAGATCGACCTGACAGAAATGGAAACTGACCTGACTGTTGAGCAAGCATTCGAACTTTCTGATGCTTCTGCTGAACGTTCTGCTGCTGGTTGTGCGATCACTCTTTCTGAAGAGAAAGTTGCTGAATACCTACGTTCTAACATCACTATGCTGAAATGGATGATTTCACAAGGCTATGGCGATGCTCGTACTATGGCGCGCCGTGTTGAGAACATGGAAAAATGGTTGGAAAATCCATCACTTCTTAAAGCTGATGCTGATGCTGAATACACTAAAGTGTATGAAATCGACCTTTCTACGATTACTGAACCAGTTCTTTGCTGCCCGAACGACCCAGATGATGCAAAACTTCTTTCTGACGTTCAAGGCGTGAAAATTGATGAAGTATTCATCGGTTCTTGTATGACTAACATCGGTCACTTCCGTGCAGCTGGTAAACTTCTAGACAAAGTACCTGGTGGTTCTTTATCTACTCGTCTATGGTTGGCTCCTCCAACTCGTATGGACGAACACCAGTTAATGGAAGAAGGTTTCTACAATACTTATGGTAAAGCTGGCGCTCGTACAGAAATGCCAGGCTGTTCACTGTGTATGGGTAACCAGGCACGTGTAGCACCGAACACGACTTGTGTATCGACTTCTACTCGTAACTTCCCGAACCGTTTAGGTCAAGGTGCGAACGTTTACCTGGCATCTGCTGAGCTTGCTTCTGTTGCTGCTGTATTGGGTAAATTACCTTCTCCAGAAGAATACCAACAGTACGCTGCTCAAATCGACAGCATGTCTGCTGACATCTACCAATACTTGAACTTCGACAAGATGAGCGAGTATACAGATGCTGCTAAAGACATCGATACTAAGAAAATTGCTGCTGCTCAATTAGCTTAATGTATTGATAATTAAATTAATTTGAGTTAAGAGTAAGGGCTGATTTATCAGCCCTTATTTTTTGAGATATTTATAGTGAAGTCATTAGAAATTCAGAGTTTAGAAATAAATAATAAGTCTATTTATATATTTGAAGATCATTCTTTAGCTTTTAAGGCTTGGTTAAATATAAGAAATAGAATAGATGGACAGTCCTTTGTTATTACTTTAGATCATCACACAGATACTCATCAACCATTGTGTTACTTTTCTGCTTCAGAGAAGTATAAATCTGATGAAGTAATATCTTATGAAGATTTTTATGAAAGAATTATACAAACACATTTTGAAAATTTAGATTTATATGATGAGCATGAAGTTAATAGTTTTGTAATGAAACTACATTACGACGAACATATCTCTTCTGCAATTCAAAAAGAAATAATTACGCATTCTATTTCAATTCAATGGGATCATAATTCTGGTACACAGTCTATAGAAGAGAATGAATATGATAAACAACCAACTCTAAAAGATTTATATACTCAATTTGGATTTGAAGAAGGTAAACAAAAATATTCAGATTTAAAACCAGCACCTATACCACCTTTTAGTTATAAATTACCAGCGAATAGAATGTTTATCGTTGGTTATTCGCATTTTGACTGATTAAGCACTGATGATGGTATATATGATTTAGCATTAGAAGATGAATTTTTAGAGAATCAATTTAACATAGTAAAGAATATGAATGAAAATAGTGGCTTACCAGATATCGATGCGGGTGGATATATTTTAGATATAGATCTTGATTATTTTCATACACAAAAATCAATTTCGCCTCATAATCAGTTTTTTTTTAGTAAATTGGTAAAAGAGTCTGTTGCGATTACTATTGCTAAAGAAAGCAGATGTGTATTAGATTTACGTACAGATGGTGAAGAAATTACTAGTAAGAGTTTACTGAAAGACTTATTAGATCATATTGCAAGAATCTTAAGTAATTAGAAGTATAAGATTTCTTTTATCTACACTTATCATCAATAAATTGTTCTAATTCACGTCTTCAAAGATGATTTAAAATGTAGATTTTCTAATGCCCAAACAATCCCGCTTCCTCTGTATTGGTGGTTTCCTCAACGGAACCCAAGTCAAAGACCAAGGTGATAGTTTTATCTGTGTCGAAAAAGGTAAAAACGTCATCTACACCAAAAAGGAAATTTTCCATCCTGATTCATGGAATCATGACTACTATGTTTGTGAAACCATCACAGACAAACAGGCTCGTAATTGGGTCTATGACATTGAAAGCTGATTAAACCGTTATTTTTATAAATTTCAGATATTAAATAGCCCCAAGGTTAAGGGACTATTTAATATACATGAGAAGACTTTATTGTATTTGGGTTTCCTGACTGCGACTTTCACTAGATTCTCATAAATAATCCATAATCTTTTGAGTTTACCAATACCCCAGTATTTTCCACCAAATTCCGCCTAATACTATAAAAATAAGCATATTGATTACACTCATGACAAAACCGGCTTTCCACCACTCAACGAGCGTTGTATAACCTGAACCGTAAATAATAGGTGAGGTCCCGGTCGCATAATGGGTAAGTGTCATCATGATACTTGAGGCAGCGGCCATCATTAAAGCAAAATACATTGGGGGAGCACCTACTGCAATACCAGCTATGTAAAATGCTGAAAACATTGCGGTAATATGAGCAGTTGTACTGGCAAAAATATAATGGGCATACATATAAGACAGTAATAAAAACATGGATGCGGGAACCCAGCTCAAACCCATTTGTTCAATGCTTGCTTGTAAAGCACTGGAAAACCACGCGATTAATCCCAGCTTATTAAGAAAGGTTGCCATCATGACCAAGGCTGCGAACCATGTAATAGTGTCCCAGGCGCTCTTATGTGTCAAAACATCTTCCCAAGTTAGAACACCGGTGAGAAGCAAAAGTGATAATCCAATAAAAGCGGTGGTAGTAGGATCTAATGACCATATATCACCCAGAATCATGGCTGGAATCCCTGCCCAGAGTACCAATAAAACGCCGAAGACAAACAGCATTATCATTTCATCTCTGCTGATGGGACCCATTTCTATTAAACGATCTCTGGCAAACTGCGCAGCATCCGGTGTCTTTTTAATTTCGGGTGGATACATGAAATAAAGTACAAGTGGCATTACAGCAAGCGCCACAATCCCGGGTAAAACCATAGCCAATGCCCATGTAGTCCAACTCAGACTAATTTGCATGTCGGTTGCATCTGCAATAAGTTGAACGATTAAAGGGTTTGGTGCAGTCGCAGTGATAAACATTGCAGACGTAATGGGATTGGAATGATAATTCACCAAGGCTAAATATTTGCCGATTTTACCTTCCGTACCTTTTGCCGGATCGGAGTCAAAACTTGTAGCAATGGAGCGGACGATCGGGTGAATGATCCCACCCCCACGCGCAGTATTACTTGGCGTGACTGGAGCAAGAATTAATTCTGATAAGGCCATACTATAACCAATACCTATCGTCCTTTTGCCCCACACCGCAATAAAATAATAACCTAGCCGAGCTCCCAAACCTGTTTTTTGTAATCCTTTCGAGATCATGATGGATATACCAATCAACCAAATCAGTGGAAGAGCAAAGCCACTTAGCGCATCTTTAATCGCATCAGCGGGGTTATCTGATGTCACGCGTGTAACTGCAACGAGAGCAATTGCAATAATTGAAATGGCACCGATCGGCATCGCTTTACCGATAATAGCTGCAATCACACCTATGAACATGGCGAACAGCAACCAGGCGTTCGCGGTAACGCCTTGTGGTATAGGAATAAGAAGCCAGATAATCAATGTGATAGCCACGGAAACTAATGTTGGTATTAATTTAAATCCCATCACGCCTTACTCCCACACATAATAATAATTATTATTTGATCATAATGATCACAACTGATATTGAAGTCTAGCGCTGGTAACATATTCTCCATAAAAAGAGCAGGGGCTTTAAAGTGGTCTCAATAAAATTTATTAAAATATTTATGTAAAATATATTTTAAATATAAATTGATAATGGTGAAGTTGATTTAAAATTAATGGATGAAAAATTTTTTAATTAGAATGATGTTTAATGTTATAAATGGTTTTAATCCCTATTGTTTATCCCTAAAAGTATAATTTAAAGAATGATAAAATTATTCTATATAATCCTCTATTATAATAAAAATGATATTAATAAGGGTTTATTTGTTTTAAAATAATAGTTTAATAGGTTTTAAGTTTTTTATTGGGATTGATTGTTAGTAAATTGAATTTAAATGTTTTTTAAAATTATAGGTTTAATTAAATAGGTAATCTTAAGCAAGTTTAGTTATGTTGGTTGTGTTTTTATTGATGGGTTTTAAATTTAATAATACTATTTTGTGTAATATTATAAAAATTCTGATTAATATACCCTTAATATAGATACTGTGGGTATAAATTTTATACCATTTTTTCTTATATATTGAATATATCGAAATGGAAAAGGTAGAGAAGGTTAATGGTTTTAGTGGCTTTATCTAATTACAAATTCTAGATTTTATATTTTATTATGAGTTTTTATAATAAATCGAGATAATATATAGATTTTCTAAAAAATTAAGCAGCTTAGAATATGTTAATAAGGTATCTATTCGATCACTGGTTAATTGAAAAAATGTGTGTGTTGGAATTTTTTTAAATTAAAGTTAAGAAAACTTATAATTTGATATATTTCAAAATTTTGGAATATTTTAATTTCATTAAAGGTTTAACAAAAACAGTAAGATATATAACATTTATCTGATTGATCCACTGCTTAAAATTGCGGAAAACTACATACTAGAGGATAAATTTATTGCTGGACTGAATATGAATTATGAAATGGATGCCTTTCTGACCATTATCATCGCTGTTTTTGTTTTGATGGTCGGATTTTTGGTAGTAAACAAAATCAGAATTCTAAAACAATATAATATTCCTGAGCCTGTTGCCGGAGGGCTTGTCGCTGCAGTAATTACTTATATTTTATTTAAAAATTTTAATATTACAGTAAATTTTGATGCCAATATTCAGCAAATATTTATGCTGATGTTCTTTACCTCTGTAGGTCTCAGTGCCAGTTTGGTAAAGCTGAAAGAGGGAGGTAAGGCTCTTCTTCTATTTTTAGGTTGTGTCGTGGCTTTTGTTTTTGTCCAGAATGTCGTCGGAATCAGCTTGGCCAAGGTCTTGGGCCTAGATCCCCTGATTGGTCTGATTACAGGTTCAGTCACCCTAACCGGAGGTCATGGTACGGCCGGTGCATGGGGTATGGTTTTTGAAAGGGATTATGGTATTCAGGGTGCTGTAGTTTTAGGTATGGCCAGTGCAACTTTTGGTTTAGTCATCGGCGGTATGATGGGTGGGCCAGTGGCCAAGTTTCTGATTCGTCGTCATCAGCTGGCAGAAGAATTAGCACCAAGTTCAGGGCGAAATGAAGCCCCACCTTCATCAGAAACGGCGCCTTTTGAATACCCGGAAAAAACTCGACTGATCACAGCAGATGATGCAGTAAAAACGCTAGGCATGTTTGCGATCTGTATCAGTTTTGCCTATTTCATGACAATAGCGGCTAAAGGACAGTGGTTCGAACTTCCGTCTTTTGTATGGGCCTTAATGTGTGGAGTGATTTTACGGAACTTTCTGGAACATGTGCTCAAAATTGAAATATTTGACCGGTGTATTGATGTTTTTGGAAATGCCTCATTGTCTTTATTTTTAGCTATGGCATTGATGTCATTACAGTTATGGTTGCTGGCAGATTTGGCCGGAGCATTGGTAATTATCTTGATTGTACAAGCCTTTGTTCTTGCACTTTATCTATACTTTGTGACATTTAGGGTGATGGGTAAAAGTTATGATGCAGCAGTATTGTGTGCAGGACAATGCGGGGTCAATCTTGGTGCGACTCCAACAGCAATTGCCAATATTCAGGCAGTTACCAATACTTATGGACCTTCACATAAAGCTTTCCTGATCATCCCTTTAACAGGTGCTTTCTTTGTGGATATTGTGAATGCAGTGGTGATTCAGTCTATATTAAGCATCTTTGGTTAAGTTGCTGAATTTTTTCAAAAATCTATGAATATTATTTCAAAAAATTTAAGCATTAAAAAGCCCCATGGTTAGGGGCTAGTCGTATACAGGTCAAGCCCATATACTGTAAGAGGCTCATCTCAAACTGGGTGTATTAGAACACAGTCATCGTGAAATAACCACTTGAATCTGCTCTAGACCGCTAGTTGTTGTTCAATTACTGGCCATAAATTCTGATGCGATTTCTTGAACATCAGCATATGGCCAATGGTTTTATGCGCATAATTTTCAGGTTTGAGCTCAATCATCTGGGTTGATGCCTGAGGATATAGTCGTAGTAAATCCTTTACATTCTCTTCCGTGGCAATTTCGTCATCCGAGGACCAGATCGCAGTAATCGGGCAGGTGATTTGAGTATGAAAATTTGAGTCAGGTGAAACAAGTTTACCGATCGCATTGATGACATAACCCGGTTTGCTGCAAAATTGTGCCCATTGTTGTGCTACATCTTTCGGCAGGTTTTCCCCCATGCCAATTGCTTGGGTCGGGCCATAGCCTTTCGTGATCCGGGCCAGAGGGAAAATAATATTAAACATGACTGGTGCCAGCAGTTTGGTTTTACCTTTAAGTCCTTTCAAATGTCCGGTTGAACCAGACACTGCCACTACTTTAGCGACTTTAGAATAATTTGGCACAATGCCTAAAAGTTGACCGCCAGCACTATGTCCCAGTAACGTCACTTTTTCTGCATGGGTTCGCGCCAATAAAGTATCAATCGCGGCCGGAATATCCAGTTGCCCCCATTGTACAATACTGGCTTTTGAATTTTTCAACGGACCTGCCAGTGAATCACCAATTCCCCGAAAATCAAAGACCATGACTGCATAGCCTTGAGCCTGCAACCAGACACAGAATTGATGATAAAACTGCTTGGTAATGCCGGTGGCTGGACACACTAATACAGGCAGTTCTTTAGATTCAGAAATAGCTGCATAAAAACGTGCACTTAAGTTATAGCCATCCTGGCACTGCAGAGTCAATGTTTCAAATTCAGACATACGTTACACTATAATTTTAGAGTCCTGATCAAGCTTTTACTCTACAGATTTTTAGCAGGGTAGCTTGGCTAAAACATGACTTAAAAGTCAGTAAAATAATAGAGAGGGAATGAACTTATGCAGCTAATGGAGCTTGAGCTGGCCGTTAAAATAGCCATTATTTTTAGTGGAATATTCTTGTGGGTGGGAATGTTTACCGGCGTCTGGAAATATTGGCAGATTCGTCAATCACCTCAGTCACGCGCACATTATTATGTCGATATTGCTCATCGTAGCAGCCTGCTTTATGCACCAGCCACATTAATTTTAGCAGTGCTGGCATATTGTTCAGCGTTGCCAAGTGTCGTGAACTTAATTTGCGTACTCATCAATATCGTGTTTTTCAGCTTTTCTATTGCGGCTTATATGCTGCATGGTTTCCTGCAAGACACGACCAATCAGTTTAAGCAGCCTCATCAATTAGGTAAGTTTCATTTACCTGGTAGTTTAATGACTTTAGCTATGCTGGGATTAATTGTTGCAGAATTAGGCGGGACAGGAATATTGCTTTATGGGGGATTTGCTGGATTGTTTTAATGATTATTTTTAATAAGTATTCTGAAAATGTGAGAATAATTGAAATATTAAGACTCTTTTTTCACCAGATGGATGACTGGCCAATCATCCATCTGGGCTAATTTAAAATTT
Organism: Acinetobacter pecorum; assembly: GCF_014837015.1. Classification (GTDB taxonomy): domain Bacteria; phylum Pseudomonadota; class Gammaproteobacteria; order Pseudomonadales; family Moraxellaceae; genus Acinetobacter; species Acinetobacter pecorum. The sequence continues at coordinate 154,994 of NZ_JACSPT010000004.1, forward strand.
GATTATCTGTATTTCTGGTCGATGGCCGCCCAAAGGAAAAAGGCGGCTGAGACAATCAGTGCATAACCAAAGTATTCAAGTTTTAAATTACCTTGAATTAAACAATGGACGGTTAAAGTCAGCATGAGAGCAAAAGTGGTGCATATAAATGTCACCAGATTGGTGTTGTTGGCTTTAAGAGCGTCAATGAAGACTTGCTTGTTGAAATGTAATGATAACATCTCCATCCCTCCCATTTATTTATGTTATTGAAGATTAAAGCAGATTTAATTAGTCAGAATTGAACATACAGTTGTACTGTTTAATTCAGACCTTTGCAACTGCCCTAACAGGCTTTTCCAGTCAAAATGGCCATCTTTAGTCGAATAACTACATAATTGATTGATTATGTGAGTATTTATTTTTAATGGTTTCACCTCCAGATAGTTTGTCATACAAGCTGCGTCGAAATTCACTACGACAAGATAGAAAATGCAAATTCTACGCCAAATATATGTAGCATTAATCAGAACTATGTAAGACTACGTATCACTCGCTGGGGAACTTGGTATAGGTTGGCAACAATAGGTATCTAAAATTAGGAAATTAAAAGTTTTGTTTATATTTATATAAAAAATAAAATAATTTAAGCAGAACCTTATTTTATAAAAAGAATTTTATAGAAGGTCTAAATAGGAAAATTATAGCCGTGATTTGATGTCATTGTGTAGAAACAATAAATGTCCGTTTGGGTAAAACCTGACAATTATTGATCATGCTCAAACCGGATTTTGGGTAAAAATACGATTTATCAGACGTCCTAGAAATTTTAGTTTCTAATACGGTCAATCACAGCTGTAATCAGCAATACAATCATGGATGGAATAAACCAAGCCAGATTCTGCTCTGAAAGTGGTAGATTTTGTAACAATACGGGCAATTCAAAACCGGCAACTTTTATTCCGTCAAAAATACCAAAAATAAAGGCAACCAGGGTTACAGGAGCAATTACATGCGAGGGTTTCTTGAAGAAACTTGCACAGAAACTCAGCATAATGACACTAATCGCAGGCGGATAAATCGCACTCAATACGGGCACTGAAACGGCGATCAGTTTGGTTAAACCCAGATTTGAGATAACCAGTGAGAAGCCGACCAGAATAAAGACAAAAATCTTGTACGGAATTTTGGTTAAACTGGAGAAATACTCGGCACAGGCACAGGTCAGGCCAATTGCAGTCACCATACAGGCAATAAAAATCATGCCCGACAGGAAGTAAGCGCCCATATCGCCAAAGGCATGTTGTACATAGGCATGCAGGATAATGGCACCATTGGCTGCATTTGGTGCAATATCATGGCTACCAAGCCCAAGTTTAAACAGGCTTAAATACACCAGAGTTAAACCAATACCAGAGATAATGCCGGCATTGACCGCATATTTGGTAATCAGTTTTTTATCCGTTACACCACGTGAAGTAATGGCTTTGACAATTACAATACCGAAAACTAAAGCGCCTAAAGTATCCATGGTTAAATAACCATTCACGATGCCTTCAGTCACTGGACTGGTAATGTAATTATCAATCGCAGCAGGCGGATTGCTGGCAGGAATCATCACGGCTGCTACACCCAAAATCACCAGAGCGATAATTTTAATTGGCGAAAGGAAATAGCCGACGGTATCCAGAATCTTGTTTGGATATAAAGACACCACTGTCACTATGGCAAAATAGATAATGCTATATATGAGCAGGCTGCCAGATTCATTGCCAAAGTAAGATGAAAAACCGATTTCATAAGAAACGGTTGCAGTACGTGGGGTTGCAAATAAAGGGCCAACAGCCAAGTAACACACGACAGTCAGCAAAATACTGGCTGCTTTACCAAGAGGTGAACTTAGGGCCTGAATGGAACCTTCAACGCGAGACAGGGCAATAATGGTGATCACGGGTAAGCCCACTGCTGTAATAAGGAAACCTAAAGCAGCGAGCCATACGTGTTCACCGGCTTGTTGAGCCACAATCGGTGGAAAGATAATGTTGCCCGCACCAATAAATAATGCAAAGGTCATAAAACCTAAGGCGACAATATCCCGGGTACGCAGACTTGTCATAAAGGGAGATCAATAGAACAAAAGAAAGCAATTTTAGTGTATATGTCGAGTTTTTGGGAGCTTATTTTAAGGCGGGAAGCCTTGATTTTATTGAGTTTGCAAATTACATCACTCTACATTCAAAACTTGGTAGAAATATATAATTGATAATTCTTTGGAAAATAGATTTTTCTAGGTAAATTTATAAGATTTCGGTCGCTGCATTTAAAACGGGTTATTTATTGTTTGTATAAATATTCAACAGGAGAAATGCCAAGTCCTAAGAAAATTGCTGTATTAAAGGGCAAGAGGCGCGACATATTGCGTAAAAAAGGGATTATAATTCACGGATTCATAGTGAGGATAGGTATATGCGCGCTCCAGCGATTGGTCTTAAAACTGAGCAAGATATTGAAAAACTGCGGATATCCGGTCGTTTAGCTGCAGAAGTTTTAGCAATGATCGGGGAGCATGTCAAGCCTGGTGTCACAACTGAATATCTGGATGACCTCTGCCATGATTTTATTGTAAACACCTTGAAAGTGACTCCAGCCAATATTGGTTATTATGGCTATACCAAAACCACCTGTATTTCACCGAATGAAGTGGTCTGTCACGGCATTCCATCATCGAAAATCGTTTTGCAGGATGGCGATATTATCAATATTGATGTCGCGATTATTAAGGATGGTTATTTTGGTGATACCAGCCGGATGTACTATGTCGGAACGCCATCTCCAGAAGCCAAGCGACTGGTCAATACCACCTATGAAGCCATGGTGGCGGGAATCCATGCTGTAAAGCCGGGCGCAACCTTGGGCGATATTGGTCATGCCATTCAAACCGTTGCTCATCGTGAAGGTTATTCCATTGTGCGTGAATACTGCGGTCATGGTATTGGAAAAGTCTATCATGAACAGCCAAATATTCTACATTATGGTCAGCCAGGTCAGGGCATTAAACTGGTTCCGGGCATGGTCTTTACCATTGAGCCAATGGTGAACATGGGCAAAGCGCGGGTAAAAGAGCTGAAAGATGGCTGGACTGTGGTCACTACAGATAAGTCATGGTCTGCACAATGGGAACATATGGTCTATGTGACTGAAACCGGTTTTGAAGTCTTGTCTCCTTGGCCTGAAGGTACGGGTGAGTATCCTGAAATTTAAAATATCAATTAGATGATTTTATTAGGATTCACTTACTTACAGAAATTACAAATCCCTTGTTCTTGCTGACGAGAACATACAAAACACTACAAAAAACAGTGGTTTAAGATCATGCATTTGTTTAAAGTAAGAATCAGATACGTAGGTTCCCTTGTTTTTGATCACTAGGCTGTAGTGAAAGTTTCTCTGGCTCATTTTTCCCCAAGAATGAGCTATTTTTTTGTCCGGGGGTTCTATTTTATTCAAAATATATTACTTAACTATAGTTAAGTATTTAAGTTATCGTGATTTAATTCGGCAACCAGATAATCAATGAAGACCCGGACAGCGGGCAATAAGCCGCGACGTGAAGGATATACTGCATGAAAAATACCATGCGGCGCTTTCCAGTCGGGAAGTACCCGAACCAGTTCACCACTTGAAATATAGTGTTCGACCACATTATCTGGTAATAACGTCACTCCTGAGCCTGAGGCGGCCAGTTGTGCCAGCATATTCAGGTCAGAGCCCATAACAATTGGATTGACACGGATTTTTTTCTGCTCTTGCTGTCCGTTTTGTAGGGTCAGAAACTGTTCGGGATGGTCTTCTGCCATACTCAGGATTTTATGTTCAGACAGTTGTTCTGGGTTTTTCAAGTCACCAAATTCATTTAAGTAACCCTGACTGGCAAATAAATGCTGTTCAATTTTTTCAAACTGTCGAATCACCAGATTTGGATCGTCATCCAGACTAGAGCGCACGCGTAAAGCCAGATCAAAGCCTTCATTAATAATGTCCACACGCCGGTTGGTGATCATCATCTGAATTTTAATTTCGGGATATTTTTTCAGGAAATTTGGCAGAATTTTTGCCATTTCGTTCTGGGCGATCGATACCGGAAGGCTGACTTTAATGGTTCCACGCGGTTCGGTACTCAGATGATCCACCAGATCATGGGCAGCTTGCGCAGCATTAAGCATCACCTGTGCATGCCGGTAGATATTCATGCCGATATCAGTCACAGCAAAATGTCGTGAACTGCGCTGGATCAGGCGTACTCCAAGTCGTTCTTCAAGATTATAGACGCGACGGCTGAGCTTGGATTTGGGAATATCAGTGGCTCTTTCGGCTGCACTAAAGCCGCCATGTTCAACCACTTGAGCAAAACAGTAAAAATCATCCAGATCCGTCAGCATCGTTTAATTCCATTTCTGCAACAATAGGCTGATTAAAAAGAGATTGTTGCGCCGTGTCAACTATAGAATGCAATTACTGAAAGACATTTAAACTTTAGGATCAAATAGGCTAAGCAATGTTTTCATGCCTTCTGTCGCAGTCTGGGAAATCTTATGAAACTGGGCTGGTAAGTACTGTTGATCTGCTTTGGGATCAATATAGTAGGCAGCGCATTCAGGCGGAATTTCATGGATTAAACCCGCCACCGGATAAACCTGTAAACTGGTGCCAATGACGACTAAAATATCGGCATCTTGTATACAGTCTTGTGCAACGGTATAAGCAGGCACAGCCTCGCCAAACCAGACCACATGCGGGCGCAGTGGATATCCCGCCTTACAGAAGTGCTTGTTTAAATCTAGCTCAGTACCTTCAATGGGGTAGAATTCGGTGGTGTACTGGCAATTTGGTCCTGAAGTTTTGGCCAGTCGGATATTGCCATGCAGATGAATGACTTTGGAACTGCCGGCACGCTCATGTAAATCATCAATATTCTGAGTAATTATATGCACATCAAAGTTATCTTCAAGATTGGCGATCAGCTGGTGGGCTGCATTTGGCTGTGCTTCCAGAATATTTTTACGACGTGCGTTATAAAAGCGTTGCACCAGTTCCGGATTTTTGGCCCAAGCCTCAGGTGTGGCCACATCTTCTATACGATACTGTTCCCAAAGGCCCTTACTGTCGCGAAAAGTGTTGATACCACTTTCGGCACTCATGCCTGCACCTGAAAAGATCACCATTTTTTTCATTATTCTGTCTCCTGAGTTTTTAGACGACTACAGGGCTAAACTGAGTATTTTCCTTTAAAAATACGCCAAGTTCCTTTGCAAATTTTAAGGGCTCAGTCAGTAAAGGGGTATGGCCCGACTTGCTGAAAAGTACCTGTTTGGCCTGAGGCAGGCTTTGGGCAATCAGATGCTGTCCCTCAATCGGATAAAGCTTGGATTGTACACCGCTAAAGAAAGTCACCGGGCAGCTAAGTTGAGCCAGAGCTTCGCGGTAGTCCTCGCGATGGTACAAATAATTATTAATATACCATGCCATATAGTCCACCCGGCTGGAAGGTAATAACAGACTTTGCAGTCGTGGTTGATTCAAAATGAATTCGAAAGCTTTCAGACTATATTTTTGTTCATTTTGTAGCTGAATAAACTTTAACCATAGGGTGGCAATGTGTTTACGCACAGAAACGTCAAGGTTGCGGATCAATTCAACTTGCTGGTATTGCGCAAGTAGGGCAGAGAGCTGCTGCAGGATGTCGATAAATTCCTGATGGCGTGGACCAAAAAGGCCAAAAGCCCAGGCATCATCGACTGGTATTTTAGGGGTTTGATCAATATGCAAATAAGCTGTTATATGTTTGGCAAAGTTACCATAGTGCAGCCCATGCATGGTTGTCGTCGCGCCCATAGAGTAAGCAATCACAATGAATTTATCTAAATTGAGCTGCTGGACCACTGATTGAATATCCAGCCAGTGACTGGAAATCGCATCCAGATCTGGCGGAATTTTACAGCGACTGGAAGCCCCAAAGCCGCGCCATTCCGGAATAATAAAACGGAAATTTTTCTGATGCGGATAGAGAAAAGCTTTCCATTGCCAGCTCAGCATGCCAAGTCCCGAGAGGACCAGTACCGGTTGTCCTTGACCGTATTCGCGTACAAACAGCTGTTCACCATCGGGCATGCGATAAAAGGGCATGTGTATCTCCGTATTAAGGGTTATTTTGCATCAAACTGTTTGAGTCGCGGAATGACCTGTTCTAGCCAGGAAATCCAGCCCAGTTCCTGATCAATTCCCAGTTGCAGGATCATTTTATGAATATACAGGGTGCGGTCAGTTTCGTTCGCTTCGGCAAAGTCTTTGGCAAAAATGTGCTCATAGGTTTTCAGTTTTTCTTTATGCAGTTCCAGATGGCGTTCCAGTTCAGGCAGAGTCCTGTTCCCGCCAAGCTGGGCTTCGGCACGCAGACGCACCATCAGTTCTTCGCGCAGTTGTGCTGGTGAACTGTGTTCTAGCATCCAGCTGGCCAGTTCTTCCCGACCGAGGCGTTCTACCTGATAGGTTTTTTTACGGCTATTTGAATCTTCCTCTTCTATCGTCGAAATCCAGCCTTTTTGCAGCATGGCATTCAGTTCACGATAGATCTGCTGATGGGTAGCATTCCAGAAAAAGCCCATGGAACGGTCAAAACGACGTGCCAGTTCAATGCCGGTACTGGGCTTTTCGATCAGGCTAGTCAGTAGAACATGCGATAAAGACATAAACGTCTCAAAAAAATGACTCTGGATTATTATGCAACATGTTGCATAAAAATCAATTCTGCACTATAAATTAGTGCAACAAGTTGCATAAGGCTGATATCTGATAGAAATAATCAGTCAGCCTGAATAAAAATAGCCAGCACGTGTGCACGCTAGGGAGTTGAAATGTCTAAATATCCGAATTTACTTGCCCCACTGGATCTGGGTTTTACTACGCTTAAAAACCGTGTCCTAATGGGCTCTATGCATGTGGGCTTGGAAGAAGCACCGGGTGGTTATGATCGGATGGCTGCTTTTTATGCAGAGCGTGCCAAAGGTGGAGTAGCTTTAATTGTCACCGGCGGAATTTCTCCAAACGATCATGGAGTGACTTTTCAGGGTGGATCCAAGCTTGATACAGTTGAAGAAGCTGAAAAGCATAAGGTGATTACGCAGGCAGTGCATGAAGCTGGCGGTAAAATTGCCATGCAGATCCTGCATACCGGACGATATTCCTATCAGGCAGAAAATGTCGCGCCGTCACCGATTCAGGCACCGATTAATCCGGTCAAACCGCATGCTTTGACTTCTGCAGAAGTGCAGCAGACCATTGATGATTTCGCAAATTGTGCCAAGCTGGCTCAGTATGCTGGTTATGACGGTGTGGAAATCATGGGTTCGGAAGGCTACCTGATCAATGAATTTATCGCAGCACGTACTAACCACCGTGATGATGAATGGGGCGGCAGCTATGAAAACCGGATTCGCTTCCCGATTGAAATCGTGCGCCGTACCCGTGAAATGGTAGGTAAGAACTTTATTATCATTTACCGTCTTTCAATGCTGGATCTGGTAGAAGGTGGTTCAACATTAGAAGAAGTGATTCAGCTGGCCAAGGCAATTGAAAAAGCGGGTGCTACCATTATCAACACCGGCATCGGCTGGCATGAAGCGCGTATTCCGACCATCGCCACCAAAGTACCACGGGCAGCCTTTACCTGGGTAACACGCAAGCTGAAAGGGCAGGTAAGCGTCCCGCTCATCACCTCTAACCGGATTAATACACCGGAAATGGCTGAGTATGTATTGGCTTCGGGTGATGCTGATATGATCTCAATGGCTCGTCCAATGCTGGCGGACTCAGAGTTTGTATTAAAAGCTGAACAGGGCCGTAGCGATGAAATCAATACCTGTATCGGCTGTAACCAGGCCTGTCTGGATCATATTTTCTCGATGAAAATTGCGACCTGTCTGGTCAATCCGCGGGCCTGTTATGAAACCGAGCTAATTTTTAAAGAAACCAATGTAGCAAAAAATATTGCCGTGATTGGTGCAGGGCCGGCCGGTTTAAGTTTTGCTATTTATGCAGCGAATCGTGGTCATCATGTAACTATATTCGAAGCCGCTGCGCAGATCGGTGGGCAGTTCAATATCGCTAAAACCATTCCAGGCAAGGAAGAGTTTTATGAAACTTTACGTTATTTTAAGCGTCAGATTGAATTGCAACCACGTATCAAGTTATTGCTGAATCGTAAGGCGACTTTTGAGCAGCTGGTTTCTGCAGAATTCGATGATATTGTGGTGGCAACAGGGGTAACACCGCGTCAGCTTAATATCCCAGGTATTGATCATCCTAAGGTGCTGTCTTATCTTGACGTACTAAGAGAGCGTAAACCAGTTGGTCAGCGTGTCGCGATTATTGGTGCAGGCGGTATTGGTTTTGATACAGCCGAGCTTCTCAGCCATGGTGCCGAAAGTGGTAGCGTCAATCCGGAAAAATTCTATGATGAATGGGGTATCGATACCGACTATGAAAATGTCGGTGGACTTAAACCAGCCCATGTAGAACAACCGCAGCGTGAAATTTATTTGTTGCAACGTAAAGCAGCTTCTGTGGGTTCCAGTCTGGGTAAAACCACCGGTTGGATTCATCGTACAGGCTTGAAACACCGTCATGTAAAAATGATTGCAGGGGCAAGTTATGAAAGAATTGATGATCAAGGTTTACATATTGTTGTAAATGACAAACCTGCGTTGCTGGAGGTCGATCAAATTATCATTTGCGCCGGTCAGGAATCTTATACTGCTATGTTTGATGAATTGAAAGCGGCAGGTAAAAGTGTTCATCTGATTGGTGGTGCGAAAGAAGCAGGTGAGCTGGATGCCAAGCGCGCAATCCGTCAGGGCGCTGAATTGGCTGCGGTGATCTGAAAATATTAAAACCCGCTTTCCTCCCTCTCCTTTAATAAAGGAGAGGGTTAGGGAGCGGATTTATAATAAAAAATCCCCCTTGCGAAGCAGTACTTCTCACCTTTAATAAAGGGGGAATCCCGTCTATTAAAAAATATCAAAAAAAGGACTCCAAAATGACCATCGAAACTACAAGAAAGTCCATTGCGCGCTGGCATGAGATGCTGGAAAAGGATGATCTGTCGATCTTGAATGAGCTACTTGCTGAAAATGTGGTGTTTCGTTCGCCAGTGGCTTTTCAGCCTTATTCTGGAAAACAGGTGGTATTCTTTATCCTGTCCAATGTAATTCAGGTCTTTGAAAATTTCACTTATCACCGTGAATTCTTCAGTGAAGATGGTAACAATGTCGTACTTGAGTTTTCTGCTCAAGTGGGCGATAAGAAACTGAAAGGAGTTGACATGATTCATTTTGATGATGAAGGTCAGATCACTGACTTTGAAGTCATGCTTAGACCTAAATCCGGACTAGAAGCTTTAGCCTTACATATGGGCCAACGGATGCAGTCATTCCAAGCTAAAACTTAATTCGAATTATTGATATCAAGTCGGCATGAAATTTGTAAATCACAGCTAGTAACGCTAGAGGGGATGACAGATGAAAATGTTGCTTAAAAAAATGGGTCAGCTTTCCAGTGAATATCTGGATCGCTTCAGTGGAGCAGATCAGCCGACCCTCTATTACAATCCGAATGGTATTTTTTCAGGATTAATTGAATATTTACCACAACTTAAACAGAAATACCGTCCTACGCCATGGCTAGCCAATGCACATGCACATATTCTGTATCTGGATCTGATAAAAAAACGGACCATCAAGCTGAGATATGATTTGCTTGAGCAGCTAAAAATGTCAGATGGCGGTATTACCGGTATTGCATGGTATGGTCTGGATCTTCCTGCAAATACACCTACCATTGTTTTATTGCATACGATAACCGGTTCTCCTGAGTCAATGCGGGAACTGGTACGGGATCTGCATAAATATACCGGTTGGCGCGTGGCTTTATGCTTACGCCGTGGCCATGCCCACCTGCCAATGCCTGTCCCTAAAATGAATCTTTTTGGTTCGACCCAAGACTTGCGGGAACAGTTGCTTTATATCCAGGATAAATTTCCTCAATCCGATCTTTATGGGGTTGGCTCATCTGCCGGTACAGGTTTGCTTGTCCGTTATCTCGGCGAAGAAGGCGAACAGACACCATTAAAAGCCGCATTTGCCTTGTGTCCAGGCTATGACATGGAAACGGGATTCGATTATGTCCATCCATTTTATAGTAAGGTCATGACCAAAAAACTGATTAAGCGTTTTATCCAGCCTTATCAGGAAACCTGGCAAGTCTGTCCGAGCTGGAAAAGATTACTGGAAGTTAAAGATCTATCCGAGTTTGAACGACTCTATTTTGAGCTGGCCGGATTTAAAGATTATGTGAGTTATACGCAAGCCACCAATCCTATCTACGTCTTTGAAAATGTCAAAATTCCATTGATGATTTTGAATTCGGAGGATGATCCGGTTTGTAATATCCGGAATCTGGAGCCTCATAAGGATAAAATCAGAGCCATGCCGAATATTGTCGTGATTACCACTAAAAGAGGCAGTCATTGCGGTTTTTATCAAGGCTTGATGCAAACCGAATCATGGGCCACTCGTCTGATGGCAGATTACCTGATTCATTTATCTCGTACGCAAGTACAGGCATCTGCCTAAAAAGTCTTAATAAAAAACCCAGCAAATGCTGGGTTTTTTTGATGAATGATCTTGTAATTAGTTAAGTGCTGGCATTGCTGCAGCAATCGCATCAGCAACTGCATCATCTTCCGACTTGTTTTCTGGGTCAGAATTGGTTTTAGGTGCAGTTGAAGCAGGCTCTTCACTGGTTTCCTTAACTGATGTTGGCTCGCTAGTTTCCGGCTTTTTGATTTCACGGCGGATTTCAGTCGTTGTGTTTTCAGTTTGCTCACGTTGAATTTCAACCGTTGGTACCGCTTCTTCAATGACTTCTTCTTCTACTACCGGCTCAAGCGGTTCAAATTGTACCGGTTCTGGAGTTGAGATTTCTGATGCTGGAGCAACTTCTACTTGTTCTTCTTCTTTTGGTGCTTCTTTTTTTACACACGCAGTTAATGTCAGGCCAGTCAGGATTAGGGTGGAGATTAAAAGTTTCTTCATCATCATTGCATCAAACATAAAAGTGTGGAGGGGATACACCATTATAGCAGCAAAATGCAAGATAGAAATCATATGAACTTACTGTAATTTTTTAGGGGAATTGCTGTTAGAATAGTCAATTGTTTATTGTTCTTTGAATTGATGCGGATTGACTTTGCTTTCTAGGTACAAGGTAAAGTAAAATTGCGCAACATTGCAGGCCGATTTAGGCTCGATTGTACGAGAAACCCAATGACCCATTTTATTTTCGTTACTGGTGGTGTAGTTTCATCACTAGGTAAAGGTATTTCAGCTGCTTCTGTTGCTGCACTTTTAGAAGCTCGTGGTTTAAAAGTGACCATGGTAAAAATGGATCCATACATTAATGTCGATCCAGGGACAATGAGCCCATTCCAGCATGGTGAAGTTTTTGTTACAGAAGATGGTGCTGAAACAGACTTAGACTTGGGTTACTACGAACGTTTCTTGCGTCGTGCGAAAATGACCAAACTAAATAACTTCACATCAGGCCGTGTTTACCAGGATGTTCTGAACAAAGAACGCCGTGGTGACTATCTAGGCGGTACTGTGCAAGTTATTCCACACATTACTGACAATATCAAAGAGCGTGTACTTCGTGCAGGCGAAGGTTATGACGTTGCGATCGTAGAGATCGGCGGTACTGTAGGTGACATTGAATCTCTCCCATTCATGGAATCTGTACGTCAGTTGATGGTTGAACTTGGTCATAAACGTACCATGTTAATGCACTTAACGTTACTCCCATACATTAAGTCTGCAGCAGAATTAAAAACCAAACCAACACAGCACTCTGTTAAAGAACTCCTGTCGATTGGTATTCAGCCAGACATTCTCATCTGTCGTACAGAGTACGATGTAGATGCCGATACAACGCGTAAGATTGCATTATTTACTAACGTTGAAGCACGTGCCGTTGTGGTATGTAAAGATGCACGTTCGATCTATCAGATTCCACGTACATTCTACGAACAAAATGTTGATGATTTAATCTGTGAGCGTTTTGGCTTTAACGATCTTCCTGAAGCTGATTTAACAGATTGGGATAACGTGGTAGAAGCTTTACTAAACCCTGAATACACGGTTCGTGTGGCAATGGTTGGTAAATACGTTGAACTTCCAGATGCCTATAAGTCAGTAAATGAGGCACTTCTACATGCGGGTATTCAAAACCGTGTGAAAGTTCAGATTGACTACGTAAACGCTGAAGAGCTTGAAAGCCAAGAAGTAGCAGAGGTATTGAAAGATGCTGATGCGATTCTGGTTCCAGGTGGTTTCGGTGAGCGCGGTACTGAAGGTAAAATGAAGGCGATTCAATTCGCACGTGAGAACGGTGTGCCGTTCCTCGGTATTTGCTTGGGTATGCAGTTGGCTGTGATCGAATATGCACGTAATGTTGCGGGTATTGCAGATGCAACTTCAACTGAATTTAACCGTTCAACCAAATCTCCATTGATTGGTCTGATTACTGAATGGTTAGATGAGCGCGGTGAAGTTCAGCAACGTTCTGCTGACTCAGATCTGGGTGGCACGATGCGTCTAGGTGCGCAAAAATCTGAACTGGTTGCAGGAACTAAAACTGCAGAAGTTTATGGTTCTGAAGAAATCATCGAGCGTCACCGTCACCGTTACGAGATGAACAACCGTTATATCCCAGTGCTGGAAGAAAAAGGCATGAAGATTTCTGGTTATTCTCCGGTACAACATCTGGTAGAAACTGTTGAAATTCCTGCACATCCTTGGTTTATTGCAGTACAATTCCACCCGGAATTTACCAGCTCGCCACGTGATGGACATCCATTATTTGCCAGTTTCATTGATGCTGCAAAAAAGCAGTACCAAAAAACCAAATAATGCGAGTTTAAGACACAACTAGGAAGTTTAAATGTCACAATTAAAACCACAAGAAATTGTACGTTTAGGCGATATACAAATGGCAAACCACTTGCCATTTGTACTATTCGGCGGCATGAACGTACTCGAGTCTAAAGACCTGGCTTTTGAAATTGCAGAGACTTATGTTGATATCTGCAAACGTCTAGATATTCCATATGTCTTTAAAGCAAGTTTTGATAAAGCCAACCGTTCAAGCCTGAACTCATTCCGTGGGCCTGGCCTGGAAAAAGGTCTCGAGTGGTTAGCAGACATTAAAAAACACTTTAATGTGCCAATCATCACTGATGTACATGAGCCGTATCAGGCGGCTCCTGTGGCGGAAGTTGCTGACATTATCCAGCTTCCTGCATTTTTAAGTCGTCAGACTGACCTGGTTGAAGCGATGGCAAAAACGGATGCCATCATCAACATCAAAAAAGCCCAGTTCCTGGCTCCGCACGAAATGCGCCATATTCTGCATAAGTGTCTGGAAGCGGGAAATGACAAGCTGATTCTTTGTGAACGCGGTTCATCATTTGGCTATAACAATCTGGTTGTAGACATGTTGGGCTTCGACGTCATGAAAGAAATGAATGTGCCAGTATTCTTTGATGTCACCCATGCCTTACAGACGCCAGGCGGTCGTGCTGACTCTGCCGGCGGTCGTCGTGCCCAGATTACTACACTGGCACGTGCCGGTATGGCAACAGGTCTTGCAGGTTTGTTCCTGGAAGCCCATCCAAATCCGGATGTGGCAAAATGTGATGGTCCTTGTGCCTTGCGTTTATCTCAACTAGAGCCATTCCTCGCTCAACTCAAAGAGCTGGATACTTTAGTGAAAGGATTTGAAAAATTAGATACCCATTGATGCAGTTTTAAGCATCCTGTTATTCAATCAACTGAGGAATTGTTCATGAGTCAAATCGTTGACATTCGTGCACGTGAAATTTTGGACTCTCGTGGTAACCCAACCATCGAAGCAGACGTTATCTTAGCATCTGGCGTAGTTGGCCGTGCATGTGCACCATCTGGTGCTTCAACTGGTTCTCGTGAAGCTTTAGAACTTCGTGATGGCGATAAAGCGCGTTACTTGGGTAAAGGCGTTAAAACTGCGGTGAACAACGTAAACACGTTGATTCGTGAAGCGTTAATTGGTAAGTCAGTATTCGAGCAAAAAGACATTGATCACACGATGATCGCGCTTGATGGTACTGAAAATAAAGAAAAACTAGGTGCAAACGCAACTTTGGCAGTTTCTCTTGCTGCTGCGCGTGCTGCTGCTGAAGAAAAGAAAGTTCCACTTTTCCAATACATCGCAGACCTTCGTAATAACAGCATTTTAACCATGCCTGTTCCAATGATGAACATCCTGAATGGTGGTTCACACGCAGATAACAACGTTGATATCCAAGAGTTCATGATTGAGCCTGTAGGCTTCACTTCATTCTCTGAAGCGTTACGCGCAGGTGCTGAAATCTTCCATTCTTTGAAATCGGTTTTAAAGAAACAAGGTTTGAACACTGCTGTAGGTGATGAAGGTGGTTTCGCGCCGAACCTTCGTTCAAACGAGGAAGCAATTACTGTTATTCTAGAAGCAATTGAAAAGACTGGCTACAAAGCAGGTTCTGACATCATGCTTGCACTTGACTGTGCATCTTCAGAATTCTACAAAGATGGTCAGTATATCCTTGCAGGTGAAGGCAACAAAGCATTCACAAGCAACCAGTTCTCTGATTACCTTGCTGGTCTGGTGAACCAGTACCCAATCATTTCAATCGAAGATGGTTTGGACGAATCTGACTGGGAAGGTTGGTCTTACCTGACTTCTATCCTTGGCGACAAGATCCAGTTGGTGGGTGATGATTTGTTTGTAACGAATCCGAAAATCCTGCAACGTGGTATCAATGAGAAAGTCGCTAACTCGATTCTGATCAAATACAACCAGATCGGTACCTTAACTGAAACTCTAGATGCAATCTATCTTGCGAAAGCAAATGGTTATTCTACAGTGATTTCTCACCGTTCAGGCGAAACTGAAGATTCAACGATTGCAGATCTTGCAGTGGGTACAGCAGCGGGTCAAATCAAGACAGGTTCACTTTGCCGTTCTGACCGTGTAGCAAAATATAATCAATTACTTCGCATTGAAGAATTGACTCATGCTGCATATCGCGGTAAAGCTGAGTTCAAGGGTTTGAACTAAGCGACTTATGTCAATGTTATTAAATGTATTCGACTCTTTGATGAGTAAAGTACTGTTGGGCCTTGCGATCGTTCTGATCGCAGGGTTTCAATATTTATACTGGTTTGGTGAAGGTGGTTATCATGATCATCAGCAACTGACCCAGAAAATCCAGCAACAAGTAGAATTAAATGAAGAGCTAAAAGAACGTAATCGCGTTCTCGCAGCAGAAGTCTATGATTTGAAGAATGGTATTGAAGCCATCGAAGAGCATGCACGTTTAGATCTTGGCCTGATTAAGCCTCATGAAACTTTTGTTCAAATGAGTACCATCAGCACCCAATATAAACCGATCTATCTTAATCCCAATTCTAAAGTAGACCTGCGAACCAATGAGTCAGCTGAAGTACCAACCACACCCTAAACTTTGGGCCATTCTTCCAGCTGCAGGTTCCGGTAGCCGTTTCTCTAAAACAGAGCTGAAACAATACCAGATGATTCAGGAGCAGACAGTTCTTGAACATACGGTGGCACGTCTAAATCAACTGCCTTTGGCGGGTTATGTTCTGGCGATTGGTGAACAGGACAACGTGGCGAAAACCCTGCCATTTTCCAGTCTGGAGAAGGCCCATTTTTGTCAGGGTGGTGCCGAGCGGGTGAACTCTGTATTGAATGCATTGATTTATTTATCTCAAATCACTTCTGAAGATGACTGGGTGCTGGTCCATGATGCGGCGCGTCCGTGTGTCAGTCAGGATTGTCTTCAGCAGTTAGTCAATGCGGCGATGACCAAGGATCAGGCTGCAATTTTGGCGATTCCGGTACGAGATACCCTGAAACGGGTCATGACTGGTTCTGATATTGAGGAAACGGTCGATCGCTCGATGCTCTGGCAAGCACAAACCCCACAAATGGCGAAACTGGGAGTCTTGAAGCGCGCCATTCAACAGGCGTTGAAAAATGGTGCAACCATTACCGATGAAGCCAGCGCACTGGAGCATATTGGTGAGCAGGTGAGTGTAGTTCAAGGGCGTTCTGATAATATTAAAATTACTTATCCGGATGATCTGGAACTCGCCAGGCTGATTTTACAAGCTCAGGCGTAAAAATGTATTCAAATAAAATTTAAATAAAAGCAGAATAAATCTGGCTATGGCGATCTATTCCCTATGGCTTTCACTTATAATTTTGCCATCATTCTTTTTTCACCTTCTGGCCAATGATACCTTCACAGCAGTATCGGTTTTTACGTCATTCTTTGCGTGATGGACGTAGTATTAACCCGCAAGATTCATCTCGATGGACCAAGTTGCACCTTGATCCGTGGTTATTGTGCTTTCTGATTCTGAATGCAATCCTGGGTTTAATGGTGGTGTATAGCGCGACCTCCGAAGACTCTGGCATGGTGGTGCGTCAGGCGATCAGTTTCGGAATTGGCTTTGTGCTGCTGTTTATCTGTGCGCAGATTCCACCGAAAGTCTATCAGGCGATTAGTCCATACCTGTATGCCTTCGGAATATTCATGCTGCTTCTGGTCTTTGTGATTGGTGAAAAACGTTTAGGTGCAACCCGCTGGATTACCTTGCCAGGGGTAGGAAGTATGCAACCGAGTGAGGTGATGAAATTTGCGATGCCTTTGATGATGGCCTGGTATTTTGCACGCAAGCCGTTTCCTCCCAAATTTTTGCATATTGTCGGGGCTTTGATTTTATTGGGGATACCATTTGTTTTAGTGGCACTTCAGCCTGATTTGAATATTGGTTTGGTGATTCCCGGTATTTTTGTTCTATTTTTAAGTGGGATGTCGTGGCGTCTGATTGGTGGTGCAGCGGCGGCAGTAGCCGTGGCAGCTCCGGCTGCATGGATGTTCGTACTACAGGAATATCAAAAAAAACGTATCACCACGTTGTTCGATCCGGAGTCAGATGCCTTGGGCGCGGGCTGGAATATTATCCAGTCCAAAATCGCCATTGGTTCAGGCGGTTCCACAGGTAAAGGCTATACTGAAGGTACGCAATCGCATTTGGGTTATCTCCCTGAACATCATACTGACTTTATTATGTCGACCTATGCCGAAGAATTCGGTTTTATTGGTGTTTTCCTGCTGTTCAGTTTATTCACTGCCATTATTATTCGCTGTTTGATGATTGGTTTAAACAGCTTTCATAACTTTGGCCGTTTATATGCTGGAGCCATGGGACTGACTTTCTTCTTCTTTGTATTTTTAAACTCAGGCATGGTGAGCGGGATTTTACCTGTAACTGGAGATCCATTGCCGCTGATGAGTTATGGTGGAACGGCAGTGATTTCCATGCTGGCCGGGATGGGCATTGTGATGTCGATTCATACCCATCGATAAATTATTCTAAAAGTTGGACTTTTTCCGGCTTTCTTATAGACTTAAGATAAGTTGTTTTAAAAATCCAGTTGGGCCAGAAGAAAAAAAGAATATTCTAGAACTCGTATTAAATTAAAAAAGCCCTCATTTGAGGGCTTTTTTAATTTAATACTTTAACTGAAAAACCAGGTGTAATAGCCCCAGATCATTAAAGGCCAGGCTAAAAATGGACTAAACAGCCATTTCCAGAACCAGTGGCGCGGCATAAAGCCCACACCATGGACAAAGCCTCCAGAAATACCAATCATAATATACATCATGGCACTATGGCTATATTCACCATTGGCATCCAGCATTGCGGAAGGATGAACCAATAACACGGCTGCGAGAGGAAAAGCCAGGAGGCAGGAAATCATCATCGCAAATTTGTTTGGTTTCTTGTCTACAACGGTTTTCTCAAGCGCAGCTTCGGTCATGTTTTATTCCTCATCCAGGTCTTGATGTTGTTCCATGTAAATGGCAGCAATTACACTGGCAAAACACGCCATCAGTACACCCAGAATCCAAGCAAAATACCACATAGTTGTCTCTCCTTAAGACATAGCCTTAGTACAGGCTATGTGAATTATCTTCAATGTGTTTGTTGGTAATCACGCCCCACATCTTGTAATAACACCAGGTGGTATAGATGAGGATCAGTGGAACAAAGATACAGGCAGCAACGGTCATAACGGTTAAGGTATTTTTACTAGATACTGCATCCCACATAGTCAGACTTGCAACCGGGTTAATGCTTGAAGGCATCAGGAAAGGGAACAGGGCAAAACCGGCAGTCAGGATGGCACCGATGACAGCCAGAGATGAACCTAGGAAGCTCAAGCCTGCTTTGTTTTTACCTGCTGCCAAGACAATGATCAAGCCACCCAAAATTCCGGCAATAGGCGCTGCCATCGTGATTGGATAAGTCGAATAGTTGTTCATCCAGCCTGGATTGGCATTGGTCAATACTTCTTTTGCGAGCGGATTAGCAACACCATTGGTATCAAAAGGTGTAACTAGGGTATAGCCTTGAATACCACCAAAGTACAGCCAAGCGCCTGCAGCCAGGAAGGTAACCAGATAAACCAGACCCATGATTTGTGTTGCTTTGGCAGAACGCTGACGTAGGTCACCATCTGTACGCAGCATTAACCATGCACCACCATGTGCACACAGCATCGATAAGCTGACCAGACCACAGACAATTGCAAACGGATTAAGCAGGGCAAAGAAGCTACCAGTATAAGTAGAACGTACAGTTTCATCTAAAGTAAATGGTACACCGAGGAACATGTTGCCGAATGCCACACCGAAAACCAAGGCAGGTACTGCACCGCCAATGGCTAGACCCCAGTCCCATGAATTGCGCCATTTGGTATTTTCCAGCTTTGAGCGATAGTCAAAGCCAACCGGACGCAGAAACAGGGCAAACAGGACCAGTAGCAGGGCCCAGTACATGCCGGAGAAGGCAGTTGCATAGACCATTGGCCAGGCAGCGAATAACGCACCGCCGGCAGTAATAAACCAGACCTGATTACCGTCCCAGTGCGGCGCAATGGTATTGATCGCTGCACGGCGCTCGCTATCATTTTTGCCCACAAATGGCATGATCGCCATGGAGCCCATATCGAAGCCGTCGGTGAGGGCAAAGCCAATCAGCAATACGCCGACCAGCACCCACCAAATGATTTTTAATAATTCATATTCGATCATGCTTGAGTCTCCCCATTTGACTTTTCTGCAGCTGCAAGCTTTTCAAAATGGTATTTACCAGTATGCAGTGAGCTTGGGCCAAGACGTGAGAACTTGATCATCAGATACATCTCGATAATCAGTAACACGGTATAGAATGCTGCCAATGCAAGGATTGAACCCCAGACATCACCTGTGCTTAAGCTTGATGCTGAAAGATGCGTCGGTAATACCTCACCAATAGTCCATGGTTGACGACCTACTTCTGCTACATACCAGCCAGTTTGCGCAGCAACCCAAGGTAAAGGCAGTGCAAATAAAGCAAATTTCAATAACCATGGTTTGTTTTCAGCATTACGTTTTGCTACCGCAAAAGTTGCCAGTGCAAATAGAAGTAGCATCAAGAAGCCAGAAGCCACCATGGCACGGAATGCCCAGAACAGGCTTGGTACGTGTGGAATGGTATCTTTAGCGGCTGCTTTGATTTGCTCTTCAGAGGCATCAACGACATTTGGCGTGTATTTTTTCAGAAGCAGACCGTAACCTAAGTCTTTTTGGCTTTCTTCAAAAGCGGTTTTTAGTTCTGGAGACTGATCACCAGCACGTAATTTTTCCAGTTGCGAATAGGCCACCATACCATTGCGGATACGCGCTTCATGCTGAACCAGCAGGTCCTTAATACCTGTGACTTGTTCTGTAGTAGAACGTGTGGCAATCAGACCCATCACATAAGGAATTTTCACTGCATAATCTGTAGTCATGGTTTCCTTATTCGGGATACCGAACAAAGTAAATGGCGCAGGTGCAGGATGAGTATCCCATTCTGCTTCAATTGCTGCCAGTTTGGTTTTTTGTACATCGCCCAGCTCATAACCTGATTCATCACCCAGTAAAATCACTGAAAGTGTAGAAGCAAGCCCAAAGATAGCTGCAATGGCAAAAGAACGGCGTGCAAAAGGCAGGTCACGTTTTTTCAGCATGTAGTAACTTGAAATAGCCAGTACGAAGATGGCACCTGTGACATAACCCGCAGATACGGTATGCACAAATTTAACCTGAGCGACCGGGTTAAAGATCAGTGCAGCAAAGTCCACCATTTCCATACGCATGGTTTCATAGTTAAATGCCGAACCGACCGGGTTTTGCATCCAGCCATTGGCGACCAGAATCCAGAGTGCGGACATGTTCGAGCCTAAAGCTACCAGCCAGGTTACGGCCAGATGTTGCACTTTGGAAAGACGATCCCAACCAAAGAAGAACAAGCCAATAAACGTCGATTCAAGGAAGAAGGCCATCAAACCTTCAATCGCCAGCGGTGCACCGAAAATATCACCGACATAATGCGAGTAATACGCCCAGTTGGTTCCGAACTGGAACTCCATGGTCAGGCCGGTGGTTACCCCTAAGGCAAAGTTAATACCAAACAGTTTTCCCCAGAACTTGGTCATGTCTTTATAGATTTCTTTGCCGGAAATCACATAGGTGGTTTCCATAATGGCAAGCAGAAATGCCAGACCTAGCGTCAGTGGAACAAAAATAAAGTGATACATCGCGGTCATGGCGAACTGGAACCGCGAGAGATCGACCACGCTTTCAGAAATCATCAACGTGTCTCCTGGATTTGGGAAGGATTGCCGGCGATACGCTCGGCGACTTGGTTATCAAAATTTTTAGGAATCGTAGGCGCATCAAACCAGATATTTTTAATTATCATTAGTAAAATAACCTTGATAATTAAAATGGCGGTTATTTCTCTAACCACTCTCTGGTTTAGATTTTTGGGAACTAAGCTCATTCGACTAAGCCTGTTATATGACTTGTTGTATATTATTAATCTATTGTAACTAAAAAATAAATAGACGATACAGTTTAAATAAATATATATTTATAAGTATTTGAAAATAATAAATATATATTTATATGAGTTAAAATTTATTCTAAATATTTTTTATTATTTTATGTAATTTTATTGGTTTTTAAATCCGACTAAAATGCTTATATTTATATATTCGAATGTAGATTGTTTTAGTTGGATTAATACTTTTTAATCTGATTAAAATGCTTGGTTTTAAAATAAAGAATAAAATTAATCAAACTATTTTGGTTGGTTTTATAAGGGGTGAATATCAATGTCACAATCTTTCACATCATTTTATATTGATAAAAAACACGCCAAAAAAAGAACATGCTGGAGGCATGTTCTTTTTAAGCTTTGTGAGGGGGACTGGACTTAGAAGTCGTAACGCATGCCTAGGGAAAGTCCTAAACTGTCTTCACCGCGTACTCCACCTACAGTATTGGTACGACCTTGTGCCCAAGGGGTAAGGTTTGAGTTTTCATCATTTAGTACAGTTGCTATGTTGCCATAAATGCGAACTGTTGGATCTAAACGGTGCTCAAGTCCGATTGCCAGCAAAGTTGCATTCGCATCATCAGCATCGACATCGCGGTGGAATACTTCACCACGGAATGAGGTTTTTGGTGCAAATTTATATTCACCGGCTACACCAAATACTTGTGCATCTGGGTTTGCTTCAGAGTTATCGTGTTGAAGGAATTGGTATAAACCACCCAGGTTGAATTCAGGTGTGATTTTGTAAGCACCTGCGATACGGAAACCATCGCGCTCACCACGGGCAGCTTCTTCTTCGTAATGTTCATATGCAGCGGCGAAATCAACTTTACCTTCTTTATAGGTTAAAGCGAGGTCGTATGCCTTGTCTTTGTCTTTAGCGCCATCTTTAGTGGCGTCCGGGCTATTTGCTTCATGAAGTGACAAAGCCCCCAACACATTGAAACCGCCAGCAAATTTAGGTGATTTATATTCAATCGTATTGGCATTACGTTCATCAAAACGTAAGTTGCCAGCGCGGGTGACATTACGAATATCACCAACCATGTCACCAAAAAAATTGACCGGGCCACGTGCAACTTTAAACGGGCTGTCAAAGCGACCTACACGTGCTTGACCAAAGTCACCTTTTAAACCGACAAAAGTATCGCGGGTTGCAAATTCGAGATCATCATTTGCAGAACCACTAGAAAAGTTAATTTCTTGTTCAATTTGAGCAAAAACAGTCATTCCGTTTTCTAATTCTTGTTCAGCTTTAAAGCCTAAGCGTGAAGAATTTGAAGAAAGCCCCACTTCATTATAATCTGCACCATCATCCAGATAATCTAAAGAAACGTGTGCGCGACCATACACTTTAACATCAGCAGCAGCTGCCATGACCGGTGTTAAAATTGTTGCCCCAACTGCTAATGCGCAAAGAGTTTTTTTCATGTGTAGCTCCAATAAGACTTTTTTGGTCCTAACAAAGGTGTTGTGGTAGCTTTGTTAAATTTTGCTACCGTCCTGTATTGGTGCTAAGTATTAATTACAAATAAGACAGTAAGATTAAGGAAATATTTCAAATCTATTAAATGTTTCGTTTTGTAAGAACATTGAGGATGGGCGAATTTGTGTTCTAAAAATTATTACTATTCAAAATTTTGTCTTGGTATTTTTTATCAGCTTTTCTAAAGCGTAAATTAAAATGCACGATGAGGGCGAAAAAAATGGAGCCGAAGCTCCATTTTTGGATGTTAAGAATTTCTTAAAGGGCAGCTTTGATTTTCTCGGCCAAGGCTTTGATTTTTTCCTGATCGCCCATCTGCACAGCATGTTTGCCAAGATTGTGTAAAGAGGTTGGCACCAGATGAAAATGTATATGCGGTACCGTCTGACCCGCTGCAGCGCCAGATAACTGCATCAGTACGATGCCATCTACCCCTAAACCTTTTTCAATGGCTTTTGCAACTTTCTGTACGATCTGAATCGTATAAGCAGCCGCTTCAGGTGGCAAATCCAGTAAAGTGATTGCAGGAGTCTTCGGAACTACCAGTGTATGACCGTCTGCCTGAGGCATGATGTCCATAAATGCAAGAACTTGGTCATCTTCATACACTTTTATCGCAGGAAGTTCACCGCGTAGAATTCGTGCAAAAATATTCTGATCATCATAAGTCATAAGTACATTCCTTGAGCGTCATTAAACTGAATTATTTACAGTTCAATTCTTTCTGACGTTCTTTGATCGCGTCAAGACGTTGTTGCTCTTTTTCCGAGAATTTTGGCTTGGTTGTATAACAATTATCATTACCGAACTTGGCTTTTGCTTCAGGATCTTTGAAACAGAAACCTTTAGACGCGTAAATTACGTCGTGATCATTTTTTAATTTTTTGCACTCTTGTTCAGATGCAAGAACCGATGTTGAAGCCCCGAACAAAGTTGCAAAGCCAATCAATGCTGCAACAGAAAATTTCTTCATGAGAGTTTCCTCTGGGTTATCCACTATTTGTACCTGCTTAACAGTCACAATATGAGGTTTCGTTATCATTATTCAATGGCGAGATATTACTCAATGGTAATATTACTCCATGATTCATACATTTTTACAGCACTGGAAAAATCACTGTTTTTATCCGATAGATCGCTAGCTGCCTGAATCAGGTTCTGGGTTAAAGATAACACAGGTGCAGAAAGTTTGGCTTCGCGGGCGAGATCGATTGCAATCCCGGTGTCTTTGGCCAGAAGTGGCAGGGCAAAGGTTACAGGAAAACTTCGATTTAAAATCCGCTGTGGCAATACGGTTTCGGTCACCATGCTTTTCCCACTTGAAGCATTAATGCAATCTAGTGCTTCATGCAGATTTACTCCATGTGCTTTCAGGGTAGTAAAGCCCTCAGCAACGGCACACAGGTTTACAGCCATTAACATATTATTTACCGCCTTCACAGCAAAACCCGCACCAGATTCACCCACATGCTTGATCAGTTTGCCAAAAGCCCGCATCGCAGGGAGAGCATGTTCATAACCCTGTACATTGCCACCCACCATCACAGTTAAAGTACCATTTTCAGCACCAATGGTCTGGCCACTGACAGGTGCATCCAGAAAAATCACCCCACGTTCAGCCAGTTGTACTGCCAGTTTTTGCGCTGAATCCGGTACGCCACTGGTACAGTCGACCCAGACTGAGCCGGATTTAAGCGGTAAATCTTCCAGAAGTTGCTCTACATCGGTACTGGTTGGCAGGCAGGAAAAAATCACATCTGCCTGAACAGCCTGTTCAAGGCTAACAGCCTGGGTGCCATATTCAGCAGCATGCTCTTCTGCCTTGTTGAAAGTACGGTTCCAGACATAGACCGTATCAAAATGCTTGGGTAAATGTGCTGCCATACGATAACCCATTGCACCTAAGCCGATAAATGCGACTGACTGAATCATGCTGTACCCTCTGCATATGTATAAATATATTGATAAGTTTGAATATTTTTACTGGTACTTAAATCTGCTTTAAGCGCCGAGACGTTTTGAGCGTTGCACCAGCCAGGTCGTCATTTTTGGCCAGAATGTATTGGCTGTTTTCTGATTGGACATCAGGCCGAGATGACCGCCTGGAATCAGAGTAAACGTCTTATCCTGGCTACTTGTCAAATCCAGCAATGGTCTGGCGGATGATTCTGTCACAATCTGGTCAGTTTGACCTGCACCTACCAAAAGGGAGCAGCTAATATTCTTGAGCTCAATGGTACGACCATTCAAAGTAATAGAACCCTGCTTTAATGGATTTTGTAGCCACAAATGCAGCATCATGTCCTGATTAATCCCACCTGGATAATCGATCATTTTATTCAGGAAATTTCCCATAGTTGCGTGTTCATAGACATCTTCGGCACGATCAAGATTTAGCAAAAACCGCTTTTGGCTTTTGAACCAGCCAATCGGGTCAAGTAATTTAAAGCCCAAGGCATTTAAAATACCCGGTGTATGAATATACTGTTTTGGAATCAGCCCTTGATGAATGGCCTGTTTTAGATTTTTATTTTTAGAAATCAGTTTATTGGTTGTAGAAAACAGTTTGCCGACACGTCCTGAAGCATAACTGTCAATCGGACTGCCGACTACGATCAGATTCTTGACATGTTCCGGCGAATGCAGGGCGGTATAAAGCGTGACAAATACGCCTGCCATACTCCAGCCATGTAGGGAAATCAGCTGACTACCTGAATGATTGCAGATCGTTTCAATAGACTGGGGAATAGCAGAATCGATAAAAGATAAAAAGTTCAGATGACGATGCTTAAAGTCAAAACGTTTCCACTCCACCAGATAGACATCAAAACCGCTATGCTGAAAATGCTTGACCAGTGAACGATAGGGATACAGGTCATAGATATCCATATTAACGGCCAGGGGAGCAATAAAGACCAATGGTTCCTTATATTTTTTGTCGGGTGAGGCGTAATATCGGATTTTGTAAAACTGGGTGCCAGCAATATATTCAAAAAGGGTTTTTTGCGACAGAATCAGTGAGGAGGCATTAAACACCCGGGTCTTGAGGTGTTTCAATTTTTTTTGCTGACGCTGAAAATTTTGTTTTAACTGAATCATGTAAATAAAATATCCGTATCCGCGGAAGGATTGATCGAAGTCTAAGCAATAATCGCTTATTATGCCTTGACCTGAAATAGCTTAGGCGCTCAAAATGTTGGCAATTTTTTACAAAAGGCAGCCTTAGGGCTGAAGTAAAGTGATGAGCCAGCAAGACGATATTAACTACCAATTAGAAACTTTAGCCATCCGTACTGGTCACACCCGTAGCTTTGAGGGTGAGCATGGCGAACCGATTTTTCTAACATCGTCATTTGTTTATGAAAATGCCGCAGAAGCTGCCGCAAAATTTTCAGGCCAAGAGCCGGGTAATATCTACTCTCGCTTTACTAACCCGACCGTTGCCATGTTTGAAAAGCGTCTGGCTGCTTTAGAAGGTGCAGAGCGCGCCGTTGCCACCAGTTCAGGTATGGCAGCGATTATGGCAGTAGCAATGGCATTTTTGAAAGCAGGCGATCATGTAATCTGTTCACGTGCAGTATTTGGTTCCACCGTTTCTTTATTTGAAAAATATGTTGCTAAATTCGGTGTAGCAGTTGATTTTGTCGACTTGACTGATCTGGATGCCTGGAAAAATGCCATCAAGCCTGAAACCAAATTACTTTTTGTAGAGTCTCCATCCAATCCGCTGGCAGAAGTGGCAGACATTCAAGCCCTGGCAGATATTGCCCATGCCAATAATGCTTTGCTGGCCATTGATAACAGCTTCTGTACCCCAGTATTACAACAACCAATCAAATTTGGTGCTGACCTCGTTGTATATTCAGCTACGAAGTACCTTGATGGTCAGGGTCGTGCATTAGGCGGTGCAGTCGTGGGTAATCACAAGGTACTGGAAGAAATCTTCGGTTATGTGCGTACTACCGGCCCGTCAATGAGCCCGTTCAATGCCTGGGTGTTCCTAAAAGGCTTGGAAACGCTACGCTTACGTATGCGTGAACATTCTGCCAGTGCTCAAAAACTGGCGGAATTTCTGAATGCGCATCCGAAAGTTGAAAAAGTGTATTACGCAGGTTTGCCTGAACATGTTGGTCATGCACTGGCAGCAAAACAGCAAACCGGTTTTGGCGGTATCGTGTCTTTTGAAGTGAAAGGTGGTCGTGAAGGCGCCTGGACAGTAATTGACAATACCAAGTTCATTTCAATTACTGGTAATCTGGGTGATGTGAAATCAACTATTACTCATCCGGCAACCACGACTCATGGCAAACTGTCTCCAGAAGCCAAGGCGGCAGCAGGTATCCGTGAAGGTTTAATTCGCGTTTCTGTTGGTTTGGAAGAGATTGGTGATATTATTCGTGATATTACTCGCGGTTTAGATCTTATCTAATTTTATAAATTTATGTTCGGAGATATTTATGAACATTAACATGTTGATGCAGCAAGCTCAGCGTATGCAAAAAGAAGTTGAAAATAACGTAAAAAAAGCCAAGGAAGAGCTGGCACAAACTGAAGTGCATGCGGAAGCGGGTGGTGGTCTGGTGAAAGTGACTATGACTTGCCGTAATGTAGTAAAGCGTATCGAAATCAATCCAGAATTACTTCAGGATGATCCAGACATGATTGAAGACCTGATTGCAGCTGCAATGAATGATGCAGCGCGTCAGGCAGAACTGGTTTCTGATGAAAGAATGAAAGCAGCAAATTCGGGCATGGGTTTACCACCTGGCTTGGCTGGCATGTTCTAAGGAAGAATGCGCAATGTTTAGTGATCGTTTTGATCAACTGGTTCAAGCATTACGCATATTGCCAAGCGTGGGGCCGAAATCGGCTCAGCGCATGGCATTGCACTTGATCATGAAAAATCGTGAGGGTGCAGTAGGTCTGGCACATGCCTTGACTGAGGCAACCAACCACATTCATGAATGCTCGATCTGTCATTCACTTACTGAAGATGAAGTCTGCAATATCTGTACGTCTCTTGATCGTGATGATGAACTGCTGTGCGTAGTGGAATCTCCGGCAGATGTGATGGCGATTGAACAAAGCGGCAGTTTTCGTGGTAAATATCATGTATTGGGCGGACATCTGTCTCCACTTGACGGGATTGGTCCGGAAGAAATTGGTATTCCGTATTTGTTGCAACGCTTGAGTCAGGGGCGGGTCAAAGAAGTGATTCTGGCCACCAATGCGACAGTTGAAGGGCAGGCCACGGCACATTATCTGGTAGAAGCCAGTAAACATTTGCCAATCCAGATGACCCGTATCGCACAAGGTGTACCGCAAGGCGGAGAACTGGAATATGTCGATAGTCACACTTTGAGTCAGGCTGTGCATAATCGTATGCGAATTAAGTAAAATATTAATTATCTTTTTTCGATATATAATATAAAAAATATATTATTAAGAAGTTTTAGTGTCTTATTATCTGCAGTTATCTGAGAAAAATGAAACAAATAGTTTAAGTAAGGCATAATATTTTTATATATAAATTCTATATATGGGGTAATATGGTTTTATCGAGCATCTAAATTTAGACTCAGTCTTTATGTTTCAATTTATTCAACACCAGCACGACTTAACTCCTGTACTGAAACTAATGGACCAGAATTCAGTTTACGGGTTGGATACCGAGTTTATCAAGGTCGATACCTTGTGGCCTAAGCTGGGTGTGTTCCAGATTAATGTAGACAACCAGGTTTATTTGCTGGATGGTACCACACTGGATTTGACTGAGTTCCTTAATAAAATTTTTGACGCACAGCAAAATATTTTTCATGCCTGTAGTGAAGATATCGACCTGATCTATCACTATACCCAGAAAAAATCGCTGAGTAATGTATTCGATACCCAGATCGGTATGTCATTTCTGGGACATGGTTTGCAAGTTAGCTATCAAAATGCACTCAAGCAGATGCTGGAAGTCGATATTGAAAAAGACCAGACCCGTTCTGACTGGCTGGCACGTCCACTCAGCTCAGACCAATTACTGTATGCGGCCAATGATGTGCATTATCTGGTACAACTGTCGGAAAAAATCAAACATGAGCTGGATGCGAAAGATCTGCTGGATTTTGCCTTACAGGATTGTCGTTTCCTGACACAGGAAATTGGTAAAGATACACCTACGGCCTTGTTGTATCAGGATGTTGGAAATTACCGGCATTCACGCCGTCAACTGATGCAATTGCAGCAATTGATGGTCTGGCGTGATCAGATTGCCAAAGCATTGAATCAGCCACGCAGTTTTATCCTGAAAAATTCGAGCATGATTGATCTGGTCGAAAAGTTTCCGCGCAATAATTTTCAGCTTAGCCATGTTAAAGATATTCGGGGCAATATTTTACGCGAACATGGCAAAACGATTTTAGATCTGTTGAAATTCCTGCCTGACCAGGCCGAATGGCCCTTACGCCTGGCACGTCCAATCCGCCACTCTTCCCGAGATATCGGCGACAGAATTGATGCAATTATTCAACATGTGGTCAATGAAACCTCGATTCCCAAAGAAGTGCTGATGCGCAAGAAATGGTTGAATGCACTGTATCAGCATGTAGTCTTTCACAAGGATGAACAGGATCTGCCGGATTATCTGCTTGGATGGCGCTATGAGTTATTAACTCGGCCCCTGATTGAGGTATTGCATCAGGATGAATCTTATCTGTCTACCCAGATGAAAGTCAGCGAGTGATTGGCTGCAGGATTGGTTAAAGAAAAAGCAATTATACAAAATCACGACTGATGCATGAGACGTGGCTAATGTTTCTGTCTTTTTTTTGATGTATCCTTGCGGTTGTTTTTCCAGAAAAGTCGTTTGAAATATGCAAGTGTCTATCTACAAATCCAGCAAAAAAAGTGAAATGTATCTGTATGTGGCGCGTCCTGCGAATGAAAGCGAAGCTGAAACATTCGAGCCTTTAAGTGTATTAACTGAAGCGGTACAGGCAGCATTTGGGCGTGCGACTTTTGTCATGCATCTTGAATTAAGCGAATCACGTAAACTGGCACGTGCCAATGTTCTGCATGTGATGGATTCTATTGAAACCCGCGGTTTCTTTCTGCAAATGCCGCCCGAAGGTTTAATTGACCCGAATGCTGTAGAGCCAGAAGGGCTTCGTGGTGCTTAATGTTAATTCAGGAGTTGTGAAATGAATGGTTATGTCGCTGTATTAGACTCAATTCCTGAACAGAGCATTGCCGTAGCAGTTTACCTGCTCGGCAGCTTGATTGCTTTATGGTGCTGGTATGGTGTGACCAAACGCTTGCCTAAACCTATGGGTGGTTTTTTGTGGATTATGGCCTTCGCTGTTTTGCTGACACCCACTGTGTCTGAGGGACCGAATGCTTCCATTGCACCCGCGATTTTTGGGCTGTTATTCGGGATGCTGACCAAAGAGCAGCCTTTAGTTTGGATTAATGCGTCACTTATTTTATTTGTCATTGGGATCGGTTCTGTGATTGGCTATTGCTGGTCGACTTATGTGTCGAACAAAAGCAATATTCGTGTTCACGAGAAAAGTTCACCGCTGTAAGTAAAAAATAAGGTTCAATCATGTCTGCTGATATTCAACAATTTTCAGGTACCGATCAGTACATTGCGACTGACAGTTTAAAACTTGCGGTGAAAGCTGCACGCAGTTTGCAAAAACCGTTACTGGTCAAAGGTGAGCCGGGTACAGGTAAAACTTTACTGGCCGAGCAAGTCGCACAAAGTCTGGGTTTAAAATTGATCACCTGGCACATTAAATCCACCACCAAAGCACAGCAAGGCCTGTATGAATACGATGCCGTATCGCGCCTGCGCGATAGTCAGTTGGGTGATGATCGTGTCTATGACATCAAGAACTACATTAAGCCTGGCAAATTGTGGGAAGCCTTTACCAGTGAAGAGCGCTGTGTCCTGCTGATTGATGAAATTGACAAGGCAGACATCGAGTTTCCAAATGACTTGCTGCATGAACTTGATAAAATGTCGTTCTATGTATACGAGACAGGCGAAACCATTACGGCAACACAGCGTCCAATCGTAATCATTACCTCAAATAATGAAAAAGAATTGCCAGATGCTTTCCTGCGCCGTTGCTTCTTCCATTACATCGAATTCCCGGATGAAGCCACTATGCGTGAAATCATCGATGTGCATTTTGCCAATATCTCTGCAACATTGGTGAATGAAGCCTTACAGGTATTCTTCCAACTTCGTAAAGTTCCGGGTTTAAAAAAACCACCTTCAACTTCTGAACTGATCGACTGGCTCAGCCTGCTCATGGCAGATGATATGCCGGAAGATATTCTGCGCAATACTGATAAATCCAAAGCAATTCCGCCTCTATACGGCGCCTTGATTAAAAATGAGCAAGATGTACAGTTGCTTGAACGTCTAGCATTTATGTCACGTCGTTAAGGGAGAAACACGCATGTTTGTGCGACTGTTTTATACCTTACGCAAATACGGCGTACCGGTATCGACCCGCGAATTGATTGACCTGAATCAGGCGGTTGCTGCAGGTCTGGTGTTTGCCGATCAGGACGAGTTCTATCAGCTGGTCAAAACCGTCATGGTCAAAGACGAGCGCTATTTCGACAAGTTCG
Organism: Acinetobacter pecorum; assembly: GCF_014837015.1. Taxonomy (GTDB): domain Bacteria; phylum Pseudomonadota; class Gammaproteobacteria; order Pseudomonadales; family Moraxellaceae; genus Acinetobacter; species Acinetobacter pecorum. The sequence goes on from NZ_JACSPT010000004.1 coordinate 186,233, forward strand.
ATCGTGCCATGAAAGACTATTTTGATGGTATCGCGACCTTTGATCTGGATGAACTGCTAAATCAGGTGCATAAGCTGCCCAAAGACTGGTTCGATCTCGAATTACTCGAGAAGCATCTGACCCCGGAGCAGCGCGAAGAGCTGAAAAAAGCCGGATCGCTAGAAGAACTGATGAAAATGCTGGAAGAGCGTCTGCGCGAACAGCATAAAAAACATCAGGGCGGTAACAAGATGATTGGTACCGGTGGTACTTCACCCTTTGGTGCCTATGGCGATCATCCTGAAGGTGTGCGTATTGGCGGGCCGGGACGTAAGCGTTCTGCGGTGAAAGTCTGGGAGCAGCGTCAATACCGCAATCTGGATGATGAACAGATTTTGGGTAGCCGCCAGATGCAGATGGCATTGCGCCGTTTGCGTAAGTTTGCCCGTCAGGGTGCAGCCGAAGAACTGGATATTGATGGTACGATTCGTGAAACGGCCAAGCAGGGTATTCTGGATGTACAACTGGTGCCCGAGCGTCGTAACCGTATTAAAGTTTTAATGCTGTTCGATGTCGGTGGTTCGATGGATGCGCATATTGCCCAGTGTGAAAAGCTGTTCAGTGCTGCGAAAACCGAATTCAAAACCCTGGAATATTTTTATTTTCATAACTGTCTGTACGACTATGTCTGGAAAGATAATGTCCGTCGTTCCAGTTCACGCATGAATACCTGGGATTTGTTCAATACCTATGGCCGCGATTACCGCGTGATTGTGGTCGGTGATGCCAGTATGGCACCGTATGAGCTGAATTCTGTCGGTGGTTCGGTTGAATATATGAATGATGAAGCTGGACAGGTCTGGTTACAGCGTCTGCGTCAGCATTTTGATAAAACTGCCTGGCTGAATCCGGAAGAAGAAAAATACTGGCATTACACCCATACCATTGGTCTGATCCAGCAAATATTTGAAAATCATATGTTTCCAATGACGCTGAAAGGCATTGAAGACATGACCAAATATCTTGCGCGTTAATTCTATTTATCTATAAGTGACTTTAGTTAGAGTTATTAGTGATTTAAAACAAATTATTCTAGTATAAAGTCACTCATTATCTTTTATTTAAAATCTCGGGCATGATTATGACTCATCAAATTAATGGTATTGCATTACCCAATGAAGAAGGTTTTTTTGGTCGATATGGCGGTCAGTTTATTCCACCCGATCTGAAACAGGCCATGGATGATATTAATGTGGCCTATCAGGAAATTCGTCAGACTGAAGAATTTCAGAATGAACTGAAAGACCTGTTTGCTCATTATGTCGGTCGTCCAAGTCCACTATTTCATGCCAAACGCCTTTCTGAACAGCTTGGCGGGGCGCAGATTTATCTGAAACGTGAAGATCTGAATCATACCGGCGCGCACAAGATCAATCACTGTCTGGGTGAAGCTTTACTGGCCAAATATATGGGCAAGACCAAAGTCATCGCAGAAACCGGTGCCGGCCAGCATGGTGTTGCTTTGGCAACTGCATGTGCCTTGGTGGGTATCCCATGTGAAATTCATATGGGGCAAGTGGATATCGAAAAAGAACATCCAAACGTCGTCAAGATGAAAATTCTGGGTGCCAAACTGATTTCTGTGACTCGCGGTACAGCTACGCTTAAAGATGCAGTCGATAGTGCTTTTGAAGAATATTTGAAAGATCCGAAAAATTACATCTATGCTATCGGTTCGGTGGTTGGACCGCACCCATTCCCGATGATGGTACGTGATTTTCAGTCGATTATTGGCGATGAAATTAAAGTTCAGACCAATGAACGTTTTGGTGCAAATCCTGATTACATCGTTGCTTGTGTTGGTGGTGGTTCTAATGCAGTCGGCGCATTCACTGCATTTTTAAATGAACCGGATGTGAAGCTGGTCGGTGTGGAGCCAGCAGGTCATGGTTTAGATACTGATATGCATTCAGCTACTTTGACCTTAGGTAAACCGAGCCAGTTACATGGTATGGCCTGTTATGTTCTGGAAAATGAACAAGGCGAGCCATTGCCAGTGCATTCAATTGCTTCTGGTCTGGATTACCCGGGTGTGGGACCACAGCATAGTTTGCTGAAAGATTTGGGGCGGGTCGAGTATACGACTGCGACCGACCAGGAATGTCTGGATGCATTTATGACACTGTCACGCGTAGAAGGTATTGTACCTGCACTGGAAAGTTCGCATGCGGTGGCTTGGGCCATTCGTGAAGCAGGGAAACTGCCAAAAGATACCAAGATTGTGGTGAACTTATCGGGCCGTGGTGATAAAGACTCAGATTATGTAGCAGAAAAACTCGGTTTAAACTGATTGTATTCAAAATGTTGATATAAAAAATCCCGGTACATGTGCCGGGATTTTTTATATCTCAAATATGATGGTTTATCTTTGTGTTGTTTAAATTTTGGATATTTACATGGTCTTTCTATGTTGGGGGGAGTGGTGATATTATTTTAACCTGAGATATATTGCTGTAATTGCTCAATCAGTTTGCGTTGGTCCTCCATAGCTGCTTTGACCAAATCTCCAATTGAAATCAAACCGATCAGTTTTTCATGTTCGACCACGGGTAAGTGACGCAGGTGGCGATCAGTCATCAGTGATAAACAGTCTTCTACCGTAGTGGCTGATGTCACGGTAATCACTTTAGAAGTCATAATCTCATTGACTGTAGTATCAAATGAGGTTCTTTGCATCAGGGCAATCTTACGGGTGTAATCCCGTTCTGACAAAATCCCCACCACGCTGTCTTCATGGGTGACTACCAGCGCCCCGATTCCTTTTTCGGCCATCAAGGTGATGGCCTCTAAAACTGTAGAATCTGGACGGATGGTATAAATAGCTTGATGCATTTTTTCACTGAGCACCTGTGCCACATTGGTCATGCTTAATCATCCTTATCGGTCAATTTATTATTAATCCTTGAGTATGTATTCAACCTGAACATCTCTAGGTTTTTAAGTTTTACTCTTTATAAATAGCATGTTATTTAAGCAATGTGCAGTCTTTGTTGCGAAAAAAATAGGTGACGCATTTGTGCAGCAGTTAGTTTAAGTCTGGTGCCATTGGTATTGCATAGGGCGGGTGTAACATTCAGTCGTGATAAGGTTGGTAATAATGCATTTTCAAAATCTTCAGAATTGATTTTACGTGGAATGTAATGTGGCCAATGTTGTTGAGCGTAATTTTGGGCATCGAGTGGATTAAGCCAAAATGGAAAGATGCAGTCTTCGTGGTCGCGCATCATTGCCCAACCTTTATGATATGCGCCCCATAGCTCGCCACAATTCATCATGGATTTCAGCATTGTAATCTTCAGAAGAAATTCTTTGCAGATCGGATCAATTTGAATAATTGTTCGTGGTTTCATTGGAATTAAGTGCTATTGGATGACAGCCCCTATTCTAGAAACTTTATAAGTAATTACTGTTTCAGCTTTGCAAGTAATCGTAAGAAAATATGTATTGATTGCGGTTTATTGAAAATATGGCTGAAAAAAACGCCACCTAGGTGACGTTCTTTTATGCTTTCATCGTGGCCATGTTTTGCCAGTACTGGGCTTTGAGTGAATCTCGTTCTACACGGAAACCTTGATAGTAAAGTTCTGCTAAAAAAAGTGCTGCTTTACCATGGCCGGCGCGAGCTGCTTCTTCAAGCTGTTTTACCGCATCGACAAAGTTCATTTGTGATTGAATGGTATTCACGGCATCTGCATACAGATGTTCCAGGTCATGCTGAGAGAATTGTTGAATCATATATAAACTCCTTAATTTTAATTATGATTTCAGGATAGACTTATGAGTCTAAATACAAATATAAATTAGTATTGTTAAACTAATATTACAAAATAATGGAAAAGTCAACTATTCGAATTTGTCTGTTTACTTCAGTTATAGTTTAACTGATTAAACTATACACAATTATAAATATTATTAAGCTACATTGTAAATGGATAGCAAACAACAAGGAGAAAGCCATGACGACAAGAACTTTAGATGGTGTGAAATTTGATATGCCGCCGACTGCAGGACAAATTATGGAGCTTGCAGATTTGCATCGCAAAAAGCTTGATGCTGCTATATTTAGTAAATACACCCATTTGGGTGAATATGGTCTGGCACAGCGCAAAGAAGTATATGATTTTACTCGTGAGCTGGACGAAAACCAGCGTGAGCAGTTTTATAAACTCTATAATGGCGAATTAGTCCGTATTGCAGATGAAGACCGCTTGCATCCACCTGAAGCAGAAGCAGGTTTAAGTAAATTTGCGATTCTACTCGTACTGGCAGTGGTAGCGGCGGTACTCTATTCTACAATTTTAACCAAAGCAATGAATTAAGCTTGGCATAAGCAGATTTTCAGTCCTTATGAATATTCGGTGTGCTGACTTGAACTTGTGCAATGGCAATCATACACTACCTTTAACCTGAGGTAGTGTATGTCTATAGAGTCAGAAAAACTAAATCAAATTTTCAGCAGAATTAATCTGGAACAGATTTATAATAGTGTTGTTATCTTTATTGTTGCGGTGATCCTGTTTTTAGCCGCATTTGCTTTATATCGTCCGTTGAGCATGTCGCAAGTTACTCAAATTCAGCAATTGTCTAAGCAGCAAAATCTTCCCCAAACTCAGGATATGGCACTCGCTCTGTTAGAGCAGCAGCATATCCGTCGTGGGCAATATCTTAAATTGATGCAGGCTTATCAGCAGGAGTCGTTACGGGTACGTCAGCTTCCACCGGTCTCTGTGGAGATGCGCTAGGTAGAGGACGAGCGGGCAAGTAAAAATTTGCATCAATCAAATTTTGTTCTAAACGCATTTCCAATGCAGTTTTATCCAGTTCTTTACTGACCACGATTAGTATTAAGCGATCAGGATGGAAGTGCTTGCGTATGGCATTTTGTACATCTGTAGCCGTGACTTGAGCCAAACGTTCTGAATAACTGGATAGATAATTACTTTGCTCGCTATAAAAGCCCATATTGCCTAACTGGGCATTGATAGTGGCATTACTGCTGTAAACGTTAGGGAAGGCACGCAGCATGCCGGCTTTGGTTTCTTCCAGACGCTGACCATCAATGGGTTGGCTAACGAAGTTGATAAATGCCCGATGTGCGACCTGAATGCTGTCTAGCAGTTGATCCTGACGTGTAGCATATTTGAAGCTGAATACTCCGGGCGACTGAGTAAAGCTGATTGAACTATAAGCTCCGTAGGTAAAACCTCGTTTTACCCGAAGCTCCTGCATGAGTACTGAATTAAAACCACCCCCCCCAAATATTCGATTAGCGATCTCTAAAGCCAGTTTATCCGTAGTAAAGCGGGTCGGTCCTAGATGTCCAAAGATGACATGTGCCTGAGACGATTTATAGGGTAAATGTACTACTTCAAAACCAGATTTAATCTCAGGCATTGGTAATGCTGCTGCTTTTTGTCCTTGAGGTAAATTGCCGGCAATTCGTTCAGATAGCTCGAGTGCCTGTTTAGGACTAAGTTTTCCGGTAATGGCAATATTCATATTTTGTGCTACCAGAAATTGATCACGGAATTTTTTTAATAACTCTGCGTTAATTTTTTTGGTACTGCCTTGGGTGCCAGTGACTGGTTCTGCATAAGGATGTTGACCATAAAGGGTGCGATAAAAACGGATATCCATCAGCCGGCTGGGGTTTTCCTGTAGTTGCTTTTGCCCTACTTGGGTATTACTTAAGGCTAAATTGATGCTGGACGGTTTAAATGACGCATTCTTTATAACTTCCATCATCATTGCTAAGGCGGGTTCTAATTTTTTTGGGTCTGAGAGCGTACGTAGACGAATTACGAACATGTCCCGATATGCTTGTACGCTGAATTGTGCACCAGTTTGGTCAAAAACAGCCGCTACCTGATTTGCGCTATATTTATCTGTGCCTTCACGCATCAGTTTGGCTGCCATATTTGACAGACCATACAGTCCTTTAGCAATTTCCTGATCACGGGCCGAGCCAGCATTGAAGGTCAGCTGGATATCTACCATTGGAAGATCTTGAGTTTCAACAAATAGCGTACGTACCTTGTAGCGATTATTCAGGTCATGAATATAAGGAGCCTGAAACTCACGTTGCGGATTGATATTTTTAAGACTTTGCAACAGAGGAATAGACTGTAACTGACTCGGATTATCATTTTGGGCAGGCTGATGGTTCAGATAGTTTTCTGCATGAATAGCCGTACTCAAACTTAAAACACAAATAAGCAAAATTGGATAAACTTGAAGCATTTATAATCCCCGTTACTGGGTGTTTTGTTCGGGTGAGAGATAAAGTGTGCTGAGGTTTTCTCTGACAAAGTAGGCATTGGCGACGCGCTGGATATCCTGAATACTGACGCTTTCAAAATGTTTTGGTAACTCATCCATCAGGCGATAACTCAGGCCATTAACCTCCAGATTTCCAATCATTCTGGCCTGTCCAGCCAGATCATCCTGACTATAAATCAGACTTGAAATAAAACGTGTACTGATGCGCTCCAGTTCTCGCTCGGAAATAGATTCAGTTTTTAGTAAATCAATTTCATCCTGAATTGCTGCTTGTGCTTCTGCCAGGCTAACACCTGAAACAGGAAGTGCTGAAATACCAAACAGGCTGTCACCACGATTATAAGGATCATAAGACACGCTGACAGAGGTCAGAATTTTACGATCTCTTATCAGGCGATCTTGCAGGCGGGAAGAAATCCCACTGTCCAAAAGACTGCGAATAATACTCAATGCATAGGCATCTTGCGGGTTTTTAGCTGTGGTTAATGATTTTACGTTCCAGGTCATATAAAGATTGGGTACTTGAACATTGCTGTTGATCTCCATATGCCGATAGCCTAGGCGTTCAAATTCTAGTACATCATTGCGCGCTGGGGTGGGGCGTGCGGGAATGTCAGCAAAATATTTTTGTACCTGAGCCAAAGCAGCTTCAGATTCGATATTTCCGACAATCACTAAAATAGCATTATTCGGGCTGTACCAGTCCCGGTACCATTTTTTGACATCATTCAACTGAATATTATTTAGGGTTTTCATATGTCCAATCACTGGCTGACGGTAGTGACTGGTCGGATAACTGATCCATTTAAACCGTTCAAAGGCTTGCGCCCGCGGATTGTCATCAGTACGCTGGCGCCGCTCTTCCATGACGACTTTAATTTCTGGCTCGAAGTCCTGCTGCCGCAGTAATAAATTGCTCATACGGTCAGACTCAAGTTCCAGTGCCATAGGAAAATAGGCTTTAGGATAAAGCTGATAATAATTGGTGTAATTGGTGAAGGTAGCGGCATTGATACTGCCGCCATAAATCCGGCTAAGACGGGTGAATTCATCATTTGGAACTTTATGGGTGCCTTTGAACATCATATGTTCAAGTGCGTGTGAAACTCCCAGAATATTCCCGGATTCATCACTACTGCCGACTTTATACCAGATTTGTGTCATTACCATGGGCGCACGATGGTCTTCCCGAATTATGACTTTTAAACCGTTACTTAACGTGGTTTCAAAAGTAGTCCGTGACAATTCACTTCGGGTTTGTGCCTGAGCTGGGCTAAAGCTCAGGCTAAACAAGACCGCTGCACCGAATGGATAGATCATCTGTTGGATCATTTGAGAGAAAGAGGAGACAGTAAAAAAGGTAGTGAACACTAGATCTCCCAAAATAGGCATTTGTATTTAGAGTTATTTTTAATAAATGCGTACTTGAAAGCAACCGAGAGCTGTAGCTTTTTGGTATGTTTGTCCAGCAATTGTATTGCTAGCTGCAAAGCAGGCAAGTTATGGTAGAATCTGGGTTTTTAACGCAATGCTTTTCAAGGATTCGGCATGCAACAGCAATCTAATGGGCAAAACAAATTTTTGATTGATGCTGATATCGGAGATGATGATGTCACATTACCGAGCTTACCTGCGGTCAATGTGCCTATCGTAGAAACGCCAAGCGAAGCAGCTGTAGTTTCTGCACCTGTTACCACAGAAACTGAAAATGAAGATTCTGCGGCAAAAGGTGGCTTCTTTAGCCGTATGAAAGAGGGTTTAACCAAAACCCGTAAGAACCTTGCCGATGGGATGGTCAATATCCTGATCGGTGGTAAAGAAATTGATGATGAATTATTAGAAGAAGTTGAAGAACAGCTTCTGGTGGCTGATATTGGTGTCGATGCAACCAAGACCATTATTACTAACCTGACTGAACGTACGGCACGTGGTGATTTGATCTATTCGCATTCACTCTATAAAGCACTTCAAGAAGAGTTGGTGGCTTTATTGGCACCACGGGTAAAACCGCTGCATATTGATCCAAACAAATCACCTTATGTAATTCTGGTGGTGGGTGTAAATGGTGTCGGTAAAACCACGACGATTGGCAAACTGGCCAAACGCCTACAAGGTGAAGGCAAGACTGTTATGCTGGCAGCAGGTGATACTTTCCGTGCAGCTGCAACGGAACAGCTACAGATCTGGGGTGAGCGTAATAATATTGCAGTCGTGGCTCAAGGTCATGGTGCTGACTCGGCTTCGGTCATTTTCGATGCTTTTGAAAGTGCCCGGGCCAAGGGTGTAGATGTATTGATTGCAGATACAGCGGGTCGTTTGCATAATAAAGGTCATTTGATGCAGGAATTGACCAAAGTAAAACGTGTCATGCAGAAAATTGATGCAACTGCACCGCATGAAGTCATGTTGGTGGTGGATGCCGGTACTGGCCAGAATGCCATTAATCAGGTTGAAATGTTTGATGAGGCAGTCGGCTTGACAGGTTTGACCATTACCAAACTGGATGGGACTGCCAAAGGTGGTGTGCTGTTTAATATCGCCAGTCGTACCCATGTGCCGATCCGGTTTATTGGTGTCGGTGAAAAAATTGATGATTTGCGTCCATTTTCCGCTAAGTCATTTGTCGCTGCATTGTTTGAAACTGAAAAATAAATAATGCGTTATAGTTCACACAAACTTCGCCAAGTGCGGAGTTTGTTGTTTTTAGCGGGTTTGAATGCTCTAAAAAGCAGCTTGAAAAAATTAAGCAAAGTTATTTAGCTTAATAAAACCATTATAATTCTACGGGATTATTCAGGCTGTTTTAGCTTGGTTTTGTGGGGTAGAAAATGGCATTGCTAGATAAGATTGGTCAGGTATTAACAAGCGATATAACCAAGGACTTTAAGTTTTCAAAAAAAAACAAACTGAATGATGATCTGGAGCTGACCTTTATTGATCAGTTAAAAAAGCGCCGTAGTATTTATGCGTTGGGTAAACGGGTGCATTATAGTCAGGCCTATCTTTGCGAAATCATTCAGGAAGCAGTGCGCAGTTGTCCTTCCGCCTACGATTCCCAAAGTACGCGCATTGCCGTGTTATTTGCAGATTCTCATCATCAATTCTGGGAAATTGTGAAACAGGTTCAGCGCCAGCATGTACCAGAGCATATTTATGAAGGAGTGGAGCTGAAACTGAATCAGTGTGCTGAAGCCTATGGCACGATTTTATTTTATGAAGATCAGTCCGTGATTCAACAATTGCAAAAGAAAATGCCATTAAATAGTGAAGATTTTTCAGCATGGTCTGAACAAACTTCCGGTATGGCACAATTTGCTGTATGGGCGACATTGGCAGATTCTGGCTTGGGAGCCTCCTTGCAGCATTATAATCCCCTAATTGATGAAAAAGTCGCTGAGCATTTTGACATCGACAAGAATTGGTTGTTGCGTGCCCAGCTGTGCTTTGGATCAATTGAGCAAACGGTAGAAGAAAAATTGCAACAGTTGGATCAGTACCGTTTTAAAATATTGAATTAAAACACTGTGAATAGAGTGGTAGTGAATAGCATGGTGGCTGTGATGAAGTCAGATCCATACCTGCTACTCAGATATAAATCCAAGCGTTATATAAATGAAACACAATGTTATCGAAATGCACCTGTTATGGGTGCTTAAAACACGTAGTATGACTTGATCGATTTATTAATAATCAAGGTATACAGAGGTGAATTCATGACATTTTTAGATCAGATGAAGAAACGCCGTAGCATTTATTCGATTGGAAAAAATGTAAAACTGGATCAGGCAGAAATCGAACAAATTATTAAAGATGCAGTGAAATTCAGTCCTTCATCTTTTAATTCGCAAACCTCACGTGTGGTCATTTTATTTGGTCAATCACATGATACCTTCTGGCATATTGTACGCGAAACTTTGCGTGACCTCGTGTCAGCAGATGCATTTGAGGCAACCAATAACAAGATCAATGCGTTTGCTGCAGGTTACGGTACTGCGCTATTCTATGAAGACCAGGATGTAGTGAAGTCGATGCAGGAGCAGTTCGCACTCTATGCCGATAATTTTCCGGTCTGGTCAGAGCATTCTTCTGCGATTGCACAGTTTGCAACCTGGACTGCTTTGGCAGAAGTAAATATTGGTGCTTCGTTACAGCATTACAACCCAATTATTGATGAAGAGGTCGCACGAACTTTCGATATACCGCCTTCCTGGAAACTTCGCGCTCAACTAGTATTTGGTTCAATAGAAGCACCTGCAGGTGAGAAAACCTTTATAGATGATGCGGAGCGATTCAAGACCTTTACCTAATCAGCTTTAATTAAAAAAACCAGATTAAAAGAAGCAGAGTAATGCTTCTTTTTTTATATATTGGAGTTGTGTTTACCTACTATCTAATATATCTAGCTGAATAAATTCTAGAAGTTCAGGCTGTATTATTTTCAACTTTTGTCATTGGATTGTCATTTAAAAGGCAGATAGTGCTTATTTTTAATAAACAACCAATAACGAGTAATGGATATGGATTTAGGTATTGCGGCAACAGCAGCAGTGTTTTTATTTAGTACATCGGCTTTTTCAGCTGTAACCGTTACAGTACCTGAAGAAATAAAAATTGTTGCCGTAAATGATCAGGAGGTAAAATCAGGTTTCTTGCGTTCAAATCAGGCTTATACCTTGAATGCGGGGGTAAATGCGATTAGCGTACGTTATAACGAATTTTTCCAGCACTCAGATAATTCACATGACATCTTGAAATCTGGCGTAGTTACTGTAAAAACACCTGAGCTGATCGAGGGTGAAACTTATAGGTTAACTTTGATGAACGCTCCTAAAGATTTTGAGGAAGCAAAAAATTATAAAGACCAGCCGATTATTGGGCTTTATGATGCAAAAAATCAGCTGCTGGTTCAGCAGATGGGAGCAAAAGAGACAGCCAGGCCATTATTTGGAAAAAGTATTTTAACCAGGTCTGTAGATTTAACTAGTAAAGCTGTGACTCCCGTCAATCAGTCTGCAGCAGTTTATACTCAGGTAACGGTAGCGCCGAAGACTGTAAATGTGAAAATAGCGGAAAATATGACAGGCAATCAGCTTGATCAGCAATTGATTCAGGTATGGCAGAAAGCATCTAAAGTTGAGCGTCAAAAATTCATGACTTGGCTTGTTGAACAGGCAAATTAAATAATCTTTCAAGAATCAAAAAGATCACTCTTAGGTGATCTTTTTTTATGAAGGCAGAAGAGTAAAATTAACATTTCCTTAAAATTTGCATGCTGAAATAGGTAGAAAAACTCAAAAAAAGTGTTAAAAATAGAGTTTTAGGTTAAAAAATAAACGTACGATGGTTTTTTCTGAATATTTTCAAGAAAAGCTCTTGCGCTTGTTTTGAAACTGTATAGAATACGCAGCACACCAACACAATGCATGAAACGAAACGTTAAGTAATTGGGTTGGAGCTTAAAACTGACGAAGTTTTAAGAAGATCATTAAGAGATTATGAAGAACAACTTGTGTGGATTTTTACTGGTTGATTGATCGAAATTATTTTCATTG
>NZ_JACSPT010000050.1 GCF_014837015.1 Acinetobacter pecorum
TAGGGCGTGTCCTCATTTGAAAAATTGGTTTTAAATACTTAAAATCCTCCTTTAAGCTCTTTTGATTTCTATATTTTTTCAATGGCACGTACTCTTCTCACCGATGATATCTGGCAGCAAATTCAAGATACTATGCGATTACACGGTTGTTACTGTTCAAAGAATAGTAGAAATATCATGGAAGCGATCTTATGGAAACTGCGTACAGGCGCCACATGGCGTGATATTCCTCAAGAATTTTGTCCTTGGCAAACTGCTTACAATCGCTTTAATCGTTGGGCAAGCAAGGGATTGTGGGATAAATTTTTTTTAGATTACGAGGCATCTTGGATCAAGAATGGGTATTCATTGACGGAAGCTACATACGCGTGCATCAACATGCAAGTGGAGCTCGGCATGGTTTCGAAAGAGCAATTGGACAATCACGCGGTGGACGAACAACAAAAATACATCTTGCAACCGACGCGAATGGATTACCGATTGATTTTAAAATCACTGAGGGTGACGTCCACGACAGTCAAGTTGCAAAACAACTGATTGATACGGTAGACGAGGCAACTTATCTCATTGCTGATAAGGGGTATGATGCTGAGCACATTAGAATATATGCCAAGAACAAGAATATGATTCCCATTATTCCATTGAGATCAAACAGTAAGAGATCGAATAAGGAATTTGATAAATATCTATATAAATTAAGACATTTAGTTGAAAATGCTTTTGCGAGATTAAAACATTTCCGTGCTATTGCAACTCGATTTGATAAACTGGCACGCAATTATAAATCTATGATTCGTATAGCCTGTATATTTATTTGGTGCAAAGCCAAATGAGGACACACCCTAG
>NZ_JACSPT010000051.1 GCF_014837015.1 Acinetobacter pecorum
TACGGTAAGTTTTAGGTGCAGGCTTCTTCATCTGGAAATTATATTGCTAAAGAAGCCCTCAAGAATAGCTTTGTGCACCAAAGCCTATTACCAATAAAAGAAGCTATAAGTAAATTAATTGGTATGAAGATGAACCGTGATCAGAGTCAATAATAACTTTTTTATATTGGTCTTATAACATTTTTTAGTATGAGTAACATAAAAAGTACACCGGCTGATGGATTATTTTATTGTTTAGAAAATGCTACAAAGTAATAAAATAACCTAAAAAAACACTTTGAAACATTTTATTCATATTTTCTACATTTTATTTAATGATTTTCAATGGTACATTTTATATGCGCTCTGAAGAAGACGCATGTAATACGAAGAAAATGACTACAGTAATGGCCCGCTTGTTCGCAAGAATAAGCGGGCTTTTCAACTGAAAAATAAATTTATTTTAGTCTTGAATATAATTTAAACATATATATAATACAAAAATAGATTCTATGGCTGTAGTTTCTTTAGTTTTTCAACCTCCTTTTTCATAAAGGAGGTTTTTTTTGCTTTTTTATTTAAGATTTTATATATATTAATAATTTGTATTATTTTAAGTGTATGTA
>NZ_JACSPT010000005.1 GCF_014837015.1 Acinetobacter pecorum
GATGGTATGAGCCCAGAAGCATTCGAGACAGCTTCAAAATGAGGCTATCTCATGTCTAAGATACTGGGAGCAGTCCAATAAAATGGCTAATTAACGAGGTACTTATGAGCAGTAAACGATACCCTGAAGAATTCAAAATTGAAGCAGTAAAGCAAGTTACTGAGAAAGGTCATAGTGTGGCCGAAGTCGCTGCACGTTTAGGAACCACTACCCATAGCCTGTATGCCTGGATTAAACGTTATGATCCACAGCAACCCAAGACAACAGAATCTAATGATCCAAGTGCAGAATTAGCAAAGTTAAAAAAAGAGCTGCAACGGGTCACGGAAGAAAGGGACATCTTAAAAAAGGCCGCGGTGTACTTCGCAAGCCAGTCCAAATGAGGTACGCCTTTATTCGGGACAACCAGAAGATATGGCCTGTTCGTCGTTTATGTTCAACGTTAGATGTTCATCACAGTGGTTATTACGCATGGTTAAAGCAACCCACCAGTAAAACTGCGAGGAAGCGGCAACAGCTTTCAGGATTGATTAAACAGTTTTGGCTGGAATCTGGTGGAGTCTATGGCTATCGCAAGATTCACTGTGATTTGAAAGATGTTGGCGAAAGTTGTGGGATCAATCGAGTACATCGACTCATGAAGGCGAATGGTCTTAAATCACAGCGTGGCTATCGTAAACCTAGAGCTCATGCTGGTACTCCAGCTGTCGTTGCCGCAAACACTTTAGACCGACAGTTTAACCCAACTCATCCCAACCAGTTGTGGGTGACTGACATCACCTATATCCGTACTCATGAAGGATGGTTATATCTTGCAGTTGTGATTGACTTGTTTTCACGTCTTGTTGTTGGCTGGTCTATGAAATCGAGAATGACTACAGATCTGGTTTTGGATGCATTATTGATGGCTTTGTGGCGAAGAAATCCAAAGAACAAAGTCTTGATCCATTCTGACCAAGGCAGCCAATACACCAGCCATGAATGGCAGACATTTCTCAGGCATCATAATCTTGAAAGTAGTATGAGTCGTAGAGGGAATTGCCATGACAATGCTGTTGCAGAAAGCTTCTTCCAGCTATTAAAGCGGGAACGAATTAAGAAGAAAATCTATGCATCAAGAATTGAAGCTAGATCGGATATCTTTGAATATATTGAGATGTTCTACAATTCAAAACGCAGACATGGTTCCAATGGTCAGCGTTCTCCATTAGATTATGAAAAGGCCCATCAAAAGATGGTTATGTGTGTCTAGAATTTTGGTGGCTATTCAATCTATGCAATTTATAAGACTACTGAATACCAAATAAAAAATGATCGATACTACCCAACTCAACTACCTTTTCATTTAATTGATGAACGCATTTTAGATCTTGCTCTTAAATTCAATGATGATCCTAATCGCTCGATTTTTAATGCTTTTATCAGATTAGAAAATATAGTTCAAAAGCGTGTTAATAGTGATAAACATTCATCAGCATTATTTGAATATGCTTTCTGTTCTGAAAATTCTCCATTAATTTGTAAGAGTGAAGATAAAAAAGCATCTCAAGCAACAGCAAGACTCTTCCCTAATATTTATAAGGCTTTCAGAAACGAACATGCTCATAATGAGGTATCAAAATCTCCCCAAACATCGATACGTGAATTTTTACTTATTAATGAGCTTTATTTATTAGAAAGAGAAGCCATCAAAAATGACTTAGGATAGTATGAAAATATACCTCCAAACCCCTCGCCTGATCCTCCGCCAATGGCAAGAGTCCGACACTGCACCCTTTATCCAAATGTGTGCAGATGACGAGGTATGCATTACTTCCCTAAAAAACTCGATGCTACCGAGGCAACAGCTTTTCTTGAACGTATTCGCAGTACCATAGAAACACGTGGCTGGGGACTTTTTGCGGTAGAACTCAAAGCAACAGGCGAATTCATCGGATTTATTGGTCTGAATGTTCATCCACCTGAATTGAAAATTGCCGATGCCCCTGAAATTGGCTGGCGCTTGTTACCGCAATATTGGCATCAAGGCTATGCGACTGAAGGCGCCAAAGCGGTACTGAAATATGCCTTTAGAACTCTACGAGTTGAAAAAGTCATTTCTTTTACTGCATGCATCAACACGCCATCAGAACGTGTCATGCAAAACATTGACTTAGAAAAAGTGGGAGAATTTGATCATCCACTTGTACCTGCCGATCATATCTTGTGTAGACACGTACTCTATGAAAAACAGCGTTCGGATTATCTGCATATTCCCTTTTGTTAAAATATACTTGCAGTATCATGACCTGAGAAAACCAAGATCAGATTCTGCCTCGCCTATTGAGCATGAAGGAAAATTTTATCCCGTTAGAGTTTCTTGATTTCCCAAAAAATCAGATATTTTTCTTATATTTATCTATATACATTTTTATGCTTAATATCGGCAAAAATATTATAAAGATCAACTTTTCATCAAAATGAATATTTAATTCATTTAAAGTAAAAATAATATATTGTAATTACTAATGTTTTTATAAAACAACTATTCACTTAATTAGATAAAAAATCATTTTTTATTCACTATATTGAATAAACAATAATTGCTATGATTGCGCGCATTCAGAGCACCAATTGCGATTATGTCTTTTAAAAATATCTATTTACTCTCTTTAAATAGCAAAAGTATATGGCATTTGGTGAACTCTAAGCCGATCAAACCAATCTGAACTGTTGCAGTACATTTGTATTTTTCCTGTCGGAGTCAAATGCGATATTGATCTGGTCTGATAAAGAGGTAATAAAACTCCACTTTAACATGACCTTAAAATGCATATACTTTAGGCAACATGAGAATTAGGATATCTTTATGAAGAAGCTACTTGGCGTTTTACTCAGTGCATCTGTACTGACTTTAACTGCATGCGGAAAACAAGAAGCCCCTGCAACGGATGCAGCACAAAACAAAGACTCAGGTGAACTGCAAACCGTGACCATGGCATCGACTGGTTCAGACGCTGATGTATGGCGTTATATCGCGACCCTCCCTGAAACCAAGCAAGCTGGTATCAAGCTGGATGTAAAAAACTTCACTGACTATGTTGCAATGAACAGCGCTGTTGCCAATAAAGAAATTGATGTCAACGCATTCCAGTCTTATGCCTATCTGGTGGCTTATAACGATGCCAATACACAAAAGATCGCGCCACTCTCTACGACTTATCTTGAGCCAATGGGGATTTACTCAAGCAAAGTGAAAAAAGTAGAAGACTTTAAAACTGGCGCTACAATTGCCATTCCGAATGACGGCGCAAATGAATCACGCGCACTGTTACTATTGCAATCTGCAGGTCTGGTAAAACTTAAACCAAACTTTGATCTGGTTAAAGGTACGCCTGCTGATATTACTGAAAATGCGAAACAGATCGTGATCAAGCCAATTCAAATGGCAACAGCAGTACGTGTAAAAGACGAAGTCGATGCGATTGTTCTGGGTAATACTCTGGCAATGGAAGGTGGGCTGAACGTATTGAAAGATGCGATTTACTATGAAGCCATTGATCAAAGCACCAAAATGAACGTGAACGTTTTAGCCGTTGCAGCCGATCGTCAAAATGATCCTGTACTTCAAAAAGTTGGCCAGTTGTATCATACTCCTGCTGTGAAAGCCTATGTTGATGAACACTTTGGCGGTACAAAAGTTGCGGTAAACAAACCGGTAACTTATTTGACCGAAGCAAAGTAATACAATAATCAATACTCAAAACAGGCAAGGATAACTTGCCTGTTTTTTTATACGTGATGCAGTATTTGACACTATGATTGAATTTAAAGACATCTCCAAACAGTATGAGCTGAAGGGCCAGACCTTACATGCCCTGAACCGGGTCAACCTGCAGATTCCGACTGGCAGTATCTTTGGCATTATTGGCTATAGTGGTGCGGGTAAAAGCACCCTGATTCGCCTGATTAACCTGCTGGAACGACCAACTTCAGGCCGGGTGATGATTAATGGCACAGATTTTACTGCTTTGGATGCCAAATCATTGCGTCAGGAACGTACCCAGATCGGCATGATTTTCCAGCACTTTAATCTGATGCAGACCAAAACAGTCGCTGCCAATATTGAAATGCCAATGAAGCTGCTCGGGTGGAAAAAATCTGAACGGGAAAAGCGTCTTGAGGAACTACTGGAATTCATTGACCTGAAACATAAACGCAATGCTTTTCCAGACGAACTCTCTGGCGGTCAGAAGCAGCGTGTCGGGATTGCCCGCGCCTTAGCGAATCATCCAAAGATCCTATTATGTGATGAAGCAACCTCAGCACTCGATCCGCAAACGACTAAATCCGTACTGCAACTACTCAAGCGCATTAATCAGGAACAAGGCATTACCATTGTCATGGTCACCCATGAAATGGATGTAATTGAAACTGTGTGTGATTATGTCGCAGTCATGGAAAAAGGTGACGTGATTGAAACAGGCTCTACCCTGCAGATCTTCAGTCAGCCGCAGCATCCAACCACGAAAAACTTTATCCAGACGGTGCTCCAGCAAAACCTGCCCGTAAATATTCTGAATAATCTGGAAAATCAGAATCATCACAGTATTTACTGTTTAAAGTTCTTGGGCAGCTCAGCTCAGGAAACCGTGATTCAAGGCGTCATCAAACAGTTTGATATCAGTTTGAATATCCTGTTTGCCAATATGACTGAAATTAATGGGACTGTAATTGGTCAGATGTTTATTCAGCTTCTCGGTAATTCCACAGAAATTAATGCTGCATTGCAATATCTCAGAGATCACGGCGTACAGGTAGATCAGGCAGGAGTACAGGAATGAGAGAGTTAATTGTACAGTGGCTGACCACGATTACTTCACCTTTCTGGAAAAGCTCGCTGTCGATGGACCAGTTCGTGACCGCACTGCAAGAAACCTTCCATATGGTGTTTTTTGCGATGCTGTTTGGCTGTATCTGGGGTTTTATTCAGGCGATTACTCTATTAGTTACTCGTCCCAACGGAATTCTGCCAAACCGTGTGATTTATCATGGTCTAAATCCGATTGTGAATGCACTGCGCTCCCTGCCGTTCATTATTTTGCTGATTGCAGTCATTCCATTGACAAAATTTCTGGTTGGAACGTCTATTGGCACATGGGCTGCAATTGTGCCACTCACTATTTATGTCGGCCCTTATATTGGCCGTCTGGTAGAAAACTCTCTGCTTGAAGTCAACGAAGGTATTATCGAATCTGCACAAGCCATGGGTGCAACACCGATGCAGATTATTTTTAGATTTATTCTACCGGAAGCGCGTAGCTCGCTAATTCTAAACCTGACCACTGCCACTATCAGCCTGATTGGAGCTACGGCGATGGCGGGTGCTGTCGGTGCTGGCGGTATTGGCGACTTGGCAATCTCCTATGGTTATCAGCGTTTTGATACCTCAGTGGTGATCATGACTGTCATTGTATTATTGATCTTGGTGCAGATTGTACAGAGTGTGGGTGACTGGTTATCCCGACTTCGTTAAGTTAATTCTCTGAGTAAATAAAGCCCTCTTTTTGAGGGTTTTATTTTTTAGGATGTAAAATATTTTCGATATTTAGAATAGAAAAATACTTTGACTCACGTGACGGCGACAAGAAGTCACCTGTTGGTCTGTGGTACAGGGATGTACCATCAGATCCACAACGGGTTTTTGTTACTTTTGATGGGTCAAAAGTAAAAGAAAATATCTACTACCAACTAACTAAATAATCAGCTTAAAAAAATTCAAATTCAAACTCGACCTAAAAGTTAGCCATTTCCCCTCAATTTCAAACTGAAATAATAAATCCCGTGCTAAACTATCGAGTGGTTTTTGCAGGGACTTATTTATGCACTTTGTTCATCTTGGTATTCATACAGAATTTTCGATTACAGAATCCATCGTACGGATACCAGACCTGGTCAAAGCTGCTGCTAATGACGAGATGCCAGCACTCGCGCTAACCGATTTGTCTAATCTGCATGCCGCAGTCAAATTCTATAAAAAATGCCTGGATAAAGGCATTAAACCGATTCTGGGTTCTGAAATCCGCCTGAATGATGCCGAACATCGTGTCACCCTGCTTTCCATGACCAACAAAGGCTGGCGCAACCTGACTGAACTGGTCTCTGAAGGTTATATTAGCGGCCAGCAGCTTGATATTCCTTGTGTACAGAAAGATTGGATCTTAAAGCAGCACGATGACATGATTGTATTGCTGGGTATGCAATCTGATGTTGGCAAAATGCTGATTACCTCAAACCCCGATAAAGCTGAACCTTTACTCCAGGAATGGGTAGAAAAATTTGGTAATCGCGTATATTTAGCGCTTACCCGTACAAGTCGTCCTAATGAAGACCTTTTCATTGAAGAAGCGGTCAAACTCGCCAAAAAATATAATATCGGTGTAGTCGCACATAATGATGTGCACTTTATTGCACGCGAAGATTATGAAGCGCACGAAGCACGTGTCTGTATTGCAGATGGTTATGTGCTGGGTGACAATCGCCGTCCTAAAACCTATAGCCCTGAACAATATTTTAAAAGCTCAACAGAAATGGTAGAGCTTTTCTCGGATATTCCAACCGCGATTGAAAATACCTACCATATTGCAAGACGTTGTAATGTTACCCTACGACTGGGCTTTAATGACCTGCCAGACTATCCGATTCCGGAAGGTCATACCATTGGCAGTTATTTCACCCATTTGTGTGAAGTCGGTCTGGAAGAACGCCTAGACTTTCTGTATCCACCTGAACAACGTGGTGAGGACTGGCCGGAAATCCGTCAACCTTATGATGAACGTCTGGCCTTTGAAATCAAGATTATTCTGGACATGGGATTCCCGGGTTACTTCCTGATCGTAATGGACTTCATTCAATGGTCCAAAGGTAATGGTGTACCAGTGGGTCCGGGCCGTGGTTCAGGTGCCGGTTCTCTTGTAGCTTATAGTTTAAAAATTACTGACCTTGATCCACTCCGTTATGACTTGCTATTCGAACGTTTCTTAAACCCGGAACGTGTTTCGATGCCCGACTTCGACGTCGATTTCTGTATCGCCGGTCGTGACCGCGTGATTGACTATGTAGCACGGACTTATGGCCGCGATGCGGTGTCTCAGATTGCCACCTTCGGTACCATGGCAGCGAAAGGTGCGATTCGAGACGTTGCACGTGTCCTGGGTAAATCCTACGGCCTGGCCGATCGTATTTCCAAAATGATTCCGACCAAGCCTTTAGGCTTAAGCCTGGAAGAATCCTTAGAAGCAGAACCGCAACTGAAAGATGTGGTCACCAATCCATCCAACCCGGATTATGAAGATGCTTCTGAAATCTGGGAAATGGCGCTGAAGCTTGAAGGTATTACCCGGAATACCGGTAAACATGCCGGCGGTGTGGTAATTGCACCGACCAAACTGACTGACTACTCAGCCGTAATGTGTGATGCCGATGGTACTGCACGTGTTGCCCAGTTCGATAAGGACGATGTCGAAGCTGCCGGTTTGGTGAAGTTCGACTTCCTGGGTCTGCGTAATCTGACCGTAATTGAAGACGCGGTTAAAAATATCAATAAACGCATCCAGAGCGATAAACCGCTGGATATTGCTTATATCCCGTTAGATGACAAAGATGCTTATCTGGTCTTTGCTGAAGCCAATACTACGGCGGTCTTCCAGTTTGAATCCGTGGGCATGAAAAAGATGCTGAAAGAAGCACGCCCAAGTAAATTTGAAGAGATTATTGCTTTCGTATCATTATACCGTCCGGGTCCAATGGATCTGATTCCTGACTTTATTCACCGTATGCACGGCGGTGATTTTGAATATCTGCATCCCCTGCTAGAAGGCGTATTAGAGCCGACTTACGGGATTATGGTCTATCAGGAACAGGTCATGCAGGCTGCACAGTTTTGTGCCGGCTATACCCTCGGTGGCGCGGACTTGCTGCGTCGTGCCATGGGTAAGAAAAAGCCTGAGGAAATGGTCAAGCAGCGTAAGATCTTCATTGAAGGTGCTGCGAAAAAAGATATTGATGAAGCTACTGCTAACCATATCTTCGACTATATGGAAAAATTCGCCGGCTATGGTTTTAACAAATCGCATGCGGCAGCTTATGCACTTGTTGCTTACCAGACGGCATGGCTGAAAGCGCATTATCCCGCTGAGTTCCTGGCAGCGGTGATGTCTTCGGAAATGCAGAATACCGATAACGTCGTGTTCCTGATTGATGACTGCCGCAAGAATAATCTGGAAGTATTACCACCATCCGTCAATATGTCGATCTATCAGTTCCATGCTCCCGATGAGAAAACCATTGTCTATGGTCTAGGAGCGATTAAAGGCGTCGGTGAAGCGGCCATGCAGTCAGTGATTGAATCACGTCAAAAAGATGGTCCATATAAAGACCTGTTTGACTTCTGTCACCGTATTGACCTGAAAAAAATCAATAAACGGACTTTAGAAGCCTTGATTCGCGCCGGTGCGTTAGACTGTTTGGGCATCGAGCGTGCCGACCTGATGGCACAGCTCCCTGAAGCAGTGCAGGCTGCAGATCAGGCTCGCCAGAACCGTGAAACCGGTATCATGGACCTGTTTGGTGAAGTTGAGGAAGTTCAGCGTAAACCTGCCAAACCGGTTAAGCCGTGGGCAGATGAAGTTCGCCTCAAAGGTGAAAAAGATACACTTGGTCTGTATCTGACTGGACATCCGATTGATGTCTATCGTAATGAGCTGAAAGCTTTTGTACCGTGTCAGATCAATGAACTGACACCTACCCGTCGTGGTGTCACCACCGTGTTTGCAGGACTAGTCGTGGATATTGCCAACTTCCCGAACCGCATGATGATGACCCTGGATGATGGTACGGCACGGATTGAGATTTCAGCCAATCACGAACGCTTTAACCGCTTTAAAGAAGTCATCCAGCTCGATAAAGTCGTGGTAATCGAAGGTGAAATCTATGAGCGTGAAGGCTTTGACCGTCCGATGGGACGTCTGACCAAAGCTTTTAGCCTGAACGAAATCCGCCAGAAACGTGCCAATAGTATCAAGATTACCCTGCAGGTGGCACATTACAGCAAAACGCTTAGCCGCGACCTGCAACACATTCTGATGCCTTATACCAATGTGGATATGAGCGCTCATATTCCCGTGATTTTATATCTGGATTATGACTATGCAAGCACTGAACTGCATCTGGGGTTAAGCTGGAAGGTCGCGCCACTGGATGAACTCTTAGCCAAATTGCGTGACTATTTTGGTAAAGAAGCATTGCACATTGAATATCAGGTCAAGTCCAAAGCTGCCAAAGCCGTGTCTTATGAACAGGCCAAGCCGATAAATGTTCCTGCGCCACCAACTGGCATGAGTATGGACGATGCTCTGGCACAATATGAAGCTGAGTCTCACCCCCAATATTCATAAATCCTCATCTTTAAAAAACCTTAAAATTGGAATCCTCATGAGTCAAATTGACAATGCTGCTGTTTCAGCACATCTCTCCCATGTGCGTATTGTCATGGTTAATACTACCCTGCCTGCCAATATCGGCAGTGCCTTACGTGCCATGAAAACCATGGGCCTATGCAAACTGGTACTGGTCGCTCCAAAAACCTATCCACATCCGGATATTGATGCGCTGGCTGCGGGTGCGACTGATCTGATTGAACAGATTGAAATTGTCGACACACTCGAAGAAGCGATCAATGATTGCCAGATCGTTTTCGGTACCAGCGCACGTAGCCGTACGATTCCCTGGCCACTTCTGGATGTTCGTCCTGCTGCTGAAAAAGCACTTTCAGCTGTGGTTCAAGAGCACCAGGAAATAGCAATTCTGTTTGGCCGTGAAGACCGTGGTTTGACCAATGAAGAGCTGGCGATGGCCAATTATCATCTCACTATTCCGGTGAATACCGACTACGGCGTATTGAATGTTGCGCAGGCAATACAGGTGATCTGCTATGAACTGCGCATGGCTGCACTGGATCAGGTGGAACATCCGCGTGATCCCAAAGCTACCATGCAGGTCATTGATGGCATTGAAATGGAATGGGATGAACCGCTGGTAACCCATAAAGAGATGGAGCAGTTTTATCCACATCTGGAAAAAATGCTGGCAGAAATTGAATTTATGGACCCAAAAAATCCAAGATTATTGCCTTTACGCTTGCGTCGTCTCTTTGGACGTATACAATTAGATCGTATGGAATATCATTTACTTCGTGGTATTTTCAGCCGTGTTCAGGCCTTGAACAACGGCACCTGGAAAAAATCTTCAAAAACATCATCACAGGACGAGGATCAAATCTAATGCTGAAACAGCTCAAAGAAGATATACAAGCTGTCTTTGCGCGCGATCCTGCAGCACGCAATACTTTAGAAGTCTTAACGACTTACCCAGGCATACATGCACTGATCATACATCGCATGGCACATGAGCTATGGAATAAAGACTATAAAGGAACTGCACGTGCATTGTCTTCGTTCAGCCGTTTTGCTACGGGTATTGAAATCCACCCGGGTGCAAAAATTGGCCGTCGTTTCTTTATTGATCACGGCATGGGTGTCGTGATTGGAGAAACTGCAGAGATTGGCAACGACGTCACCCTGTATCATGGCGTGACTTTGGGTGGAACCACCTGGAATAAAGGCAAACGTCATCCGACTTTAGAAGATGGCGTGGTGGTCGGTGCCGGTGCCAAGATTCTCGGACCATTTACTGTGGGTAAAAATGCCAAGGTTGGTTCTAATGCAGTAGTTACCAAAGCCGTACCTGAAAATGCTACCGCGGTAGGTAACCCGGCACGTTTGATTATCAAAGACAAACCCAAAGATGATGCTGAAGCACGTCGCCGCGACTATGCAGAAAGTATTGGTTTCCAGCCTTATGCAGCCACTGAAGACCAGTCTGACCCAATTCTGGAAGGTATGCGAATTTTGCTGGATCGTATTCAACAAAATGAAAAGCGCATGAACAACTTGTGCAATCGCCTTTCTTTGTTAGATCCGACCTTTAAAAAGCAACAGCAAGATAACCAGCCTTTGAGCAAAAAAGAGTTGGAGATTCTGGAAGAAGCGCGTCGTGAATGTGAAGCGCAGACCAGCCAATCCAAAGCCTGAATCTAGCTTTAGTTCTGTAACACAGGTTTACTTGCATGACCGTTATAGTTTTCATAGACTGACAGTCATGCTATTTATGTACTTGGCTGTTTTTAAAAAATAACAGAATGGACGAATATTATGACCTTTAAGCCCTTGGCACTTGCTTGCTTAACACTCAGCATTGCGGCGTGTTCAACTATGCCCCAAAAACAGTCTGCATCAAAACAATCGGAAGAATTTGTTTTTGTTGAACCGGCTATTACTCCTCCATTTTATGCGTTAAATCCTTTTAATTATAATGAACCGCCTCTCTTTGAAGTGCATTTGCAAAAAGCTGCAGCCCAGCCTGTAACCAAGATGGTGGTGACAGACCCGAATGATCCATCCAAGCAGTTGACGCTAGATGTCAATAAACTGATTATTCCGACGGTGGACAGCAATACCCGGACTATGCGTTATGCTGCGCTGGCAAATGACAATGAAATCGATATCACTGAAATCGATGATTTCCTGCAAATGGTCGAAGGCAAGGCACGCCATTATCCACCGCGTTTCAGTGATCGTCAGGAACGCCGTGGTTTTGAAGCCAAACTGCGTGACGTCAGCCAGCAGCTGGATACTCTAGCTGCCCGTCCAAATGCTTCTTTTGATGTTTTGTTGCGTGCTTTTAAAGCCAGCGTGATGGGACGCAATCTGGATCTGGGTTCAATTTATACAACCAAGTCCCTGACCTACGCACAACGCATTCTGCGAGTGAATCCAGATGATCCTGAAGTCAACTTCTGGTTCGGATTTGGCCTGTCTGAAGGTGGCGGTCAACGTGAAGCGATTCCATATCTGGATAAAGCCATGAAAGCAGGCGTTCAGGAAGCCTATCTTTCTGCAACCAATAACTATATTGCCTTAGAGCATAAGAAAAATGCCATTCAGACCTTAAGCAACTATAAAACCAAATATCCACAAGAAGCTGAAGTGGCGGACCGTTTGATTCAGGAAATTGAAAATAATGGCCGCTGGAATGTATGGCAAGTCATGCAGACCTCCACAGCAGCGCCGGCAAATCCTGGTTCAACACCAGCCCCTGCTACACCTTAATCAACACTTCTGTTTTCTGATTACAAATAGACTGCTACGGCGGTCTATTTTTATGAGAAAAAATTAGTAAAATACAAAACATTACTCCGCTTTATAGCCTGATTTAGTGAAAAGTTTTTATGCCTCAGAAAATTAATAAAAGATTAATACTTTGCACTTTACTCATCACCAGCGTACTCAGCGGCTGTCAGGTGGTCAGTGTTAAGGAACAGGCCGTTAATGTCACACTCAACAATGAACGTGACAGTATCTTGACCCGTGACAAACTCAGCGAAGCCAGCCTGAATGTATTGTCCATGACTGGACGTGAAGCACAGGTCTGTGTTGAACAGCCTGAAGAATGTGTGAATGATCTTAAA
Organism: Acinetobacter pecorum; assembly: GCF_014837015.1. Lineage (GTDB taxonomy): Bacteria > Pseudomonadota > Gammaproteobacteria > Pseudomonadales > Moraxellaceae > Acinetobacter > Acinetobacter pecorum. Next base: position 12,566 of record NZ_JACSPT010000005.1, read on the forward strand.
GATATTCCTCAGATTTTAGATGAACAATTACTTTCTACAGCAAGTGAATTGTATCTGGCGAATGCCTTGCAAAATGCCAAGTCAGCCGAGTGCAATACCAGTGTTCTGAGCAAAACCCGGTCACAGGAAAAACAGCAGCTGCAAAAACAGAATATCCAGAAATGTCTGGATCAGCAGCTCACCATGCTGGATAAAAGCATTCGTTATAGCTATGCCTATCTGTTCAAAACTGAGCGCGCACCTCAAGACCGTATTTTTGATAACCGCCAGGTCCAGATCCGTGATTTTTATAACCTGGCAATTGCCCATCTGATTCAGCGCTATGCTGAACGTTATGAAACCAAACGTTCCGGCCAAAGAATTCAAGTTGGCGACAGTGTCTACACCCTTGATCTGGAAAATTTTCCGCAGCTGAAAAACCAGACTATTGAACAGCTCATGTCTACCTATAACATGAACTTTTCAGGCTTGCGTTCCATTACCCGTCGTGATGGTTTTGGTTCAGAATTTTTAGTGGTTTTACCAGAAGAACAGCAGTCTGAGCAGGATAAAAAATATATTGCCGATCCGCTCAAGCACAAATACCCCCATGGCATAAATCCCAATATTCATTCAGCGCGATATCTGGCCACAACTATCACTGCGGTACCCAAATCAGCAAATTCGACTGAACAGATTTTATCTACCTCGGAATTTTACCTGAAACTCCATGATCCTTATAAACATGAAAAGATCAAGGTGGCTTCGAAAGAATATGCGCTGGCTGCCAACTTTTCAGCGCCCTACGGTTTATGGCTAGCCGAAAACAATCTGGGGCGTTTAGCCTATCTGACCCTGATTAATCGTGAAGACAGTCTGAGCATGCCACACCTGTACATGCTGGAACCGTATAATCCGAACAAGAAAGTGCTGGTATTGATTCATGGCCTGGCCAGTAGTCCTGAAGCCTGGATTCGTCTGACCAATGATATTATGGGTGATCCGGTATTAAGGGAAAATTTCCAGGTCTGGCAGGTATTTTATTCAACCAATATGCCGATTCTGGAAAGCCGTTTTCAAATTAATGCACTGGTTCAGCAAGGCTTTGCCCAGGTCGCGAACAATACTCCAGCCAAAAAAGATGCCGTACTGGTCGGACACAGCATGGGAGGTGTGATTGCCCGTTTAATGGTCAGTCAGGCCGATATTACCCAAGATGCATTTAAGCTGGTACAAAATACCCGCATTGCACAGTTTAAGGATAATCCGTTATTTAAAGCACGCCTGCAAATGCAGCCTATTCCGAACTTTAACCGGGCCATTTTCCTGGCAACTCCACATCGTGGAACGGAATATGCCGATCGCTGGCATACCAAACTGGCCCGTAAAATTATCCGGATACCGGGTGCATTTTTGGGTGCCTTTGCCGATACCCTGCAAGGTGAGATCGGGTTAAAGGAGTTTGTTAAAGAACTGGGGCATGACCTGATTCAAAATGGTCCGAGCGATCTCAGTGAAAATTCAAAATTTACTGCATTAACTGAGGATATTCAGCCTTCTAAAAATATCAAATTTCATTCTATTATCGGCAATACCGTAGATACGCAAGATACCAAGCTCATGAGCGATGATATTGTTTCATATGAGAGTGCTTATCTAAATGGTGCTGTATCCAACAAGGTCATTAAGGGCGGCCACTCGATTCAGGAAACGCCTGAAGCCGTGCTGGAATTGCGCCGGATTCTCAGATTACATCTCTCAGACCTCGGTCTTTATGATCCAGAATAAATTATCCTCTTGATTTATCTTAACCACCGCATGTTCGCATCCGGTGGTTAATTTTTAAAAAAAATACAGATGGGATATATAAAAACTCATCGCGACAGATCAGGGACCCTAACTTCAACATTCCCTTAGAATTTCCTTTCTTTCTAAAAATTAAATTTGATAGACTTGCTACAATATAACTTGAAGCTGAATTGAATCAGCAGATTCATTTCACATTTTCGGTCTCTTGCACTCCACCATATGAGACGGGTCTGACTGAAAATCTGCTTTAAATTTTCCTGCATAGCCTATTGCACAGTATTTGCATTTATCTCTTGTTGAAAGGATTTATTTTTAATGACCAGTTCAGAAATTATGGCTGATCTTTCTACCTTAACGCCCATGATGCAGCAATACATGTCAGTAAAAATGCAGCATCCGCACTCATTGATGTTCTATCGTATGGGTGATTTTTATGAACTGTTCTTTGAAGATGCACACAAGGCAGCCAAGATTTTAGGCATCACCCTGACCCATCGCGGTAAAGCCAATGGTCAGCCGATTCCTATGGCGGGCGTTCCTTATCATGCAGCCGAAGGTTATCTGGCACGTCTGGTCAAAAAAGGTGAAACCGTGGTGATCTGCGAGCAGATCGGCGAGGTTACTGGCAAAGGACCGGTTGAGCGTGGTGTGGTGCGAATTATTACACCCGGCACCCTGACCGATGATGCCATGCTCGGTGCACATCAGAGCTCGAATCTGGTGGCTTTATGTATTCAGCAGAATCAGATTGGTATTGCACTTCTCGATCTCAGCGCCGGCTTATTTAAAGTCCAGCAGCAGGATTATGATCTTAACCAGCTTATGATTGAACTGGCGCGTTTGATGCCAAGCGAAATTCTGCTGGATGAAAATATCGCTGATCCGACATTGACCGAACAACTCAAACAGCAACTGGATATCTCGGTCACCAAACGTCCCGATGTCGATTTTAACCTGAACAATGCGCAAAAAACCTTATGTGACCAGTTTGCCGTCAGCACGCTTTCAGGTTTTGGCATTGATCATTTACCTTTGGCCAAAGCAGCCGCTGCAGCTTTAATACATTATGCCAAAGAAACCCAGAAAACTGCGTTACCGCATATCCGCACGATTCAGCTGGAACAAAGTTCAGACTTTATTGCCTTAGATCCGGTGACGCGCCGCAATCTGGAGCTGATTGAGCCTTTATTTGAGCATGGAACGTCCTTATTTCAGCTCATCAATGATTGCCAGACTGCTATGGGTGGACGCCTGCTTAGTCGCACCCTGATGCAACCTTTACGCGATACTGCCCTGCTGGATGAGCGCCTGGATGCTATCCAGGCCTTACTTCAAGGTTTCCATGAAGTGCCTGTACGTTTGGTCCTTAAAGAGATTAGCGATATTGAACGTGTGCTGAGCCGTATTGCACTTGGCAGTGCCCGTCCACGTGATCTGGTGCAACTGCGTCAGGCCTGTGCGCAAATTCCATTTTTACGCCATGCCCTGCAGCCGATTGTCAGTCAGCAGCAGTCCAAGCTTTTAGTACAGCTCAATGAAGAACTCGGCGACTTCCATAGTCTGCATCAACGCCTGATGTCAGCCATTGTCGAAAATCCACCCGTCCTGCTTCGTGATGGTAATGTCATTGCAGAAGGTTTTGACAGTGAACTGGATGAATTGCGACAGATTCGCGATCATACAAGTCAGTTCCTGATTGATCTGGAAATCAAGGAACGTGAACAGAGCGGCATTCCTACCCTGAAAATCGGCTATAACCGCGTTAGTGGCTATTATATTGAGTTAACCCGCGCGCAGGCTGCACAGGCACCCGAGCATTATATCCGTCGGCAAACCCTGAAAAATGCAGAACGGTATATCACACCTGAACTGAAAGCCTTTGAAGATAAAGTCTTATCCAGTGAATCACGTGCTTTGGCTCGTGAAAAAATGCTGTTTGAAATGCTACTGGATGAGTTGCGAGAGGATATTGGCAATCTACAGATGATGAGCAGCGCCATTGCCCAGATTGATCTGATTGCGAATTTTGCCCATCAGGCGCGTTTACGCAACTGGTCGCGTCCAAAATTCAGTCCTGAAGTTGGTATAAGTATTACTGCCGGACGACATCCGGTGGTAGAGTCCCTGAGTAAAACAGCCTTTACCCCAAACGATACCCGACTGGATTTTGCCCATCGGATGGCCATTATTACCGGTCCCAATATGGGGGGTAAATCCACATTTATGCGCCAGACTGCATTAATCGTGCTACTGGCTTATTGTGGTGCCTATGCTCCAGCGCAAGCTGCAACCTTAGGTCCGGTTGACCGTGTCTTCACCCGGATTGGTTCTGCCGATGATTTATCGACAGGCAAATCCACCTTTATGGTGGAAATGACCGAAACTTCGCAAATCCTGCATCATGCTACCAGTCAGTCTCTGGTACTGATGGATGAGGTCGGTCGTGGAACCAGTACCTATGATGGTTTGTCACTGGCCTGGGCCTGTGTGCTGGATTTGACCAAACGCATTCAATGTCTATGTTTGTTCGCAACGCATTATTTCGAACTGACCGAACTGGATAAGGAATCAGGAATTGATAACTACCATGTCACCGCCAAAGAGCTGAATGGTAACCTGATTCTGCTGCATAAGGTACAGGCTGGACCAGCCAGCCAGAGTCATGGCTTGCAGGTCGCTAAACTGGCAGGTATTCCGGCTACGGTGATTAAAGAAGCACAAAACCGCTTGAAGATTCTGGAAAAGCAGCATCAGGTCAAACCTCGGAGTCCACAGCATGACCTGTTTGCGATGCCCGACATCATTGAGCCTGTAGAACGTATCATCGAAATTGAGAAAGAGTCGCCTGCACTGGACTTGCTTGAAGATATTGATGTGGATAGCTTGAGTCCGCGTGAAGCTTTGCAGCAGTTATATGCACTCAAAGATCTGCTCAAACAGCCAAGTTAATTCTTGACCCTAGACCTCATCTGGCATGGGGTGAATGTGCTAAGAATACCGATGAGAGACACAATTCATCGGTATTCTCCCTTTTTTCAAATTTAACAGCCCTATATATAACAAATATCAATAAAAGGAATTGTTAGTTCCCCCTGTTTTTGCCTAAAATACAGTATTCGTAATTAGAACCATATTGTTTAGGTAGCTGTCGCCATGACCTTCGTTGTCACTGAAAATTGTATTAAATGTAAATATCAAGACTGTGTAGAAGTTTGCCCTGTAGACTGTTTCTATGAAGGTCCTAACTTCCTCGTAATTAACCCGGACGAGTGTATCGACTGTGCGTTATGCGAACCTGAATGTCCGGCAAATGCAATTTTCTCTGAAGATGAATTACCTGAAGGTCAGGAAGTCTTTATTGAACTAAATGCTGAACTGTCGCAAAAGTGGCCAAACATTACACAAATTGGTGAGCAACCAGCCGACCGTGAAGAATGGAATGGCAAACCAGATAAATTGCAATATCTTGAAAAGTAATTATTTTAAATTTAAGAGATCAGCATATGCTGATCTTTTTTATACGCTTTGCACACATTTCATTGCAATATTCTCCAAATTTCTCCTTACATTTAGTCTAAAATAGCGCTATTTATAAATATCTGATTGTATAAATGATGAATTTTGCAAAGGGATTATTGAGTCTTTGTATAATCCCTCTTGTTTTTGTGGGCTGTACTACTGCCACAAAACACCCTGCACAGCCCGCGGGAAAACGGATTTATATTCCCCAAGAACGTGTGCAGTTTGACCGTAAAGCCTACCCTAAAACTATTCCTTATGTTTATACCCAGTGGGTTTCATCTCTGGATAACCTGGCGCGCGTACGTGAGTATGAAGTCTTTCTTGAACGTCATGGCGTTGGTAATATTATTCCAAGTTTTGAGTTGATGCGTACTGCACGTGACTGGGCCAAGTGTGGCCGTTCCCAATACATGATCCCAAGTCGGGAATTATGGGCCAATCAGATACCGACTTTAAAAGTGTTTAAATATCTGATTGCAGCCAATGTGTTGACTGATTTTGAAGTGACTTCAGTCTATCGCGATCTGCCTTTGAACCAGTGTGCCGGTGGTGCCAATTCTTCACGTCATCTATATAACTCTGCCATTGATTTCCGGATTGGACCAGAATATCCGCAGGCAGAAGACTATGCCTATATTGAAAATACCAAGTTCAAATTGTGTCAGTTCTGGGCTCAGCATGGCCAAAGTCTGAATATGGGACTCGGCATGTATGCTTCAGGTCAGATCCATATCGATACCCAAGGTTACCGTACCTGGGGGCCGAGTTTGGGGCGGAATTCCTCAATGTGTAATTACTAAGTCATGACACCTGCTACACAAAACCCCTCGTGAGTTTTGTGTAGTTTAAAAAATCATCACCTACAGAACAATAAATTGCGCTCTGCCGCGAAAAGTTTAAAATGCAGGCATCACAATCAAGGTGCCAAGACTATGCAACAAATGTGGACAGACATTGATCACTATATTGATTCACATTTAATTCCTGAAGACCCTATTCTGAATCAAACCCTGGAAAATACTGCCGCGCACGGTTTTCCTGATCATCTGGCTGTAGCACCGAATCAAGGCATGTTGTTGCAGATGCTGATCCAGATGAACCAGTGTAAACGCGTTCTTGAGCTTGGAACATTTGCAGCATATAGCACCATGTGGCTGGCGCGTGCCTTGCCGGATGACGGTTATATCCTGACCATTGAAGGGCGTGACACCCATGCGGCAATGGGTCAGGAAAATATTGACCGTGCCCAGCTCAAACAGACCGTTGAACTTAAATGTGGCCGTGCAGCAGACGTGCTTAAAGCCCTGCCTGAAGACACTGAAGCTTTTGATTTTATCTTCATTGACGCAGATAAACAGAGTTATCCGGAATATCTGGAACTCAGTTTAAACCTGTCGCATTCAGGTACGCTTATTTTTCTGGACAATGTGATTCGTGCTGGGGAGATCATTAATCCGGACAATAAAAAGCCAAGTATTGAAGGCATTCGCGATATGTTTAAAGCCCTGCAAAATCATCCACGTATCTTGTCCTGCACTGCTTTACAGACGGTTGGTAGCAAAGGACATGATGGTTTCGCACTCGCAATTGTTAAATAAAAGCAGAAGAGCAAAAATCACCCAACACGATATTTCCTATAAATAATATATACTTATAAAAATTAACCACAGAGTTATCCACAATATATGAGGATAACTCTGGTCATTTTTAAATCAAGCTGTAACAATTTACGATTAGACTATGTACCTGGCAATCCTTTTGCAATTCTCACTTGGCAACCAGTAATGGAACTTTGGAATTACGGAAAATCGTGGTTGCAATACTTCCTAAGAAGAACTGGTGGATTTTACTGTGACTGAATGCGCCAAGAACAATCAGTTGAATCCCCTGTTCCTGCTGATAGGACAAAATATTTTCTGCAACATCCCCATAACGATATTGTGGTACCACCTCTAAGCCAGCCTGGGTTAAATATTGCAAAGGTTCATTCAGAATTTCAGCATGATCACCAACATATAACAGATGACATTGCAATAAGCGTAGCAAATCGCTTTCCGCAATCCGTTTCATCATCTTGATGCAAGTGGGTGAATATTCATAGGCAAAAATAAAGCGTGTCGGTGGCTTAAACTGTTCTCCGACTGTCATGACGGTACAGTTAGCGCCACGAATAAAGTTTTCGACATTGGTACCAATTGGTTTATTTTTTTCAGCTGAACGTTCGCCAAGCAAGCCTATCACCGCAATATCATCAGGCCGCAGAATCTGGAAGCTTTGTTCCAGAAAATCGCCCTTTTCCTGAATGTGTGTGGTACGAATACCATGTTCTGCCAGAATCCGCTCAGAAATGTGCTGCAGCAGATTATTGCTATAATCCAGCGCGATTTCACTTTGTTTTTGTTCAAGTTCAGCCAGCTCTTTCAATAACATGGCATTACTTTCAAAGCCGATCACTCCACTGATTTCCCCTAAATGATAACTGGCAGGGTAATAATCCAGAACCTGTAACAAGACCAGTTCACGACCAGTCTGTTTGGCAATCCATGCAGCTGCATCTGCCAGCGCGTTTATACATGGGGATGAGTCAATGCAGGCGATGACACGTTTCATGTTTAGCCTCTCTAGTTATGATAAAAATTTCTTAGTTATTTTTAACTTAGCATAAGCATTCAAAAATGTGCAGCAAAATCTGTAAGGCTTGAATTGAAATATGTTAACTTTTATGTGAATAAATATAGATCGCTAAACCCATTTTTCTACTCATTTCTATCTTTATTTCAACCCGTTGACTTCAAAAAACTTATTCACGATAACGAATAAATCTAGCCGGATTTCCGGCGACAATTGCACGCGCCTCAACATCCTTGGTCACCATACTGTTCATCCCCACCATAGCCTGATCTGCGATTTTAATTCCGTCCTTGATACCCACGTGTGCACCTAGCCACACATCCCGGCCGATCTCGATGCCTTGTGAGCGCACCGGTTGCTGATAAATTGGCTGCTCGGGATCCATCCCGTGATCAAAGGCATAAAGATGACAATAAGCAGCGATACGTACCTGATCATGCAGTTTAATCCCTACCCGCCCGCCATCCAGAATACAGTGATGATTAATCGCCACTTCATTTCCAATGTCCAGTGGGCCATGCAAGGTGCAATCTGCGGCAATAAAGGTATTATCACCGATGATGATTTTGCGCCCCGGCTCGGCAAAGATATGTGCCAGGGGTGAAATAAAACAGTTTTCACCAATCTCGATGGTTTCCATCTCCATCAGATAAGCCTGATATTCCTTTTGCCATGCTTCTGCCCAACCGCGATTTTTTGGCTTTAAGGACCAGTACAGCCAAGGCATATAGTTCAGACGATGTTTATGCTGCTCACGATATTTCAGTAATGGATCTACGTCAGTCATCTGTCGCTTCTTCAATAATTTTTAATTGTTCCCGGCCACGCGTCACATCCTGAACTTTCAGGGCAAAGGGTTGAATTTGATGTAATTGAAATAAGGCGCTGACCTGCACACCTTCGGCTGTATATTCTTCCTGATAATCGATTTGCTGCTGATTCAATTCATACTGGAATATGGCCCACTCATTAAATTGACAGGAAAATTGCACCTTTTTCTTTTCAATCAGTTCAATTTTTTCTGCTAATAGCAAGCATTGTCCAGCGCAACCCCCATAGGCTCGCACCAAGCCTCCTGTTCCCAGCTTGATTCCGCCATACCAGCGATTGACCAGTACCAGCACATTGGTCAGTTCATTACCCTCAATAGTCGCCAGTATCGGACGTCCTGCAGTACCTGAAGGTTCACCGTCATCATTAAAGCGTACCTGATGACCAATTTTCCAGGCCCAGCATTGATGTGTGGTGCTTGGATCACGATAAGCCTCCAGAAAATCTTTCACCTCCTGCTCATTTTCAACAGGGGTAGCAAAGGCCTGAAAGCGGCTTTTTTTGATATCTTCCTCAAAACTGACTAGGCTGGCAATGGTAAATGGCATAACTTCAGGCTTTAAACTCTTACTGTTGCAGTATACCCGCTTTGTACAGACAAATAAAAAGCCTCTCCAAGGAGAGTCTTGATTTTACTCGATTGTTTTGAAAGGCTTTAAAAATCATCAGATCCGGGAAACTTGCATTCTTGCCTGTTTTTTACTCATTTTTCTTCTTCGGCAAGGACATTGAATGCAATGGTTCTTTGCCGCTAATTAAAAAACCTGCATCTGACAATTGAAATCTGATGCAGGTTTTTTATAAAGTAAGAGACATTTAAACAGTGAAATCATCACCCAGATAAACTTTTCTCACGGTCTCATTCGCCAGAATTTCTTCCGGTGTACCTTCAGCAATCACTGCACCTTCACTGACAATATAAGCATGTTCACAAATCGCCAGTGTTTCACGGACATTGTGATCGGTAATCAGCACGCCAATACCCCGATCTTTCAAGTTGGTAATAATATCCTTAATATCTCCAACCGAAATCGGATCGACACCGGCAAAAGGCTCATCGAGTAGCATAAATTTAGGATCAGCAGCCAAGGCACGTGCAATTTCAGCACGACGTCGCTCACCGCCGGACACACTCATTCCCAAGGAATCTTTAATATGGGTAATTTTAAAGTCCGCCAGTAGCTCTGCCAGACGTTGCTGACGTTGGGCCTTGGTCAGCTCTTTACGGGTTTCCAGAATCGCCATGATATTTTCTGAAATCGTCAGCTTCCGGAAGATTGAAGCTTCCTGCGGCAAATAGCCAATCCCTTTACGTGCCCGCTCATGCATGGCCAGGTCGGAAAGATCCAGATCATCCAGATAAATTTCGCCCTTATCCATCCGTACCAGACCAACAACCATATAAAAACTGGTGGTTTTACCGGCCCCGTTTGGGCCCAGCAGTCCCACAATCTGGCCACTTTGCATACTGAACGATACATCTTTGACTACCCAGCGCTTATTATAATTTTTCGCCAGATGCTTAATGGTTAAGGTCTGAACCTGCTGCGATTGTTCCATTAATCACGCGCTCCCGGGAAGGATTTTGAAGTAGACGGTGGAATCACGATTTGTACACGGCCTGACGAAGAACCGGTTTTGTTTGGAGTTCCTGTGGCTTCGATATCGCCTTTGTTCATGCTGTACTTTAAAGTTGTACCGCGAATACTGGCACCATCCTGTTGCAGGAAAGCATTCCCGGACAAGGTAATAATGCCTGTTTCGGCATTATAGACAATTTTTTGTGCCTGACCTTTCGCCAGACCTTTGTCCGGATCAACTTTTTGCTGAAACTGTGCCGGACTGCCTGTCGCCGTAATGAGGCTGATCTGGCGTTTACTGTTCAGATTGGCCACAATCGAATTGGCTTGCAGCTTCATGGTGCCCTGTTCAATAATGACATTACCAGAATAAGTCGTTACACCAGTCCGCTCATTAAAAGTCGCGCGGTCAGCCAGCAAGGTAATTGGCTGGTTACGGTCAGATGGCAGCGCAAAAGCAGTGATTGAACCGAGTCCAACCACAGTCGCCAGCGTTATACGCTTCAGGAAAGTGTGCATCATTTTGGCTTTAGGAGTTTGGTTCATACTTTCCTCGAATATTAAAGAATTCGTATTGACCATCATTAAGATTGGCTTTAAGACCCTGGCTGACAAATTCAGCCTGTGGAGATTCCACAATCACTGTCTTGTCTGTTTCAATTTCGCGTGTTTTCGGAAAAGCGGTCAGTTCTTCAGTACGGAACTGCATTTCCCCATTTTGCATGATTTTGGTGGCGAGCACTTCTTGAGAGAGTACAACTTTTGTATTGTCATCATAACCCTGCGCCATTTTGGCAAAGAAAGTGGCATCGATTTTACCATTGTCATAAGTCGATGCTCGCAGATTTTCCAGCTTTGAAGTTTCTAGCTGCAGATTCTGCTCAAGTCGATCCACTTGGGCACGAACCGACACCTGGCCTGATTCATCTGTCTGGGTTAAGTTAATATTTTGAGCGGAGTAAGTCATGCTGCGCGCAGAATCTGCCTGCAGCTTGTTACCCTTGCCGCTGTAATAGTAATAACCACCACTTATTGCGGCAATAATCACAGCCGTAATGTATAAAACTTTAGTATCCATAAGCGGTGTACTTAATCCAAAAGATAGGACTTATTAATAAGGTGCACGAATATATTTTTCAAGTAACTCTTGGTACATGCCTTTGGACATTAACAGCATGTCACAGATTTCACGAACCGCCCCACGACCACCGTAGGCTTGAGTAACCAGATCGGCACGACGGCGAACTTCGACATGACCATTAGGCACTGTCACTTTCATGCCGGCAATGGCAAAAGCAGACAGATCAGGCCAGTCATCACCCATATACAGGCAATCTTCAGGATCAATGTTAAGCTGTGCACATGCTTCACGAAGAGCTGTGCCTTTATCTTCACGGCCCTGATAGACCAGATCAACACCCAGATCCGACATACGTTTTTCAACAATACGACTTTGACGACCGGTGATAATAATCACCTTGATTCCCGCCTGCTGAACCAGTTTCATGCCCAGACCATCACGAATATCAAAAGATTTAATCTCGTCACCCGAATTAGTCAGAGTAACAAAACCGTCACTTAAAATACCATCGACATCAAGCACCAGTGCTGCGATATGACGTGCCTGCTCTAACAATACATAAGATGCCATCTATTAATTTACCCCAGCCTGAATCAGGTCATGCATACTGATCACGCCAATGACTTTATTGGCATCATCAACAACTACAAATTGATTAATTTTATGCTCATTCATACGCTCCAGCGCGATCACTGCACGTTCTTCCTGAGAAATAGTCAACGGATTCTTGATCATTACGTCTTGCACTGCCAGATTGACATCAAAGCCTTGCTGTTTATCGATTAAGCGGCGTAAGTCCCCGTCTGTAAAAATACCGAGCAGGAGGTCATTTTGATCGACAATTGTGGTCAAACCTAGACGTTTATTTGAAATCTCGTATAAAACCTGGTTCATCGGCGTATCTGGCGAGACTTTCGGCAAATCGGCTCCAGTACGCATCAGATGTTTTACATGCAACAACAGGCGCTTACCCAACGCACCCGCAGGATGTGAACGTGCAAAATCATCTGAAGTAAAGCCGCGAGCATCCAGCAAAGCTACTGCCAGAGCATCACCCAAAGCCAGTGTGGCGGTAGTACTTGAAGTTGGCGCCAGACCGAGTGGACACGCTTCCTGGATATTACCGAGCGTCAAAGCTACATCAGCATTTTGTGGCATGGGACCTTGGTCATCACCACTGATGGTAATCAGGGGAATTTGCAGATGCTTGATCAGGGGCATCAGCATCATGATCTCATCACTCTTGCCCGAGTTTGAAATTGCAATCAGCACGTCACCTGACACCAGCATCCCTAAGTCACCATGACCTGCTTCACCAGGATGCATAAAGAACGATGGCGTTCCGGTCGAAGCAAAGGTCGCCGCCATTTTACGGCCAATATGACCCGACTTGCCCATTCCGGTAATCACCAGACGGCCGGTACACTGCAGAATAATCTCACATGCGCGGCTAAAACGGTCATCAATCTGTGTTGCTAAAATCTGTAACGCATTTTCTTCGATGCGCAGTGTTTCAAGTGCGACTTTTTGGAAATCTAGCTGATTCGCTGTTTTTTGTGGATTCAAAGCCTGTTTACCTACGCTAAGGACAGAGAAAAACTCTGGTTTGATGGGCATAATTTTCGCAATTTTAGCATAGCTATGCAATTGCAAGATTTCTAAATGTATAAGATTCGACGTATTTTTAATATATTTCGATTGTATTTGACTTGCGAAGCCAGGTATATCCACCTCTACATTTGCTCCATTTTTGAAACTGTAGACTGTGCTTGTTTTTATTTTTTATCAGAATATCCTCACGCTTGTCTTAATGAATTATATTCATAAAAGAACATCCTCATTCCAATACTCCTTAATTCCCCTCGCAAACACTGCCCCTGAAAAGACCAATTCATTATTGTCATTTCAGTCCAGAAATCTTTTCTTTCTCAATCATTGTTACTACCTAACTAGGCTAAATAACTGAGGCTTTTTACGCTTTTATCTTTATGAATAATTATGCTTAGGTTAAGATGAATCATCCTTTTATTTGAAGTCCTTTGAACAGCTATGCAACCATTTGTTCTATATAACTCAGAGCAACGCAAAAAAGTAGAATTCGTACCTCGTGTTGAAGGTCAGATTGACCTGTATGTCTGTGGAATGACGGTCTATGATTATTGTCATATAGGACACGCACGTACAGTGGTTGCATTTGACTACATTATCCGTTTCTTGCGCAGCCAAGGCTGGAAGGTCAAATATGTGCGCAACATCACCGACATTGATGACAAGATTATTAAACGTGCCAATGAAAATGGTGAAAGTATCTCGGATTTGACCAGTCGCTTTATTGATGCGATGAATGAAGATTTTGCCAAACTGGGTTGCCTTGCACCTGATGTAGCACCTAAAGCAACAGATTACATCAAGCAGATGCAGGATATGATCAGCAACCTGGTCGACAATGGTACGGCTTATCCATCCAATAATGGTGATGTCTACTTTGAGGTCGAGAAGTTTGCCAAATATGGTCGTCTTTCTGGCCGTAAACTGGAAGATATGCAAGCGGGTGCGTCTGAACGTGTCGATGTTGAAGTCGAAAAGAAACATCCATTTGACTTTGTACTGTGGAAACATGCCAAGGAAAATGAACCGTCATGGGCTTCCCCTTGGGGTAATGGCCGTCCGGGCTGGCACATCGAATGTTCAGCAATGTCGACCTGCTGCCTGGGTAATCATTTCGATATTCATGGCGGCGGTGCTGATCTGACCTTCCCGCACCATGAAAATGAAATTGCACAATCTGAAGCTTCTACTGGCGAACAGTATGTCAATTACTGGATGCATGCCGGATTTATTAATGTCGATGGCGAGAAAATGTCGAAGTCTTTAGGCAATTTCTTCACCATTCGCGACGTGATTGAAAAATTCCATCCGGAAGTGGTACGTTATTTCATTGTTTCTTCCCATTATCGTAGCCCGGTGAATTACTCGGATGTTGCCTTAAAAGAAGCAAAAAATACCTTATCTCGTTTCTATCACTCGTTTAAAACCTATCAAGCGGTTTATGGTGATCATCTGGTTGAAACTCTGGATGAGGCTTTTGTTGAACGTTTTAATGCCGCTATGCGTGATGATTTCAATACGCCTGAAGCGATTGCGGTATTGTTCGAAATCAATAAAGAACTGAATCGTGCTGTAAAAGAAGAAAATGCGGAACAAGCAGCGATTTATTATGCAACTTTACGTCACCTGACCAATATTCTCGGTCTGGTACAGCAAGATGTAGATGAGTTCCTCAAATCTGACATTGGTCAGGAAGCATTGGGACTATCACCTGAACAAATTGAAGATTTGATTCAACAGCGTCAGGATGCCAAGAAAGCCAAAGAATTCGCCCGTGCGGATGAGATTCGTCAATCTTTACTTGATCAAGGTGTTGTTCTTGAGGATACCCGTCAAGGTACTGTCTGGCGACGTGCTGATTAATTAATCAAACAGATTTATAGAGAGTTGACACTGCTGTGGAATTCTCTATAATTCACCTCATTGCGGGAATAGCTCAGTTGGTAGAGCATAACCTTGCCAAGGTTGGGGTCGGGAGTTCGAGTCTCCTTTCCCGCTCCAGAATACGAAAAACCCTTATCGAAAGATAAGGGTTTTTTTATTAAATTCTAAAAATTTTGATTGATAAAAAGTATCTCTAAAAATCACGTCTTAGCTACTTTCACCCCGACATTTTTTGGGTAATTCACCACAAAGTGCTATTGTAAATAAACTTCAAAACTTTCAATTCTTTTAATTACGATATCGTTTCATGACTTATAAACTGAATGCACGTCATCTTGTTTTAGACCTTCTCTACGCTTCGAAAGACTCAGCTCTCTCTATTAGGCGGATATTAACGGCTGCTGAATTATTAGGCATATCTGAAAATGGCATACGCGTCGCTGTGGCCCGATTAAATCAGGAAAATGTCATTCAATCTGTAGAGCGCGGTGTGTATCAGTTGCTAGAAAAAAAGTTCGATACTTCATTTATCAGCTTAAACAAACAACCCTATATACAAACTGCGGCCATATGGAATGGAAAATATGTACTGGTCTATATGGGTGCTTTAGGGCGTGTAGACCGTACGGCATTATCTAGAAGGGAAAAAGCGCTGCGTTATTATGGTTTTCAGGAATTGGAACAAAATGTTTTTATTCGTCCAGATAATTTAACACTGAGTCTAAGCACATTAAAAACAGCTGTAATCCGGTTTGGATTAGATTCTGACGCGCGTTTTTTCCAAGTCAGTCAGCTGGAAAGTGAAACCGAAGTTCGTGATTTATGGGATATCGAAGCGCTACATCAGACCTATCATGTAGTACAGCATGATATCAATGCCTGGTTTGAAAATTACCAAAATCTGACTTTAGCAGAGGCTGCAAAAAGTGCCTTTTATCTAGGTAAGTCTGCTCTATTTAGTTTGCGTGCTGACCCTTTGCTTCCTGCAGAATGGATAGACACCGAGGCTCGACAACAATTTGAGCTCGCAGTCCGCAAAATAGAAAAACAGGGACAACTTTTATGGCAACACTATTTTAAAGACCAAGGGCTCTAAATTATTTCTTTTTTATACACAAAAATAAATTGACTGTAATATTTCATCCAAATATATTGAATATAGCAATAAGAACTAAATATAGGCAGAAGAATGAACAGCAAGGTCAGTGTCACAGAACTTTTTAGTCGTGACGAAATTAAAGAACTCACCACGACCTCAGACTTGCACGGTGCCTGGGCAGTAGGTTCGACATGGACCGTAATTGTCATGACCTTTGGCACGGTCGCCTATAGCTGGGAATATTTACCTACGTGGGGGAAAGTCCTGATGTGCGCGCTGGCATTGGCCATTCTTGCGGGACGCCAGCTTGCGATGGCTATTTTGATGCATGATGCCTCACATCATAGCCTGTTCAAAACCAAATGGTTGAACACTCATTTGACCGACTGGCTCTGTGCACGCCCGATCTGGAATGATGTCAGCAAGTATCGTCCTTATCATCTGAAACATCATGCTAAAACCTCGCAGCCAGATGATCCTGACTTGGGGTTGGTAAAAAATTTCCCCATTACTCAAAGCTCACTATTCAGGAAATTCTTTCGTGATCTGAATGGGCAATCTGGACTTAAGTTCCTTGCAGGTCGGGTATTGATGGATCTTGAATTACTGGAATGGAGTGTTTCCAATGACCCCAAGCCAATTCTGCGTGGTGATCGCAGCAATTTAGAGTTAGCAAAGAATCTGTTTAAGAATAGTTCCGGTATGCTCATCTCAAATGCAGCAATTTTTTCTGCACTGTGGGCCAGCGGCCATCCTAAACTGTATTTATTATGGCCTCTCGCCTATATCACTCCATTTCCTTTGTTCATCCGCATCCGCGCCATGGCTGAACATGCCGGATTAGAAACCAGTCATTCTGCCCTGAGCAATACCCGAACTACTCGTGCAGGTTGGTTGGCACGTGCTTTGGTTGCCCCGATTCATGTGAACTATCATATTGAACATCATTTGATGGCCTCTGTTCCGCATCAAAAGCTGGCAAGAATGCACCAGATGTTAAGGGAGCGTCAGTATGTCGATGCTCCGCCAAGTTATCTGGATGTGATTCGCTCACTTTTAAAAAAATAAAAAATATTTCTACTGTTAAGACTATTCAATTTCAATGCTGATGGCTTTCGGCATGTGAATGCTGATGTGAGGATTGTCCCCGATGTTCCGGTGGACAATCTTCCGCTTCGATCTGCAAGGTCATCTCGGTAATATGATGCTCATGGTGGAGCATCTCAAAGGCCTGATGACGCAGTTTCTGATAATCCACATTCGGCGCAACCAGATGCACAGTAAGCATGACTTTTTTGGAAGTAATCGCCCAGACCTTGAGCTGATGAATATCCTCGACCCCGTCAAGCGCCAAAAGATCGTGACGTAATTTTTCAATATCAATTTCCTCCGGCACACCTTCAAGCAGAATATTGATGCTCTGTTTCAGCAAAACCCAGGTTCTTGGCAATACCCAAAATCCGATTAATACTGCAATGAGTGTATCAATCCACATCCAGCCGGTGAAATAAATCACTAACGCTCCAATAATCACGCCTACAGATCCCAGTGCATCACTCAGCACTTCCAGATATGCACCTTTGACATTGAGACTTTCCTGACTGCTGGACACCAGAATTTTCATGGAAATCAGGTTAATGATCAGCCCCAAAACAGCAACAATCATCATGCCAAGGCTCTGGATTTCTGGTGGATGACTCAAACGCTGATAAGCTTCAAACAAGATATAAATCGCAACCACAAACAACATCAAGGCGTTAAACAGGGCAGCCAGAATTTCAAAACGTTGATAACCAAAAGTCCGTTTATTGTCTGCCGGTTTTTGTCCGATCTTGATAGCCACCAGTGCAATAGCCAGTGCGGCAGCATCGGTAAACATATGTGCAGCATCAGAGAGCAAAGCCAGACTTTGGGTCAGAAAACCGGCAATTACTTCCACAATTAAAAAAGTCGTGGTTAATCCCAGCGCTATCGATAATTTTCTGGCATTGTCTGCAGTCACGTTGACATGACTATGCTCATGATGATGTGAATTCCCCACCGGCTACTCCTTCCTTCTTATTCAACGAGGACATGCATCCTCAGCATCATTCAAGTCTTGTTCTGATTCATATTACGCTTGAATTTTATCTATTTAAGTAGGTTTTTTATGAACTGTTTTATCAGTCGGCATTAAATTAAAGTTTTGGCTTTTTCATGTTCTGCCAGCCAAGCCTGTACCGAAGCACGCTTAAAATTACGCTCGACATATCCTATTATTTTCACAGGAAGATTCACCTGATGGCTCAACAAACGATGCAACATAAAGGCCAAATCGAAGTCTGCAATTGACCAGTGTTCAGTCAACCATATGTCCTTCAGCATATGTTCTGCCACATTCACCAAGCGCTGAATTTCTTCAGTTATCGGAGCTGTAAGAGGTGTAGATATTTTTGCTGGATGAAATACCGAATCAGAAGGCATCTGCTGACGGATTTGCATAAAATCGGTTTTGACCAAGGCTTGTAGGGCGCGACATTTGGCTCTGGCTTGAATTTCCTTAGGATATAAAGTTGGATAATTAGTTGCTGGAAAGACATCCTCCAAGTATTCAGTGATTGCCCATGATTCAAACAGACTAAAATGATCTAGCGTTAAACACGGAACTTTAGCACTTGGACAAATGGCTTGATAAGCCGCAGATTTCTGTTGCTGCTGATCTAAATCAATCACGATTTCCTGAAAATCTAAACCCTTTTCTTTTAAGGCAACATAGACCGACATAGCATAAGGGCTGATTCTATTTTGATCGACATATAAACGTATATTTTGCATATCCTTGTTCCTGATGACCTTATTGTTTTTATTCAGTACGGCAGCCTTACTCTACTCTCTTTCTTACATAAAAGAAAAAATGAAATGCTTGATGTAGCGATCACACGAAAATTTTTACTTACTTGCTGATAGTGCAACGATACCCATTATTTTCTATTTTGCACAGGATCGGTAGATAAAGCCTTTTATTTTGCTTTTGATTCACGTTAAATTAAATCATTCTCTTGATATCAAAAAACTATGCTGAACTTAGCCCACCTCCCCGATACTGTATATGCCATTCAACATCTGGCTTTTGAAGACTTAGGCGCTTGGGAAGATGTTTTTTATCAGCTCGGCTTACGCGTCCGCTATTTTGAAGCCGGCATTGATGATCTTAACAAAGCTTTTGAGCATCCTGGCTTAGTGGTCATTCTTGGAGGCCCGATTGCAGTCTATGAAACTCAAGACTACCCGTTCCTGCAAGAAGAAATAAACTTACTTAAAGTTCGTTTAGAGAAAAATCTACCGACTTTAGGTATCTGTTTAGGGGCTCAATTAATTGCTGCTGCGTTGGGTAGCAAAGTCTATTCCGGGCATGCCAAAGAAATCGGCTGGTCTAAACTCACCCTTGCTTCTGTTGAAAATAATCCGCTGCAAGCTCTGGAAGATATTCAAGTCCTGCATTGGCACGGTGATACTTTTGATTTACCTGCACAGGCTGAATTATTGGCCAGCTCTAATCTTTATCCGCATCAGGCTTTCCGTGTGGGTAATCATATTCTGGCCCTGCAGTTTCATCCTGAAATAGCCAGTGACAGTCTGGAAAAATGGCTGATTGGCCATACTGGTGAATTACGACAGGCTAATATTGCTATACCTACACTTCGCGCAGCCAATCTTCAATTTGCACCTTTGCTGGAAATGACTTCAAAAACTGTCTTGGAACAATATCTGGCTCAATTAAATATGGCATCTTGATTCGGCGCATTTTAAACTTGACTCCAATTCTTGATATTAAAAATTTTATGAGCGCATTATTCGGTATCGCTGTTATTCATTTTTTCGCCCTGATCAGCCCGGGACCAGACTTTTTCTTTGTGACACAAAGTGCGATACGGCAGTCCAGAAAACATGCGCTCTTTGCAGCTCTCGGGATTTCGTTGAGTATTCTGCTCTGGTCAATCTGTGCGCTCAGTGGTTTACATTTCCTGTTTCAGAAAGTGGCCTGGTTGCAGCAGGTGTTAATGATCTTGGGTAGCATATATCTACTTTATTTAGGCTACCTGATGTTAAAGTCGAGTTTAAAAAAACCACTACCCTTAATTGAACCAAAACATGAGTCTGTTCCAGTAGCACACGCATCATATTTTAAATTATTGCTTCAGGGCTTTTTGACAAATATGGCCAACCCTAAAGCCCTGATTTACTTTAGCAGTGTCTTTTCTTTGGCCATCAGTCCCAATGCAAGCTTATCAGAGCAATCTTCCTTGTTACTCTTGGTATTTGTAGAAAGCCTGCTCTGGTTTGCAGTTGTTGCTGTTATTTTTTCAATGCGCAAGATGAATACCTATTATCAAAAATTTGCCAAATGGATTGATGGGATCACCGGTGGAATTTTTATCAGTTTTGGCTGTTTACTTATTTTTAACCGGAATTAAACTTGTTGATTCAATTAAAAAAGCACCTGAATATAGGTGCTTTTTTAATCAAGTCGTGCTTATTTCGCTTTGGCTGTTGGCACACTTGCTTCAGTGGTAATCTGTACGGTAATTTTATCACCTACATTAGGTACATAGTTTGCGATACCAAATGCAGAACGGTTGAATGATGTAGTGGCATTAAAACCGACTGTTTCTGCTTTGGTCATTGGATGTGGGCCTTTCTTGTTCAAGACGGCATCCAATACAACCGGCTTAGTAACGCCTTTAATGGTCAAATCACCAGTAATTTTAAATTTCTTTTTGTCCTGAGTTTCAACTTTGGTACTTTTAAAAGTGATGTTTGGGTATTTCGCTGCATCAAACCAGTCTGCCGCCACTAAATGCTCATCCAAAGCTTTCACGTTGGTATTGATACTCGACAGTGGAATTGTCACATTCACAGAAGAGTTCGCAGGTTTTTGCTCATCAACATTAATGGTACCCTGAATATTTGAGAAGTTACCTGATGGTGTAGAAAAACCAAAATGATCCCAGCTAAATACGGTGGCTGTATGGGTTGGATCAATGGTATAAGCCACTGGTTTAGCCATAGAAACAGTTGCCACGGACGCAACCGCCAAGCCTAATGCTAATGTTTTGAAATTCATGTTTTTATCTCTCGTTTTGGATGTCATCAAGTGTATAGAAACTGGAAACGTTTGCAGCCCTAAAGATAAAACGTTTTGTTGCAGCTATGAAACGATAAATTTGTAAGTTATTTTTTTAACTTTTGATGGTCAATCCATACGGTATTGGATGAATCCGGTTTTCTTGGCGACTTTGTTATATAACGCTTGTGCCTGATGGTTTGATTCCTGAGTTAGCCAGTACACCCGGTCGCAATTACGCTGCTGCGCTACCTGATAGATATGCTCAAGCAACTTGCGCGCCACGCCCCGGCCACGATAATCTGGATGGACAAATAAATCCTGCAAATAGGCATATGGTCTTACTGTCCAGCTACTGTTATGCTCAATGACATGCACAATTCCCACAACCTTTCCATCCATCATTGCAGCAAAACCGTACATTGAATCTAATTCATAATTGGTTAATTTATCCCAGGTATTTTCACTCACCTCATCCGAAATTTGCGCCTGATAAAAGCGTTGATAGTCTTGCCATAAAAATAGCCATTCCGGCTGTGATATTTGCTCTAGAGCTTTGATCTGGATCTGGGGCTGTATATTCATGTTTAACTGCTTCTTTGGCTTATTTCTTTCATTTAAGTCGTTTCGATAGTGGTCGCTGAATTATTATAGCGGCCTAAACCTAGCTTTATCTCATCTCGTGTTCATAAGCAACCCATCAGATGAAAATCATCCGGTATAAAAAAAAGCCCCAATCAGGGACTTTTCACGCTTTATGTTTAAAGTTTTTCAACCAGAATACGATCAACCTGTTTTAGGCCAGTCGTCTTTTCATGATTTTTACGACGCACTTTAATGACCTTTTCTTCGGCTAATTCTTGCAGCATTAAATCAACTGCAACCATCGCATCAAGAGGTAATTCCTGTCCGATCCACTTGAGTTCGCCTGCATCCATTAAAGTAATTTCATCGTTAATTTGTTCATACAAGCTCATGTTCATCTCACTCTTTCATTTCGACTACGGGAGGACTTTCTAACGGTTGCCACATGAAAACAACGCTAAAAAGCAAAAAAACAAAAGACGCCCCAAAACTGGAGCGCCTTTTAAAAAAACCACCTAATCAGTTGATTATGCAGTAATCTCTTTTACAGCTGCTACCACTGCTTCAGTAGTAATACCGAAGAACTGGAACAGATCTTTTGCAGGTGCAGATTCGCCATAAGTGGTCATACCGATGACGCGACCATCAAGACCCACAAATTTCCACCAGTAATCTACATGTGCAGCTTCAACCGCAACACGTGCACGAATGTTTGATGGAAGAACCGCTTCACGATAAGCTGCATCTTGCTTCATGAATTCTTCGGCACATGGCATAGATACCACACGCACGCCTTCAAGCTGTGCATAAGCGTCCATTGCCAGAGATACTTCTGAACCAGTTGCAATAATAATTGCTTTTAATTCGCCTTTTTCTTCAGCCAGTACATAACCACCTTTTGCCACGTTCTCGATTTGTGCTTGAGTACGGGTCTGGAATGGCAAGTTCTGACGAGAGAAGATTAATGCTGTCGGACCATCAGCACGCATGAGTGCAGATTTCCAGGAAATTGCTGCTTCAACCGTGTCACATGGACGCCATGTATTCAGGTTTGGCGTAGTACGAAGCGATGCGATCTGCTCAACAGGTTGATGCGTTGGACCATCTTCACCCAGACCAATTGAGTCATGCGTATAAACATGAATCACGCGCTGTTTCATTAATGCAGACATACGTACTGCATTACGTGCATACTCCATAAACATCAGGAATGTAGCGACATAAGGGATAAAACCGCCATGTAGCGCCACGCCGTTGGCAATTGCAGTCATACCGAATTCACGTACACCGTAGTGTACATAGTTACCCGCAGGATTATCCTGCACGCCTTGCGCACCTTTCCAAAGGGTCAGGTTAGAACCTGCAAGATCAGCAGAACCACCTAGAACTTCTGGCAATAATGGAACAAGTGCTTGCAATGCATTTTGGCTAGCTTTACGCGTCGCAATTGTTTCAGCTTTGGCATTCACTTCTGCAATGTAGGCATCCGCTTTTGCCGCGAAGTCAGCCGGCAATTCACCCGATAAACGACGTTTAAGCTCAGCAGCTTCTGCTGGATATTTTGCAGCATAGGCAGCAAATGTTTCGTTCCAGGCTGCTTCTGCTTCTGCACCTTTAGCTTTCGCATCCCAAGCTGCATACACATCTTCAGGAATCACAAATGCTTCATCAGTCCAGCCCAAAGCTTCACGAGTCAGGACGATTTCGTCATGACCGAGTGGTGCACCGTGACTGTCTTCTTTACCTTGTTTATTTGGTGAACCCAGACCAATTACTGTTTTACAGATAATGATCGTTGGTCGGGCAGTTTCAGCTTTTGCTGCTAAAGTTGCAGCACGTAAAGCATCAGCATCGTGACCATCAACTCTAATGACTTGCCAGCCGTATGCTAGGAAGCGTTGTTCTGTATCGTCAGAGAACCAGCCTTCCACTTCGCCATCAATCGAGATGCCATTGTCATCGTAGTAAGCAATCAGCTTGCCTAGACCCAATGTACCCGCCAAAGAACATGCTTCGTGAGAAACACCTTCCATTAAACAGCCATCGCCCAGGAAGCAGTAAGTGAAGTGATCTACAACCTGAATGTCATCTTTGTTAAATTGTGCAGCTAAAGTTTTTTCAGCCAGTGCAAAACCCACGGCATTCGCGATACCTTGACCTAAAGGACCAGTTGTCGTTTCAATCCCTGGCGCATAACCCAATTCCGGGTGACCAGGTGTTTTAGAATGAAGTTGACGGAATGCTTTTAGATCTTCAATTGAAAGATCGTAGCCCGTTAAATGAAGAAGCGCATATTGAAGCATAGAGCCATGGCCATTTGATAATACAAAACGGTCACGGTTTGCCCAATTCGGGTTGGTCGGGTTATGGTTCATGAATTCACGCCAAACCACATCAGCGATATCTGCCATCCCCATTGGAGCACCTGGATGTCCTGAGTTTGCTTTTTGCACAGCATCCATTGCCAATACACGAATTGCGTTTGCAATACGACGTTCATTAAGCGGGGTTGTCATAAATCAGAGTCCAAAATATTCAGAAATAGGAAATGATGAAAAGACTTTCAAAACTGCTGCCTATTGTCTTAAAAAAACAGCGAGGGGTAAAGACTAACCAACAATATTTATCAGTTTATTGAGTGTCTCTTGCCTTATCGTACAATTATTCCACATTTCTTCTTCAACTTTGATTGGCTTGACTGATTTACAGGTTGAATTTTCCTGCATCTCGACATTGACTTCATTTTCTGACGTTAAATTTTAAGCTGGCAAACAGGATTGAATTTATGTTAGTTTTGCCTCTATTTCATACTTTTTAAATCAGTCTCTCTAAAGAAAATTAATAGATTCGATTGAGCCTTATATAATGTAATTTTTCTTATTTTTAATTATAAAATATTTATAAATCCATATAAAAATCTAATTAGCTTAGGCTAAATTTTTAATATGGATGGACTTTGATTATTGACCCTGACAATCGTTCGGCAAATAGCGCTGCTGAATATTGGTTGAATAACATTTCCCACTATAAACATCAAAGGCAATTGATTTCCCGCGAATCGCGGCATCTACACCTTGTTGCCGCATCTTAAATTCAATCCGGCAGGCAGCGTTAATGATCACTTTTTCGATATATTGGCTACCACCACCAATCTGCCGTCCGGCATCACACTGTTGATCCGAGGCAATAAAATGGCTTCGATATACCCCAGCCTGCTGAAACACATCAGCCAATTGAGAACGTACGATATAGCCTTGATAGCTCATAAAAGCCATCGTGGCTAAAATCGCAACAATTATCGTTACAATCAGCCCCTCAATCAGGGTAAATGCCTTTTGATACATCATCTCTGATCTCCGTATAGTCTTGCTCCAACAGTCCATACAAAAAGATGTAGCTATTCCTAAGTGACAAATATTGAAGACTGAGGCTAATATGAAGATATACCCGGACACCCACAAGACAGCTAGTCGCACGGCATACCAGCTTGCTTTGCTTTATTGATGTAATGATCACTTGCTTAAAACAAGGTTTGAATTTTTAGCTTTATATTCTTTGCACGTTTATTTTTTTAAATTCAATTTGAAATCTAATAATTTAATTTTTTGTCAGTTTGGGGTGTTAAATATTATTAATGTATGTTCTCTCACGAATACTGCTGATTTAATAGGCATATCAATTTTTTTAATTCTATTAATCAATTAAAAACACAATATTTTGAAACAATTTCGTCCAATTTTGTTGCGTTAAGCTAGTCCTAGAGCGCAACTCGATGTAACATATCGGGTCTTTAAAATTAACTGTGATAGGACTATGCGCGAGTACGCTGTATTTACTTCGGAATCTGTAAGCGAAGGCCATCCAGATAAAATGGCTGACCAAATCAGTGACGCTATTTTGGATGCAATCTTAAAAGAAGACCCATATGCACGGGTTGCTTGTGAAACGCTTGTAAAAACAGGTGCGGTTGTACTTGCCGGTGAAATCACCACTACGGCAAATGTTGATTTTGAGGCAATTGTACGTCATACCGTGAACGGAATTGGTTATCACCATTCTGATCTGGGTTTTGATGGCTCAACCTGTGCTGTAATCAACATGATTGGCAAACAGTCACCTGAAATTGCTCAGGGTGTCGACCGCCAAAAACCTGAAGATCAGGGTGCCGGTGACCAAGGACTGATGTTCGGTTATGCAAGCCGTGAAACTGATGTACTGATGCCTGCCCCGATTTCATATGCACATCGTCTTATGGAAAAACAGGCTGAATTACGTCGTGATGGTACGTTGCCATGGTTGCGCCCGGATGCCAAAAGTCAGGTAACTTTTGCTTATGAAAATGGTGTGCCAGTACGTTTAGATGCCGTAGTCCTTTCGACTCAACATGATC
Source organism: Acinetobacter pecorum (assembly GCF_014837015.1). GTDB lineage: Bacteria > Pseudomonadota > Gammaproteobacteria > Pseudomonadales > Moraxellaceae > Acinetobacter > Acinetobacter pecorum. The sequence goes on from NZ_JACSPT010000005.1 coordinate 38,669, forward strand.
CTGAAATCACTCAAGCGAACCTGAAAGAAGCTGTGATTGAAGAAATCGTGAAAAAAATCATTCCTGCTGACATGTTCCATGCCGACACCAAATTCCATATTAACCCGACCGGTATGTTCGTGATCGGTGGTCCTGTGGGTGACTGTGGTTTGACTGGCCGTAAAATTATCGTAGACACCTACGGCGGTATGGCGCGTCATGGTGGTGGTGCTTTCTCCGGTAAAGACCCTTCTAAAGTTGACCGCTCTGCTGCTTATGCAGGTCGTTATGTTGCGAAAAACATCGTGGCTGCTGGTCTGGCTGACAAGTGTGAAATTCAGGTGTCTTATGCGATCGGTGTTGCCGAGCCAACTTCAATTTCAATCAATACTTTCAATACTGCAAAAGTATCTGAAGAATTGATTATTGCATTGGTGCGTGAACACTTCGACCTACGCCCATATGGTATTACCCGTATGCTTGACCTGATCCAGCCTATGTACAAGCAAACTGCTGCTTATGGTCACTTTGGTCGTGAAGGTTCGGATACAGCCTTTACCTGGGAAAAAACAGACAAAGTGGAAGCGCTTAAAGCCTCTGCCGGCCTGTAATTTATTCCTGAGAAAAGCCCGCTTTATGCGGGCTTTTTTTATGCTTTAATATCGATTCAATGAAAATTCAACTTACTTATTAAAAAAACCTCAGGTAGCTCCTGACCTCTCTCAAATCTATAAAAGTTACATTTGATAAACAATTTTTGATCTATTTTCTAGCATAAATTCAAATAAATAGTTGATAGATTAAAATCCAGCTCTACAACAACAAAAGGATATTACCCGATGAAAAAACTACTTATTGCTTTAGGTTTAGTTACAACTGTTGCCCTGGTAGGCTGTAATAAAGAAAAGGCACCCGAAACAGGTGCTACTACAGGCGAACATCTAGAAAATGCAGCAGATCAAGCTGGTCATGATATCAAAAATGATACACGTGAAGCTGAAGTTAAAAGTGAACAGGCCCTAGATAAAGCAGCAGAAGAGACTGCTAAAGCTGCTGATGATGCAGCTGCTGCAGCTTCCCGTGCCGCGGATGCCACTGCTGAAGCAGCTCGAAAAGCAACTGCCTCTACCGCTGCAGCAGTTGAAGAAGGCGCTCAAGATGTACGTGAAAAAGCTGAGAACTAATTTTAGGATTCAGTCTGATATTGAAAAGCCTGCAAATTGCAGGCTTTTTTATCCCTGATAGTTCTGGTTATTAATATCTATAAATTTAAAGTGGTTTTATTACCAGATAAAATCTGCATTGTATCTAAACCGCCCAATAAGATCAGATAAGCTGATAGACCTTATCAACAATTAGAATGACTTAATAATGATTAATGCCCTAAAACAGGCTGCATTAAAGCTGAAATTCAGTAGAATACCAGCCTTTATTTATTATTTTTAAGATTTTCACTCCCATGTCAGTCATTGTTGCTGCTTCCCAACGCTCGAATATTTCGGTTTGGGTAGCTTTTATTTTTCTTATGATCGGCACGGTTGGTGCCTATCAAATCGTTGGCTTAAATCAAGCCCTGTTATTCTTGATTGGTGGTGCACTAGGCATGACCCTGTACCATGCATCTTTTGGTTTTACCTCAAGCTGGCGTGTGTTTATCAAGGAACGTCGCGGTCGTGGTTTACGCGCGCAGATGATTATGCTCGCTCTGGCCGTCTTGCTGTTCTTCCCCGCCTTAGGTGCAGGTGAGTTATTTGGTAACCCAGTTAAAGGCAATGTTAACCCCGTTTCCATGTCAGTCATGATTGGTGCCTTTATTTTCGGTATCGGCATGCAACTTGGTGGCGGCTGTGCATCCGGTACCCTGTATACCGTAGGTGGTGGTAGCGCACGTATGCTGGTGACGCTCTTGTTTTTCTGTATCGGGTCAGTGATTGCGACCTCGCATCTTGACTGGTGGTTTGCCCTTCCGCATCTTGAACCGATTTCTCTAGTAGAAAGTTTAGGGGTGATTCCTGGATTACTGTTGAGCTTTATCATTTTTGCCATTATTGCTGCAGCAACAGTTTATTTCGAAAAGAAACGTCACGGTAGTCTCGAAATTGAGTCTAGTAGTAAACACCAAGGCTGGAAGCGCTTTATCCGTGGTCCATGGCCTCTGATTTGGGGTGGTATTATCCTGACCTTACTCAACTTTGCGACTCTGGCATTGGCAGGTCGTCCTTGGGGCGTGACCTCTGCACTGGCTGTGTGGGGTGCCAAAGGTGCAAGTCTTGTAGGTATAGACGTTGCATCTTGGGATTATTGGCAACAGGCTGGTAATGCAAAAGCGCTGGCCAACTCACTCTGGTATGACATTACTTCCATGATGAACTTCGGTATCATGCTGGGTGCTTTGTTGGCGGCGAGTTTGGCAGGTAAATTTGCGCCGAATTTCAATATTCCAAAACGTTCACTGATTGCTGCTGTTTTAGGGGGCATAATGCTGGGCTACGGCGCACGCTTAGCTTATGGTTGTAATATCGGTGCATATTTCAGTGGAATTGCGTCAGGTAGTTTGCATGGTTGGTTGTGGCTGGTATTTGCCTTTATCGGTAATGGCCTTGGGGTAAAACTTCGTCCGATTTTCTTCCCGGATGAAAAACCGCAGCCTGAAAAACTGACCGGTTGCTAATGCTTAAAATCAAAAAAGCCCATCAAAATTGATGGGCTTTTTTCTTTCTTTAGGATTTACAGCGCAGCTTTTAAATTACAGCCATAACCCATGGTCTGCTGAACCTGACGATAAGTCGTATAACGGTCCAGAATAAAGGTATAAAAATGATCGGCGTCAGAGAAATTGGCTTTTAAATTTTCATTCTTGGCATTGGGCAACCGGATGTCATTAACCAGTTCTAGATTGTAATGTCCCAAGCGGTACATATCGGCAAAATAACTATTCATCATATCGCAATAGGCGATTTTACTGGGTTTTAATGCGGTACTGCTAACGAGATGCTGGTTCAAGCTTTGCAGATTATTGACATCTAAAGGAAACTGGTGTGCGAAAGCAATACTTTCGACTTTCTTAAATTTCTGAAAGTCCTGGGCTAACTGGACATTGAGGGCATCAAAACGTTGCTGCAGTTCCTGTGCAGTCTGAACCTGATATTTGACTGGATCTACGACCGGTTTTTGTGGTTGTTCCGAACATGCAGTTAATCCAGTGAGCAGCGCTAATGACGTTAGCCATACCTTCATGTTTATACACTCAATTTAAATATACCAATGCTTATTATGCCTGAAAGCGGCCTGATATACGGTTTAAAGTAATTTCTCATTCATATAACGCCAGTAGCGCTTTGGCACATATTGAATATGCAATTTCATGTTCTTGCGCGCCTGAATATTCACACTATTGAAATAATCTTTCCAGAGCTGATCATATAGCAGTTCTTGATCATCCAGTTCAATACTGAATGACTGACTATGACCAATCCGGATTTGCGGATCGATTATTTCCGCGTTCATCTCGACCTGATGCATCTGCCTTAAATCATAATAAATACCGTAATTACGCTGCTCATCATAAATCAGCCAGCTTTGATCCTGATAACGCTCCTGAAAATGTCGGGAAATAATCGGCAAGACATTAAAGTCCGGTCTGACCAGACTCAGAAACAAGCCATCTTTGGCTTTTTTAAAGCGTACAAAAGCCTCCATGCGATGCTTTTCCCGACCCACTTGCTTGGCCCATTGCGACATGCCGATTACCGCAGCATGACCATAATCTTTATCGACTGGACGCTGGTTTTGAAAGACATAAACTGCAAAATCAAAAAGACTCTGAAACGCTGCTTCCTGCTCTGACAGAAAGGTATAGTAAAAAGCACGCAAACTGCTGGAAGATACTTTCTGCTTTAATCCCTGCCACACCCGCTGCCCATGTTGATCATTAGAGGCCACATGGATAAATTCATCAAATAAACCTGTTTGTGCTTGAGGATTGGCCGTCACTATCACATTAAATTCTTTAAACTCGAAAGCACGAAATACACAACTGAGCAGACCAGTCATGCTGCCATCAAAACAGTAACTTGCCACTAAAAACCCAATCCTAATTGAGGTGAAAGTTGCTGCTGATACTTGGATTGCCCTGACATCAAAATTTGCTGGCGGATCTGATGGGCGTGCTGATCTTTCCTGAATTTCGGTGTATCCGCACAGCGGATAAAATGCTGCGCCCGGTTATAAGCCACGCCCATGCGTTTTAGCTGGTCAATATGGATCTGTCCAAAACGGCGGGCCTGTACAATTTTCTGGGCAGAACGCACGCCTATGCCGGGTACACGCAGAATCATTTTATAGTCGGCACGGTTAATATCGACCGGAAAGGCTTCAGGATGACGCAAGGCCCAACTGAGTTTGGGATCAATCTCCAGTTCCAGATTCGGATACTGATCATCGACAATTTCATCAGCAGCAAAGCCGTAAAAACGCATCAGCCAATCGGATTGATACAGGCGGTTTTCTCTTAATAATGGCGGTGCTGAGCCGATAGCAGGTAAGGCTTTCTCTTCAGGATTAATCGGGATATAACCAGAGAAATACACTCGCTTCAGCTTAAATTCCTTGTAATGCCGGTCAGCCATCAAAATAATGTCCTGATCGGTTTCACTATGTGCGCCCACCACCATTTGTGTAGTTTGTCCGGCAGGTACAAATTTTGGAACGGACTTGATCAGCTTGCGTTCATCTTTGAGCTGGATCAACCGGTCACGCACAATGCCCAAGTCTTTTTGTACTTCGGCATGGGTTTTCTCAGGCGCAAATTTTTGCAGTCCCGCTTCCGTTGGCATTTCCAGATTAATACTCATACGGTCGACATACAGCCCGGCTTCGGTAATGATCTCCTGTGATGCACCCGGAATAGTTTTCAGATGGATATAGCCATTAAAGTTTTCTTCGAGTCTAAGTTTTTTGACGACTTGCAGCATCCGCTCCATGGTGTGATCGGCTGATTTAAAAATCCCCGAACTGAGAAACAGCCCCTCAATATAGTTACGCCGATAAAAGTTCATGGTCAGATCGACGACTTCCTGCACGGTAAATGCTGCACGCTGAACGTCATTGGAACGGCGCGAAACACAATAGGAACAGTCAAAAATACAGACATTAGAGAACAGAATTTTCAGCAAGGAAACACAGCGGCCATCTTCGGTATAGCTATGACAGATGCCATTCCCTGTATTGCCCACACCCTTGTCTTTATTTTTACGGTTGCTACCGCTGGATGAGCACGACACATCATACTTGGCAGCATCGGCTAAAATTCGCAGTTTTTCACGGATACGATCAGACATGGGCTCAGAGGATATTTGACCAAAAAGCTATTATAAAGTCTTACTTTCCAGACCTATAAACAACCCGTCCCAATTGCGACATAGTGTGTCGTAACAAATGTAAATGGCACGTAACCCATGCTGCAGTATTTCAAAATAAAATAACCAATATGATTTGCTTAATTTGGTGCTCAAAGGCAAAGTAAAAGCATAACAAGGAGCAAATCTATGTCTTTATTAGAAAATCTTGGAATTAAACATCCTATTTTCTTGGCACCGATGGCAGGTGTCTCTACACCTGAGCTTGCTGCCGAAGTGTCCAATCAGGGCGGCTTGGGTTCACTGGGTCTGGGAGCCAGCAGTATCGAGGCTGCCCGACAACAGATTTTAAAGACCCAGGAACTGACTGATTGCCCTTTTCAGGTCAATTTTTTCTGTCATGACAGTGTGTCTGTAGATGAAGCTGTAGCACAGGCATGGATTGCACAATTTAAAGATAAATTTGCCGAATATGGCGCTCAGGCACCGGATCATTTGGAATGCATTTATCCGAGTTTTAAAGACAATGATGACTTCCTGAATCTGATACTGGAAACCAAACCGCGAGCGGTCAGCTTTCATTTTGGTATTCCGCATCCACATCAGATTCAAGCCCTCAAAAAGGCCGGAATTCTGACTATGGTATCTGCCACCAACTTTGCCGAAGCCAAAGCTATTGAAGCAGCGGGAATCGATATTATTGTCGCACAGGGTATTGAGGCTGGCGGACACCGGGGAGTTTTCTCAACCAAATTTGATGCCTCAGTTAAAACCTCGAATCTGGTCAAGCTGATTAGACAGCATTCGTCCTTGCCCGTTGTAGCGGCAGGCGGAATTATGGATGGTCAACAGGCCAGACTGATGCTGGATTTCGGTGCAGAGGCAGTACAACTCGGAACTGCATTTGTACAATGCAAATCTTCCAATGCCAATGAGGACTATCGTAAAGCTCTACTTTCCAAGCCACTCACTCAAGTCAGTGCCAGCATTTCCGGTCGTCCTGCACGCGGCATCATCAATCACTGGCATATGGAAGTCGATACCCCAGACCGTTTGGACGTGCCAGCCTATCCATATACTTATGATCTTGCTAAACAGCTAAATGCTGCTGCTGCCAAACATGGAGATAAAGGTTATGGTGCATTCTGGGCGGGTTCAAATGTAGCACAGATTCGTGAAATGGAAGCCTCCGATCTGATTAACCAGCTCGTACTGGAAATGTCGCACCCTTAATCATTGAAATCATAAAAAAACCTCTCTATATAGAGAGGTTTTTTAATTCAGCCAGATTACTAGCGTGTAACACGATGCCAGGCATCTTTAACCGCGAATTTCGCTTCTTCCCAATTTAGGCGTGATTCACCTTTCAGTTTTTCCCACTTGGTACGCAGTTCAGGTTCGGCACGATCAAAATCTGTATCACGATCATACATTGAGCGGTTTTCATAACCGACTCGGTAGGCATCGCGATAGTCGCGATCATAATCCAGATCGATATAAGTGGTCCGCATTTCACTGAAATACGGGCGGTTTTGATACTCATCTCTCCAGTATTTATCTTCTGCAATCAGATGATCCGGATGTCGATAGTTATCGGCTTCTGGGTGATTTTCAGGATGCTGATAGTTATCGGTCTGTTTTTGATGATCTGGCGTAGCAATATCATTACCTGCAATTCCGCCTACAATTCCACCGATAATACCACCTACCACTGCACCTGGAGGACCACCTACCAGACCTGCAACTGCTCCCACAGCCGCACCACCTAAAGTACCAGCGCTGGTCGCAGCCAGATTATCCTTACCTTCATTCATGTCAGGAACATGAGGATTATCTTTTACGGGGGTATTCAAATCCGGGCGTGCATTAGTGTCAGCAGGATTGACATTCAGACCTTCACTACGTTCTTGTGGCAATTCCGTTGACGTTTTATGACTAAATTCTGTAACTGGACGATTGGTATTTGTCATATAGATCTCCCTCAATCATGACTACAAGCCAGAAAGTTCACATCTGGGTTATATATGGATGAATCTATCTTAGAGGAAGCCTGAGTAAGCAATGTCCAAATCCTGTCCAGTTTAAGTGAACAAAATGTACTGGTATGTATTAGATGCACTCAAGTGTAAACAGAGTGCTAAAATTTGTCTGCTCAAGATAAAAAAGGTTGGTATTTAACACAAAAAATATTACCTAAATCTGTCAGTTGTCCTGACTTTATTGGGTCTGCAGTAAATTCACCGCTTCAACCTGTACATCATTCATTGTAAGGCCATGTTCTAGCAGGGTATTAAAATAATCTTCTACCACACGATACTGGTCAGCGGTATTTTCTACCTGATACATGCTTTGACGAAACTCGTTACTAGATCGCAGTCCTTTGGTGTACCAGGCAATATGTTTACGGGAAATTCGGCAGCCGGAATATTCGCCATAGAACTCGTATAATTCTGTCAGATGTCCCAATAAAACTTCTTTGACTTCTGCAATACTTGGTGCATGCAGATGTTGACCAGTTTTTAGATAATGTGCAATTTCACGAAAAATCCAGGGCCGGCCTTGTGCTGCACGTCCAATCATAATTGCATCTGCACCGGTATAATCCAGCACATATTGGGCTTTTTCAGGACTGTCGATATCACCGTTAGCAATCACAGGAATATTCAATATTTCCTTTACATCTTTAATGAGTGAGTAACGCGCGGTATTTAAATACATGTCTTCACGGGTACGTCCATGCAAAGCCAATGCAGCAATTCCCGCTTCTTCCGCGCGTTTCGCGACCCGCATAATATTTTCCTGACCATTCAAATAACCAAGACGAGTTTTTAAGGTTACCGGCACGTCAACTGCAGCAACAACTGCATCTAAAATACGCGCAACCAAATCTTCATCCTGCAACAAAGCTGAACCGGCAAGTCGGTTACAGACCTTTTTGGCTGGACAGCCCATATTAATATCAACAATTTGTGCGCCATTGGCCACCTGATAACGTGCCGCTTCAGCCAGATCATGCGGGTCTGAACCGGCAATCTGCGCCGAAATCGGTGCCAGTTCTCCATCAAAATTGGCCCGATATAAGCTTTTTTTACTCATTCGCAAAGTTTTGTCGGACGTCATCATTTCACTGACCGCATGACCTGCGCCAAAATATTTGCACAAGCTTCTAAACGGGCGGTCGGTTACACCTGCCATGGGAGCGACCCAAATTTTGTTATCTATTGATCTTCCAAACAATTCTTCAATTACACTGTTTTTACTCAAAATCTTTAACCTCATTTAACTTCGTTTAGTCGCTCTGTATTGACTTTTAATGCCCTATAGTTGCACCCTGTTTGCACCACAATATTTTAATGGTGCAAATTCATGGGCACGGTCACTAAGCGACAAACAAAAGACGGTACAACTCGGTATAGAGCTCAAGTCCGCGTACAACGTCAAGGCTACCCTGAATTCAAGCAATCCAAGACCTTCAGCAAAAAATCATTGGCTGAGGAATGGATCAAACGCACGGAAGCAGAAATTGAGTTGCACCCTGAAAAAATGTTGAACCCTGAGGTGCAACTTAAGCACAAAACTCTCAGAGACTTTATATTTCAGTACTTGGATGAAGCGGACAGTTTTGCCAGGACAAAAACAGGAGCACTACAGCATATCGCTAGTTTAGATATTTCTGAAAAGAATATCTATTCTTTAACGCGACAAGACTTTTCTGATTACGCCATTATGCGTCGTAAAGGTGATCCAGTTAAAGGCACTGATGGTGTTGCACCTGCAACGGTTCTTAAGGACCTAAGTCATATTAAAGCTGTCATTGTTCATGCTGAATTTGTATGGGGTGAACCTTTAGAGACTGTCTTGGTCGAATTTGAAAAAGCCATGATCGGTCTTCAAAAGTCTCGGATCGTGACACGTTCTAAACAGCGTGATCGGTTGCCAACCGCTGAAGAGCTTCAAATTCTGACCAACTATTTTTATAAAAGCTGGAAGCGCGTCAAGAATTCCATACCTATGCACTTGATCATGTGGTTTGCCGTGTATACCGCACGCCGAGAAGATGAATTGTGCTCATTACGTCTGGATGATTATGATGACTTGAATAATCAATGGCTGGTCCGTGATGCAAAAAACCCAAATGGATCATTAGGCAATCATAAATATGCTCACATGGAACCAAGGGCCATTAACATGATTGATGAATTCATGAAGCCTGATGTACGTGAGCGTATGGTTGCCTTAGGTTATGACAAAAACATTTTAATACCGGTTAATTCAGCAACCGTGTCGACTTATTTTACCCGGGCATGTAATGCATGTGGTATCACTGACTTAAGATTCCATGATTTACGCCATGAGGCTGCCACACGATATGCTGAAGATGGATTTACTATTCCTCAGTTGCAGACCATTACCCTGCATGAGTCCTGGAATACATTAAAGCGATATGTGAACCTAAAAAAACGTGGTACCCGGTTAGAGTTTGAAGAAGCGATCCGTGTTGCTGAGGACAACTATAATAGTTATTACAAAGAATGGAGTAAGAAACAGCGCTATATGGCATTGGTTGATAAAAACGATGCTTTTGAAGATGATGGCGAAATTAATGTCGAATTTGATTTCATCAAAAAACATTTAGATGTATTTATTGAGATCCACCAGAACAATAAATACTTTAAACGCCTGCATGTGAATAAGCTGAATAGCAATAATCCGTTCGCTTGGAATAATGAAAATAAGCATTTTGTAGCTCATGATATCCAATTAGCCTGGGAGGATTGGTTTATTGAAAATGGGAAAGTAGACTGGGATGAGTTACCGGAAGGAAGTACGCATTTTTCAGTTAAAGACCTTACAATCGTGAAGAAATTAAAGACGCGTACATATTTATGGGATGAATCTATTCAAGGCTGGATGGATAGTTTTGGGCAGTATTTAATTGATGATAAACATATTGAGAAGTAAGGGCACAATTAATGATGCAGGATTGGGCTGATATGGTAGTTGGGTGGTAATTAAAGGATATTGAAATGAAAATATATAAAGTAATTAGCTGTGTCATTGCACTCTTCTCTTTCTTATTTTTTAGCTATTTTTTTTCAGGAAGCGGTGAAGGATTTAGATTATCTACAATTAATCCAGTTGAGGCCTTAGAAGGTCTTGCTTTCACCTTTGGGTTTGGATTTGGGGTACCGATCTGGTTATCTTACATAATCTCTATTCTGATTCTCATAGGTATTCCCCTCCTAATTTACTTCTTAGTACTTGGTTTACTAAAGAAAATTATCAAGTTATAAATCGATTAATGTCCAAATTAAAAAGTCAATTTGGGTTGTAACCATTTATCTGAAATCTTATATTTTGACGTCACTCTATGTCGCATTATTGATTTTAAAAGACTTATTTTAATTGTTTGATTTTTATTGAATCCTTACACTCTTGATTAATGTTACAGAAATCAAGGAGCAGTAAGTTATGAATAATACTCATGGGGGCTTTCGAGCCAGGGCAGGTCGAAAAAAGTCTGAAGAGACTAAAGTTATTCGAGTACCTGAATCTAAAATTCTTGATATCAAAGAATACTTAAAATCCCTTAAAAAAGAAAATGAAATCACTGATATCCGTCAGTTCGATCCAGTCACTAAAATAGAAATACCATTGGCCACTGAACGCGTTCAGGCTGGCTTCCCCTCACCGGCTCAAGATTATGTCGATAAGAAACTCGATCTGAATGACTTCCTGATCAATAACGCCAATGCGACTTTCATTGTACGAGCAAATTCCCTTTCGATGCTGAATGCTGGAATTGATATCAATGATGCTCTTATCGTGGATCGCAGCATTGAGGCGCAGCATAGAGATATTGTGATTGCCTGCGTAGATAATGAGTTTACTGTTAAGCGACTGATTATTGATACCAAAGGTTGTTGGTTGAAAGCTGAGAATGAGGGGTATCCAGATATTCATCCCCAAGAAGGCCAGCAGTTTGAAATCTGGGGTGTAGTCACAAATGTAATCAAGAAATTTAGATGAGCTATAACCATGAAATATATGCGCTCATTGATGTAAATAATTGCTATGTAAGCTGTGAGCGCCTGTTCAACCCTAAACTTAAGGATGTGCCGGTCATTGTTCTTTCCAACAATGACGGTTGTGCAGTTGCGCGCTCTCAAGAAGCAAAAGATATTGGTATCAAGATGGGGGTTCCCCTATTCCAGATCCGGGAAATTGTCGAAAAATACAATGTTCAGGTTCTTTCTAGTAACTATGCTTTATATGCAGAAATGTCTCACCGTTTCCATTCGATTCTGGCTGATTACGTGGCGCCAGGTGAACAGGAAATCTATTCAATTGATGAATGTTTTCTAAAGCTTACGGCCTATGCCCAGAATTATGATCTTGAAGCATATGCCCAAGACATGCGACAGCGGATCTTGCAGTGGATCGGATTACCGGTTTGTGTCGGTATTGGACGAAGCAAGACTGAAGCCAAGCTAGCTAATCATATGGCCAAGAAGGCTAAACGCTTCAATGGGGTTTGTGATCTGGTTTCTATGGATCCTAAACATCGTGATTATTTTTCTAGTCTGATTGATGTCTCCGAAGTCTGGGGAGTGGGTCGTCAGCATAGTAAAAAACTAAAGAGCTTAGGTGTTAATACTGTTAGCGATCTAGCCAGGTCTAATTCCCATCAAATGGGAAAACTATTTTCAGTGGTCGTGCAGAGGACTGTCATGGAACTGCAAGGCATTTCCTGTATTGAGGTTGAGTCCTCACCCGCAACTAAAAAACAGATCATTTCTTCCCGATCCTTTGGTGCACGGGTAACAGATATCCAGTCATTGTCTGAAGCAATGAGTGATTACCTGCAGAATGCTGTTAAACGCTTAAGAGAAGACAAATCTCTATGTGGCTGCGTAATTGCCTTTGCCCAGTCCAATCCTTTTGACAAGCATAGACCTTTCTATAACAAGTCGATCACTATCGGATTTGCCGAACCCACTGATTGTGCAGCCATAATAAATCGAGCGGTAATGAAGCGAATAAATGAACTGTTTCAGGAAGGAATGGAGTTTAAGAAATGTGGAGTAATTTTGACCGCAATTGAGCCTAAGTCGACATACATATATGACTTGCTCTCTGATAGTATGCAAATAGAAAAAAATGAAAGGCTGCAAGAGGCTTTGGAAAAAGTAAAAACTAAGTTTGGTGATAAGAAACTTGCCATTGGTCCATGCAAAATGCATGGTCGTGCTTGGGCAATGTCACGCCAAAAGTTGACCCAGAATTACTTTAGTTGGGAGGGGATGTTAACTATAAAATAAAGATTTAGCTTATTTTTAAAGGAAATAGAATAAGAAAAAATGGATTTATTTTTATATGGTACATACGATTCAAAAGGGAAATATTTTTAGGAAGAGATATAAAGGCTTTAATATCTCTTTAAAAAATCAAAAAAGATCCGCTTTTAAATTTATGAAATATATCTAATTTAAAAAATATAAATTATACAATCTTAAGTGTTTAAAGAATAAAATACATTATTTCACTTTTCCACTATTTTTATGAGTATTGCCTACAGACCAGATATCGATGGCCTTCGTGCTATTGCGGTATTACTAGTCATTTTCAATCATTTGGGCTGGTCACTATTTTCTGGCGGTTATATTGGGGTAGACATCTTCTTTGTCATTTCAGGCTATCTCATCACCATAATTTTGACACGCGAAATCCAATCCCAACAATTCTCAATTGCACGATTTTATAAAAAACGTGTGGTTCGTTTGGCACCTGCTTATTTTACTGTACTCTCAGTTGCTAGTGTCGTTGCCTGGCAGGTGATGCTACCCGGTGAACTGACTGAGTACTTTGAGAGTGTCATGTATGCCACTTTACTTCTTGCGAATATTTATATGCGTAAAGAAGTTGGGGATTACTTTAGCCCTAACGTAGAAAATGTGCCGCTGCTACATTTATGGTCATTGGGTGTAGAGGAACAGTTTTATATTTTCTGGCCTTTAGTATTGTGGATGTTTTTTGCCAAGTCATCACGTAAATATCTTTGGTTGATGATCAGTATATCTATCGTTGTTCTCCTGGCATATGCTCAGCTAAAACTGATTCAAAATCCTGCTAAAGCTTATTACAGCATGCCAGTACGTGCATTTGAGTTGCTACTGGGTGCATTGATTACTTGTTTACCACAACCAAAACTATCTAAAAAACTACTGCAAGGGCTTGTCTGGGTTGGGGTTATTGTTCTATTTATAGCAGCGATTTATTTTGACAAGCACACGCCATTTCCTGGTCTTATGGCACTGATTCCATGTTTGGCGACAGCCATCGTGATTTATTTGGGACAATCTGTACCTTCTAGCAATCTATTATTGAGTAATCGGCTTAGCACCTGGGTTGGAAAAATTTCTTATCCGCTGTATTTGTGGCATTGGCCAATTATCGTTTTATTCGGCATTTATATGCTGCCATTAAATCTGGAATATCAGATCATCATTGTTCTGCTGTCTATGTTGTTGGCATATTTAACTTATGCATTGGTAGAAAAACCCCTAAAACGATTTGTGATGGCAAAAAATTACAAGGTGATTATTTTAGGTTTCTTGATTCCTGCAAGCGTTTTTATTAGCGTTGCCTTGACTGTTAAGAGCAATGACGGCTTTCCAGATCGGTTCCCACCGTCGGTTCAGGCCAAACAGGAGGCATTGCATTCTTATGCACATTTAATCCGCAAAAAATGTATGGATACTGGAGACTCCAAAGTCTTACCTGACCCAAAGGATTGTGTATTGGGGCAGTCTAAAGAGGAAGTTGATTTCTTATTGATTGGTGATTCTCATGCCAATGCCTATACTGCAATGCTAGATGAGTGGGCGAAAGATGCTAATCTGCGAGGTTATGACATTACCCAAAGTTCAACATTTTATCTACCTGGAATCAAGAGATTTGTATTTGAGCTGAAGCAGTGGAAGGAACTTTCCAAATTTCAGGAACGTAATGATGCCATTACAGCTCATCTTAAAAATACGCACTATCCAATGATTATTATGGCTGGCTCTTATGCATCGTATTTTGGTGATGAGTTCAAACTTAAAGATGGTGTCCATCAGAGTGAAAAAGATATCTTTAAAGGAGGCTTGCTAAAAGCCTTAGAAATTGCTCATCAGTCCAGCGATCAGGTGATTTTATTGAATGATGTGCCGCGTCTGGATTGGGATGACATTCCTTCCGACTGTAATATCCGTAATGAGATTCTAAATCGACATGCTCCCTGTACGGTTTCGAAAGCGAGTTATGAAACGCATTTAAAACAGTTTAATCAGGTTGTGGCTGAAGCTAAAATCAAATATCCACGATTGAAAGTCATTGATCCCAATAAGATTATTTGTGACCAGCAGGCATGTAAAATCATGCTAAATAATGTGCCTTTATATCGCTGGAAAGATGACAATCATATTAATGATCAGGGCTCGCGACAATTGGGCGTTGAGTATTTAAAAAAGTTTGGTAACCCCCTGAAAGATATAATTGAAAATTAGTTCCTTAACTAAAAAATCTATGGTCAATAAATAGCTGTGCAACCTTATAGGAGGATGCACAGCGTTAAGATTTTAATTGCAGTTTTCATAATCGATCAATATTTTGGCCGCAGCCTTAGCAGCCAACCAGTAGCGCGCATTAAATCGGGCCAACTCATCCTCATTGGAGATAAAACCAAGCTCCACAATCAAACCACCAGCATTCACGTATGCCAAGCGGCCACGTGCTGACTTAGATTGATCAATCCAGCCATTATCACCACGTAACCGGCTACCCAGCGCATCTGCTACAGCTTTCGACAAATCCTGTGCGAGCTTCTTGTCTTTCGGCAAAGCAATCGTTTCAACACCATTGGCCTGCTTCGATGCTGCAGCATTCATGTGGAACTCAACTGCAACACTTGAGCCTTGAATTAATTTGACTGCAGCAGACAATGGGTCGTTCTTGGTGCCAGTGCCATCAGTTTTGACTTGTAGCCCTGCCTCACGCAAATAATGAGTCACTGCATTGCGGAAATTAACCACCAGATCTGCTTCTTTCACTTTACCATTCACGGCACCTGGATCAGTATTGCTATGCCCTGCTGTTATTGTGGCAAAGCCTAAAGGCTGCTGGAGATTTGGCTGGGCCTTTTTACGGCCAATAAGTACAGCCAAAAACATCAAACCTAAAGATACAATCGTTTGATATGGCTCAGGCAGCACATTGGCGTTATACACTTCCTGAAGAACCAAATGTATACAGGATAAAAAAAGCGCCATATAGGCGCCATATTTTACTGAGTCAAACTTCCATACACTTTCATTAATTAATTTCATGGTTTCCTCTCTTTGATGATTTATTTTTTCTGTTGATCGATTTGATTTCGCATTGCAGCCAGGTCTGTATCCATTCGAATCTGTTTTGATTCAATGATGGCCAGTTTTTGATTTAATCCTGCATTCTCTTTGGCAAGTCCGGTATTGCTCTGAAACACCCAGGAACCGAATGCTATAAGCAGTCCAATAGCAGATCCCCCCATGGCTTTTGCAAAGGTAAGCCCTCCCTTGGCCTGATTCATATCTGCTTGAAGCAGATCAATATCCCGTCGGTTTGCTACTGCCTGTGATTGGTAATATTCATTTCGTTCAGTTAAACGAATAACGTTGTTATTCAGCTCGCCCATTTCTAAGCGCAGCTGATCTAGCTTTTTCTCAACGCGCACCCCGTATGTTTCACTGTCAGGCATACGCCCTCCTAATTTTTGGCAATAAAAAAGCACCTAAAAAGGTGCTGTTGTTTGGTTAAGTTTAAACTTCTATTTCTGAATGCTGACCAGTTGGTGCTGGCCTTAAAATCACCTGGTTTGAGATAAACACTCTGACACCCAAGTTATAAGCTGTGCCGGATGTACAAAGCACTGGACCAGATCCGCCGTCGATCTGCACCCGATACTCAGGATGATTCACCGATGTAATGGTGCCAATATATTCAGCATGTGTGGGATTAAGCAGCTTGCGCAGTTCAAATAAAGGATTAGTCACGGCTGATACGCTCCACTGTAATGGTTTCATTGACCTTTTCATGGGAAAAACTTCCACTCACCCCATCAATCACGCCCCACCATTGGCCATTAAATGCAATCGATTTACCTGGTAGCATCTCGCCAATTTCTTGACTGACTGGAATATCCGAGAAAGTGTGCAACTCCTGAATATTGGCTTTGACTAATTCATTCTTGCCATAGCTAGCACCAGATACCAGGTTAAACAGTGGGCCTGTAACTGACTCAAGCGGCACATCACCCGAAGTACCACGCTGCTGTACTTTTAGGCTTTCGCCACTTCGACTATTCACTACAGTGATGGCATTAAAGTCTGCAATATATTCATCATTCTGTTTGATGTTTTGCTGCATCACCAGGCTTTCAGATAACAGAATGTCGTAATCATCAACGGTCATCGAATCCCAATAGCCTTTCTGGTACCGTGGCAAGATAGTCAGTGTATTGCCCGCTTTCTGGCTATAGATAAAGCCGCCGCCTGCATCAACGACCTGCTTTATTGCATCAATTGGTGCTAGTTCTGCATAACTCAGGCTTTCAATTGGAACAATCCAGCCCAATTCATCAATCAGCTTCCAGTCCAGGTTGGTACCGCTGTTCGCTCGATCCAGTTCAGCCTGAACCAGTTGCACTGATGTTCTCTCGTTATCCTGAATAAACGAACGTAAAGGCCCATATTTATCAGAATTTAATGCAGTCACACTTCGACCAGGATAAGTATATAAAACACTGGCAAAACGCCGGGTTTCTTCTGGATCTTCCAATAAAATATGGTGCTCATATCCATTGATCATGACCTTAAGAATCACCGGCTGGTCATCAATCGGCTGCAGTTTTTCCTTTTCAGTATGAGCAACTGTCACAGAATAGGTCCAGCACCACTGTGATCGGCTGGCACTGTAGGTACCATCCATCACCTGGATCTTTTCGCCGGTATCCAATCGCTCGGCTGTTAATGTATTCACGATATACCACCAGTTTCTGTTCGGCAGTGCTGGAATACAGTCATCTGCACCAAAATTTAAAATAACATTGTGTGAATCAACGTCATGACAGAGACAGATAAAGTTTAAATCTGTACTACCCTGATATGGCTGAGGTTCAGGCTTTGGCCAAGGCACAACCGGATGCTTGCGATAATGAATCGCTTTGGCTTTATCCCAGGGCAAATCTGACCTGGTGATAATCTCTAGGCTTTTATCCCACTCGAATGAAAAGCGGTGCTCAAAGACTTGGGCCAATTCATGTGAATAAGTAAAAGTCTTACGCCTGCGGATCATTTCCTGCCAGACCGTTTCCCGGTTATGCCGCAGCTTGATTGTTTCTTCATGCACATAGCGCTGATGAATAAAGCGCTTATCACCCTCTTCCCAGATTACATACGCATCAGAACTCAAACCAGTGGCTTGCTCATGAAAGGATCTAATCGCCCGGGTCAATGACCCTGCCTGCTCATACTGAATATTTACCTGATTCGAAACTACCAAGCCTTGATCATAAAAAAGAGCCTCATTCGAGACTCTTAATATTGGCTTTGCCCATGGTATTTCTATGCTACTTAAAGCAGTAATAGCTTTTTTGTACCGCAAACCTAAACCTAAAGACACACCCGCCAGATGATTGATATCAAATAACGCTTTAACGTCGAATCGAAACTCAGCATCCAAAACCGTATCAATGATGCATAGGTTTTCACTAAATACTGCTTCAATTTCAAAACCAAAACTGGTGTCTAAAACTGTATCGATCTGGCCAATAACATCAATGTTTTCACTAAACTTAGCAACTACATCAAAGCTAAATTCAGTGTCGAGCACCGTGTCTAGGACTGCAGTATTTGCACCACTATCCGCATAGATTGCTTTGACTTCAAATGAAAACTCGGCATTAAGTTCTGTATCGATTACAGCTGAAACATCATCGCCAAAATTGAGATTAGTTGAGCCATCAGCCAGATGCTCAAAATTAAGAATTATGTTGTGACTGTTGGTATTATCAGGCTTAAAGTTCAGGTTTAAGTTGTGAGCATCAACGGTGCCGAGCTTATTTTTAAAATCCACATGAGCACCCTTTTAAAATTAAGGTCTGAGTTTTATCGATTGGATAGATAAAGTACCACCAACGACCAGATTGGTATTCGCCAGGGTGATGTCAGCTCCCATGGTTAAATCTGCAGCTACTTCGCCTGCGCCGTTGTAGATCCGCGCCCAAGTGGCGGTCCCAGTTTTGATCACCGTTGCGGTATCCGTTGGATGAAGCTCTACATAAGTGGCCGTAGTTTCTTTGATACACGGTTCAGGGAAAGTTAGTGTTACCAATGCATTGTTTTGGTCTGCGGCAACCGAAGGACTGGCAGGCTGTAGACCCTCATAAAAAATAACGGTAGCACTTTGACTACCGTTATCCATAAAATTTGCAAAGGCTTGAATCATGGCAAGCCGAGCTTTGATTGATGTTTTACTCATTTTGGCACCACGTTGTCTTGAATTACTGCGTTGAATTGCTGTTTTTTGTCAAAAGCAACAATGAATGTTTTTAGGTTTATATCTAAACCAAGGAACTGATAGTTGCCACTTTGGTCAGGTTTTCTTATTGCAATCGGTTGTAGACTGGATTTGTTATATAAAATCACAACCGCACTTGTATATTGCTCACCCAATCTTCTTACTGAACCTTTAATACTCGATATTACATTCGGTGTATTAAGGGTTGTTAAATAGATCGTGTGCTTGCTGGGTTTATATTTTACATACATTAAACTTCCCCTAAATAGAAGGAAAACCCTGATTTCCTATGACTCGGGTGATACGCTGGTGCAATCATATAAACACTACTGCCTGTTACTCTAACTGTTGGGGTTGTTATATCCTCAAGTGAGACACCAGCATTATATAAAACGTGCGGCAATACCCCCCTTAATCTTGATGGGGAATCATGAAAAGGGATGGTTAGATTCACATCTGTTTGTGGGGTTAATCCTAATACCGAGCTCCCCGACTGATAATCCGGCATAATTGGATAACCTGTTGCGGTGCTGGGAAGCGGGTTGTTCTCTTCAAGTTTTGGTACGATAAAAGAAGCAACATTTTTACTGTGCAGCAAAGGCAGCCCACCATCTAAACTCCACAGCGTTTGGCTTTCGCCTGCTGTTTTATTATATCTGAGTGTGCTCATTAGAAACCATGGCGGGATAGTCGACCCATCAGTTGCACTTTCAAATACGCCTGCACCATACAAGACTAAATCACGTGGAGTTGATGGTGTTAGGGATGGCAAAAAATAGAAAGCATTAAAATCACCAATTAAAGCGAATTGAGCATTGCCAGTAGGCGGGGATAAGTTGTCTGCACCACTTCCCCCCCAAGACGCAGATCTTCGCCAGTACCACCTTGACCAACCGCGAACTACACTACTACCAGAACCATTATAAATATCCCAATTAAACTTTGGATTTGATACTGAGACAGGTAACTGCGCTACATTTAAATTCTCGTAATCATCAATATGCTCCATGTGTTCAAGTAAGCCAACCATGGCATATTTAGCATAGGTTGCTGTGTATGATCCTGTATCACTTGCAAGTGATTCATCAACACGAATAAACGGATGTTGTGCGGTTGGATTTTTGGCACGATAAACACGCTTCACATCACCAACATCGCGAAAAATAATGTCATAACCAAGAGGGGCAAGCTTCCCCATGCCAATTACAGTAATTGATCGCTCAGCAATATCTAACGCAGGCTTTAAAATGAGTTGCGTGGTATTTGGCACACCTTTAATGCGGTATTTCTGATTTAATGAAACTGGTGCAAAACCTGATAGCTCAACCACCTGAAACAGCATTGCATTATGTGCTGCATATAATGTGATATGCACATCACCTTGAGCATCAATCGATGCAGCTGTGATCTGAGTAAAATCAATGCCAGTCACCAAGGCTTTATCAAGCAGGCGAATCAAGTCACCCCAGTTATTACCAAGGGTTAAGCCATTTGAGTGGCTAAAGTATTGAACATCTACGTCTGTTGCCATGATCGAATATCCATAAAAAAGACCGCAAATAGCGGCTATATTTGAATTAATGTTTACAATACGCGGTCAATGTCACCACGCAGCATGATCTGGAACTGGTCTGAAATAACTGCAGGCTCAGACTGCTTCACAGTTCGAATCACCCAGACCGGAAAGTTAGCAGCAATAGTATTAAAGCGTAAGACGTTGCCATTGGCCCAGCCTGCTCCCCAGCCTTCTTTCTTGATGATAAAGTAAGGCACACCAGTGACCGGGTTGATTGGTGCATAGTCTGCATTGGTGGTACCGGTACCAATCTGGCCAGAGTATTCACCAATACAACGAAATGATTGTGCATCGGTAAAGATTAATGCCCAGCGTTCCTGAATCGCACCTTTATTGGTGACCTGAAGCGGATACAGCGAGTCGTTGTAATTTGCTAAAATACCGCTACCCGTTGGCTCATCAACCCATACATTACTCCACGAACCTTGCACAAACTTGCGGGTATAACGGGCCTGCATATCACCAATAACCAAAGCAGACCCAACAATGGTATCTACTACATCATAGTTATGGGTTAAAGGCTTGGTGAAGGTCAGCTGGCCATTGATCTGTACATCACGAATCAGGCCCATATCCTGATAGCGATATTTAACTGTCAGCGGTGCGACCAGATTACCCAGTGCGAAGTCACCACCCAATGTCACACGGCCATAATCATAATCAACTGTGTACAAATCGAAAGCGACTTTCGTTCCGTTAGCATCTTCAAGTTCTACCCATGAAATACGCTGATCATTCAAATCATATGTAGTGCCCGCAATTGCACTTGGTAATTCCTGAACTTTACTTGAGCTGACAATACCAATGCCACCAACACGGAATATCGGCACCCGGCCATCAATCGGCAAACGTGTAGCAGATAATCCAAGGATTTCAGAATCCAGAGGAATATAGGTATAAGCCACAGCGTTATAGCGTACGGATGAAGCATCGACCCAGACCGGAACATTGATATATCGGCCATCTAACTCATCATATTCAAGTAATGGGTCATACCAGTCATTCGCTTCAATCTCAGCCCGGTTGGCTTCAGTAATCTTGGTTTTGGTGTAAAAGTAAATCGTGACAAACCCATTTTCCCAATTGACCTGCCCATGCGCCCGGCTGGTCTCAATCACCCCATTTTCATCAGCGGTCAGTGTGAGCTGGCCATATTCAAGTGTTCCCACCACCACAGTTAAGGATTGTGGTCGGATCGGCATGATTGGGGTTCTGAAACTGATCTTGTTGACTGGTAACAGGTCGGTGGTGGTAGTTAAGGATTCCAGGGTAATGGTATTGTCTGTATTCGGTGTCCATGAGTCGATTTCAACAATACCGGTGCCATATTGAATGACACCAGACTGAATCCCGCTGTTATTCGCTGGATTCACATTGCGATACAGCAAGCCAGTACGATCCAGAAGGGTATCAGCACCCACTTTGAAACGAGCTGAACCTGTCAGAATCTGCTCATCAAAACCGGAGGATAAATCCAGCTTGAGTTTGTTTGCCGTCACGGTATGAGTTGCCGAGTTTGAGCCAGATGTGTCACGATATTTAACTTGCACATCAACAGCATTAAAGGCCTTCAGCTCAACCTGTTCGCCTTGAATATCTGACGTTTGTGGAGAATAAAAAGACATATTTCCTCGCTAGGCAGCCGCATAGATAGCCATAGGTGTAAAGGTTTGCACAAATCTGCTTGCTGTACTCTTTGGTGTGACTTCAACTGCGCCAGTGGCATAGGTAATGGTGCCTTGCACTTGACCACGGCTATTCACTAGATTGCCCATAGTTGCATTCACCGGTACATCTGTCAGGGTTACAGATCCTATAATCCCCTCACTACTTTGAAGTGGAATTTTTAACTCAACACTATTCGGCTGAATCGCTGGCCCTGTACCAATGGTAAAGGTCAGCTTTTGATTTACAGGAGTAACATCCATTTTGGTCTGTTCAAGTGAAGATCCATAGTTGTAGATCACCGAAAAGACCGTACCTTTTTGTGGCAGCTTGTTTGGGATGATCTTGCCGGTACCCGTGGCATAATTGATTTCACCTGTAGCATCACCAGTAAACTTGCCCTGCGCATTTGAAGTTGCCGTTTTCGCCTCACCCTCAAGCGTCCAGTTGATGGTGATACCCGGCAATACACCCGGTCGACCCAAATCAAACTCAAATGCAGCTTTTTCCACACTTAGATTGGATCGTACGAAGGTGACAATCGGTGTACCCCAGTTCAGCAAAATCGGGGTGTCTACATCTGGCAAGGCGCCTGTAGTAAGTAACCAAGATCCAGTTTCATAATTGATCATGCCCGAACCAAAAGATGGACTGGCAGCCTTTAACTGCCCCGAGCCATCATCTTTGAGTTCATAGAACTTGCCTTGTGACATATACGAGATTGACAAAGCGCCTGGTGCTGGAATCGGAATTAAAACTCCAGTCCAGTTGGTGCTCTGGTTATTCTGAGTCACTGGAATCGCATGGCTCTGATAATACTGATTCGGTGCAGCAGCTGGCTTGAACGTAATATTCAAACTTGAGGTTCCAGCCGGTGCTGCCGCGGTCCATTGGATTAAACCACGCTGGTAATCAATCGTGCCGACTTGTGTTCCCTGGTTGTTCTTAAGCAATCCACCTTGGTCAGTGATCTGCTGGCCTTGTAATGTGAAAGCCATACTGGATGGAATCACTGCAGAGCCGATATAGAGATTCTGACTCACACCAATCACCATATTTGGATAATTAACAGTAATGGTGCCTTCATTACCCGCCACCAGAACTACACTTTCACCTGCAGCGTTTACATCAATGATCGGGGTTTCAGTCTGAGCAGATGGAATCAGTTGAGCAAAGATGCTTTTGGCATTTACGGTAAATTCACCAACATTGGCATCAGAAGCCAGTGCTGTAGATGAGTAATACAGACCGGTATCAGCAACAATGGTGTCGCGGATAATAGTTTTAGATTTCTCACCGTTGTACCACTGGCGTGCCGATAAACCGACAAAATCAACTTCCAGAGCATCATTTAGAGAGTAAGTGGCAACCTTGTACTCAACATCCTTATTGTTGACCACCATGATCGCAGTGCGTGTTTCAACTTTAGTGATTCGCACATACTGCTCACGCTCTAAGACCTTGCCTTCATCACTGATCAGGACAACCGCATCCCCAACGGATGATTCAGTTTCTTGCGGAAACATGGCCACCTGGAGTGATGACATGCCCTGCCAATGGGTATCGAGTGGTGTGCCGGCAATCTGCCCGCCTTTGGCTAAATAGTTTTCCACCCGGTTCTGTGCAGACTGACGTTCATCTGTCCAGTTTTTGGTGCTGAATAGCAGTGCTGACACGTTTGGATCTGCGGGCAGTTCAGATACAAATACTGTGGCGCCCATCAATAGGTCAGTGTCTTCGGTTGTGACTGCCGGAAAGACCTTGCGCATGGATACATCACCCATGGTTCGATCCATTTCCGACACGTCATTGAACAGGTTGTTGCTGATGCCATCCTGCACCACTACACCAGAATATTTACCACCGCCATCCGAGTTATCAGTCAAGCGTTCAGACTTGTAAATTACTAAATCCTTGGTTTCAATCGCCATCGTCGTCTAACTCCGTAAAGCGTAAGGTCACATTAAAATAATCATCCAGTGATACCGCTGGAATTCCTTTTACCGGTGCGGCCTCTAAGGCCCCATCCTGGTGATTAAATTTGACGGTGAATTGTCGGTTGTCGTGTGGTTGTTCAAACTGCAGTCTGAAATTCTCACCTTGAAGCTTGGACCATTCCAAAACAGTCCGTAGTTCACGTAGCTTGATCCAGCCCATTTGCGGATCTGCTGGTTGTAAAGTAATTGGTCGTCCAGACTTCTTTTTGCCTTCCTGAATGATCAAAGTGCCATCCATGGTATAGGCCTGATTCTGCTCAATGGCCTTCCATGAGAATTCATCAGGCCATAAAAAACCGTCCTCTAATGGGACGGTTTCGGATGTTGCTAAGCGAATTAGTTTCATGTCGATTTCGCTATACCTTTTAATTGATTTACCAGATTGGTCATCACATCCTTTTGGCTTGCATCACCTGTAAGGGATAGAGTTTGACCTCCGAATTGAATGTTGTAATTCACACTATCACCCCCCTTACCGTAGTCTTTAGTTGATGGTACGGAAGGAATAGACGGCGCGTAGTCATTTAGGCTACTAGATCCGATTGATCTACCATTCTTGCCAACATACTGCTCCAGCCGTTCAATCTGCTCCATAACATACATGGCATTACCAAGAGCCTTCTGGTTGTCATAGGCAGTGGTCCCATACTTTCTCTTCACCCACTCATTGGAAGCTGATTTGTAATAACCACCCGCCACTGGTTCGGCATCTTGAAAGAGCTCTTTGGCTTTTTGCTTGGTATCACCTTCATAACCAATATCCTTAAGCCTCTGTTCAATTTCTTCAACAGAAAGCCCGTGTTTAGCGGTTGTTCCGGTTTTGGATGCCTTCATCTTGCCCTGAGAAGCCATAGCTGCTTCCGTTGCTTTGCGAGCTTCTTCCCATGCTTCAGTAGTATCGTTACCTGCTCTAACACCCCTACGGCCGAGATCATCGAAGCCATCACCCGCATTACCCGTGGCATTACGAACACGGTGTAAGCTTTCTTCCACAGCATTATTGGCTTTCACTGAAACTTGGCCGGTTTCACTTACCTGGATCGATAAGCCTAGTGAGGCAGCTTTGGCATTTGCTGCAGCAATACTTTGAGCATCACCCGAGGCATACGCCAGCTGAATTGTCTTTTCATAAGCCTTTTGAAGATCCGCTTGAGTAGCCTGGCCACTCTGGCGTACTGTTTCAAAATCAGCCAATGCCATTTGAGCTGACAATCGAAGTTGCTCTTTGGTTTTAATGCCAAGCCGCTCGAAAGCCCTTCCTGTTTCATCCAAGACATCAGGTAGTTCAGAGGTGGCTCTCTTTATTGCAACAATACCCAATTCAACCTGCTTGGTTGAGAACACACCCTGCGCTTCAAACTCACGCATCTTGGCATTTGCCGCATCAATCTCAGCTTGACTTTTCGCCTTACTAAGCCACTCTTCCCATGCTTGGTAAAGAACATCACCAGCCTGTTTACCGGTATACCCTGCCTCACCCAACTTAGTCTTAAGTCCATCCAGTTCGTTTCCAGAACTAGAAAAAGACTTAGAAACTTTATTTAGCGAAACATCCAGATCCATGCCAAACAGCTTGGCAGCGGCAGATGCTCTTGAATAAGCTGTTTCCGCCACTTGGCCAGATCCAGCATTAGCTTTATTGAGTTCAGCTATCCGTAAATTACGATTATTGGCCAGCTCTGCTTCTTTGGTATTAATGGCATTAATGGATGCTTGGGCGGAGGCTAAGGCATTTAGATCGCCAGTCTTCTTGGCTTGCTCAATCTGTTGTTCTAGAAGCGCACGTTCAACGGCGGCCTGCTTCTGATAAGCCAGATATTCCTCATCGGCCTTTTTAACATTCTCCTTGGCCAGCTTGAGAGCTTCTTCCTTTTTAGCAGCGCTTTCAGCCGCCTGTTCTGCACTCTGGCCAGCCTGAACACTAACCTTGCCAGCCTCATCGATGGTGACGATATAGCCCTTAGTCAAGAGATCGGCCTGCATTACGCCGTCCATGACACCGCCATTGGCCTTGATAGCAGCCTCGGCATAGGCTTGAACAGCATTTATCTTTTCGGACTCCGTGGCTTTTTTCCCATCAACTTCTGATTGCTGATCAGAAAGTAATCGCTCCAACTCCTGCTTAGATAGAGCTAATCGTTCCGCAGTTTTTTGTCCTTGAGTTTGAGCTGCCTCATTTAAGCGCTGAACACCTTTGGATTGAAAATTTTGAGCTTCACGATCAGCCTCAGCATAATACTCTTTAGCTTTATCCTTCATCAGATCAGCATTTGCGGCGAACTGCTTGCTTACATCGCCCCAGGTAAGTGCAGCCATAACACTATTTGCAGCAGAGGCAAGCATAAAGAAGTTGCCTGTCGCCACTTTAAGGATAATACCAATTGCTGTAAGACCATCGCTTACAAAACCAAGCGTAATTCCCAACCCTTGGAAAATTCTCTCCAAGAAGCTAACTTGCTCACCTGCAGACGAAACTCCTCCTGTAAACGAGGAAAAAACCGATAGAGTGCTCGTTATTGATGTATCAAGAACATCAAGAACGCTTGAGCCAAACTCGTATACTTGGGATGCTAACTCTTTAACCGCATCATAAGCAGCAGATATGGCATTCTTAAAAGCATCAATGGTGTTGGTGTCTATCCCGCCTTGCAAACCTCCAATTAGCGAAGCAAGCCCCAAACCAACATCATCTAAAAATACCTTTATAATCCCAAGATTATCAGCCACCGTAACCAAGGCGTCAGCAACGGCAGCACTCGAACCATTAGCCTGATCCATTTCACCAATGACGATTTGCCACGATGTAGCTATACGCTGTAGAGCGTTACCAATTGTTGTGGGAAACTTGTTGTAATCAGCTTCAATCGATGCTGATTGTTTCTGTAACGCCTGGATGACTTTCTCGGCTGATAGCTGACCCTCTCCTGCCATTGCACGCAGCTCACCGGTGGTCACGCCAAGTGACTGGGCAAGTGCTTTTGAGATACCCGGAGCCTGCTCCATGATGGAGTTGAACTCATCACCACGCAAAACGCCTGATTGCAATGCTTGTGTCAACTGGACAATTGCGGCTTCTGATGCAGCCGCTGATCCACCACCGGTCTGAATGGCCATATTAATGGTTTTGACTAGATTCAGGCTTTGCTGTTGGGTCATGCCCATTTGCTTACCAACATCATTCACTTTTGTGAATAGACCTGCAGTAGCATCAAGGCTTGAGTTGGTTATTAATGCCACTTGGTGCACACCAGCCATTGCTTGCTGGAAGTTACCACCATCACTGGTTGCGATGTTGATTCGAGCTGAAAGGTTGGTATAGGAATCCGCGGCCTCTGCTAATTCACGAATACCCAAGCCAACACCAATTGCAGCCATAGCACCAACAAGAGCATTTACCGCAAATTTTGCTCCATCTATTCCTTTTTTCGCTGACTGAGCCGCTGTATCTGTTTCTCTTAAGCTGTTGTTGGCTTTACTTACTTCTGCCTGAAATCCACTAAAAGCCTGATCTGCTTGCTGAACTTCTTTTTCAAGTTGATCAACCTGGACTTGTGCTTTTTCAATATCTGCAGGTGAAGCTTTGGTTTTTGAAAATGATTCAAGATTTTGCTTAGCCTGAGCCAGATCACTCTTAAGCTGACCTAAGGCTTTTTCGGCCTTATTACCAAAATCTGTAAAGTTCCCCGCTGTGGATTTTGCGTTATCACCAGCATCTTTGATAATGCCTGTAGCAGCATTTAGAGATTGAGAGAGCTTGTCCGCTAATTCACTGGTACCTTTTGGGATAATATTTCCCATCTCTTTAGAAGCATCAGTAGTCGCCTGTTTTAACCGTTCTGATTCTTGTTTTATTGCATTAAATACTGACTTAGCTGCATCTTCTGATTGCTTGATGTTGCCAACGAAACCTTTAGTGTCGGCATCCATGATTAATTTGAATGTTAAATTTTTACCAGACATGCTGACCTCTAAAATTCAGGCAATAAAAAACCCGCCGAAGCGGGTATAAATTAGAAATTAAAAAGCACCTTATGATGCCTTCTTAATCACGATGATCTGTAGATTAGCAGACCTGATTCCAAGCTTTCTGGAATTCTTCTGGATTCATATTCTCACCTTCAACGGCAACTATTGTTGGGCTTGCAATAAAGCGCTTAAAGCCTGTGTATCCACCAAAACTATTTTTACTATTAACTTCACCACAGTTACCATTATGGTTTCTTATTTCAGCGCTATTAGAGTCTTTTAGAAAGTTCTTTAATGCAATACGTGAATCTGTTTGTACTTGAATTCTTTTTGACTGCTCAGATTGGCTGCTGGCTACAGTTTTTACTGAGGCTTGGACTGGCTCGGCTTGAGAATCGGAATCATCACTTGCTAAAAAAGGCAAAGCAATAAAAAGCAGTAATGCGAATACCCCCAATAAAATATAAGAACGTTTCATATTCATATCCATAAATTATTATTTCCACATCATAACTTTAGGGTGCTACTTGATCAATCAGAGACCATTTCTTTTTTAAATGATTCAAAGCCTTTTTTGTCAGACTGAGCCACACGTGCAGCTACGGCGTTATTGAAGATTCCCTGCTTATAGAGTTTGTTTGCAGCCTTAACGTAGCTTTGGAATGCACCGTAAGTCATTTCCATGATTTCGCTATGCTGATGGCCCATTGATACCAGAAACTGGAATGAATCAAACCAGGTGGATTCATCTTTATTTTTGATGCCACGCTTCGGTTTTTCGTATTTGAAGTAAGCCTGATTGATCAGAAGCACCGCTTTAAGCAAATCCTTGAATCTTTGCTCATCAGCGGCAAGTTCTACCAGTGATTCATGGTCCAGATCAGTGACGCATGCCATAGTCGAAATGACTTGAACGCCATGAGCCTTGAATAAAGTATTTAAAATCTCATCTGAATGATTCTGGTCTTTGATGAAGTTCTTCAATACTTCAGCATGCATTGCCCAGGTGTCGAAGTCTTTCATTTGGATTTGACATACTTCAATATCATTAACTTTGATACTGCGATTTGTTGCTAGGAAAAAATCATTCATGATGGGGTCTCATTACTTTTCATAATTTGAACACTTGTATTGGGTACCGCTATAAATAAAAAACTTTGTCTCACCATCACAATTCATTTTCTTAAAAGCGAAAAAAGTAAATACAGATAAGACCATTACAGCAATCACGCATAAGGTAAATATTGCTACTGGTTTATTCATTACGGGGTCCTGAGATAAATTTTAGGCATTAAAAAAGCACCCTAGGGTGCTTCTGTTAGAGTCTTATTCCGCTAGGTAAAACTCTTGGTGTTTGCTTCCTATATATTTTAAGCATCTCTTGGTTAAAAGCTTGTTTCTGAATATTATTTTCAGAATTAAACCAAGTGCACTCTACTACTCCTGCATCATTCGTTTCTGATACAGTCATAAGCGGCCCACCCGATTTTAGTTGAACAACTTCACCTACGTTAAAGCTCATCCTTGCCTCATTAATTTAAAATATGAGCTTCATTTATATCTCAATCAGTATATTTTTCAAGCATTAAAAAACCACCTCAGAGGGTGGTTTTTTGATTTTTCTTATTTAGCAGTGCTTAGATGAAATTCGCTCAACACTTTGCTCAAGAGAGAGCTTGCGTCCTGAAATAAAAGAATAAAATAAAATCAGAACTAATAGCGGAGATAATACAAACAAGAATATCCCAGCATTTAAGGTCATATTTTTCAACATGGCTCTTGATGCTTCAACATTAATTTTCCAAATCTTGTCATTTTGAATCTGCAAAGCCCGCATTCTCTGAGCACTACCTTCATAGTCCTTAGATGTCTTATAGTCAGCCATATCCATTATCATTTCAACGACTGTAACTTCTTTACCAATTTCCGGACAATGACCAACGAATGCTTTTGTGTTTGCAAGAAATTCTTTTTCAGAAGCATTTAAAGATTTTGCATTTTTAATTTCAAAAATCTCTAGCTCATGATTAAGGATATCCAAATCTGCGTCATATAAATCATTGTTAGTCTTAACTACCACTGTTTGATAAAAATAATGAAATATCGCCAGAAGTAGCATAACAACTAATAAAATACTCATAATACGCCTCCAGTAGAGGTGGTGGAGATTTTTAAATCTTCTTTTAATTTTTCAATCAAAGCATTCTGTTTTACCAATTGCTCTTTATGTCGTTTCTTTAAAACCTTCACATACAAACTAACGCATATCAAGGTAATACCAAATAGACTATAACCAGAAAGAACATAAGTCCTAAAGTTGTTAACAACTTCTAAGGAAATAGTACTTAGAGTTTCAGGCGGCAAGCGAAACAAAAATAGAATAGCTATAATAAACATGCAAAAAAATGGAAATTGTCCAGTGTTAATGGCTTGGATACCTATATCTCTAAACGCCCTAGCCCATGAATAACCAGAGTCGTCTGAAGGATTGACTACTTCGACGTTGCTCATAACCCACCACTTTTCCCAAATACATCGCTTGTTAAAATTTGTAGTTTTAAAAAGCCTTCTTATCTTTTGATAAAAGGCCCATGTGGGCATATTAGGTGATTGCTCATAATGGGTCAATGAATTTCTGTTACCACATGCAAAGAGAAATGGCTACCTCTTTTCCCAACAAGTGCGTTAATTGTTGTCGCGAAGCACCATCAATCTGCTATTTATCAACAGAAGAAACCGACTTACACCGATTTCTTACTCATCTTCTTATAAGCCTTATCAATAAACTGGTTACCCTGATCAAAGACAAAAGCTTTAAAACAGGCACAAAAAAGACGCTAATGCGCCGTAGAGTTCTTTTGTGCCTGTGTGGGGTTAGACAGCAGCTGGAATTGTCACTACATGACCATAGAGACCCAATGCTGGATCTGATTCTTTCGTCATATCTGATAACGCCTGACCTGAGATTTCATATTGACCCAGTTCTTCATGGATCAACGGGAAGTTGGTCTCAGGTGACTTCTTGGTTCGCCACAGTGTTACCGCAACATGATCGCCGTTTGCAGTATTAATTCCCTTAAAGAAGAGCTGATACTCTTTTTCAAAGTCTGATGCCAGAGTAGTACGAGTTACAGCACCAGTTTCATAACTTGCCAGAATTGGCATGGTTAAGTCAGCCACATCATGGAAAATTACCGTGCCAAACTTGGCATCAAGGGTATAGTTTTCCGGCTCAACTGTTTTAGCTGTACCACTAGTTGAGTCCTTAAATGAAACAGTTTTTAAGTTATAGCCATCGAGTTTAATCTCTTGACCAGCTACTACAGCGCCTAAAGACACATCCGTTTCGGTTTTAGTTGCCACGGTATGATTCATACCTGACAAGATATATTCAAGGTTCTCAGGAGTAACCTCTTCTAACTGCCCGGTGAAGTTTACTGATGTGGTAGTAATCATGGTGAAATCGGTAGTTCGCTTACCAGACATTGATTCCTGATGCTCAATGACATCAGCACCGATCTCCAACTCAAACTCGGGCACGTTCCCAATGTGGCGCATTGCACCAGCAACACCATTGACCAGCTCTGCCAGGTAGAACTTACCATGTAGAGAAATATAGTTGTTCTTAGCCATTACTTTTCATCCCCTGTGGTTTTCTTGGCTGGAGCAGCTTTAGGTTCAGGTACTTCCTGAATCACGCCATCTGCCACTAATTTTTTAATTTGTGCATCATCAAGCCCGCCGACTACATCGCCTTTTTGAAAGCGACCGACAGGCTGTAATGCTTTGTATTGTTTTGCCATGACTGGCTCCTAAATGAATTTCTGTGATTCAAAGATAATCGTGATATATGCAAAGCCTGGACTATACCCATCTCGTACCGAAATAAAATCCAGTGCTGTACGTGATGCCAAAGGTTGCCAGCCTGACAGAAGCTGAATAACTCTTTCAGTCAAAAGCCCCGCTTCATCACTTACCGCCCGACCATCGGTCATCTGAGATTGAGCATTGCGACATGCCACCGTGACCGCCCATTGCTGGCCGATCTGGTTGATGCTTCCACGACCTGCACTAGCTTTCTTGTCTATACGGACAAAATTGACATGTGCTGACGGAGTGACCTGTGACATCTCTGTCACGCTGACTGAATTCAACGGCGTGTAGATTTTTAGAAATTCTGGAATCTCTTTCAGCTTCTCTGCAATCTCATCACGCACCGCGAAGAAGGTGCTCATCTATAAAACTCCCGACAATGTCTAAAACCATGGCTTCATCTTCTGCATCAAGACCGAGTTGAGTCCGAGGCGGTAAAATCGACTGCTTAACTTTCCGATATTGACCACCCACTGCAAAAGTAATGTATTGGCCATTCTTAGGTAGGATTGTTGCGCCATAATGCAGATGAGGTGCGTACGCCACATCTGTACCCACCTCCACACCGCTTGAAAGAACATTGTGTGTGTAGGAATTCATGAGGCGGCCAGTATCACGCAATGTTTCACCAACGCCCACACCATTACGTCCTTGCAGCTTGGCTCTCCATGAAACCTTCCATGGGTTACCATCCACACCAGTACCGGTTAAAAACCGATGCTGAATACTATTCACAAGCCCAGCACCAATCTCATCAAACAACTGGTTCTTTAGCGAATCAAAGTTACCTAATTGGTTAAGCACTGCTTCAATAGGTGAGCTATCGGCTTGAATGGTTATTGCAAAAGCCATAAACACCTCACTTCATACTGGGCATCATGTCTAAAGTGGCATCACCAAATACACCACCGGTGTAACTTGTACCGATGGGTGCTGTTGATGGTCTGCCTTTGGGTTGGTCGTCGCTGATTTGGTTACTGGTATCTAAAATTGCCAGTGAGTTTTTGCCATCCCGTACACCCTTTAAGAAATCTATCGCCATCTTGTAGCGTAGTTCAACTGCCTCAGGCGCTGCTTCAAAATGGAGTTTATAACGTGCTATATCACACACTAGTCGCTTCAAATTATTAGGCACATTTGGCAAGGGCAATGGGTAACGTACTGCTAGATATCCGTCCACCTCCTCACAAGCATCCTGCAAAGAAATTTCTAATGGATCTGAAACATCAGCAGGAAACATGAGCGCAAGGTTAAGTACGTTTTCACCAAATCGAGCGACTAAATCAGCTTTAGTCGCGTACATAGATCACCTACTTGTTTTCGTCAGCAGGCTTTGGGTCTGCTTTAGGTTTTGTAGCAGGCTTGGCCTTTTCCAGTTCAGCCACCTTGGCTTTTAGCTCAGCAATTTCCTGATCAGCCTTAGCCTTGTCGTCTCCTAAGGTTTTATTTGTGATTGTCAGCTCAGTATTAGCCTTTTCAAGTTCAGCCAAACGTGCGGCGGTACCATCTGCTTTGGGTTCTTCCGGCTCTTGATATTCTTCAATAGCCCCAGATGCTAAAAGGGCCTGAAGTTGTTTAGCTTCAAGCCCTTTGATTTCATCACCTGGCATAAAATGCCCGATGGACTGTTTTGCTGTGTACTTTGGCATGTCTTGCTCCTTATAGAGTGATAAAGCCAGTACCACCAACGACACCGTTCTTGTTAGACGGCACAACTAGTGGAGCAGATTCGGTCATCAGCATGATGCCGCTTGGATCCTCACAGTACCACTGGCGGTCAAAGTATTGCTGAGCAACGCCGTTGGCCAACATGTTTTTGATCTTACAGTGAGCAACTGAGCCATTAGTATCAGAGATCAATGAGAAGTAATCCTTAGGAATAAAGCGCTTCACTTGACCTTTGTTACGGTAGGTTGCGTCATATACCCAGAATTCGATTCCATCAAAAGTACCTTTGAAGGTCGCTGACTCTTTGACCCCAAAACTTGGATTCACTGGAACAGAAATACCGGCATACGGCGTGATGAATTCTCTCTTAAACTCTTCATTGTTCCAGAGAGCCGCCCAAACTAAGCCAGACATAACAGACAGCTTAGCTTCACCACCATCAGCAGCCAATTGACGTTCAAGCATGGTGCGGATATCCGTTACCGGCTTGGCACCCGCTTCATTCCACTTGGTCAACGGCGTAAATGTCAATGAAGCATCACGACGGTAATCCACCAGGTTGTATTCATAATCATCTGAGTGAAGCGCGTATTTACCATTCTTCAGTAAATCAATTGCCATCATCAGGACTGAGTTATCAATTGCATCGTGGTTGCGCTTCATCACTGAGATTTGAGCAATGATCATTTGCTCTTGTTCAGACAGTCGCTGGTTGCCAGTAGAGATGATGCCTGCGGTACGTAAACGTTTCAGCAATGCGATTTCAAAAGTTTCGGCCGGAGTGACCTGATTCTTTGGCTTGTAGTAAGCCGGTTTCACATGACGTACTTCACCAGATTGGGTGGTATCAAATGGCTTACCAGGCTGTTGCGGTGATACCAGTGGTGCCAGATCATGTTCGGCAGATACTTCAGCCAGTGGCACATCATCACGGGTAAATAACGGGCGATTTGGGAAAAGCTTGTCTAAAAGCCA
This sequence comes from Acinetobacter pecorum, assembly GCF_014837015.1. Classification (GTDB taxonomy): domain Bacteria; phylum Pseudomonadota; class Gammaproteobacteria; order Pseudomonadales; family Moraxellaceae; genus Acinetobacter; species Acinetobacter pecorum. Next base: position 73,324 of record NZ_JACSPT010000005.1, read on the forward strand.
GGTATCCATCGGACGGTAATTCGAGTGAATCAGTGCGAGTTCACCTACATCAAGCAGTTCGAGCGGAGTGCCCTCAAGATTAAAAGACTGTGGCATGTTAATTACACCTTAGAAAGTTCGATTTTGTTTTTAGTTGCCTGTGCACGCGCTGCATCGTATTGAGCAGTGGTGAGCAAAGTTCCATTAAGTGAGACAGCTTCGATACTGAACACCCCGCCGTAATACACCGGGATTTCAATTCCGTCAGCGGCCTTAATCGTAGCTTCAGCTGCTGTGACATCCTGGCCACAGATCACATCCCATGTTTTTTCATCAGTAGCATGAGACAACACATTGGTATCTGACAGTGTTAATAGATCACCGTATTTAAATGCTGTGGCGGTTGGCACCTTGGCATTGGCACGACGTAACTTTTCATTGTCCAGGATCAGCCGTTTTGAAGTGACTGAAATAGGTGGTACATAATGAATAGTCATGAATTATTTCCCCTTTTGTTCTGCAAATGCTTGTGCACCAGAAGTGAATTTGTGAGTGTCATTGTTATTTGACTGACCACCCTGACCACCAGTTGCTTGATGGTTAAACAAGTGAGCAAATGCTGGATTAACACCTGGTGTTTGTTGTTGCTGTCCAGCTGGTGGTTGTGTATTGCCTGCCGAGAATTGACGAAGCTGCTTAGCCGTAAAGGTAAAAACTGAATCATCCATATTGGTATAAGCCGTTTTATCTTCAGCACTAAACTGTGTTTTCAGTTCAGCTTCTAAACCAGCAATTTCATCAGTACGCTTTTGTGCTTTAAACTTATTTAGCTCAGCGAGTGCTTCATCACGTTCACGCTCTGCCTGCTCTTTGGCCTGTTGTGCTTTTTCTAATTCGGTCACGTCTGTGTCCTCTTTGGTTGGGTTTGGATTGGCTTTGCCTGAGAAGGCTTTAATTGATGTATTCCGATCAGCACCTGTTGAGCAGATCGTAAATTCACGAATACGGTTTTGACGGAAGATGGTGATTGGGCCTTCAAACGACTGACCATTCACAGTGACTGTCTTGCCTTGTGAGACTTCTTCAATAGATCCGGGATCAATCATCATCGACATCTGGAATGGGAAACCATCATCAGAATCCTGAACAATTTCCTGTGCCTTGGCATTCGTGAGAAAATCACCAGATACATCAATCTTTCCGTTGGTATCTACTGTTTGAACAACACCAATTCGACTTGAACCAAAGTGTTCTTCAAGTAAGGCTGTCGGCTTATCAATCTCGATCCCATCAAGATCAAAGACCACGCCGGAGCGCCCCCAGTACCAGTGACCATCTACACGACCACCGGCATAGGCAGTGCCTTTAAATTTCCGCTTCTGCCCTTCTTCAGCTTTTGGCACTTCAATTGCTGAGGCATTAAATAAATACTTCAGCCGTTCTTCATTTGGATCTGGCATTTTTCATGCTCCATAAAAAAAGCACCCATATGGGTGCTATTCATCTATTTCTACTTAGTTAATTTTTTTCGATATCAACATCACACTGGAAAAGACCTTTATTTTCAATTCCAAGAGTTAAAGAGGGATTTTTAGGCTTGGCTTGATACTCTAATGAAATACCATCAATTCGATGCCCCGTACGCGCTTCGAACTCATGACATTGTTGATCTATAAGCTTATTTAAACTGCGTTTAAAAGCATTTTCTTCATGCTTAAGCATTGCATCATTCATGAGCATCTCCACTTAGGTTTTGATCATTATATCACCACAATACTTAAACTCTTCTTACAGATGAATACCTTGAAGATTAATTTACTAATGCCATCAACGTGTAAACCATCTGCCCCTCAACCGCTTCAATCGAAACCACTTCAAAAGATAACCTCATCGGTATGAGAACGCCGTCACCAGCATTTAGCATCTCAAGATCAATACCAATACCTTTGGCATTTTCAATCTTGATTACTATATCTGAAGCCGTATCAGCCAGCAGCAACGGCGCATTCAACTGGACTGTCTGCCCTACCTGATAAGCGGCTACCTGCTGAAGCGTTGCAGCACCCACTACGGTTGAAGCCGTATTGCTTGCCACAGCTTGAATTGATGCCATGTCTGCACTCAGCCAGCGCTTGAGTACATCATCAGCCAGAGAGCTTGTAGCAGAGTTTAAATAGCCAGTCAGTGCTGCATCATTTCCTTGCACATAATCCAAGAAGGTGCGAATCGCACTTGGCCGAATACTTGGATCAAGTGGAATTACCGTATTGGCCACCGTATCAAATAGGTCCCGAGTCTTATCATCCATCGGAGCAAACAAACTGGTCAGTTTTTTACTCGCCTTCCATTCTGCCTTGATGACTTCCTTCTGCTCGAGGAGATATTCTTTATCCAGACTTGAAGCACTGATCTTTTTATCCACCAGTGATTCAAGCTCGCCGAACTGCAATGGATGAGAACTCCAATCTAAGGCTTCAGCTACCTCAGGCAACTTATCATCTGGTGTAATACCGTATTTCAATGCCTGCTTCTCGGTTAAGGCAATCACGGTGCAGCGACAGCGGAAACCTGTGGGAGGGTAATGTGTTAGCCAGAATGGGTGATCAATTGGCAATACGATCCGATTCAGAGCCAAATGACTGGGACGCACCCGACTATCATTGATAGCTGAATACATCAGATATTGTCGTTTGGCCTTATTCCGTTGCTGTTGTTGCCATCGGCCATGACCGTAAGCATTTTGGATATTGGTACGAAATACATTGTCTAGGTAGTGCTTTGGCAGAATGATTTCAGATTCTTCAATGAGCTTCTGAAAGTCTTTAAAAGTACCGCCGTCGTCAATGGATTTATTCACTGCCTTGACGACAGTCTCAATCTGCTCAAGACTCGACAAAAAGCTAACTGTGGTTGCCATCTGCCGGGTCTTTAGATCCATTGAATAGAACTCATCAGGTAACACGATCTTTTTGCTGTGAGCGTATTGAAGTGCCTCAAGGAAGATAACTGGTTGCATAACTTACTTCCCATTTTGAGCGGTCACATACCCCAGTACATCCGCTGCATACAAGGCCTGATCTAGATTGGCCGTAAACTGAGTTTGTGTTGCGCTAGGTATTAATTGCATCAGGTTATAAGCCAGACTTTCAGGACTATCAGATTTGAATACTAACTCCTTGACCTGATCAGGTTTCAGTAACTGCAATTCACCCTGACTATCAGTCAGTTCTTCAACTTCCTGCTGCTCTGGTGAAAGCTTGTTTACTGATGCTTTAAAGCTAAATGCCTGACGTGGTAAAGCGGTGAACTGATTAAAACCTGTTTGAACCTGCTCAATTACATCACCCTCTTCTAATCCGTACTCTCGCTTAAAGTATTGCGGCGTTAAGACTGCACCAGCATTTTTCAACTTCACATCACGATCTGCTTTAGGTTCTTCCAGTGACTTCTCTTCACCAATGATGACCCGGTGACGTTCCCAACCATTGATATCGCATAGCGCATTAATAATTGCCTGGATCGTTGGCATGATCATCCGGACATCGGCTTTATACTTTGAGTTTTGAACCTCAAGATGCACATCACCCAAGGCACGAGATCCAGAGCCATCAGTACCAGATGTGAGAGTCTGGCCAAGGATGACTTTTTGAATACGGCGCTCCAAATTCTTATCAAAGACTTCAAATGTCTGGGATGCATTGCCATTAGTATTGGCAGTTTGAATTTCAACCGAATCTGTACCACTTAACGCAATCACTGAACTAGCATGAGCTCTAAGCAATGCATCACGCATATCAGTCGTTTTACCTGCTGTTTTACCAACCAGCATTGGCAAACCAAACTTTTCAACAAACTTGGCCCAGAATTTAAACCCTGAAGTTTTGAAGAACCAGACCCAATACAAACGGCTTAGGAGCGCTTCACCATAAGGATTTTCAAAAGTAGGTTTACAGCGCGTTAGGAAATGCTTAAACCGCTGATCAACTTCTTGATCTTTCCTAGCCGTATTGTAGTTTTCCAATAAAATAAGGCGACCATCATTCTTAGGCTCATACCATTGCATTGGCTTTTCACCAATCCACTTAAAGCCTATAAACGGCGTAATGGTATTACCTTCGATATGCATACATGGCTCTTCAGGCTTACTGTAAATCGCTTCTAAAACTGAATACCCATACCAGCGGGCATTCTGGGTACCCAGCAGAATCTCAGACCACCATTCGCGCAAATGCTCCATGATGATTTTTGACTCTGGGCGGTCTATCGGCTCTATTCGCCACGGCGCACTCTCAAGTTTATCCTGGCGTTTTTCTACGGCCTGATAAATCTCATCGTCATACATCATAACTTTCAATCGTGGACGTGTGACACCAGCTTTTCGAAGTACTTCATCGCCGTCTGGCATTTTAGTTAGATAACTGATTAAGGCCTGTTCGGCCTCATGAGAATATAGTGCACCAGCTTCAGGTTTTGCATTCTCAGGCTTCTTTCTTTTCTTAGACATAACTCAACCTTATGCAGCCGGAGGGCTGTAATTAATCGCAATTACTGCGTCTTCAATCGCATCAATGAGCGTATCCACTTGGTCGTCATGATCGTGGGTAAATGCAGCATTGAATGCCTCACACTCTTCAAAGAATTCACCAACCCAGTGAGCATCCTTAGGTACCATAACAAAACGATCTTCAGGCTTGTCCTTATAGTTCGCTTCAAGATGAACCTGCACATCCATAAAACGGGATAGCTTGTCTGTATTACGCTGTACTGGTATGACGGCGACACCGGAGTAAGTTCCTAATGTCTGGATCAACTGGGTACCTGACGCTTTATCCTCTACTTTCATGTAGCGAATAGGCTTGGTGTGCCAGGTGTATTCCTTGTGCTTATCTAAAAATGCTTTAGCTTGACGATTTAATTCTGGCGCTTCCCATTTGCCGCGTAAGAGATCGAGTAAGTACAACTTGCCGTCTATACCCATGCCTACAAGCAGGAATACTGAGTAATCATTGTGCTCTTTGGTTTTCTGCGCCGTATCTACAAGGACAGCGCGCCACTGAAGCTCTGGATGCTCTTTATAGAATCCAAACCATTCAGACTTGATCAAGTCACCGCCTAATTTCTTAGGCTGCTGCATGTACTGACTTGAGAATGTATAGCGGGATACGGTTGCACCCTCTTTATCCTTACCGCCTTTTTCAAGTTGTAATAGGGATTGAAGTGATTCTTTCTTTGGCCAGTAACTTTGACGACCCTGTTCATCAAGCTCAACATCTTGCGGTACCAACTTCTGAATATGCTCTGGCAAGGTCGCAATGTACTTATCATCAATCAGTGCCGGGATGGATATTTGAGTCCATTCACCAGGTAAATTGCCTGTCATGACAAAATTGGTTGGATCCTCAGTATGAAGGCGCTGCATGATCATGATGATCGGTGTATCAGACTTAGCTTTACGCGAGTTTACCGTGTTCAGTAACTTACGATTCGCGGCATCCCGCTTGATCTTACTGAAAGCATCTTCGGGCTTTAACGGGTCATCAATGATGATACAGCCAGTAAAGCCATCATCCGCCAGTGTACCTGCTCGCCGTCCTGTGACCTGCCCACCCATGGAAGCCACATAGACATGGCCAACGTCATAGTCCTCAACCGTAATCTTCCATTCTTTTTTGGAGTCGGTACTGTTCGATACGGTTAGATCCCACATCTGGCGATAGTCTTTCGACTTCACGATGTCACGTGCCGTATCTGATACACCTTCAACTAGTGACTGTGAGAAGGATAAATATAGGAATCGAGAACGCGCATTTAAAGCCAGACCACGTGGAATCAAGTTGGTGGTCAGTTCGGTTTTACCAGCCCCTGGTGGGACATTGATAACCACGTTGGCAATCTCACCAGCAATGACCTGATCAATAATCCATGAGATGTAAACATGGTGCCAGTTCACCGTAAATTTAAAACCCATACGGGGCTTAAAGAATCGCCGGGTGAAATATAAATGCTCATCTTCACACAGCTTCTTTTCAACCTGTGTTTGCAGATCCATTTAATATTCCTCTTGGGCCTTCTTTACTGCAGCTTCAACTTGTTCCTGAGTAGCATGAACGACGGTGGTCTGTAATGCTTCGCCGTCCTTACCAGTAATCTCTTGACGATTGGTATATTTACCACCCATATCTTCGGCAGCCTGCTTCAAGATACTTAATGCAGCTACTCGATTCTTGCCATGCTTTTGATATTGATTTTCTAAACGCTGTAAACGAACAGACAAATTCGCTATTGGAATGTTCTGAGGGGTATCTAAAAATTCTTTACGAGCAACTTCAAATTCAGATTTCAATTCAGTACTTAAATCTTTACCAGCTCGCTTAGTTGGGTCATAGGTTTCAACTTGCTGTCTGGAGACCTCTAAGTCAAATTCTTCCTTGACGAGCATTACAGTTTCTTGAGGGGTATTAAATACTGCAAGTGACCGTACAATAAAGTATTTTTGCTTTTTATTTAGTGATGCCATCTCTCTCCATCCGTCAAGGTACGTCAAGGAAAGTGGGCAAAAAAATTAGCCGATAACACAGTTCCCACAACATGCTGCAATATTCGTTTCAGATACAAACGGCGCATTCTTGGCAATTTCCAAAAGCCGTTTTACAGATTCGTCTGCACCCCACCGTTTAGTCTCACCAAAGAACACTTCAACATCATGGCCAGCCAGGTAATGCTTAGGCAGTCCGGTCATATCGCTATAAATGATCTCGCCATCTTCATCACGCTCTACACCAATGTGATACAACTCATGTTCAATCAAGCGGCAGAACTCACGATCCGAAGCCTGTTCACAGAATGTGGCATCCACAGTAATCAAGTATTGAGGCACAAAGCCGAACCAATCCCGCATCTGCTGTTCCTGGCGTGCTTTCTTCCAGCCACCCTGGTTAAACATGACCTTTTCACATTGACCCAGTACCATACGCTTTTTCGCTACGGCGGCAGATGATGCCCATGCGAATGCAAGGAACTCTTCATTGTCATGGAGTAGTTCAGCAATATGATCATGATCGGGGTTATGTAGTTCACCACCGAGAGTAAGCCAGTTATTCACGACCCACTCTTTAAGCTCTGGTGCTGGTGCCAAGCGAATGGCTTCCTCTTGCTCAGCCTGATCAATCAGATCCGTCGGTGGGAATGGTCTGAACTGTTCCATAAGATGCCTTTAAATTTCTCAGCCATGCCGTTGCACGGCCCATATTGATGTCATTAACTTCAAAGCGGTGATATCGATAACCCATTTCTTCAGCATGGTCATAGCGATCTATGCTCCAGGCTTTTGTGGCTAATTTACCTTTTCGACCACCAGACCAAGGCCCACCAGCAATTTCAATTAATGCGAGATAGCCAACCAGGTGCAAATCGAAACACCAGTGCTTAGTACTTTTGAAATGAAAATACTCTTCATACTTAATTTCCATCCGATCCAGGATCTCTTTCAATCGATCGAATGCTTCTAGGTATTTTTCGCCAGCTTTGGGTAGTGGTCTGGTGCGAAGCTTCTTCTTAAGTGGAAGCTTATTGGTTAGGGTTTTATATGCATCAAGTTCCATATTTCCCCCATTAAAAGCCACGCTTGGGTAGATTTTTGCATTTGCTGACATCAGTACTTATCATGATCCAATATTAAAATATCAAGAAACCATAATGCTCTATCTTATTAGCATCATATTCCTAGTCTTCATTATTTGTTACTACAGACTAGACCAGACCACTTCCGTAACCAGTGAGTTTGTCTTATACCTATGTATTTCATTAATCGTAATTTGCATTACGAGAGCTTGGCGTGTTTTAACCTAATTAAAACGCTTCCTTATACCGCATCACACATACAATGCCACACGCAAATTCTTAATACGCTCTTTCAACTTAATCATAATGCCATCAATTGCCAGCAGCTCATTTCGAGTCAGGCCGGATCGACTGAGATTCTGATACTTAGACAGCTCGATACTGCAATATTCTAAGTCTTGTTTCGCTTGTACTTTGTCTGTCATAAATATCACCAGTCTTGTTCTTCTTCATCGAGCTTCTTTACTTCAGTGCATTTATAAGTTTTTTCACCAACAAAGAAGCCACCCAATCGCTCACACTCATTTGCCACGTAGATATGTGTATACCAACTGCAAATAACCCAAGCCACGATAAAACCAAGTAAGAATTGCCACACTATCCACGACCTTGACGCTTATACTTGCGTCGCTTTGCCTGACTTACACGGTTAGGCTTTGATTTGTGTTTTGCTGGCTGAGTCAAACGCATAGCCCGCGATAATGCACCCAAACTATCGGTAGCTCGATGCATCCCATCACCAACCACCATCATCCCCATGGATGCCAAAGCCATTCCCAAACTCATTCGACCCATTCGCATATCCACCACCAATAAGAAAAGAAAACCCCGACAAATTAATGACGGGGTTTGAGTCGTAATACATTCGACAAAAGAAAAATAGCAATATATTTCAATAAAAAACCCGTTTAACTCTCTCCAATTAAACGGGCTTGACTTGCGTCACAACGTCTTTCTTCTTTTGCAGAGCAACTATATTGCTTAAATATTACAGCTTTATGAAACAGCCCTTTGCTTGAGTAATTGTTATTCAACTTCCTTTAAACAATCCCGACACACCTTGATTTCTTCATCATCAACCGTGTAATCAATCTCAGTCACACCGTGTAGGCCGAATAAGCAGAATATAAATTGGAGCATACTTTTCTCCGGACAAAAAAATGCCTCCTTTTGGGGAAAGGAGGCTGAATAGGAAAGACTCTACAGCATAGAATCTAGGTGGTCATTCTACATGGGTTCGTTTTTTAACCACTGGCAAAATATTACATTTCACATAAATATTAGCCAATAAAAAAGCCCACCATATGGCGAGCCTTACCAGTCTTTTCTAGCAGTCAATGTCGGACATCTTTATACTTGGTCTCGGTTGAACCGTAATACGACCAGTATAGTGAAACTATACCTTGGTTTTCAGAATAATGAAATCCCTATGCCTCAAATTCTTTATAAGTATTTTTCTTATACGTTTTGATGGCCTTGGATGCCTCATTAATGGCAGATTCAATTGCCAGGGTCATGAGATTTTCATATTGCTTCCATGTCATTCGGTAGCAATCTAGGCTCATCTCAGACTCTCTAACACCAGCTGCAAGATGCAACCGCCCTTTGGCAGTAAAGTTATCTTCGAAGGTCGGCTCTAAGGCGAACTGAATTACCATAAAAGCAACACGTTTGGCTAAATCTTTAATCTTGATTCCCTCCGGCTCACGACGTTTATCCTGAACCGCATTTAAAATCATGATATTTGCCAAATGTTCCTGCACATGATCAAAGTCAGCTTTCGCTGCTGGGCCAAATACGATGACTGAGGCAATCGCCTTTGCCAGCTTGGTATCCATTGAAGCAATAGCACCCAACTTGTCCTGATACGTCAAAGGCTTTTCATTAGTTCCATGCACCACAGGTTCAAAGTTAGGTGACTTTGCTGTAGTACCCCGAATCAACCATTCAAACTGTTCAAATTTTTCAACTGCTGCATTCATCCCAAATCCCCTACCATTTTCACTATCTGCTGGATCGCGTGACCTGACTTCACTTGATCTGTACTAAACCTTAATACTTGAAAACCCATCATTGTTGCGGCGTTATATTTTTCCATGTCCCCGATATACCCCTTGCCTCTGGTATGCCTTCCTCCACTCCAGATCCCACCTTCCACCTCAACTAAAATCTTTTTTCCTACCAGGTGGAAATCTGCTCTCCATTTCCGCTTTGGGTGAAACTCAAATTCCTGCTCAAACTCAATTTTTAAAGTCTTTAGTTCTCGGGCCAGTTTCGCCTCAAACTCATTCGGTACTTTTTCGCCTTTCACCTTAGGACGCTTGGAGCGCCCTTTCGTTTTAGTGGCCTTAACCATCTTCTTGTATTCAGCGATTGAGTAGCTGGTCATACCTCACCCATATCACGCACTCCAAATAGCTGTTTAGTCTTTTCAGTGGCAACATACAGTCTTGTGCAATGATTACATCTAAATGCCAAGTAACCCGCCTGGACTAGTCCTCGCAATTTCTGATTTAAGGCTGCTCGGGTTTTGTCACATACATGTTCTTCCAGCTCTGCTGATGTGACCTCATGTTTTGAAAAAGCCACGTACACCAGGATGTCTTTGATTTCTTCAAACCGCTGGATGGTGGGTGTGTTCATGCTGTCCCCCACTTCATAAAAGTAATCCAATGAGTATTTGCACGCTTACCACTGATATGACCAAATACTGGTTTTTGATCGGTCAACTCTAAAATCTCACTAACTTTAATTTGAGTTTCATTCCACTTAAAAATTAAAACTCCACCGGTGGCCAACACGCGAAAGCACTCCTCAAATCCTTTCCGAATATCTTCACGCCAGTCTTTGTTCAACTTCCCATATTTAAGAGCAAGCCAACTCTGCTTACCTGCTCGAACCAAGTGAGGTGGATCAAACACAACTAAATTAAATTGACCATCATCAAATGGCATATCACGAAAATCTATTTCAATATCAGGTGAGATCTCCAAAGCTCGACCATCACAAAGCGTATGGCTTTCGGTTCGAATATCACCATAAACAACATTTGGATTCTGGCGATCAAAGTGCATCATTCGGGATCCACAGCACACATCTAAAATTGGTTGATTCACATCTCACCCCCTACACGCTGATCGGCCCAGTTGCATTCCACCAGGGTTAGGCCGCCCTGTTGGAAACGAGACCAAAGACGATCACCCAGATCCTTTTGCAACTCAGCCAGCGTTAGGTTGGAAATCAGCATGGTCGGCTTCATACGGTCATAACGTGCATACAAAACCTTATGCACCAGCTCACGGCGTTTATCGCGGTCATGCAATCCATATTCATCCAGGATCAACAGGTCATACTGGGTGAAGTCATAAATCACAGACTTCTCTGTAGCGTCCGGCTGCTCCCATGCATTCATGATTCGCTGCGCCATATCCTCACTGGTGATGTAACGCGCATACTTGCCCTTGTTGAGCAATGTCCGAGCCGTAGCGCAACTCAGATGGGTTTTACCGGTGCCTGTAGGCCCTACCATCACAAAGTTGCTTTTGTGGCCATTGATCATGTTCTTGGCAAAAGAAACAACCTGATTCAATGCGTTCTGGTGTCCGGCATGTTTAACATCGTAGTTTTTAAAACCTGATGTTGCATGACGCTCTGGAAGCATTGCCCCAGCAAAGTGTTTTTCACGTACGATACGATCAATTTCAGCCTGTGCTTGTGCAAGTTGTTCTTCATGGAACTCAACGGCGCATTGTGGGCATTTGTGATATGGACCAGCTTGTACCATGGCGGTCTGGTGTTTATTACAAAACTCTTGGACTTGCTTCAGGCCAAATGAAAACGGTGACATTGCGTTCATACGAAGTCCTCCGGGATTTCAACGTGTGAATCTACTGGTTCGTGATATTGCGGCGCTTGGTTTGTCCAAGGTGTATTCACGTCAAGATTAGAATTTGGTTTTTCAGAGGATTGATACGTTTTTTGAGTGAACTTGCGTTTGATCCACTTCACGAAGTTTGAATACATCTGGGTATCTGTAATCAAGCCTGCGTTCAAACGTGGTTCGTAGTGGGCATTCACTTCAATTAAAATCTGATTTACCAATTCTTGGGTCATCGGGGTTTCACCTGATCGCTGTAACCAAGAATTCAGAGAATGCAAATCTGGCGTCCAAAGTTTTAGAACCTGATCAACTGAATTTTCTTGCGTGTTTTTCTCTTTAAAGTTTTCTTTAAATGTTTCTTTAAGTGTTTCTTTAATAGGGTCCCGTTCAACGGTACTAGTCCCGTCACCTTTCGCGGTACTAGTCCCGTCCCGTTTGGTGGTACTAGTCCCGTCATCTTTAAGGGTACTACCTTCATTTGGTACTAGTCCCTTTTCGCGGTACTGGTCAGGAGTAAATTGATATTCGCTTAGACAGCCTGTTGTTCTCTCAACTTTGATTAAGCCGAGTTCTTCCAGATCACGAATACATGACATAACCGTATCGCGTTTTTTGATACCGCAATATTTTTGAAATTGAGTGATGGCGATTGGGTGAGATACGCGGTCAAATCCAATGGTTTGACGCATGACAAACATTAAACACTTAAACGCCTTATCGTTTAATTGGGCCATGATCTGACCGTCAATTAAACCATTTGGCATCTTGGTGTAGCGCTCTTCTTTATTCGACATAGCTTTGCGCTCATTTTTTGGAAAATGAACTACTTGCCCTTGAGGTATTGGTGGTTCATGTGCTAGATTTGATTTCATGTTCATTGGTTCCGATAATTAATGAATTGAATAAGCCTGAGTTCTGACCTCAGGCTTTTTCTTTATGTGGATTAGCGGTATAACGCTTCATTTGTTTAAGCGCTGCTTGATCTGCTGCTGTAGCGAACTCGATAATCCGCTGAAAAATGTTGTGAATTTCTTCATATTCTTGCGGTGTGATTACGCCATCTTCATAGGCCTCATATACCTTCTGGTTTGCCTGTCCATTACAGATATTTCCCTGCATCATTGCTTCAATTACTGATAGCTCATGGTGTTTACTACCGTCACAACCAGTAGGAATTAGAGCCAATCCTAATTGATGTGCCCATGCACGCAGAACTACTGGATTGCCAGTAAAAGAAAGCATCATTTCGAACTTCTTCAGGCTTGGCAGGTAGTCCATATTTGGATTTGCATAGTTCAAAACGGTTTTATGTGAGTCGCCCAAAACATCGGCAATCTGCTTTGGATCAATACCTGGTGTTTGGTGAACCATCTTGTACATTGCGCTTTGTGCTTCTTTACTGAATTCCATGTGTGAATCCCTTTGTTTATTCACATTTATTTCAAATGCTTATCTGGTAATAATGGGTTTAAGCAGATGCCAGTATTTGGTTTTGTTGAGTTCTTTCACTTACTAAACGATCCAGAGCGGCACCCTTGCTGTAAGACACATCAAGCTGCTCGTCATTTTCGATTTTTGATACAGAGCTTTGAGCTATACCTGTACGGTTGCTAATTTCAGACTGACTAAGACCTTGACTGCGTAGAAATAAGATCTTTTCTTTAAGGTTCATACTTCTCTACCTCTAATTCACTTTAATTTTATTCTTATTCACTTATGAATAGTTGTCAATGCATAAGTGAATTATTTCGGTTTAATTATTCTTTTTTGAATAAAATGTAAATATATTACGAGGACTTTCAGATGTACCCATTCTTAAAAAAGAATATTGAGTACCTGTTTGAGAAACACAAAACTAATCCAAACAGGCTCTCCAAAGAGATCCAGATTCCGCAGGCTACTTTATTTAGAGTTGCGAGCGGTCTTACAAAAGAACCCAGAAGAGAGGTTCTTGATGCTATTTCTACTTGGGCAGGTATATCTGTTGCTGTACTTACAGATGCTAATTTGGAGCTAATAGAGCAGAAGCCAGAAGTTCAGGTTGAGGCTTCTGAAAAAAAAGGAGATATTTATATTTCTCCAATCGAATTTAGAAGTACTGAAGAAAAAAAATTTAATGTGAGAATACCGGTGTACAGGGATGTAAAAGCTTCTTGTGGAAGCGGGATAGAAAATTTTTTAGAAGACCCAAGTGAATATTTAAATATTGACCCATCGCTGCTAAAAATTCTGGGTATTCAAGCCAAGCCGGAGAATCTATGTGTGATTTATTCCGATGAATACAGCATGTGGCCAACTGTAGCGCCGGACAGCCCTCTTTTTATTGATGTGGCTGATAAAGATCCCAGCATGCTTAAAAGTGGGTCAGTGTATGTTTTTAAGCATAACTACGAGCTAAGAATGAAAAGGATTTTTATAAGCTATGCAGGCGGCACAACAGTAAGGCTTGCAAGTGATAATCCTGACAAGATTCGCTATCCAGATGAATTTATTACTAATGAGCAGCTTAATGAAATTGATTTTATTGGTCGCCTGGAATCTGCTTTAGTTAAACCTTAAAAATAAAAGCCGCTATATGCGGCTTAGGTTTTATCAAGATGTTGAATATAGTAGCCCCAAAAAAAGAAGGAAACCACAATGATCGCAACACTTAATAAATCCAAAACTGCGCTAACAATTAATCGTCAAGAATTTAAATTGGCATTAGGTAAAATTGGTGAAGGGGTTGATAAGCAAATAGCTTCGCTTAAGAAGGCCAAGCAAAGCTATGACGCTGCTGAAATAGCACGTGAGGTCATTAGTGAGGCAAATATCTTTGAAGCTATTATTGAGGGCTTTAACGAAGCAGAAGAGACGAATCTAAAGCTGACTGACATAACTAATCTTGAAGTGGTTCAGGGGTGGATAGATGAGTTTTTAGAAAAGTATTCTGCGCTATAAACCCTAAATCAATTTTTGTTGGCTGGGTAAATAAAAAAGCCGCTATATGCGGCTTGGATTAGTGGTTGGATTATATTGGGATGTAAACAGGATTTTTGAATGTGAAACCAGATAATACGCTTAATGAAAAAGAAAGAGAAAATATTGGCCTAGATACTCAGTTGAGATTCAACTACCAAACAAACTGGGCAATTACATACATCTTAGACAAAGTTATTAAAAATCAAGAATTTGTTATCTTTATGGAATATCATGAGGATGTAATATCGGCAAATTCATGTCAAATAACAGATAATATTGAGTTTGAATTTTATCAAATTAAAACCACTCAAACCAACTTCACTTTAGAAAATATCTGTAAATATGATGCTTCATCAAAATCTAATTCTGTTTTAGGTAAAATGATTTTAGGTGTTGAGAATAAAAGTTTTAAAAAACATGTAAAAAAATTATGCCTGCTATCAACTAGTAATATTAACTTTGATGAAAAGATTAATGTAATGGGTGCTGCAAAATTTTTAAAAGATCTCAAAGAAGATGAAATTACAAAAATATTTGATCACCTTAAAATAGAGTTAAATGAGATTGATATAGGCTATAAAGATATACTTTGTTTTGAGAAAGCAAATTTACCATTCGAAAATTCAGAAAGTACAACTAAGGGAAAAATTTCTGAATTTATTGAAAAGAAATATGGTTCTGTTAGCTCAAAAATTACTAGTATATATACAGCTCTGTGGGATGATTTAAGAATTAAACATGATTTTTTATTACCCTATGATAATTGGGATGATTGCGTACAAAAACGTGGATTAAGAAGTGATGAGGTTACTTGTATTTTAGCGAAAAATATTAATCTTAGTATAGAGACTGACTTGAAAAAATTCATCGAAAAATTTCTCAATAAGTATGATGATGATATTTTTACTCCAATAAAAATAAACTTAATTAATGAATATTATCTTCATCTAATCACCAATAGATCTGCAGATCTCTTCAACCAAATTCAAAATTTAAGGAAAAAAATTGTTCTACCTGATAATATTTATGATTCATCGAAGTATTTAGAAAAAATTGATCATTTCGACTTACTTATTAATTCAAATTTATCTTTAAAGGGGTTTAACCAAATGAAAGTCGTATCCACTTATGAGGTATTAAGAGAAATCTATGAAAAACTCACAAAAAAATCTTGAATCAAATTTTAAAATTTTAATTAGGAATCTTAGAAATGAAAGACACAAACAATTCTTTTCAATTTCAGAGAATAACAATAGTATCTCATTTGGAAAAATCAGGACGAGTTTTAAAAATATATCCAAGAACACTAATCACTTCTAAAAAGAATACTATCGGTAAGTCTACTTTGTTGAACTGCCTTTTCTGGGGATTGGGCTGTGATGTAATGTTTGAAGAGGATTGGGTTAAACTAGAAATTTCTACTTTAATCGAGTTTTCAGTTAATGATACTAACTATAAAGTAAAAAGAGATAAGGATTCAATTTATTTATTTAACTATACAAATAATATTTGGAATAAGTATGAAGTAATAACTGGTGATTATTTAGAACAATTAAATAAAATTTTAAATTTCAATATTCTTTTAAAAGGTACAAATGCTAAAAAGTTATCTAGAGTTCCTCCAGCCTTCTACTTTTCAGCAACCTATATTGAACAAATGTATGGCTGGAACGAAATTTGGCAGTCATTTAAGTCATTAGGTCAATTTAATAAAAATAATAAGCGCGAGCTTACAAAGTATCTATGTAGCCTACAGAATGCAGATTACTATGAAAATAAATCAGAAATTAATTCATATGAACTAAAGAACTTATCAATAAGTGATGATATAAAAAACAGCAGACATGTAATTGATTATATTGAAAAATTCGAATTAGATGTTAAAGACCCATTCGCTGAAATTCAGAGTTCTTCTTCAGAGTATATACGGGCTGAGAATAGTCTACGCGAAATGAGAAGTAAGTATATTTCTTACTCTTCAAAATCTGCATCAATAGATAACGAAATTAATATAATAATGGTTGCAATTGGTGAACTTGAGAATGATTACATTTTCTCTGTTGAAAATCTAAAGGACACCACCATCTATTGTCCTACTTGTGGCGTAGAGCATCTTAACAACTTAGTTAATCGATTTTCTATTATTAGTGATTCGGACAAACTAAAAGAACAGCTTAAGAATTTAAAGAATGAAAAGCAAAATATATTAAATAAATTAATTAAAATTTCTTATGAAATTGAAAACACATATAATACTTTTCAGACTTCTATAGAGAAAAATCCTATATCAGAGATATTAAACCAAAAAATATTGAATAAAACACTCACGCCTACTATTGAGAACCGAATTTTAAATTTTGAATCAGATATTAAAAATAACAAAAAACAGATTACATCATTAAACAAAACAAACAAAAATATCCAAAAAAACAATTTAGAAAAAATAGAGGATAAATTAGTAATATATTTTAATAAGATATGTAAAAAATTAGAAGTAAAAATGCTTCCTAAGAATAATTTAAATGATATTCTTGAATTCCATAGTGGTGGTGCAAATCAAATCAAGGTTATGCTCGCAAAACGACTAACTATATTGAAAGCTATCAATACGCATGCTGAACTTTCAACGCCGCCATTTGTAGTCGACTCACTCAGACAACAAGACTTAGATGATTTAAATTATGAAATAATGCTGAAGTTGCTTATCAAAGAGTGTCCTGATGATTGCCAACTTATTTTAGCTGCTGTTCAAAACTCTTTCACTGAGGCTATTAAAGATGATTTTGAGGAGATTACAATTGATAACTCACTTTTACTGAGTTCAGAATACCAAATGGCCTCTTTTTTACTTTCCGATACTGATGGAAATGTGTTTAATTAAAAATAAGCCAGTCAACACTTAAAGATTATAGTTTAAAACACATTGCCCACCCCCCAGCGGTGGGTTTTCTTTTCCCTGAACTTGCTTATAATTCAAACTCCAATAACAATAAACCTATAACTATGAGATACATCACACTTACCGCCTTACTCTTGTCTTTAGCTTTTACCGGCTGCCAAAAACAACCAGCTGAAGATATAGATCCAATCACAACTACAACAGCTTTTGAGAACTCAGACAATATTCTTAGCAAATATCTGGAAAAGTTAGATTCAGAGTTCACCACTCAAGATGTGCGGGTAAAGATCTTATGCAGAGACTACCCGCGCGAGTATGAAAAAAACTATATGCCTAACTTGTTGAAGCTATCACCCGGTGAATACTCTGAAGCTGTGCTTTTGGCTGATATGGATTTGGTTTTGGATCACTACAAAGAGAAAGATGCTATTCAGTGCTAAAGCTTTCTTACTTCTGAAATATTAAATCTTTATATTGGACTTAAGACCTCTCATGACCGGGTCTGTAATAACAAAGTAAAGCATCACTAACCCGCTATCCGCGGGTTTTTCTTTATGTAAGGTAAGTGTAACCTTGTCTTTAAATGTTACATTATAACAATTAGTATAATGATACCTATGATTCATAAATAGAAAGGTAAGTCTCAATGAAATATCTGTTAGGCGCAGCATTGTTAGGATTAGCGATTACTGGCTGTACTTCAAATCAAAAAAACGAAGTAGTGCAAGAAAAAGTTGTGAGCAATACTGCAACTGAAACTCAGGTAATTAATTTTACTGGTCCAATGGATCTTACAGTCGAATTGAAATCTTCAGATAATTTTGAAACCGCAGAAATGACAGATAATTCTGGCAAGGTTTATCACCTTAAACGAGCTATTTCAGGAAGTGGTATGCGTTTGGCCAATGATGACGGCGTTTCAATTCACTTCAAAGCTGGTGAAGGTATTGTAGAGTTTATGAAAGACAAACCCATCAGTATTACTGAATACAAAAAATAAGATTATTGTTGCAGGACAACCCACCCAGCGGTGGGTTTTCTTTTTAATATATTCAAATTTTCCCTGATATTATGAGCTTAAGACTTTGTGCCAACATTGATCTTAAACCATAAATATCGGAGAAAAATATGCCTTCAATTGAAGAAAAACGCTTAGCTATTGAGATGGCTAATAAAATTATACAAACACGTATCGACCTTAAAAACCCTGCTTACTATAAACAGAATAACCAAGCAGGTGATATCGCGTACTGGAAAGAGGTTTATGAAGAGTGCTTGAAGGTGGTATCACCCAACGATCAAATTTAAACTTTTAATTTTTCAATTAATTCAGCTTGTTGAATAGCCGTGTGTTGCTTGCCGTCAAAGACAAAGGATTCAGCAATGCGGATATATTCTTGTATTAGGACTGGGTCACACACACTAGAGGATACATATGTTTGATATAGATTCGCTCGAAATTCTTCTCTAGTCATCTCAATAAACTCCAAATAACCCACCTTGTGTGGGTTTTCTTTTGTCTATTAAAACATGAAATAAAAATAAAATAAGAAAATATTATTCACTTTTTAATTATTCACTATTGACTATAACTATTCACTAATGAATAATCTATTCATCGAAACAACAAAAAGCCCCAACGTAGCGGTAACTACCTGAGGCGTGACCCACAACCTAACCTCGTGAGTAAAGTAATTATGAACACAAAATTAACTCCACACAATAGCTTCAAGGTAACTCTGTTTACCGCTGCCTTAACTGTAAGCGCTTTAGCGGTCGCTTTTCATACGGATTTAAATGTTCGACAACCTGCTCCAGCGCAAAACATGCAGTCTGAATACGGCATTGTTTCACTAAAAATGCATGACCAAAGTCGTGGTGAAGCAATTCTTAATCTGGATGGATTTCGTTTAAATATCTCTTCATTTGAAGTTCAGGCTTATCCAGATAGCTACGGCGTACCTGGTTCAGAGTTCACTGCAGTCGAAGTAATGGAGCTCGGTGAAATCAATGTATTTGATGCCAATGGTAATCCATATAAAGACTTCACTGATCACCAGGATCATCGCGAAATCAATTCAATGATCGCTGGTTACATCATGAAGCATCGTTTGGTGGAGGTGCAGTCATGATCTTAAATTCTGCTGATCAAATCTTTGAAGCACTCCTGAATGGCCAATCGGTCTACTGGTGTGAATGTGGCTCTGATGACTGGTCTCCTTTAAATGATCGAACTCAAATTAATTTTGTGGACCTTTATACCGGCTTCCTGCAATTCAAAGCAGATGAACTACCTGTCATTCCAATGCCGATAGAATTTGGCTCAACTCATCGTTATTTCTCTGAATACATCAAGACCTTTGAAGGACTTGAAATCTATCGAGTGGGTAAAACCCGGGCGAGCTATTTTGCCCTACGTGTCAAAAGCTCAGGAACTATTGCTGACTATTTCTGCAACACAACTATCTATTCCATTCAGCCGGACGGCTCATTGAGGAAGATGGATAAATCCCTTACTCCGAAATGGATTTTAGATGGACTGGAAAATGCGCGTGTTGCTATGCGAAAGAACAAGCGTCATCAAGCTTTAGAAAGTACGGGCTTCTTTGCATCTGAAGACTATAAAAACTTTAAACGTAATAACCGTACTGCAGGAGCACGTTGAGATGGCGATTAATATTATTCCAGCGAATCAAGCGCTGCTAGTCCAGGCAATTATTGTTTACCTGTATGCCGATCCTGGCTTAGGTAAAACATCTATCGGCTTTACTGGTGATAAAGCTATTTCATTCGACTTTGACAAAGGTTCCCACCGTACTGGTGAACTTCGTCGCGGTGCTGTAGTTCAGGCTCACCAGTGGTCTGACGTTGCAAACCTCACAATGGCTGATCTTGAACCATATAACACCATTGTGATTGATACCGTCGGTGCAATGCTTGAAAGCATCAAAACACATTTAATGCTGAATGCGACCAACAAACAAAAAGATGGATCGTTAAAGCTTAAAGCCCAGGGCTTGGCCAACAACATCTTTAAGCAGTACGTGAATACGCTGATCGCTTCAGGAAAAGATGTGGTGTTTATTGCCCATGCTTCTGAAGATCAAAGCGGTGACCAGGTAATTTATCGCCCTGATCTGGGTGGTAAAAACCGTAATGAGCTATATCGCATTGCTGACATCATGGGCTATTTGACCACAGTCACTACTGGTGAAGGTAAGAATGCTCGAGTAATTAGCTTTAAGCCTTGCCCTACCCATCACGCTAAAAATGCAGGTGGTCTAGGTGGTGACACTGGCGAAGTATGGGTGCCGGATCTAAAGACCAATCCTACGTTTCTGGCAGACCTTATCAAACAGGCGAAGGACCATATTAATACCCTGACACCAGATCAATTGGCCGCAATCAAGGCTCAAGAAGATCTAGAAAACTGGGTACAAAGCTGTGGTGAGGCCCAATATGCGAGTGATCTAAATCAACTCACTCAGTCTCTTGAAGACACTCACATGTATTACAAGAATATGCGTTCTGAACTGGTTCGTCGTGCTCTAGAAATGAAGTGCACGTTCGATAAACAACGTAATGCCTGGGTAGATCCACCAGAGTTCAACGGCATCTCTGATGAGCAGCTTGCAGATCTACAGGACTTTATCGATACCTGTGGCCTTGATACAAAAACAGTGTGTGAACATTTAGGGCTTGATGCTCTCAACCAAATAGAAGCTTTTAAATTTGAAGCCGTAAAAAATGAAATAGAACAAGTAGCGAAGGGAGCAATGACAGCATGAAAATTTTAAATAGCAAAGAAGCTTTTGAGGCAATGATGGCTGGCCGAAATATCATGTGCCGCGCTGCTGGTGAGTTAATGGATTTTGATGACCTGTCTCAGTTCCCTGCCACGATTTTCGCTATGTCAGGCTATGAGTTCTGCATCAAGGTTGAAACCATGGAGCTGGCTGGTATTACGTTTACCAAGCCTTTAACTCTTGATGATATTCGTGAAGGTCAAGATATCTATGTCATCAACACATATGGTTCATCTATCTATGTTGTTGAGTTCGGCAAGATGACCTGTACAGCACTCATAGAATCCATCAATAATGGATTTGTACAATATGATGCTGAAAATGCAAAGCTTCAATTACAAGCAATATCTAAGGTTTTAGGCCGTGAATTAAGTGGTGATTGCCTGGTTGTACGACTTGGCGGTGAGGAAAAGCCTGAAAAGAAACGTCGTAGTCGAAAAGCCAAGGAAGATACTGAGCAGCCTGGCATACCAGCTGGCCCAGGTGATGCTGTACCAGATATTGAAAAACAGCCTGAGCCAGAGGTGATTCAGCCTATTGAGGCCATAGAGCAAGAAGCCACTATTAATACTGAAACTCCAGTTACAGAAATTGAAGCGGATTCAGTTGAAACCGACCGGGTAAAGCTTGTTAAAAAGTTCACTGCACAAATTGATCAGTTTACTAAGGAGGATGACGTTCTTTCATTCCGTCACGTATTTCTGGCCAATGGACACTTAGATCAAAAAGATCAACAGCACTTATGCAAGCTTACCGAAGATAAATTGCTTGAGCTGGATCCTGAGCAATACACGCCTAAGGTTGAACCTGAACCAATCGCAGATGAATTTATTGAAGTCGTGCAACCAAGTTTGATTGATCAAATTGAAAATGCCGCACGCAAACAAGCATCAGTAGAAAGTGCTGAGCATGGTAGTGCCTCTATCGATCTGTTCTACAAAAAGAAGAAGCAAGTTCTGATCAACCGTATCTATGACATGGATTCCGTTGAAACTTTAGAACGACTAGCACCAGCGATACCTGCTGCTAAATTACTTCCATCTGATCATCAGGAACTACTTAGCCTGTATGCACAGCGCAAAGATGCCTTGATTCAAGCTGCTGAAACTGGGGAGGCTTCATGAGTTATTCCTACTCTTCTATGACCCGCGTGCTGCTTGTGCAGTACAAGGGTCGGGTTAGAACTTACCGCAATATCAACCTATTCGGTATTGATGATTGCCTTCGAAATTTTGCGAACACCTGGGGGTACAGATGATCTTCAGAATTAAAAAGAAGCATGAAGTTGGTTTCAAGCTGTGGCTAGAGAAATTGGGTTATACCAAAAATGAACTTGCGGATGGCAGCTCGACATTTAGCGGCAAAGGCACACGCAAGACACTGAGTTACGTGCTCTTAAAGAAAGATTTAACAGGTAATGCGGCATGTCAGGTGCTATTCGATGAATATGAAGAACACCTGGATAACCCTGATTATTTAGATGTGAAGGTGGCGTGATGGATAGTACTGATCAAATAGTTGAGCCAACCCCATTTGATGATGTGCAGTGGCTCTGGTGCGCTGACTGGTGCAAGAAAAAAGGTTTAAGCCCATATGATGCAAAGAACTGGGCAGATGCAAAATTTGAATACTTGAAGGCTCAAGGAGAAAACAATGATTGATATTCAAAAACCATGTGAGCCTTGTGAAGATAGCAATATCGATAAGCAAGTAAACCTGATGGATCAATTCATTGAAAGCGGTGAATTTGATAAAACTCTAAATGATTTTTTTGGGTTACCTGAATCGGTAAAACAAAGTTTGAAGGAGATTTCATAATGGGAGCAGCTATGAAAATTGATGATCCAGTTGATATCAGTTTTATGTTACTCATGAAGTACCGTAAACCTGTAATCAAACTTGAAGAGCTCTTGCCTGATTACTTGCCTCATCTTACAATTGAACAGGCAAATAAGCGCGCAAATAAATGCACTCTTCCATTTCCTGCATTCAAGTCCGATGGACGTAACTCACCTTTTTATGTTCATCTAAGTGATGTAGCATTCTGGCTTGAAGCAATACAAAAAGAGTCTAAGAAAGACTGGGTAGCAATGAACCATTGATTGCTAAATTATTGATTAATTGCCGCATGGTTGCACCTATTTTGCACCTTGCACCATGCGGTTATTTAATAAAATACTGATAAATAATAATTTTTATAATGTATTTATGATTAATCTATCCCACCTGCCATGGGAGCGACAATTAAATTGTTTGACAGTTGATAGGGACCAATATACATATAAATTCATCACTTTTTTGGTGAGCATAGTATACTGCATCTGTCTTATTCACTCATCTTTTCAGTTAATTTACCGCACCATGAATAAAACTTTTACCTCTTGTTTTTCTCTTAAGTCATTGTCTGTGCTCGCACTTTCTTTAAGTCTTGCTGGCTGTGGCAACGGTTCATGGTGGTCAAAAGATGATGAACCAACACTTGAAGTTGAACATATTCGTAAAGCTATTCCAAGCCGTGTCAATCAACGTGAATCTTGGGCACAAGATATTTACGATATTACTGAACAGCTTGGCATTCCTCAGACCAAGGAAAATGTCTGCACCATTGTGGCAGTAGTTGATCAGGAATCTAACTTTGTTGCAGATCCTACTGTTCCGGGTTTGGGTGAAAAAGCGGTTAAAGAAGTTCAAGGCCGTCTTGATGAAAAATTCAAAGACAAACTTGGTGAGGCAATTGGTGGAACAGTTGCTGGATATTTTCAGGAAGTTCTTAAAAATCATCCAAGCCCTGAAGACAATTTCCTGAGTCAGATGCGCCGGGTCAAAACTGAACGGGAACTGGATGAGCTATATCGTGAAATATTTGACTATATGTCGAAGCATTATCATGTCAGCGCACTCACTGGTGCTGCCAAACTGGTCGGGCAGAATATTGCTGAGAAAATGAATCCGATTACCACCTTGGGTTCAATGCAAGTGCATATCAGCTATGCCAAAGAGCATAAACGTCAAGGTGGCAATATTGCAGAACTGCGTACCGATCTCTATAGTCAATATGGGGGATTGTATTATGGGATTCATCGCCTGATGATGTATCCGGCAGATTATGACAAGCCGATTTACCGTTTTGCGGACTATAATTCCGGTATGTATTCCAGTCGAAATGCAGCTTTTCAGAGCATGTTAAATGATTTAACTGAAGCCGAACTCGATCTGGATGGCGATTTATTGCTATATACTAAAGATGGAGCAATCCGCTCACAAAAGAGCCAGTCCGAGCGCGAGCTGATCAGTGTTTTTGCCAAAAATAATTTTATTATTACTGAACGTCAAATCCGTGCCGATTTAAAAAAGGAAAAAGAGAAAGATTTTGAAGCTACCATGACTTATCGTGGCGTTAGCAAGCTCTATCAGGAAAAGACGGGTAAAGATCCAATCTATGCCATTATGCCGGAAGTGGTCATTTCCGGACCAAAATTAAGTCGTGATTATAATACTAACTGGTTTGCTACCCGCGTCGATGGTCGATATCAAACATGCATGCGCAAAATCAAGAATCTAAAACTCTAGCCTTATTTGATTTTGATGGAACCCTGTATCTGCATGATAGCTTTACCGGGTTCATTTTCCATGCCTTAAGAAAACGGCATATTGTGAAACGCGGCATGCAAATTTTGCCATGGATTCAGGCCTATTATTTAAATTTCTATCCGGCACATCGCATGCGACCCAAATTGTATGCCAGCATGTTTAAAAACAGTGATGCAGGGGAAATTCTGCAATTAGCTCAGGATTATGCGCAACAACTAATATTCAAGTTAAATCCGAAATTATTAAAGCAACTTAAACAGCATCAACAATTAGGACATGAAGTCGTGCTGGTATCCGCCTCATTAGATTTGTATCTTAAACCGGTGTGCAGTTATTTAAATATCGATTTAATCTGTAGCGAAGTTGAAATCAAAGCCGGGAAATTGACAGGGTTTTATCAAACTCCTGACTGTAGTAATACACAAAAGAAAATTAGAATTCTAGAAAAATATAATCTGGATAATTATGCTGAAATTTATGCTTATGGGAATAGCAAGGAAGATATAGAAATGCTCAGTCTGGCGCAGCAAAGCTATTTTGAGGGTCAAGATCAACAGCTTCCAAAAATTAATATTTCAGCTCATTCGATGCCATATTAGTCTTTCCATTCTATAGGGTTAACCAACTAAACGCCTTTAGACAACGCTATAAATGGCATATTAACTTTTTACTTTATGCCTTGAAATCATCTTAAATAGCTTTGCAATTAGGACTTTGACTTCCTGAAGTATTCACCTCCTAAATAAAAAACCACTTCATTTGAAGTGGTTTTTTAGCTTTAAGAAAAATTATTTCTTAAACGGAAATGCATATTTCACAATACGTTTGATCACACTGCCGTACTGTTTTACCAAGCTGGCATTGTTATAGTTCAAACCATATTTTTCACAAACAGCCTGAACTTTCGGTGCCATTTGGCGATAGCGACGTGCAGGCACATCAGGATACAGATGATGTTCAATCTGATGACTTAAATGGCCGGTTAAAATATGGAAAGCCTCAGAACCGGTCAGGTTGGATGAACCACGAATCTGGCGCATATACCAATGACCACGACTTTCATTTTGCAGTACTGATTTCGGGAATACTTCTACATCTTTGGTAAAGTGGCCACAGAAAATAATACTAAAGGTCCAGATATTACGCAGACCATTGGCCACCATATTGCCGGTTAAAACCGGTAAAGCCGCAGGACCCGCGATGAGTGGGAAGAATACATAATCTTTAAACAACTGCTTACCGATTTTATTCTGCATTGGACGCCATTCTTCTTTGGTCTGCTCTTTGCTTTTACGGCCTTTGAAGTATTTACCCAATTCAAGATTCTGAATTGCAACGCCCCACTGGAACAATAAACAGAATGGCACTGCATAAATCGGTTGCAATAAATAGCCCGGTTTCCAGCGCTGTTCGGGGAACAGGCGTAATAGGCCATAACCGATATCATCATCCATACCCTTAATATTGGTATAGGTATGATGCTTAAAGTTATGGGTTTGACGCCAGTTGTCTGAAGTCCCTACGATATCCCATTCATAGGTCTGACCATTGAGTTTAGGATCATTCATCCAGTCATACTGACCATGCATGACATTATGACCCAGTTCCATATTTTCCATAATTTTGGCAAAGCCCAAGAGACCTGTACCCAATAGCCATGCTGGCGGGAACCAGCCTGCAAATAACAAGGCGCGACCGGCAATCGACGAATAACGAATAGTTGAATAGACACGGCGAATATATTTGGCGTCTTTTTCACCCAGGTCATCTAGCACTTCTTGCTTAATCGCATCGAGTTCACGTGCAAGTTCATCAAGTTCAAACTGGGTTAATTCACGGTTTTTAGGATTTTTAAAATACTGTAATTTTACTGGCATATTCATAGGATAAAACTCGCTTATAAGTCGATGACAAGGTCAGTCTGCGCTGAGTTAATACAAATTTTGAGCAGGTTGCCGGGCTCGGTATTTTGCGAACCGTTGACCAGATTCTTGGTCGAACCCTCTACTTTATTGCAGGCACATTTATTACAAATGCCCATACGACAACCATGGGTCGGTTTAATATTTTGCTGTTCCAGGCTCACCAGAATGGACTGGCCTTTTGGAATGCTGACCGTTTTTTTCGACTGGGTCAGGGTAATATTAATAAAGCCGGTATCCGATAGATCCGCCAAACTCATGCTGAAGGCTTCACCTTTAAACTGTTTTGCCTGAGTAAAAAGCTGTTCTGCTTTAGATACAAAACCTGAAGGACCACAGCAATATACAATGCTATTTTCCAGATTTTGCAGATCGGTCAGATAGGTTTCATCCAGACGCGCAGCAGCTGGCTGTTCTTGAGTGGCATACACATGAAATGAGAAATTTGCATGTTTCTGAGCAAGTTCTTCAAACCGTACTTTAAATGCGGCATCTTGATCTTTTTTAACCCAGTACCAGAGAGTGACCGGTGCAGATAGTTCACCTTTTTTGCTCAAGCTTTCCAGCATACTGAGCATTGGAGTAATACCACTCCCTGCAGCAAGTAAGATCAATGGACTGGTCTGCGCAGGCAAGGTCATGTCACCATAAGGCTGACCAAATTCGATCACATCACCCACTTGTGCCTGTTCTGCCAACCAGGTACTGACTTTACCGGCATTGACTTTTTTCACGGTCAATAAAACATGTTGCGCATCTACACGGGTCAAACTATAGCTACGTTCATAACGGATGCCGTTTACCACCACATAGACCGGATGATGCTGCCCTGCTTCACCAAACTTAAATAAGCGATTCACCTGAATTTTCAGACTCAGCATATCCTGTGCTGCATTTTCTATATGCACGATCTTGCCTAATGGCTGATTCAACGACCACACAGGATTGAGTTTCTGAATCCAGAAATTAATTGCATGCTGATCGATTACACTATCAGACAGTGCATTCAATGGCATTTTAAGTTTTTGCAGTACATGCATTGTTTGTGACATCACCTTGGGTTTTTAATTATTATACACATGTATATATATTTGTATATACAATCGTATTGTTTCTAATCATTTCACAAGCTTGACTAGCTCGGTTATAATAAAATGTCATGCATGAACCTATCGATGAACGAGCCTTCAATGAAAATAAGCAGTGATGCATCTTTACTACAATCGAAAAGCATTGATGAGCCGATTATCGTACGGAGTGTCGGTCGCAAGGCTACCATTACCAAGGAAGAGCTGTTTCAGGCTGCCTTGAATCTGATTGGACCACAAAAAAGCATCGCTTCTTTAAGTTTACGTGAAGTAGCACGTGAAGCCGGTATTGCCCCAAACAGTTTCTATCGTCATTTTAAAGATATTGATGAACTGGCCATTGAGCTGATAGATCGTGCGGGGATTGTATTGCGTCAGATTTTGAATGAGGCACGGCTGCAAGCTTCCCGCCAGAACAGCATCATCCGTAGTTCTGTAGAAATTTTTATTGCCCAGCTCGATGCCGATGAAGGCAATCTAAGCCTGTTATTGCGTGAAGGTTATACCGGCTCCAAGTCTTATAAACAGGCGGTAGAGCGTCAATTGAATTATTTCCAGCAAGAACTGCAAGATGACCTGATCCGTCTGGAACGTCTGAATAATAAAAAGCTGCTACATGCTGACATTGCCGCCAAAGCGATTACACAGCTGGTGTTCAACATGGGTGCCAATGTGATTGATATACCCGCTGAAGACCGCAAAGAAATTGCCGAACAGACTATGATCATGATTCGGATGATTCTTGAAGGTGCACGCTATCTGGAAGACTCTCAGTTACGTTAATTCTTCATGGCGTAAAAGGATATAAAAGAGACGTAATCAATGTCTCTTTTTTTGTGCCGATCATAAAAGTGCAAGTTGGGCTTTGACTACCTTTGCAGTAGCTTCTGGATGCTCAAGCGGGAACATATGTCCACCTTCGACCACTGAATAATCAATCTGGTAAATCTTGTGCATCCCTTGTGGCAAACCCTGCTGATAAAACTGGCTCTGCTCGGCAGTAATCAGATGCATCGGCACTTCAGGCGCTCGGCGTGGCGTTCTCCACCACCATGCGGGTACAGTCCGGAAAATTTCAGCTTCTACCTGTTTGGGAATGGTTAACGTCACCCCACCGCGTTCAGATTCTGGCTGAATACCGCTCTCGATATAATCAGCAAAACACTGCTCATCGAAATTTTTAAACAGACGGTTAGATCGCAAAGCTTCAATCGCGACCTGTTTCGATGGCCAATGATCCTTGCGTTTTAGTGTAATTCCTGCGGGTGTATAACGATCGATACTTTTCAGATTCAGCTTTTTAATCAGTTCAAATATGGCGCTGTTTTTTCCAATCACAAACGGTGGATCCATGATGACCAGTTTGGAAAACAGTTCTGGACGTCGATACGCTGCCATCAGGGTTACCAGACCACCAAAGGAATGCCCTAGACCAATCACCTGTTGCTGAGAAAACTGCTGCTCGATATCTGCAATGACTTCATCGACCAGATAACGCCAGTCTCGCGTAATCGGATATTGCGGATTCATGCCGATAAATGGAATCGCTTTGACTTCATAGTCTTGCTGAAAATAATCCAGAAACTTCTTGTAAGTTGCCGCAGGGATACCATTGGCATGAGTAAAATGTAGGGCTTGCTTCATTATTTTTTAAACGCAGTGCGTATTCATCCTGAAATCGTAGGCCAAGCTTAATGCGCTGCGTATTAATTTGGCAGTACAAAAATGCTCAACGCATGACCTCAAAGTCACTTCTCGCTATCTCTAGAAAAATAACAGACTTATTTCTGCGATACAGTCAAATGCTGCATGGGTAGAAAAATCGCCCCGCAACTGGCCTTATCTCCTGCAATGACAACGGCTCGTCCTTGAACAGTAACAGACAATTCACTAGCGATCGCGCTAACGGTAGTTAGACATTTGGGACAATAATGCTTCATGCCATTTAAATGTACGGCAACACCATGAATCAAAAAAGAGGGTTCACATTCAGTCACCATGCCGCCATGACTGGTCTTTGTGCCCAGTGTAATCAGTGCTTTTGACATGCTTTTTAGTTCTTATTTAGTGGGCCAATTTTAAACAGGAGAAAAATAACAGGCCAGCATTCTCCGACAAAGAATAATAAAACTGGATTTTGCCCATAAAAAAAGCAGCCCGAAAGCTGCATTTTTTAATGATTTAAAGCTTAAGGCTTAACCACAACCATCACCTGAATGGCTTCAGGCGTTACAGATAGACCATCCAGTAAGCTTAAACCTTCTTTCTGCAATTTCTGTAAACGTGCAATTTCATCTTCACGGATACTTGGGTTGAACTGTTTCAGATAGGTCAGGCGATCAATTTCATATTGCCATTTATTGCCATACACTTCTTTGGCTTGCTGCTTGAAGCCCGGCAAAGCACTGCGTGCCAGTTCAAGTGCCTGCTGATAACGTGCTTCAATCACATCACGACGTGCTTTCACCACCTGACGGCAGCTATTGCCATCCAAATGATGTAGATAAGGCTTCAGGATTTCTGGTGCAATCTTCTGGGAGAGATCCTGACCTTTTTCACTGAGTAAGACACGGATTAACTGTTGCGGCAGGCTAGATGGCAAGTTCAATGCTTTCGGTGCAACCACATCGACCTTGAACCAGACTTCTAGCAATACCGAACCTTGTGGCAACGCCGCAGATTTTAGCACTGCAACATTGGTACTACCAAAGCCCTGAGTATTGATCATTTCCATCACGCTTTCAGTGAATGGATGTTCCAGTGTCAGATATTGCGCATCTTCACGGATTTGTGCCTGATCACGATAGAAGGTGGCTGTCATGCCCTCCTCGTCCAGAGTCAAACCTTGAACCTGCATCTGATCGGTTGGCTTGATGATCACGGTCCCATTGCTTTGTTCATCAAAGTCGATATTGGTCGATGCCATGAAGCGCTTCATGAACATTGGCAAAGTGGTATTATCATCATAATCTTCAAGCGCGTTGACAATTTCCTGTGCCACCACCGGACGGCATGAATTGTACTCCAGTAAACGGTCACGGCCTTGCTGCAATTCCGCTTCCAAAGCCTCACGTTGCACGCTGACTTCTTCCAGCAGGTCTTCAAATTCCTGACCTTTGTCAGCAAGCAGACAGTCTTTCAAGGCAACAATAAAGTTTTCTTGCAGAGTTTGCGCAGTTGGTGAAATATTGCTGAAAATATTCAAGGCTTCATTATACCAGCGGAACATACGCTCTTGCGCGGTACCCACCAGATAAGGCACATGAATCTGGATACGGTTTTCCTGGCCAATACGGTCCAGACGACCAATACGCTGTTCCAGCACATCCGGATTCGCGGGCAAGTCAAACAGAATCAGATCAGAAGCAAACTGGAAGTTACGCCCTTCTGAACCAATTTCCGAACACAGGAGAATCTGTGCGCCATACGAATCTTCAGCGAAATAAGCCGCCGCTTGGTCACGTTCCAGCAGACTCATGCCTTCATGGAACATCGCAGTACGAATACCTGCATGTAAACGCAACACATTTTCCAGCGCTTCAACCACTGGACCGCTTCGGGCAATCAGTAATACTTTCTTGTGTTTCAGGTCTGTACGCAGCTTTTCCATCAACCACATCACGCGTGGATCAGTTTCCATCCACGAGCCATCCAGCTGGGCTTCTTCAGGCCACATTTGCTCACGTAGTTTTCCGTCTTTTGACCAGTGTTCTGGTGCCGGCAATGGTGCGGGCTGACAGTCACGTCCCGGGAAGCCTTGAATTGCTTCACGCGTATTACGGAACAGAATACGGCCTGTTCCATGACGGTCTAAAAGCTCATGAATCGCACGGAAACGCTGCTCGGGAAGATCCTCAATCGGATGTCCTAATAAGGTCTCAATCGCAGCGAAATGCTCAGCTTCTAGCGGCATGTCTGACATTAACACTTCTGCAATTTTAGCCGTATGCTGATATTGCGCTTCTTCATCTAGGAAACGATCCAGCGAGTTAAAACGTTGCGGATCGAGCAAACGCAGGCGCGCAAAGTGACTTTCCACACCAAGCTGTTCAGGTGTCGCTGTCAATAACAATACACCCGGCGTATGTTCAGCCAGCTCTTCAACCAGATCATAACGGTCGTTGCCACCCTCTTCTTCACTCCACATCAAATGATGCGCTTCATCAACTACCAGCAAATCAAAACCGGCTTCAAGTGCCTGCTCACGAAGATCTTCATGGTCAACCATCAAATCGACAGAAGCAATAATCTTTTGTTCGGTCAGGAATGGATTCAGATCAGGATCATGTTCTTTGATCGAAGCAGTACGGGTCAAATCAAACAGCGAGAATTCAAGATTGAAACGACGGCGCATCTCAATCATCCACTGGTACTGCAGTGAATCTGGCACCAAGATCAGGATACGTTCAGACCGGCCTGTTTTAAGCTGCTGGTGGATAATCAGACCTGCCTCAATGGTTTTACCCAAGCCGACTTCATCGGCCAGCAATACACGGGGTGCAAAACGCTGACCGACTTCATGGGCAATATAGAGTTGGTGCGGAATCAGGCCGACACGCGAACCGACCAAACCACGCAGTGGACTGCTTTGCATATTGGCCTGCATCAGCAGCGCTTCAATACGCAGGTCATACCATTCTTTATAATCAATCTGACTGGCCAATAAACGATCTAAAGGCCTAGACAGCTGGATAGTCGCACCAAGACGGGTTTCATTCAGTGCCTTACGTTCTTCTGTGCCATCTTCAAGAGTGCGTACTACCTGATAACGCACCACGCCGTTACGGTCTTCTACTGATTCAACAGTCCAGGTAACACCTTCCTGATCCTGTAATTCATCATTCACATTAAATATGATACGAGATAAGGGGGCATTGCTGCGTGCATAGACGCGGGTTTCATCGCTTTTTGGGAATAAAATGCTGACCGACCGCTCATCAACATCAATAAGAACGCCTAAACCGAGTTCTGTTTCAGTATCTGATAACCAACGTTGACCAATAGCAAATTGCTGCAATTTTTCCACCTTTATCTTAAGTACAAGATTATGAATATTAGGCTCAATCACGGAACGTCATTGGAGCAAAATTCCACACCTTCAAGCAATGTATTTTGACATAAAGCTCACTAAAAAGTGAGCATAATTCACGTCGAATAAATAAGTATTTCCTAGAATGGCGCCGGACAATAAAATTCGACCAGCTGCTCTGTTTGAGGATGATAAAAACTCAAACGTTCAGCATGTAAACATAGACGTGAGCTAAGCTGTTGATGTTCAGGTGATGCATATAAAGTATCGCCAATAATCGGATGTCCGAGATATTGCATATGCACACGTAACTGATGCGAACGACCGGTAACTGGCGTCAGTTTCACCCGGGTCACGGGTTGCCCCTGAATTTCAAAATGTTCAACTGCCTGCCAATGTGTGATGGCCGGTTTATGATGTGCGGGATCTGCGATATGTAAAGGCGGACGGCTTGGATCATACACCACGGGCACCTCAACAGTTCCTTCGCCTGCTAATGTACCTGCCACGACTGCCTGATAGGTTTTATCGGTCTGGCGTTCCTGAAACTGGCGGGAAATGGTTTTTTGTCCCCACTTGCTCAGACCGAAGATTAAAATGCCGGAAGTGTCGCGGTCTAGCCGATGGATCAGTAAAGTTTTAGGTTCTAGTTTGATCAGACGATTGATCAGGCAATCTTGTAAATCTTCTGTTTTACCGGGAACTGTGAGTAAACCTGCAGGTTTGTGGATGACCATGAAATCGTCATCACGATATATCAGATGTTCGGTTAGAAAATTACTCAAAGTTCAATCCCAGGCTGATCGCGAAAAACAAGGCGGCAATGATAGAAAGCTTAGCCAATAATTACAATGCGCATTTGTGTAAATGGTGATGAAATTTCCGATTTAGCGCATAAAAATGCTCAATCACAGTCCATCAAGCGGAGGATTGTAGAATGAAGCCTACCAACGCATGCAAAGATGGATACTGCATTACATCTTCATAACGGATATTTGCACCATTGGCACGCCATACACCAACCAGA
Source organism: Acinetobacter pecorum (assembly GCF_014837015.1). Lineage (GTDB taxonomy): Bacteria > Pseudomonadota > Gammaproteobacteria > Pseudomonadales > Moraxellaceae > Acinetobacter > Acinetobacter pecorum. The sequence goes on from NZ_JACSPT010000005.1 coordinate 107,126, forward strand.
CTGACCACTGCAACCGAATCCAGCCCATACTGTCTGAGGTCGACATAGGGATCAATATCCAATGCATCCATATCCAACTGTTCAGCCACTGCTAGCATGATGCCTTTGCTGGACAATACATATTCTGACGGCGCACTCAAGTTCCATAATCGCGTCAGGCTATAGCTGTTCATATGATGCAAGCCTTGTGCCGAGATATTCTCGATCCACTGGATATGCTGCTCCTGACTGGACATCAAAATGGCATCATCGATAATACATATTTGCTCAGTCACGCTTTGCAGATGCGGTAATATCTGTTTCAGCATCGGTGTCACTTGCCCGGCAAAAATCAGCTGCGAATGAGTTGAGGCATATGCGCCGAGTTGCTGCATGCCCTGTATCAGATCATCGCCATAGAAATCAACAACAGGAATGTCCAGTGCTTTGGCTTTATTGCTGGTCTGGATCAGGTTGGCCATAAGATCGCTACTCTCTATGCCTGACATCATCCTTATATTTTGTAGTCCCACCAGTACCAGCACCGATTGTGTCGATGATAGCTGCCATTTGGCTTGAGATGGCGCAAGTTGGATTTTTTTGGGCATTGGGTATAGCATGAGAGAACTTCTATTTAGCTTCGTACAACATTGCTGTATGCTAGCCTAAATTATATAAATTAATAAATTTCTGATTAACACTATAAGATCAAAAATATTCTAAAAACGCTAGCCACATAAAAAAACCGTCAATTACCGACATATAGTAAATCTTAAAGCCTATGGATATTTTACTTCACTATATTGATTTAGCTGGAACTTTTGTTTTTGCCTTAAGTGGAGCAATGCTAGGTATACAAAAAAAATATGATATTTTTGGGATATTCTCTTTAACTGCTATTACTGCAATTGGTGGTGGCGTTCTTCGAGATTTATGCCTTTCTGCCACCCCTCCCTCAGGTCTCATTAATGAAGAATATTTTATTGCAATATTTCTGGCATTCCTACTCAGTATCTTATTTCAAAATATAGTTTATTCTTTAGATAAAGCGTCTTTATTATTTGATGCCTTGGGATTGGGATTTTTTGCAGCCTCTGGGGCAAATAAGACTTATGCTCATACCGGTAGCGTACAACTTTCGATTATCATGGGCTGCATAAGTGCGGTGGGTGGAGGATGCCTGCGGGATATTTTATGCAGACGTACACCGATTATATTTACGAAAGAAATCTATGCAAGTGCTGCAATGATAGGTGCTGCAATTGAAGTTTTAGGTTCAAGTGGTGTTATTTCATCTGCTTATAGTATTTGGATTGCTATAATTACCTGCACTTTAATCCGTTTATTTTCATTGTATTACGGTTTAAATTTACCAACAATAAAGTTAAAGCCAAAATAGTTTCTAGAAATTCTGAAGTGCACTCTCCTGATTTTTATTACAGGTGAGTTATTTAAGTTAAACAATCTACCCTAACCCGCATACTGCTTAAGCCGATAAGTCGCTTACTCGAATAACCGGCTGGTTTTGATGGCATTTTTGGCAAGCACACAGGCAGAAAGCATAGACTGTGTGGTAATAATCTCATGGTTATTAGTATTCCCTTTTTTTAAATTAATTTCGCATAAAATTTTTTTCTATTAAATGAAAATAGAGTTTTGTAGATATGTAAAAGTAGATGATTATTTACCCTTAAATACCTACTATGTTAAAGGAAGTCAAAAACTAGAAAATATTGGGTATGAAATATAAGAATTATAGCGATCATTTTTGTTAATTACTCAATTCGCAAATTTAGTTTTTTCATATGTGCTGCTTATTAGTTGAGATTTTATTAATTATGAATAATTCAATACATCCAACAGCCATTATTTCAGAGAAAGCTATTTTGGGTAAGAACATTACGATAGGTGCCAATACTATAATTTATGACAATGTTGAAATTGGTGATGATTCTTTTATCGGTGCCTTTTGTGAGTTAGGAGTGAATAATCACTTATCAGAAGGTCAAAAATTAGTCTTAGGTAAAAATTCACACATTAGATCCCATAGTATATTTTATGAAGGGTCTGAATTTGGTGATGGACTCATAACAGGTCACAGAGTAACTGTCAGAGAAAAAGTTTTAGCTGGTAAGAACCTGCAAATAGGAACTTTGTGTGATTTACAGGGACATTGTGAAATCGGTGATTATGTCCGTTTTCATAGCAATGTGCATATTGGACAACATAGTAAAATTGGAAATTTTGTCTGGATCTTCCCCTACGTGGTTTTAACAAATGATCCCTACCCACCAAGTGAGATACAGATGGGAGTAACTGTTGAAGACTTTGTCTCTATATGCACGATGAGTGTTATTTTACCAGGCGCCATAATATCTGAAGGTTGCTTAATAGGTGCTCACAGTTGTGTAAAAGGTATCACTGAAAAAGATTCAATTTATGTTGGCAGTCCAGCGAAGAATCTGGGTTCAACATCACGTATAAAACTAGAAGATGGATCGACAGCTTATCCATGGAGACATCATTTTAAACGAGGTTATCCGGAAGAAGTGACTAAGGATTGGTAAAATAATAAAAGGTTCTTTATTTGAATACTTTTATCCTGACTGGAATTAAATGATTATTTAATAATCTATTTTAAAATTTTCTAAAAAACATCATACAAGAAATACAAAACTCTATATTTTATCCGATTCAAATCAATCTCTTAATTTATATTAAAAAGCCCAAGCCTACCGACTTAGGTTTTTTAATAATTTTTTGCATTCCATTCTTATCTATATACCAATCAAAATTAATTTATTTCGTTTAACTGGTAAAGGTTTATTAAAAATTAGGCAAACTTCGCCAAAAACCTCTCAATCGCTACCTGCGCAATTTCTGCATCCTGAAACGACTTTACACCTGACACGCCCATCGCACCCACCAACTGCCCTTGGTACAGAATTGGCTCACCGCCTTCTAGCATCCCCGAGAAAGTCTCCATGGTCAGAAAACCCATCTGTCCGCCTTTGATAATATCTTCAAATAGCTTGGATGGACAGCGACTCATGGCAGAGCATCTGGCTTTTTCAATCGCCAGATTTGCAGTCATTGGTGCTGCGCCATCCATGCGCTTCATCACCAGCAAATTACCGGTTTCATCCACTACAGTAATGCTGACATTAAAGCTATTCTGCATCGCATATTGGTGCGCTGCATCTAATAAAAATTCCGCATCACTTAAAGTCAAATAATGTTTGGTTTTCATGGATCTATCTAATCCTTTAATTTATCAATTTCAAATCTTATGATGTCTAATCCAAAGAATGAAATAAGCCCGATCACTCGGGCTTATATTCCCTCTCCTTTAAGAAGAGGGTCAGGGAGAGGTCGAATTATCCTTTCATCTCAGTAAAAGTTTCTTTGGCAGCTTGAATGGTGTAAGCGATATCTTCATCAGAATGTGCTGCTGACATAAAGCCGGCTTCAAAAGCAGATGGCGCAAGGTTTACACCACGATCGAGCATACCATGGAAGAATTTACGGAAAGCATCGACATCACATTTCAACATCGAATCAAAGCTGGTGATGTCTTCCTGGTCGGTAAAGTACAGACCAAACATGCCACCAACCTGTTGTGTCTTGAATGGAATGCCTGCCTCATCCGCAGCAGCTTGCAAACCAACCAGCAGCTTCTCAAGTTGAGCAGACAGTTTCTCGTAGAAACCTGGTTCACGCAGATGTTTAAACATCTCAATCCCGGCACGCATCGCCAGCGGATTACCCGACAACGTACCTGCTTGGTATACTTTACCCAGTGGTGCAATACATTCCATCACTTCACGCTTGCCACCGAAAGCGCCCACTGGCAGACCTGCACCAATAATTTTACCCAGTGTGGTTAAATCCGGAGTCACGCCATAATGAGCCTGTGCGCCACCCAGCCCAACACGAAAACCTGTCATCACTTCATCAATAATAAACACTGAACCATGCTCATCACAGACATCCCGAATCGCTTGCAGGAAACCGTCAATCGGTTTCACCAGGTTCATGTTGCCCGCCACAGGCTCAACAATCACGCCGGCAATTTCAGAGCCAAACTTGGCAAAGCATTCTTTTAAAGTGGCGATGTCATTATATGGAAGGGTTAAGGTGTGTTTGGCAAAATCCGCTGGAACACCTGCAGACGTCGCTTCCCCTTCTCCACTGGTCAACAAGCCTGAACCGGCTTTTACCAATAATGAATCGGAGTGACCGTGATAACAGCCTTCAAATTTTACAATCTTGTCACGGCCAGTATAGCCACGTGCCAGACGGATCGCGGTCATGGTCGCTTCTGTACCTGAGTTGGTCATACGAACCAGCTCAATCGATGGCATGATCTCGCAGATAATGTCTGCCAGTGTGGTTTCATGAACTGTGGGCGCACCAAAACTCAAACCGTCTACTGCAGCATCCTGAACCGCTTTAATAATCGCCGGATGCGCATGGCCCAAAATCATCGGCCCCCATGAACCTACATAGTCCACATAACGCTTACCATCTACATCATAGAGATATGCACCTTGGGCTTTTTCGATAAAGACCGGTGTACCACCGACTCCATTAAATGCACGTACAGGTGAATTGACGCCACCCGGGATGTGTTTATTGGCTTGTTTGAACAGTTGTTCTTGCTTTGGAGATAAGCTCATGAAGGCACTCGACTCAAAATTAAATCAATCAAAAAATTTTATGCTGTAGCTTGAAAAAGCGCAGACCATTCATCTAAACGTTCAGGAATGGCATTCATAGGTAGTCCCAATATATCACTAATCACCGCGCAATAATCCGCACCTGACTCAATGACTTCTTTAGAATTTTCAACCGTTAAACCGCCGATGGCACATAAAGGTACATTTAATTTCTCTTTGGCCAGTTTTAAGGTTTCCAGACCAATATTACCGGCTTCTGGCTTACTGTCAGTAGCATAGATTGCGCCGAATGCCACATAATTTGCACCATCAGCAATGGCCTGTTCAGCCAGCTCAAGTGAGTTATTACAACTACGGCCAATCAACACGCCTTTAGGCAAACGTGCTACAGCATCGACAATAGAACCATCATCCTGGCCCAAATGCACACCCACGCCGTATTTAACCGCCATTTCAAGATCATCATTAATCACGAAAGGTACACCATATTCAGCACACATGGCTTTCATATACTCGATTTCGTAAATTTGATCTTCTTTCGCCACTTTTTTACGACGATATTGCAAGACCGCAACACCACCATTGGCCATGGCACCTTCTAACTTTGCCAACAAAAGCTCTAAGGGATCATCATTGGTAATTAAATATAAACCGCGCATCTTGCTCGCCACTTGCTAGGATGGCTCTATTATAGGCATAACTGGGTTTGATTTCCGCAGTCCTGCTATTTTCGAGCCTGAACAGCTACAAATTTGCAGGTATTTAGAACACTTGATCCGTTAAATTTCAAATGTCCCTATATCTTGAGAGGTAGCCCGATCGGCAGAAAGTAACTTAAATAAGCTTAGAAATAAAAAATAATTATTTGTGTTGCTCACATTCGCTCTCTTGGATTTTTAAGTATTCTTTTATAAAGAAGAGATGTTTCAAAGCCAGATGGGTTCTTTTACTTTCGGTTCAAATCCGCACGTTTTCGTCTACAACCACTTAGTCAAAATTTGAATTAAATATTTGAAATTTAATTATTATTAAAGAAATATAAAAAAAGCCTGGAGAAGGTCGCTCCAGGCTTGGAAAACTGATGTATTCATTAAAATATAACGTTTGATCAAAAAGCTGGATCAGCAATAACACAATTATTAGAATAATAAATCTAGACTTGCAAGTCTTTTATCGAAATTTCATGCTTTAAACGCACACATTCCGATGAACGTATTTTTCGCTCAACTGGAAATCTTATCGTGTTTTTGGTCAAGCAGACTGATATTGCCACGTAGAACATCTGCAAACATCCTCCAGTCCGAGATAAAACTATATAGCGGTTGTTTAAAACTGGCCGGTTTATTGCGCTCAAAAATAAAATGACCAACCCAGGCACAGGCATAACCAGACAGCAGCCCATAGGCAAAATATCTAGGCTTGCCTTGGCGAATGGCTTTGGCAAAACAGTATAGTCCAATGCTACTGCCTGCTACATGCAGACGGCGGCTGACAATATGTCGATGCTCGGTCAAATAGAAGCGATAAAATTCATGATAATTTTTAATCGGCATCTGTGGCTGAACCGCGACCACATTATTTTTTTCTGGTTGTACTTGTACATTCATTGCTCATCATCCTGACGTTTTTGTTTTACCTTAGCGTATATTTTAGCCAAATAACAGTTTTTTAAATCTGTACTTCTCTGCTTTTCGAATGTCCTCGGGACACCCTGATCACTATCATTTGAGGCCCATACGAACCAATAAAAATGAATCTTAAAACTTCTGTTCAAAATTTTTATATTCAGGTCAAGTCTTACATGTATTTTGATTTTGGTTACAATCTGCTACGCGCACATCAAAACTATAAGTACGTCTGCTGTCCGCCTTTTCATAACCTTATTCAAGTGAAGATTCAGTGCTTGCTTATACTGAACAGATAGGATGATTCTCATGGTTGAAGTTGAACTCAAGTTCCAGATTCCTGCGGCACGACGTACTGCGCTGCTTAAGGCACTTGATCCGAAAAAGTCTCAACAGATCCAGCTTCAAGCGAAATATTATGATACTGCCGACCGCCAACTTGCCCGGCACGGAGTAGCACTGCGTCAACGTCTGGAAGGCACATGTTGGGTGCAAACGCTGAAAGCGGCCGGCAAAAGCCATATCGAGCGTTTTGAACATAATCATAACTTAGGAGAACTCGCTACACCTCCAGAATTGAATCTAGATATTTACAATGAATATCCCGAAGCTTGGGCAATTCTCAGCAATGCGCTCGGCAATCAGTTTGACCAGCTACAACTCCAGTTCGAAACTGACATTTCCCGTACTTTAAGGGTGATTGAATATGAAGACACGCAGGTTGAAGTTAGTCTGGATATTGGACAGATTCGCACACAGCATGCCGAGCAACAGGTACATGAAGTCGAGTTCGAGCTAAAGAATGGTTCCATTCAGCATCTGCTGGCTTTTAGTTTTGAATGGGTCAAGAAATACCAGCTCTGGCTCGATGTCCGCAGCAAGGCCGAAATAGGTAATTTATTGGCCGCTTCACAGCGGGTTAGTCCTGCGACTCTCAGCAAAGAATTCCAGATCAGTAAAAAAGACAGTGCCAGTAAAACCATGTGCAGTCTGATTGCACAGCAGATGCAGCATTTATTACCAAATATTGCGGCAATCGCGGATCAGATTGCAGAGCAGGAACATATTGATCAGGCACAACTGGCACTGGATCAGCTGCATCTGACCCTGCTGCTGTTCAAAGACTGGCATCCACAGCTTTCCGACAAATGGGCGCATCAGCTGGCGGCTTTTAAGCAGCAATTTGAGCACCTGCAACATTTACAGCATATGCAAAATAGCCTGGCGGGCTTCCTGCAAAATCCCACTACCACAGAAAACCTGGCTAAAGATATTCTGTATGCTCAGGAGAAACTCGCCAATCTGGTCAAGTCCACCCAGAATGTGCATCATTATCTGGAATTGCTGATGTTCAGTTTAAGTGAAAATGAGCATGCCTCACCGGACTTAAAAACTGCGGCACAAACCACCTTGCAACAGCAATATAAAGCCCTACAAGAACAAATGAACCAGACGAACATCACGGATTTTGATAGTCTAGATCAATTGGCCACCCGGATTCAGGAGCTTAAATTCAGCTTTCCGATTTTAACCACAATCTATGATGTCAAAAATTTGCAAAAATACAGCAAAGCACTGAATGATGCACAACTGGCAGCCGATGAATATCAAACCTTGGCATCTTCGGCGGTCTATATACAGCAAACTGAGCTGGAAGCGAGTGACTGGTTTGTTCTGGGATGGTTGACTGCCAAACAGGAGGTTTATGCCCAGAAACTGCTTGAAGCGACCGAACAGTTCCTGGTGAGCCGTAAATTTTTAAAATAATTATATTGAAATAAATTTCACAAGAAATAGCTTAAGCACACCTTCTGTAGTGTGCTTTTTTTGTTGCAGAAGCACATCACAACCTTGCTAATCTTTGGGCTATATTAATCTGTAAACCCAACATCGCGGAGGAATAACCCGATGGCAGAAATAGAACTCAAATTCCAGATCCCACCCCAGTCCCGGGTACAATTTGAGCAGGACATTCAGAAACTTCAGCCGACTCGGCATCGCTTGTGTGCAAGATACTTTGACACTGAAGCACAGCAATTACAACAACATCAGATTGCACTCCGACAACGTCTGGAAGACCAGCAATGGATTCAGACACTGAAAGCAGCGACTGAGCATCACTTTGAACGTTTTGAACTTGAACATGAGTTAAAAAGCCCTCCTGAACATTGTGACTTTCAGTTATACCGCAAACATAAACCGGCCAAAAAAATACTGAAACAGGCGCTTGGTGATTTGGAGACGCCCCTCATTCTGCAATTTGAAACAGATGTCGCGCGATATGTACTCACAGAAAGCCATCTGGACAGCCAGATTGAGATTGCTTTTGATGTCGGTGAAATTCGCCACAATAATCAAACCATTGATATTTATGAGGTTGAATTTGAACTTAAATCCGGTCAATTGATTGAGTTAATTGATTTCATTCAGCCTTGGGTACAACGTTATGCTTTATGGCTAGATACCCGGAGCAAATCGGAACGCGGCTATACCTTGTTACAGGAGGAAGATAATCTTCCGGTTCAGTATCAGCTTCCCTTAGTGCTTGAACAGAAAGACCAGGTCAGCACGATTTTGCAAAAGATTGTTGCCAATTGCCTGGCTCATCTTTTCCCCAATGCTACTGCAATTGCAGCCGAAACTTATAATAGTGATCATGTGCATCAGGCACGTGTCGCGATTCGGCGTTTGCGCAGCGCATTTAAAATTTTCCAGTCCGTGACCGAGCATGTGCAGCCTGAATGGCAGGAACAGCTGCGGGATATTTTCCAGCAGCTCGGTTCTACCCGAGATCGGGATGCTCTGGCAGAAAGCCTGATTCCACAACTGGAAAAAGCAGGTTCCCCCCTATTGAAATTGCCGCCACACTCACAAAAACCGCCTGATATTAGTGCGTTGTTCAGAAATCCTGCTACCGTAACATTAATGCTGCAACTGCTCTGTTTTAGCCAGGAGGAAATGCAGGACAAGACCCGATCTTCTCATAAGATATTACGTAAAGGTCTGAGCAAGCTGCATCAGCAAATTTGTGAGGATGCCAAGAACTATCAGGAACTGGATATTGAATCCCGGCATCGGACACGCAAACGGGTCAAGCGCTTACGCTATAACGTAGAATTCCTGCAAAGCTTATTTCCCGAAAAAGAGGTGAAAGCTTATTTGAAAGCTTTAAAACCCTTGCAGGAAAGCCTCGGGCATTATAATGACCTATTTGTGGCCCAAGAGCTATTCAGACCTTACGTCAAACAACAGGGCAAGGCCTGGTTTGTGCTGGGCTGGATAAGCGCGGAGCAACAGCGTTTGTCGAGCGAAGCAGCAGAACGTTTACAGCAGTTTGCCGAAAATACCAAGCCCTTCTGGTAAGACGGGCTTGGTCACTGCTCTACCGATATTTGCCGAATACTTTCCAGATATGGTTGTCTGCCAGAGGATCGTTATAACTGTCACTACGCTGCTTGCGTGGCTTATCGCGTGCATCGATCAGCTCAAAATGTGGCTCGACACTCAGTACAATCCCATTGACGTAAAAACGGGTGCGCGTATATTCACTCTGGCCATGCTGAAACACATAAGTGCGCAGATCAACAAATTCACGGTGTGCCACTAATGCTGCGGTATCGTCACTATCCAGCCACTGCCGCATGGCTGCAACCTGCTCGGGTTCGAACTGGCCGCATTTTTCGATCAGGCTGGCGACCCCACGAAAAGTTTTGGATTCTTTGGCACGGGTTTTATTGATCCGGATCCGGTCAACATGAAAGTAAAATAGCGGCAGGTTTAAATGGCTCGGCAAATGGATCGCATCCAAGATTTCATCTTCCATAAAAGGCTGAAACAGATCCTGTGCCCTTTCAATCAGACCGAGCCACTGACTATAGTATTCGTCTACCTGTGACTGGCTGCCATAATAAATCGGCAAGCCTTCAACATTGGCCAGATTTGCCGGTGGCCAGATATTCTGGCGCAATAAGGCAATATCACTTTTTAGACTTTGTACCGCAATCGCATCCTGCATGGCATTCACTTTTATATGCTTAGGCTATTTTTAGATTAAGGCAAAGGTTTAGTTTCTGCAAGGCTTTGCCTATAATTAGCGATTGAGATTTTAATGTTAGGAACAAATTCATGGTTCAAAAGATTGAAGCAACCGATGTAACCGAAGAAGAAGCGTTAAATGCGGCATTCTTTGAACGTGCTGATGAATTTATTCAACAAGCCAACGAGTTTTGTCGCGTAGAAAAAGGCTCACAGGAAAAACCAAGCGATAAGCGCGGTCAAGTCAGTGCAGCGATGTTATTTGGTACTGCCCGTTTCAATACCTGGGTGGCCGCAAATAATTTTAAAGATGGCAACGAGATGCGTGATGCCAAAGATCAGGTCATGTCTTATATCTTGCAGCAATTTCAAATGATGCTGGAAGATAACTATGATGAATACTGTGAACAGTTCGAAAACTATTTGCGTTTCCGTCACAATGAAGAGTTTCATGCCAACAAGCATAACCATGATCACAAGCACGATCATTGATGAAAATATGAAAAGCCCCGCGGGGCTTTTTTATTTGTTGTCATTTATCATATTGACTTTAAAATGATTTTAGCACTATATGAATTGAATAATAAATAAACTAAAACAAGGCAGAGCATGCAGCAACTTCCCTTCCCAATCATTGACCCACATATTCACCAATGGGATCCGTACAACACCCCACATGCCGCAGCGCTCGCGGTAAAGCTGTTTGGCAAACATCCTAGATTGCTGGACAAGATGGTTCGACTGTTAAAACCCAAAGATGTCATTGAAACCATTGGCCTGACCCAGCACCTGACTGCACCCTACCTGCCTGCAAATTACAAGAGAGATGCAGGACATTATGAAGTGGAGCAAGTTGTGCATGTTGAGGCCAGCTGGCATGACCATAAAGGCACAGGCGTGGTGGATGAAACCCGTTTCATCGCTGGACTTCCTTTTGATCAGTATAATATCCGGTTAGGTGGAATTGTCGCCACGGCAGATCCACGGCAGAAAAATTTTAAACAGTTAATTGAATTGCATCGCGAAGCTTCTCCCAAATTTCGCGGCATCCGTAAAATGGCTGCGGTACATCCAGATAAAGGGATTCATGCCTGGACCGATGAACCGCATCTATATCGCAACACAGATTTCCTGAAGGGCTTTGAAGAACTGGCCAGGCAAGATTTAAGCTTTGATGCCTGGGTGTACTCTACCCAGATTTCAGATGTTACTGCGCTGGCCAAAGCCTTTCCTGAAACGCCCATCGTGCTAGATCATCTTGGTACGCCCGCAGGTTTATTTGGCAAGGTGGGCAAAGCTACAGGTAAGACCAAACAAGATCGCACCCAGATATTTGCAGACTGGAAATATCAGTTGGCAGAACTGGCCGAATGCAAAAATGTATCGACCAAAATGTCTGGTCTGTTTATGCCAGTCTTGGGACATGATTTTCACACGCAAAAACGGCTGGCAACTAAACAGGAATTAGTCGAATGTGCCGCACCCCTGATCCAGCATGCTTTATACTGCTTTGGGTCTGGGCGCGTGATGTTTGCATCCAACTTCCCAATGGACAGTGTCAGCAGCTCACTCACCAACATTATTGATGCCTTTAGCGATATTGTTCAGTATTATGATGAAAACGCGTTAAAGCCGATCTTTTATGAAAATGCTAAACGTTTTTATCGACTTTGAGTGAATGAGGACATGTTAAGTTGGATAACAGATCCCATTCTAAATACGCCTTCAGGCAAAGGACTTTGTATTTTACTCAATATTATTTCAAGCTGGATAATGTCTTATTATTATCAAATGGTGATCCATCATTCTTTTGATCGAGATATTGCTTTCGTTTCAGCTTTGATTGGCTGTGGAATATTGATTTTTCTTCTTATTGTATCTGTTTGGAGTCTGCCCTTATCTATTATCCTTGCTGGCATAATCGGAGGGGTTATTTTTAGCCATAGAGCAATCTAGAACATAAAGCTCAAATAAATAAAAATCCCCTCACTTGAGAGGATTTTTTTCAACACTATGATGTTTTCACTTGCTTCCCATATTGATCGGCCATCACTTCAACCAGCTGGTTGGGCTTGATGTATTTTTTAATCATGGCATCAATATCAGCTTTACTCAGTTTAGCAATCGCCTGATCACGTTTTTCCCGGTAAACCAGATTACGGTCTTTTTCCAGCTGTGGAATCAGCATAGTATGAATACGGCGATCATCCTCGAGTGCAGTTAAACGCTGTTTCAAGATACTGGCTTTTGCCGCTTCGACTTCCTGTTCAGTCACGCCACGTGTCAGCAGTTCATTCAGTACCTTATGCACTGCCTGAGAAACCTGTGCGGATTTTCCAGCCGTATAATTGGCACTAATCATCATGGCGCCCACATCTGCCCATTCATCGAGTTGCACATCCGCACTAAAACCATAGACCAGGGCATTTTTCTCGCGTAGTTCTTGTGCCAGTCGTGACGATAACTGTGAATCACCCAGAATATAACGAAATACCTGTAATGCAGGTGCATCGGCATGATCTGCACCGACCGGCATGCTCATGAATGCCTCATAACTCCCGAATTCACGCTGCTCGGACAAAGCATGAATTTTCTGGGCTGGGTAGCTTCGATATTCCGATTTCAGACGATCATAAGGCTGTGCAGCTTTCCAGTCTGAAAAACTATTTTTCAGTACATTTTGCATCGATTTCGGATTAAATTCACCCGTAACCGCAATTTGCGCATGCTGGGTTTTTAAAAACTGCTGATACAGTGCCACAACCTGTTCGCGAGTCACTTTCTGATACTGTTTTTTGGCCAGTTCAGGCTCGAAATGGAAACGCAGATCGCCAGGCTGATAGATCTCGATCGTTCGGGCCATCGTCAAGCTCGACACCGTATCTGGTTCGGTATAAGGACGATCCAGGCTGGATAAAATTTGCCCCTTGATCAAGTCAAACTGGCTTTGCTCAAATGTAGGGGCTTTCAGCACATCAACCACATACTGGAAAAACTCTTCAAACTTTTCTTTTTTAGCGCTGATTTGCAAGGTCAGGCCATTACTGGATGCACTGGCAGTCGCAGAACCACCTACCTCAATAATTTTATCGGCAATCTGCTGCAGACTCTGGTCTTTTGATGCGCGTAACAATAAGTAAGCCGTCAGATCCAGAATCTCACCCTTATTCATCAGGCTTTGTGCAGTACCAAAATCTAGAGAAATTGTGGCATAGACTTTATCATCGCGTGTAGTGGTCGGAAACAGCGCATATTTAATGCCATTTTTTAACTTGCCACGCTGAATCTGTTTGTCTTTACTATGCAAATACTGTTTGGACTGCTGTATATATTGTTTTACTTCAGCCTGATAGACACTGACATCTTTCAGTGGCTCTTCTGCTTGCACCTGCTGATCCAGGGTTTTTGCCGGTGCTTCTGTTTGTGCAAGTTCCTGTGCTTTCTTCTGATCTTCCGGTGTAGGTAAGATATTGCCAGAAATACGGTATTCAGGTTTAAAGAAGTTCTTAAAGTCCTGATTGACCTGATTCACACTCAGGCTTTGAATTGCGTTCAGATCTTTAAAATACTTGCTCCAGTCACCCGAATACGTCACAGCATAATCACTTAAACGTGAACCCAAAGCAGTCGCGCTACTTTTAATATTATCTGCCTGATTCCGGGTCAGATTTTTAGCCCGATCCAGTTCTGCCTGAGTAAAAGGCTGGTTCTTTTCTACCCCCTGAATCAGCCCCTGTTCAATATCCTGTGGCTGATGATTCGGGGCATAGATTGCCCCCATAAACACCAGATTGAAGTCTTTATCAAGCCAGGTACTGGATTGCACCGCTGTTGACTTCCCAGTTTCCACCATACTCTGATAGAGATGCCCACTTGGCTGCAAAGTATAGAGCGTTGGCGAAACAGCCAAAGCCGTTTTAATGTTTTCTTCTGATTGGTTTAAATAAATATTAAACCTTGCCAGATCACTACCTTTTCGCACGGTAAATTCACGCTGTTTGATCTGCTCGGGTTTAAGCGCCGGCACTTTCACTTGCGCCGGTACATTTCGGGACTGAATCGGACTGAAATGCGTATCCAGCTGTTTTAATACCTCTGCCTTGTCAAACTTGCCCGAAATCACCATAAAGGCATTATTCGGTGCATACCATTGACGGTAAAAACGGTTTAATTCCTGCATATTGATAGATTGCAGTTCATTCAGATCACCAATCGGCAAACGGCCTAAATACTGATTACCATAGGCCGATTTAAATACCTGATCGATCAATACCGAAAATGGCTGGTCCAGCCGGATTTCACGCTCACGTTTTACAATATCAATTTCAGTCGGTACATATTTTTCCTGAAGCACCAGCTTGTCCATGCGTTCGGCTTCCAGAAAAATGACTTCACTTAACGCTGTTTTTTCAGGACGGATCACATTGGTATATTTGGTCGAGTAATAGTCGGTACTGGCATTGGTCATCAAGGCGTATTGATCCAGTCGGCGCTGGAACTCATCCCCTTTGACATTTTCTGTACCTTTAAAGGCCAAATGTTCCAGCAGATGGGCCAGTCCGCCCTTACCTTGAGGATCGTTCAGGGAACCGGTCAGATAGACCGTATTCATAAAAATCTTATTTTCTTTATCATTCGGAGCCAGAATAATACGTAGTCCGTTATCTAGTCGATATTCTTCAACATTTTGTTCACTTTTCACCAACACAGGTTGTGCAAAACTCAGCACACTACAGCCAGACAATGTGATAGCCAGACTTAAATTTTTATAACGTAGCAACATTATTCATCCAAATTATAAAGGTAAATTTTTATTCATGCTCATCTTGGAAAATGATTCTTTTACCAAATAGCCTATTCCAAGCCGACTCATCAAAATAACATGTCGCCTCATCTGACAACATGTATATCTATGTCATTAAATATAAATTTCTGCCTGCATATATAATTTCCCATAACCTGAAATTTCAATACGCTCCTGATCTTGCAAGGCACAATACAGTACGCCACCACGTGCTGATGCCTGATAGGCGACCAGTTCATTTTTACCCAGTTTTTCGGCCCACAGCGGTGCAATTCCGGTGTGAATCGAACCGGTTACCGGATCTTCATTGATGCCATTACTCGGTGCAAAATAACGTGAAATACAGTCGTATTGCGTATCTTGTGAAGTAATTGCGACATCTAAACAGGTATTTTGAGCAGTAATGGCTGTACGCTTACCATTCAACTGTTTAAGCAGTTCAAAATCAGGCGTTTCATCCAGCACATCCTGTACCGATTCATATTCAACAATATAGCCCTGTGTATTCAGATAAACCTGTTTAAACGGTTTATTCAGGGCCTGTCTTAAAGCTTCAGGATATTCAGCAACTGGCTCTGCACGACGGATTGGAAAATTCATTCTGATCTTGCCATCTGCATCCTGACTGACCACAAAAATACCTAAATCTTTCACATGAAAATAAATCGTTTTCCCTGTACCAAACTGATTGAATAATACAAAACTGCTGGCCAATGTCGCATGACCACAAAAATCCACTTCCCTGGTTGGGGTAAACCAGCGAATGGCATAATTCTCGTTATCCATCACTTTAACAAAAGCTGTTTCAGACAAATTATTCTCCAGTGCGATATTTTGCATCAGCTCATTTTCGAGCCAATCCTCCAGTACAATCACGGCGGCTGGATTGCCTTTAAACAATTCTGTAGTAAACGCATCGACTTGGTACATTTTCATTTTTTGAATTCCTGAATTCACGATCTCTAGTTTAAAAGCTTTTTTGCAAGAATAAACTTGAATATGTTAATGATCTCATTAATCTAGCCTATTAAATAAATAGAGCAAATGGTGCTGCATGACAAACTTCCATCTTCAAAGTGTTCCCTTAGAAAAAGCTTATCGTCTGATTACCCATGGACCTACTGTGCTGGTATCTGCTCAAGACCAGCAGGATACAGATGTCATGGCAGCGGCCTGGGCATGTGCACTGGAATTCAGTCCTGCCAAAGTGACCGTGGTGCTGGACAAAAGCACCAAAACCCGAAATATTATTGAAAATTCAGGTTATTTTGCTCTGCAAATTCCGACACTGAAACAGCTGAATATGGTCTATTATCTGGGCACACAGAGCCTGTATGATGTGCCGGAAAAAATGGCACAATCCGGAGTAGAACTATTTCATTTTCCTGATGCGGATATTCCTGTAGTACAAGGCTGTGCGGCCTGGATACTTTGCGAACTGATTCCCGAGCCGCATAACCAGCAAATGCATGACCTGTTTATTGGCAAGGTGATTGCAGCCTATTCCGATGATCGGGTCTTCCGCGACGGCCACTGGCATTATCATGAAGTGGATGAAGAATGGAAAAGTATTCATCATGTAGCCGGTGGGCATTTTTATACTATTGGTAATGCGGTGAGCATTGATGCTCCTGAATCTTGATTTTTCTATATCTTTCTATTCAGCATACATGGAAGTCATTCTGGTTTAACAGATACTATCTAGCAACTCCAGAATACCTGAAATTATGCTACTTTATTCCTAATTTTGATTTGATGTGATGCGCTATGATGCCTTTTAAAATTCACTGTATTGATGTCCAGAATTCACTGCAAAATTATATCTGGTTGCTTGAACATACCGTGTCACATCAAGTGGCCGTGATTGACCCAACTGAAGCAGACTTGGTACACGCCTATTGTGCCGAGCACGATTTGATCATAAGTCAAATCTGGCTGACGCACTGGCATAAAGACCATATTGGCGGTGTGCCGGGGTTAATCCAGGGGAAAAATCTGCCTGTGTATGGCCCACGGGCAGAACTAAGCAAAATTCCGTTTATCACCCATCCACTTGAGCATGAAGAACAGTTTAATTTTCATGGAATAGATATTCAGGTGATTGCTGTACCTGGGCATACACTTGGCCATATTGTCTATTTTATTGATGCAATTGATGTGCTGTTCTGCGGCGATACTTTATTTGCTATGGGTTGTGGCCGGGTTTTTGAAGGAACGTTTGAACAGATGTATCATTCACTGTCTCGTCTGGCTGCCTTGCCGCCGCGCACGCAGGTGTATTGCACTCATGAGTACACCTTGTCGAATGCGCAGTTTGCCAAACACGTCGAACCAGATAATCCTGAAATTCTGGAACGCTTCGAGCAGATCGAGCGTTTACGTATGCTAGGCCAGTGTACGCTACCAAGCAGTATTGAAATTGAATTGCAAACCAATCCTTTTCTTCGTGCAGAGAGCGTGGAGGAATTTCAGCGTTTAAGAACCTTAAAGGATGAATTTTAAATTCAATACAAAGTTAAAAATCAACCTTTAGATCAATACTATTTAATCATAGGCACTGTATAGTGTGTGCTTGAAGGCCTCGTATCACTTTTATATAAGGTAGAATCTATTGAACATTTACCTAAAAAGAGATTACTGGGCCATTTTCTTTCTTATGATTAACCCGGAGATATAAAATACTTGTCCTAGAGATAATCCTATAGAAATAATAAGTTTAACTATATTTATAAAATCAAAGGAAGGTAGCGAAATGGAATATCCGGTTATAGAAAATATTAGAATAACAGATAATAAAAATGAGATAGATCTAGATAAAGTTCATCATTTCTTAAAAACCACCTATTGGTCTAAAGATATTCCAAAAGAAGTCGTTCAAAAAGCACTTAGAAACTCTTTAGTGGGTGGATGATTAGCAGAAGATCAGCTCATCGGCTTTGGCCGCCCCATTACAGACTATGCAACATTTGCTTATCTTGCGGATATTTATGTTAAACCTGAATTTCGTGGTAAAGGCTACTCTAAAGTAATCATAAAGGCTCTTTTAGATAAAAGTGGATCAGAAATTTTAAGACGCATTCTTTTAGCAACGGCTGATGCTCATGGCTTGTATCGTAAATTTGATTTCAAAGACTTGGGTAAACCCGAAGATTTTTTAGAAATCAACAAACCTCAAATATATCAGCAAGTCACTTGAAAATATTGCAGTAGTATAAATAAGCGGATAAAAATTTAAAAAAAATCATAGCTTCAAATGCTTGGATTTATATAGGGTGTATTATATTAATTCTAGTATTCTTAAATAAAAACTAGTCAAGGTAGTTAGCTATTTCTATTAAATTATCATCAGGATCTCTAATATATATAGACATGATATTTCCAATAGCACCTGTACGTTGAACCGGCCCCTCTTCAATATGAATATTAAGATCATTTAAATGCACAATAACCATAGCTAATGGGGTTTTCGCGATAAAGCATAAGTCAGCAGATCCTTTTGTGGGATGCCTCGCTTTAGGCTCAAATTCATTTCCAGCTTGATGTAAGTTTATTTTTTGCTGCCCAAACTTTAATGCTTTGCGATCATTTCCGAAAGAAATAACCTCAAAATTAAGAACCTGACTATAAAAATTACGCTTTACCTATATCGGCAACAGTCAAAACTAAATGATCTAAATGTGAAATTTCCATATGAGTTCTCACAATCTTGTAAAGGATCTAGTTAATTACATCGTTTACTAAATTTAAGTTATTAAAATCCTCTATGCTGTTGGCGACTTGTTAAAAATGAAAATAAATTATTTCATTCAGTGTACTGGAGATTCTCTAAAATTAAATTTATAAACCTCTAGTAGAAATATTGGGTTGTTCCAAAATAAAAATATCCCCTTTTACATTATGACATACCAATAAAGTCGCCAAACTTTAAGAGTAACATTGGTTATGTCACCCCTAATGATGCTATGCGAGAGCAGAAACTTAGAGCTTGAGTTCTATTTACCGGAACTGATAGCTTATGTACCAGTAAGTAAGATTAAAGAATCTGATTGCTTTGTGCATAGGTATCCAGTTCCTCTTGATTAACCACACGCACCGCCTGCATTTCATCAATACGTACCAGCAGCAAACCACCTAAAGCAGGTTGATAACGACGGGCACTCCCAAAAGGCGTATAGGCCACTTTCGACTGAACACTAAAATATAACCAGTCTTCATGTCCCAACATTACAGCAACCGGATTAATTCCTTGCTGTTGCATCAATTCAATTTGCTGTTTTACATACTGTTCAATGGTTACTTCAGTCATGGTGCGGGAACTCAGTCTGAGAATTATATTCATGCCAGTATAAAACATGTAAAATCAGACTTAAGGGCAGAAAATCATCAACCAGTATTTTGGAATGGATTGAATTAATGAGAAGAAATATTTTCATTTTATGGTTAATTTTTTATTTTGACCTTATGGAAAAAATTTAAAAACAGATCATATGAGATATAAGCTATTGAATTATAAAATTAATTATGTATTTCTATCTCATTTAAATACTTAATATTTAGTTACAACATCTTCAATACTATAAAAATCATTTACTTAAAGCTTAAATTGATTTTTTCTTACTCACGCAATGTTCACTATACATACAAATTCATTTAAATTAATTTAAATAAGGTTAAATGCCCTTTAAAACATTATTTTTCACCCTTATTTAAGATTTAACAATGATGAAGGAGTGATCTCGTGAAAAAAGTGGTTAAAGCTAAAAATTTGATTGCATTTCGACTATGGTTAGAAAAATTGGGATATTCGGTACGTACCCTGGCGGATGATCGTGGTTTCAGTTTCAGCTTTAAGAAAGAATATGGCTTGGTCACCTGTGATCTGGCAGGCAATGCCTTGGCCTTACAACTAGGTGAGGAATTTGAAGACCACCTGAAAGCCTGATTACTTCTATTTAGGAGTAGAAAAATAAATTAATTTCTCCACTGATTCAGTAGCACTATTCTCTAGTTATTCAGCCCATTTCGATGGGCTTTTCTTTTTTGAGAAATCTTGAGCAATAAAAAAGCAAGGCATTAGCCTTGCTTTAATATGATGGTGGGGACGGAGAGACTCGAACTCTCACACCTCGCGGCGCTGGAACCTAAATCCAGTGCGTCTACCAATTTCGCCACGTCCCCATCAGGGTACCAACTTAGTGTTGGATTTCTTTCAAACTTTGGCAGAGGATCAAGGATTCGAACCTTGACGAACGGTTTTGGAGACCGTCATGCTACCATTACACCAATCCTCTACTTCAATCAAATATTCAGATACCCGAATATCGATTGGTGGGGACGGAGAGACTCGAACTCTCACACCTCGCGGCGCTGGAACCTAAATCCAGTGCGTCTACCAATTTCGCCACGTCCCCGATGGCTGTGTATATTATAGAGATAGACCGTCATTGACAAGTGATTTTACAAGCAATAACAGTCTATTCCGCTATAAAATAAACAGTTAAGCTTATTTTTTATTTTTTTATAAAACTGATGTCGAAAATTTGATTCTTTTTAGGGTGAGACTCCTGATTTTTTATTTAAACTCTGACCATCTATAAATGAATACATAAATGGAGTTTTTATTATCCATGATATCTATTGTAAACTTGCATTAAAAATTTAAAGATAGAACTTACCAGCTATCTTATTTTTTAGAAAACTTTAATCAGACAACTCATGCCTTATATTATTTTGGTTAAATTTCAATTTATAACCTATATTGCGGAACCGCATTCCATTCGTTCCAAAAAACTAACCTCTTCTAAAGGGATTAATCATCAATGATTTTACCTCTAAAAAAATAAGTAAAGAGGCAATAATTAAAAGGCTTCCAATGCCGAGTAGAAGTTTATCACCAATGTATATACTTAAACCTAACGTTGTTAACGCAATAACAATAAATAAAACTAAAACAATTAAACCAATAGTGTGTTTCATTTTACATTTTTCTAATAAACTGATAAAAATATTTTATTATTTAATTAAACTAAAAACAAACAAAATTTAACACACAATTACAATTCTCTTGCAGCTTAACTTTTAACGTTTTGCTTTACAAGATCAATCCTATCTTTATTAGGAAAAAATACATATTCAATTATTATGAATATTCAAATACTTAAAATATTTTTAAAAATTTCTGAAGTAAAATATTTTTAAATTTATTAAAAGACAAATATGAAGGGAGCACTACAATAAAGTTAAATTGTGCTAAGCCTTCAAGATTATATGATCTATTTAGGTTAGGAAAATTTAGATTATAAAAATGGAATGCTTGGCTCTCATTAAAGAGCAGTGTCTTAAAATAAATATTGATTTAAAAAACTAAAAGATTATTAAAAAGTTCTTGAAATCAAAAATTGCATCAGCGCAATACAAGTTATAGTTTTACAAAATTTATGGTGGGGATAGAGAGACTCGAACTCTCACGCCCAGAAGGCGCTGCGACCTGAACACAGTGCGTCTACCAATTCCGCCATATCCCCATGGCTGTGTATATTATAGCGATTAGACCGGGTTCACAAGTAGTTTTGTAAGAATCCAAATACTTTTATATCAAAAATTAAGCAGTTAACTTTCAATTGAGCAAATATCATCCTACTTAGATTCCTATTATTAAATTTATCCCCCTCTACATGAAAATGATGTCTATAACTTGAATGAAAGATCACTCCATTGAAATTTAAAAGCAGTGGGATCGCGTAGCTTATCATTCTTAATATTAGAATTTTTACAGTCATGCCCTGATAATAATCATTCACTTAAGAGGTGAAACCTGGAATGTATTTAAGTTCATTACGTATCACAGCAAATATCACACTAAAAAATTAGACTTATTCAGGCAATAAAAAAGCAAGGCATTAGCCTTGCTTTAATATGATGGTGGGGACGGAGAGACTCGAACTCTCACACCTTGCGGCGCTGGAACCTAAATCCAGTGCGTCTACCAATTTCGCCACGTCCCCATCAGGGTACCAACTTAGTGCTGGATTTCTTTCAAACTTTGGCAGAGGATCAAGGATTCGAACCTTGACGAACGGTTTTGGAGACCGTCATGCTACCATTACACCAATCCTCTACTTCAATCAAATATTCAGATACCCGAATATCGATTGGTGGGGACGGAGAGACTCGAACTCTCACACCTCGCGGCGCTGGAACCTAAATCCAGTGCGTCTACCAATTTCGCCACGTCCCCGATGGCTGTGTATATTATAGAGATCATTTCCAGCTGACAAGCCGTTTATCATAAAAAAGCACCCGTTTGATTAAATAAGAAACAATCCCGATCTTATTGTATTTTTCTCATTCAATTTCAGTCATTAAGTAGGATCTAACCGCTTTGAAATCTGTCAGCCGATGCGGTTTTTGCTTGCGTAGCATATCTTCTAACAAGCCTTGAAAGACCTGTAAATGTTCCGGTAACGCAATCTTTAGACGCTGACAATGCAACAGCGCCCAATCCAGATAATCAGTCGCCTGTAAACGCTGCCCGCTCAACCATTCATAAAAAATCACGCCTAAAGCATAAACTTCACTTTGCAGGCTTTTGGCCTGACCTTGAAAAAGTTCTGGCGCCATATAACGCGGTGTTGCATTCAGCTCATAGGTACCATTCTGATAGATTGACTGCACATGTTCAAAATCAAGCAGGTATACCCTGCCCTGATCATTTACAAAATGCTCCTGCTTTAAATCCGCATGTATATAGCCCAGCTCCTGCAAGCAGACTAAAGGCTCAACAGCTTGCAGCAAATGCTGTCGAATTTGTGTAATGGATTGTTGATGCGGCATGACTTGAAAATGCGCCCGTGCATCCACCAGAATCAAAGCATGCTCAAAGTGGTCATGATCGAACTTGAAAGGTTGTTGAATAATTTGATGAGGCAGGAAAAAATTTAGCTCACTTGATCGAGCATAAACCTGATAAAAATTCAGCTCACGCTGCCAGCCCAGTTCTGCCTGCGTCGATAATTTTAAGCGATCAGAGATATTCGATATTTGGGTTTTTAGCCAGAGCGCCTGCTTTTCAGCATAATACAACCGCCGCCCAAAGCCCAGGCTGCGGGCTTTAGTTCGCAGTTCAAAATTAGAAGTATCAAGATAATCTAAATTAAGTCGTGGCAATGTATTCAGGTTTTGGATCAGATGCATGCTGATAATTTAACAGTTCCAGACAATGCTGAATAGTTTTCCCCACGCGTTCCTGAGTTTCGATGAGAGAAATTTTCGGCCATGTAGCCCGCTCCCCTTCACGCTGTAAAATTTTAAAGAGATACGGCCTTGGATTCTGCAACATATAGCTATAGTGGCGCAGGCTATACTTACCGACAATATTCACATCACCATAATAACGCTGATCCACCACCCCATAACCATGATCCAAAAGACGGCGTACAGGAGGCAAGCTTCCCGCATGTTCCCGAGCGAAATCCATCACTCCTTTGGTAATCACCGCGCCCTGACGGCGAACAATCCGTTGCGGCCAGCTTAAGGTACCTTTACGGAAACGTGAAATATCATCCTGCATAAATGGCACGATATGCGGGTTGGTCTGACTGGCAATGGTATAATTGATATTATACAGGCGTGCCATTTTCTCCTGCGGAAAATCACTGCGCACACTGCCATCCACCCAACGGGTTGAACCCATATAAGGAGTATATTGACCGTCATAACGCTTGCTGGTCAAACGCACGGGTGGAAACAGAATTGGCACTGCACAAGAGGCCAGCACCGCACTCCAGACCAGCACATCCGGAGATGTGTAGGCATTCATGATGCGTGCGTCCTGTGCCCCATCATAAGGCGCAACTGCAATATTAATATGTAGGCCTGAGTTTTTCATAGCCTCTTCAAAGGTCAGATCACCCAGATTTTCGATCAGAAATTTTTTCAGATACTTCACATCGGCCAGACCACCATTGCCTTTCAGCAATTCGCTCATTGTGCGGAAATGAAAAGCCTCATGAAAGAAATTATGTCCCTTTAGTATATCGACATATTGTGACGGTTTGGACACGCCTAACATGGCTGTCATAATGGCGCCCGCACTAGAACCCGACATGACTTTTGGTAATAAATCCTGCTCCATTAAGGCCTTGCATACGCCCGTATGAAACAGACCTAAAGTTGAACCACCAGAAAACATCAAGGCCGGTTGTCCATAAGCACGCTGACAATGCTGAAAATACTCTAATTTCTCTTCAATACTGAGGCAAGTACAGTCTATTGAAGCAATATAGGCTAAACTCTGGCTGACTTCTTCGACATAATCTTCAATAATTTTTTTGGTACCAACGTAAGCTTCAGTGAACAACAGAGGATGGGCAATGTTAGCAATATCGTAGCTTAAGCCTTCACGCAAAATATACATCAGGTCACGGGTACGCTTTTGTTGTCGATAGCGTCTTAATTTACCCAGACGATGTGCAATTACTTCTGCATCAAAATACGGGGAGCTGTTATCAAATTTCCATTCCTGCGCACCTGACTCTTCATCTATTTTCAGGGCAATATATTTCCATTCTTCATAGGACTCAGCCTGTTGCAGCTGCTGCTTGAGCTTTTTGATCCGATAGGCCTGATGTGGATTAATGTCCTGAGTAAAATCTTTAAACAGCATCTGCCTTCTTCCCTATATTTATTCTTGATACAGCTCGTACTCAGAGCCAGAAAATTTGTCCAAACTTTCTATCCTCTACAATAACGAAGATTCTCTACTTTAAGCAAATTATCATACTTTTCCGGCTTTGACTGTGTATTTTGCAGTGATACTATCTTAGGCATAATTTTAAATCTGTATGCTTAGATCATGGCAAAAATTGAGTTACCTGACCATATTTTAAATACCCTTTCAACTGTGCTGCAGCAGCTGCAGCAAAGCCTGCCCGAACTGAAAAAAAATCCTGATTTTTCTGCGCTTGCCTATAAGTGGCAAAATGGTGAGCTCAAACCCATTCATCAGCTCAGACAGATAGAACTGGCCGATTTAAAAGGTATTGAGCGACAAAAAGAAAAAGTTATCCAGAATACTTTGCAGTTCTTAAAAGGCCTACCTGCCAATGATGTCTTGCTGACGGGTTCTCGTGGTACGGGTAAATCTTCTATTGTTCGCGCCCTGTTGACTGAATATGCAGAGCAAGGCTTGCGCCTGATTGAAATTGAACGGGATGATTTGTCTGATTTACCGCAAATCCAGCAACTCATTGCCGGACGTCCAGAGAAGTTTATTGTTTATTGTGACGATCTGGCTTTTAATGCCGAAGACGAAAATTATCGCAGTTTAAAAAGTGTTCTGGATGGTTCTTTACAATCCGGTTCCAGCAATTTTGTGATTTATGCGACCAGTAATCGTCGTCATTTATTACCCGAATTCATGCATGAAAATACGCCCGTTACCCGGGTTGATGTTCCGCAATATACCGAATTGCATCCGCAAGAAGCGATTGAAGAAAAAATCTCACTGTCTGACCGCTTTGGCTTATGGCTCTCTTTTTATCCAATGGATCAGAATCTGTATTTAGAAATTGTAGAGCATTATCTTAAAAAGGCAGGCATGGAACTCACGCCAGAAACCCGTGCTGAAGCCCTACGCTGGTGTCAGGCACGCGGTCAACGTTCAGGACGCGCTGCCTATCAGTTTTCCAAGCACTGGATTGGTTCAACCCAACTAAATGCCTCTTAAAAGCTTAAAAGCGACCGGTTCAGGTCGCTTTTTTCATATAAATCACTTATATAATAATGATACTCAAAAGAAAATTAAAATTATGGATGTCGGTGCAGTTCTCATTCAACTTAAGCCCTTACATATGCAGCAAGTTCATGACTGGCAGCGTACTTTAAAAGCACGTCAAGACAAAGTGATTGAGACGCTTAAGGCTGAACAGGTTCATGTCGAGTCCTGGTTTTATCTGCAACTTCATGGTCAGGACTATTTGATTGCATATATGCGCGCCGACAACATTCAAAAAGCGAAAAATATTGCAAAATTCAGTACTTTTCCGATTGACCAAGTGCACAAACAGTTTAAAGCATCATGGCAGGCTGTTTATCCCGCTGAATTATTATTGGATGCTACAGCTACCTGATTTATTAGCACAACTATTTAAAGATTTTTTGTAAAATAGATATCCCATCAAAAATAAAAAAGCCCCAGTAATACAGGGCTTTTTTGACCTCTCGAATTATTGTTTATTACCAATAATGGTAGACCACAGCAAGTCCTCAATTTCACTACCATTGAAATAAACAGTAGCCTTTAACGATTCAGGCTGGTTCTGTTTGACCTCAATTACCTGATCATAGCTGTCCTTAATTCTAAGCACGCCCTCTTTTGGCAAATGCTTATAGTTATTTAAAACGGTTTCATCCATTTTGAATGGTGTGCTGGTATTAAAATCAAAACTGTAACGATAATCTGCCAGATCAGGCTGACCGATAATCGTACCACGACTGGTTAAGGTACGAATCCCATTACTGCCACTGCCATAATCATCGACCAGGCTGTACTTATAATTACGCACCTGCAGATATTCTTTGCTCTTTGTATCAAACGCGGTTCCAGAAGTACCCGTCTGAACGTCCTCGGCTATACGCTGAAATTCCAACTGATCGATTTGATAAGATTCGGATTGCCCCATGTTATTTTTGGTCTTTCGATGCACAATTGTGCCAGAAATCAGGTAGTCGTCCTTGAGATTAAAATCTACATTTGAACCATAACGGACATTGCTAAAGCTTAAAGTCGTCGTGTCACCGCTCACCGTCTGAGTAATAGTGGAGCCTTTACGATAAGTCTTGTCCAGAATAATACAGTTCTCTCTATCCGTTTTTAATTTGAGAGTCTTGACTGCACCATTGGTATTTACTTCTGAGCAGATCAGATTTGGGTATTTAATACTATTGATGCCCAGATTATAAATCTTGATGATACGTGCAGTACGCCCATAAGGATAATCTGCAAATACTTCACCAATCATATGACCTAGAGCAACGTTATAGTCGGTATCATTGCTGGTATCTCCAGAAATTTTATCGCGAATTTTATCCACAATATCCTGATCTTCAAAAGGGACAAACTCTTCTGAAAGCTCAGGAGAAATGCTTTCCTTCGGAACATTTGGAGGGGTAGTGACTGTAGGATTATCTGAGCCACTTCCACCACCTCCGCCACACGCACTCAGTAAACCCGATACAAGAGCCACACCAAAGAGAGAAATCTGCTTTTTCATAAAATTTATTCCCTGAAATTTCTTTGCATTTTTATTTGGTTATTTCTAAAGATTAACTACCTCGAAACCAAACAGCTCGAACGCTCTGCTTGCCGGTGATATTTCTTCCTGGCAACCAGCTTTTTCCCTTGATAGCGCTTTAACTTTAAACAAAGTAAATTTTTGTTCTGTAATTTTAATGTATATTTCAAACAATAATGACCACAAGAAATGAAGCTCTTTTTTAATCACACCTCCTCACTACACCTGCTTTATAGCCAATTTATAGTGCTTTCAATCAGGTCAATTTACTTTGCAACAAAGCTTATTAATTTTGTAATCATTAAGTTAATGATGTATTAATCTTTCT
This sequence comes from Acinetobacter pecorum, assembly GCF_014837015.1. GTDB lineage: Bacteria > Pseudomonadota > Gammaproteobacteria > Pseudomonadales > Moraxellaceae > Acinetobacter > Acinetobacter pecorum. Next base: position 134,869 of record NZ_JACSPT010000005.1, read on the forward strand.
TTTTACACTGAATCAGGCTTATTTCTTCTTATTTTTTATACCTGCGTCCAAAGAAGAATATTGAAAGATAGGATGATTTTAGACCATAGAAAACGACCCTTCCGATATTATAAAATTCTTGCTTATTTACAGAAAATTCAAAGCATCAATTATTTAAGATAGGCCACAGCTTCACTGGCTTTTTTCCAGCGTTTATATTCAAACATGTTCTGATCCGCTTGTGCGAGTGCTGCAAATAGACCCTGACTCGGATGACGCATTGCCAGACCAATTGCTGCGCCAATATTTGCTTCTGCAAAAGCAGCAATTAAACGGTCGAGCAACGTTTCAGCACCCGTTTTATCATTTTCCACACTGAGCATCACAAATTCATCTCCACCCAAACGGGCGACAATGTCATTGATGCGCACATTATCTCGTAACACTTGAGCTGCATTCTGAATCAGCCTGTCACCTTCTTCATGCCCCAAACTATCATTCACTTTTTTCAGATCATTCAGGTCAATAAATAATACAGCAGCAGGATGACCATATTGCTTGCAACGTTCTTCCTCTGCTCGCAGAAATTTGTCCCAGGCACGGCGATTATACAATCCGGTCAATTCATCTTTACTGGCTTCTTCCTGGAGTAATTCACGCTGTCGCACCTGCTCAATCTGGCGTAACTCTGCCTGCAAAATCGAACTGAGCAATTGCCCTAACAACTCGACCAGTTGCATATCTTGAACAATAGCTTCTGATTTGATTTCAGGATCGATCGCACAAAGTGTTCCGAACAGACTGCCATCTTCTTTAACGAGTGGCTGGCCAATATAAGATTTTATACAGACCTGCTGATTAATCGGCGCTGTGGCATATAAAGGAATTACTTCTGAACGGGGTGCAATTCTAGGCGCTTTACCTGCCACCATATGAAAGCAGAAGGAATCTGCCCACTGAAAAACTTGTCGAGGTTGTACGCCATAGCCATGGTCTTCCGTTTGCAGGACGATCCAGTCCAGACCTTCTACCCGGGTGATCATCCATAAATCAAAGCCAAAATGCTTATGCAGAAACTGCAATACCGCCTGTCCCGCATCCTGAAAACTTTTAAAATTGATATTTTCCATCCGAAGCAATCTCTGCTGCAAACTTATAAAAGCTGTATGATTTAAACCGAAGCTATTAAACGATTTTCAAGTTTCAATAGAATATTTGAGTTTTAAATAAAATTATAAATAAATACAGATATTCACAGCATCTCGTTTCTATTAAGTTCTCATTTAAAAAGTCACATTAAAAAGAAAGAGGCCCAAACCTCTTCCTTTTTTTGGCTGAAATCTATGCCTCTGTCGGATTAGTCAATTCCGTCATCGGCCAGCGTGGTGTTGTGGTCACGGCCAAACCATCTTGCTGACCTGCTTTTAAACGTTGATAACCGGCAAAGGCAATCATGGCACCGTTGTCGGTACATAAAGCCGGTTCTGCATAGTACACAGTTGCTTTTATTTTCGCCAAGTCAGCCTCTAGGCGTTCACGTAAACGCTTGTTGGCGCTGACACCACCGGCAATCACCAGACGTTTAAGCCCCGTTTGCTTCAGTGCTTTCACCGACTTTTTCACTAAAGTATCGACAATTGCTTCTTGGAAACTGGCTGCAATGTCGGCATCGCGGTTTTCATCACCCAGTTTCTTCATTTGGACAGAAACAGCCGTTTTTAAACCGCTAAATGAAAATTCCAGACCTTGATGCAGCATTGGACGTGGGAATGCAAATGCATTCGGATCACCCTGCTCCGCCAGTTTGGAGATATTCGGACCGCCCGGATATGGCAGACCCATCATTTTTGCGACTTTATCAAAGGCTTCACCGGCAGCATCATCAATCGATTCGCCTAGCAATTCATACTGACCAATACCGTACGCTGCCATAAGCTGTGAGTGACCGCCAGAAACCAGAAGTGCTACAAATGGAAACTCAGGTGGTGTTTTAGACAATAATGGCGCCAGCATATGGCCTTCCATATGATGCACACCAATCGCTGGTTTATTCAGCGCAAAGGCCAAAGTACGACCAAACAGCGCACCGGTCATTAGCGCACCCATCAGACCTGGACCACGCGTATAAGCGACAGCATCAATTTCTGATTTTTTCACGCCACTTTGTTCGAGCAGCTCATTAATAAGGGGGATTAATTTACGTACATGATCACGCGACGCCAGTTCCGGAACCACACCGCCATATTCTGCATGCAGTTTAATTTGACTATAAAGCACCTGTCCGCGTAACCCCAACTCGCTGTCATAAAGTGCAAGCCCTGTTTCATCACACGACGTTTCCAAGCCTAAAACGATCATTAAACTGCCTATAACCTGTATCAAATCTATTGCAGCAACTATTATAGGCTTGTGGTATGAGATGTAAATGAGTAAAATACTGACCTTCACTTGTGATCTGGGGCAATTCGGCCCTGATCTTATCCATAACTTAATGAGGATTCTTCATGCCACAAGTTAAATTGAAAGAAGGCGAACCAGTAGACGTAGCTATCCGTCGTTTCAAACGTTCATGCGAAAAAGCGGGCGTTCTAGCTGACGTACGTAAGCGCGAATTCTACGAAAAACCAACTCAAGAACGTAAGCGCAAAAAAGCTGCTGCTGTTAAACGCTATCAAAAGAAATTGGCGCGTGAATCAGTACGTACTACTCGCCTTTACTAAGATTAATTTGTGATTGACTGCTTGGAATAGATAATGACTACTTTAAAAAACCAGATTACTGACGTATTGAAAGCCACCATGCGTGCCAAGGATATGCCGAAGTTGACGGTCATTCGTAGTCTACAGGCAGCAATTAAGCAAATCGAAGTCGATGAGCGCAAAGAACTTGACGACGCTCAGGTTCTTGCGGTCATTGAAAAGCAAATTAAACAACGTAAAGAATCGATCAAAGCCTTTGAAGGTGCTGGTCGAGAAGATTTAGCTAGTAAGGAACAAGCCGAAGTTGAGGTTCTCTCTCAATTTCTACCAGAAGCTATGACTGAGGAAGAACTTGATTCCCTGATTGCGCAAACAATTGAAGCGCAACAAGCTACTAGCATGAAAGATATGGGTAAGGTGATGAATTCTCTGCGTCCGCTCATAGCCGGGCGCGCCGATCCTGCACAAGTTTCTGCCAAAATTAAAGCAAAACTTGCTTAATTTCCCATTTTAAATTTAAATCTATTTTTGCGTTGAACTGCCCTTTTTCTGGACAGTTCTTAGCATGTTCTTATTTTTTATTGCAAATTACAATCTACATGATAACGCTTAAGTAGTTGCATCTCTTTAGATAACTTCACTTCTCTAATTACATCCTGTTTAGTCATATTTTGAAACTGACGATCCAGATAGATACGATTCTGGTCAGCAGCCTGATACAGGCGATCGACATAGCGCCCTACAATCCCACAAAATTTTGCATTTTGCTCAGGACTAAATCCTTGCTGCTGCGGATTCAAGCTGCTTAAAAATTGCCGTGATTCTTTTTTATAATCAGCATTAATTTGTTCTACTGCTGCTACATATTCAACTGCACTTGCAGCAAAAACCCCATAATTCCAGTCCAGTAAACATACGCCTAATAATATTCTTTTCATATAATGCTTCAAACTGATACATACTATCTTCAAAAAAGATTGTAGCTTGATTCAAGATATCCTTGCTATATCATTCCGATACAAAAATTTGAAATCCAGCTCATGGTTAAATTTTATATTGATGCTCCTGTTGCATCTGTTTCAGGCGCTGACGAATGGTTGAGGACAAGGATTGATTATTCTTCGCGCTACGCTGGGCATGCAATAATGATTTGATCGCGGTTTCTTCATATCCAGACCAATACTCCACTTCTGCACGATAGCGAAGTACATTGGCAGCCTTGATCGCTGAATCTGGCTCTGCATTGGCAGCCACTTGCATCAGTCGCCAGCCATTGACATCGCGTGAATTGGCATTTAGAAATCGCTGCACTAAAGCTTTTGCCTGATCGGGTTGCTGGGCACGAATCAGAACTTCTGCATATTTATAATTAAGTGCGCGATTTTCCGGCATGATTCGCGCTGCTGAAGCCACACTTCTCAAAGCCTGATCAAGCTGATTTTGGGCTAAATAAATATCAGTTTGCAACAGAACCTGCAAAGGATGCATCTGGTTATGCTTTTTTGCCCGATCCAGCGAAATCTGTGCGGCTTGAAAATCACCCTGTTGTATTTGATAAGCTGTCAAGGCAAGCTGACCCGCAAAATTATTTCGCTGGTCCATCAACACCAACTGCTCTGCATCCGTCTGACGGGACAATACCCTGCTATACCACTTGATAACCTCAAAGTCTTGATCATTGAGATTGCGTTTCACTGCGGGAAGCTGGTTGGCACGTAAACGTGCCTCGCTCATCCGTTCAGTGGTGAGTGGATGCGTGAACCAGAAATCTGGCAGAAAGCTTAACTGACTGCTGGAGCGATGCATGACCTCAAAGAAGTCTGCCATGCTATGCGGGTTATAGCCGGAACGGTACATATACTGCATACCGATCCGGTCTGCTTCACGCTCCTGATTACGACTATAGGTGAGCTGTTTATCCAGAAGGGCTGCCTGCGACCCCATCATAACCGCCGCACCCACATCACCATCTGCTTGAGAAGCTACCAAAGCACCCACCAAAATTCCCGCTAGCGCCAATAAACCTTGTCCCTTAAAGGCATCTTGGGAGCGACTGTAATGACGTTGTGTGACATGTGCAATTTCATGCGCCATCACCCCTGCCACTTCATCCATATTTCGGGCTGAATTTATCAGACCTGCATTCAGTGCAAAGAGCCCGCCCGGCACAGCAAAGGCATTAATTTGCGGATCATTGATTACCAGCAAACCGATAGGCTGTTGTAACTGGGTCTGACTCAGAATATGTGAAAATACTGATAAAAGTTGATCTTCCAGCCATGGATTTTGCAAGACAGGCATTTTCTTATGCACTTCACGATAAACTTTCTCACCGATCATTTTTTCTTTTTGCTGATCGAGCAAGCCCACGCCTGTGCCAATATCGGGCACAGAAAATTGTACATTTGCTTGATTAAAATCATGGGTAGAGCCATGCCCTGTCACCATACACAGACTTAAGCTACATGCCAGCATCAATCGTTTCAATGAAAAATCTCTAATCCTGCCAACCTAATTTGTTTTGAATATAGCATCGAACTATGCGCAGAGACGCAAGAAAATGTTATTTTTTAATATCGTTTAAACTACATTTAATGGCATTTTAAAATTCCGGATTGACCACATTACGAGGTACTCGTCCCTCCAAGGCATCAACCAAGTTCTGATAAGCCAGTTCTGCCATTTTTTTACGGGTGGCGGCGGTAGCCGAACCCACATGCGGCAAGGTAACAACATTATCCAAATGGAATAATTCTGATTCTTTTAGCGGTTCTTTCTGATAGACATCCAGACCTGCAGCAAAAATCTGCTTGGCTTTTAAAGCTTCAATTAATGCCTGTTCATCAACAACCGGGCCACGTGAAATATTGACCAATACCGCATGCGGTTGCATTTTTGCAAATTCCGCTGTTGCAATCAGCGCCTTGGAATCAGCATTCAAATCTACTGCAACGACCACAAAGTCAGCACGCTGTAACAACTCATCGAGCTGGCAATATTGTGCATTGAAGCCTTGCGCAATTTCCGGTTTTTCCCTGCGATTATGGTAGAGGACATTCATATTAAAACCGTAAAAACCACGGCGTGCGATCGCAGCCCCAATATGGCCCAGACCAATAATTCCCAGGGCTTTTCCAAAAATATCCACACCAAATTGTGTTTCACCCACAGTACGCTGCCATTGCCCCTGCTTGGTCCATTGATCCAGATAAGCCACTTTACGTGCCGCTGACATCAGTAAAGTAAAAGCAAGATCAGCTGTAGTTTCGGTCAGCACATGCGGTGTATGACTCAGATAGATTTTTCTTTCATTTAAATAATCCAGATCATAGTTGTCATAACCAACACTGACACTGGAGATAATTTTCAATCGGGTAGCACTGGCTAGATTATCGCAATTCAGCAAACGCCCTGCACCAATCATGCCATCGGCATCCCGAACCTGCTGCAAAAGCTGTTGATTCACATCACCCAGCTTCGGTTGTATATAGCTCACCTGATAATTTTGTTCGAGCCTGTTTTGAATATCAGCATCAATTTGACTAAATACAACCACTTTTTGTTTCATCTATTTTTATTCCACAGCAGAATTATTCCAGACTGGCAGACCTATTTTGCATAAACTGCCATAAACGTTTTTTTAGAATCGGCTGATCCAGCATTTCTTGCAGGGACGCTAACTGGATTGCTTTGATATTTGAAATGTGCGCTACCGACCCGAGGAAAATAATATGTTTCTCTGTACTCATCCCATCCAGAAATCCTTGAATATAGGATTCCACACCACGTCCATCCTGGACATTGGCCCAAGGAAATGGCCAGTTCAGCTCATGAAAATCACCCGAAACAGCACGCTGGATATTTGCCCATAAATTTAGGGTGGCTTCAGTCATTCCAGTTGCATCAATCACAACAATACAATGTGCCAAACTTAAAGCCTGTAAACTGAATGGCGGGATGTGTACACTTTCACGAGGTTCCTGAACAGCTAAAACTTCAGGTATTGTAGGCGAGGTATCAGTCTTAAACGTGCCGAGCGACTCTGGTTCAGGAATCGGCAACTCCACCAGCGCCTCGACCGGATGAGGCTGAGACAAGACAATCTCGGTGTGAAATTCAGGTTCAGCCTGATCACGCCAGATCGAGACCTGATGCGGCTGACATGCGCTGTCCCCAGGAATCCAGAGATCGATTCCTAATGTTGCCAGTATGTCACGCTGATGCCCAATCATCTTTTCATCATCACCAATTTCAGGCTGAACATTTTAGCCGTATTGTCCCTACTTTGCCGAACTTTTTCAGTTTTTCTTTTTATCCTGATATATTCTAGTACAAAGTTTATCAGTACACTCAATATTGAATTTTCAATATACAGTTAAACCATCACTGTAATAACAAATTCAGATTCGAATCGTGCGCTCACCCTGATTTTCACATAATGGTTAAACTGTTTTTCTTTAACATTTGCTGAATAACTTCCCCGCCCTCGAAACCCAGGCGCCAGTACAACAGTTCCATCACATCCAGCTCATCCTGAGTTACGATACGGTCGCTCCATAAGCAGGCTTCTGCAATGCCTAAAATACTGAGACGATCGCGTAATAAAAGCCCCGCAATATCATTCAGGATTTCAGCAAGATCAATCGGCTCATCTGAAATTTCATTGTATAAATCCAGTTCACGAGTGGTCAAGATCCGGTTTAGAATCCGTTCCCGCACCTCAAGTTGATTACCGCTATTAATCTGCTGCACATGCAGCAAGGCATCGATCAAACGAACGATTTGCGGCTTGACCTCATCGAGAGCAGTAGGAATATGTGCAGGGAGCAAATTTAACTCATATTTCACACACTCCAGCAACAAGGCATCCAGCAGACCAATTTCACCATCTTCCTGAATAATCCGCGCCAGCTTCATCAGAAACTGGCGTGCAACAGTCGTCGGCATGCCACCAATATTCTTACAGGCTTGCTGGAAAATCGAAATATGTACCCGCCCATCCAGGTTGAGCAATGAGTCTACAATGGCACGACTGACCTCAGCCTCAGTAGGAATAAATTCACGATATTGACGGATCATTAAAATTGCGACCATCACTTCCCGGGAACCTGTCGCCGTCTGTAATGCACGTTCAATGAGCTCCGGACGTGGCATCTTGAGCCGAAGTTCCGGATTCAATGGCTTGATTGCATCTTTAATCGCAAAACTGATCGGAGACAGCCGCAGCAATGGCAAAGGTTGGGGTGAACTCCAGCTCACTGTAGTTTCAGGTACCACCTCTTCCAGAGAGCGAAACAAACTGAATAAAGGCTGATTCTTCAGTTTTTTCAGGTTTTCAAGCTGTAAATCCTGAATCAGGGCAGGATTTAATTCATAAATGCGCTGATTGATATTGGGATGAATGTTGAGCCAGTTTTGCGGACTCAAAGAGTTGGCAAAACACATATGCGAAATCGATTCGGCATATTCACTATAAATCTGCGAACCGGAATGATGCACATGAATTCTGAGCAAAGTCTGGATATTGGCATCATTTTGTAGCAAGCGCCGGGTCTTCTGGTCATTCTTATAAGTCCGGCCACCAAGAGAAATATATTTAATAAAACGGGAAATCAACACACCCAGACTACCAATCAGCCAGATCACCGCCCCAACTGCCACATACAGGGTTTCAAACTTGCTTTCCCGTAGCGTACCGGTTCGATTAAAACCGGATTTAGCAATTTTACTGCCCCACTGACTAAAAGTGGTTAAACTGCTATACAGAATTTTCAGGCGGGTATTTTCCGCAGTTTCACCAGACAGGATTTTATTGAATTCGTGACTAAGCAACCCATACAGCTCAACTTTATCCAGTGTTTGTATTGCCCCCCAGGTCAGAATAATAGCCGTATCACGTGGACTAAAACCTGCTGTTAACGCATTGACACCCACTTCATCAGGTAATACATATACCGCGGGAATCTCAATCCGAAAAGTCTCTGCCAGTTGCTGGTTGATGTGTAGTGCAGCACTTTCTTCGGGAATACTGTCCATCGGGCTGAGACGGCGCGCACCCATCTGCTTCGCCAATGAATAACCGCCATTGCGAAAAATATAAAATTCATAGATGACCGAGGTCATCATGACACATAACAGGACAGCAATTAGATAAGGACTCAGCGTATGCCAGAAAATCGACTGGTTAGGATCAGCATAAAAAACAAATAGACCAACAACGGTATTAATAATAAAAATAGTCAACAGAATTGCAATCAGGCAAAAACTTACAGGCAGTACTATATTTTTGTTTTTTATAAAATCGTATCCTACGTTTCGCAATGCAGAACCCTAAAATGATGATTTTCAATGGGTTCATCATAAAACAAAAAAGCGGGAAATTCCCGCTTTTTCATGATGATTTTAAATGTTTAAACTTCGCGTACGCCAGTCAAATCCACTGAGGCTGCATCAATATTGACATCAATATAATTGCTTTCTTTCATGGCACTGTCACTACGTTTTTGTTGCAGATCATCCAGATATTGCGCATCAATACCACCCGACACATAGATCCCGTCAAAGACTGAACAATCAAAATCTTTAACATCTGGCACTTTGTTGGTTCTTACCGCATCTTTCAAATCTTCCAGATCCTGAAAAATCAGACGGTCAGCACCAATAATTTCACGGATTTCTTCCACACTACGTTCTGATGCAATCAGCTCTGATTTCGCTGGCATATCAATACCGTAAACGTTCGGATATTTAACCATTGGGGCTGCAGAAGCAAAGAATACTTTCTTCGCACCAGAATCACGAGCCATCTGGATAATTTCATTACAGGTTGTACCACGTACAATAGAATCATCTACCAACAGTACATTCTTACCTTTAAACTCAAGCTCAACCGGGTTGAGTTTCTGGCGTACCGATTTTTTACGCAGCTGCTGTCCAGGCATAATGAAGGTACGACCGATGTAACGGTTTTTCATGAAACCTTCACGGAATTTTACCCCCAGCATATTGGCAAGTTCGAGCGCTGAAGTACGTGAAGTATCCGGAATCGGAATCACCACATCAATATCATGCTCATCGCCCCACTCACGCAGAATTTTTTGCGCCAGTTTCTCACCCATTTTTAAACGTGCTTTATACACTGAGATACCATCAATAATGGCATCCGGACGGGCAAAATAAACATATTCAAAAATACAAGGACGATATTCAGCATTTACGGCACATTGCTTGGTAAAGAAGTTACCTTCTAAATCAATAAATACTGCTTCACCTGGCAGAATATCACGCTCAACCTTAAAGCCCAGCGCAGTAATCGCAACAGACTCAGAAGCAATAATATACTCCATGCCCTGTTCCGTTTCACGTGAACCGTAAATCAATGGACGAATACCGTTTGGATCACGGAAGCCCACCAGACCCTGACCGGTAATCATCGCCACCACACCATAAGCACCTTTGCAACGCTCATGCACACGCGTCACCGCATGGAAAATATCTTCCGACGTCGGTACCAGTTTGCCGTGTTTTTGCAATTCATGCGCCAACACGTTTAACAGAACTTCTGAATCAGAATCGGTGTTCATATGACGCAGGTCAGTTTTGAACAGGTCATCATGAATTTCTTCGGCATTGGTCAGGTTACCGTTATGTGCCAGGGTAATCCCGTACGGCGAGTTCACATAAAACGGCTGTGCTTCTGCACTACTCGATGAACCGGCTGTTGGATAACGCACATGACCAATACCGTAATTTCCTTTCAAGGCACGCATATGACGGGTGTGGAATACATCACGCACCATACCATTGTCTTTGCGCAGGAATAAACGTCCTTCATCACATGTCACGATCCCAGCTGCATCTTGTCCACGATGTTGTAACATCGTTAATGCATCAAACAACATTTGGTTAACGGGTGATTTACCAGCTATACCAACTACTCCACACATAGCAACCTCGCAGACAAGCTAGGATTAATAAAAAGGATTATTTGTAGACTCATCTGCAGCTCCAGACTTGGACGATGTTTCAGATGATGAAGCTGAAGGTTTCGATGCCCCTTCAGACTTGATATGTTGTAGTGCGCCATTCGCGGCTTCTTTCGACATTTGAGTTGCCCAAGGCGCATAAGGCAATAAGGCTTGAATAAACTTGGACTGCTTCCAGTGTGGTGAGCTTTCTACCCAGGGGCCGATACCCTGCATGGTAATCAGCACAATCAGCAGACCTTTCAGGCTACCAAAGACACCCCCTGCCAGACGGTTGAGGGGACCCAGCTTGAGACTCTTTAAAATACGGTTCAAGAGTGCAGTAACGATCCAGGTCAGAACTACAATCAGCAGGACGATAAAAGCGAAGGCCGCAATCTTTTGTACGACTGGATCTGTACTCAGAGCAACCATAGACGGCGCAAGTAGTGTTGAATATTTTGCCGCAATAATCAGGGCAAAGATCCATCCCACTAAGTTCGCAAAGGCTTTAATAAATCCTTGACGCAAACCGTTGAGCCCTCCAATGAGCAAGATAATCAGTAGAAAGATATCAATGGCGTTCATAGGATTTAAAGTGCGTCTACACAATCTTTTACAAGTTTAGGACCAGTATAGATGAGGCCACTATAAATTTGTACAAGGCTGGCACCTGCGTGTTTCTTGGCAGCAGCATCTGCACCCGAAAGAATACCACCCACACCAATCAATGGGATTTGTCCTTTTAATACCGCAGCAAATGCAGCCAGACATGCGGTACTTTTCTCAAATACTGGCGCGCCAGACAAACCGCCCGCTTCCTCTGCATGCTCCAAACCCTCTACGCCTTCACGTGACAGCGTGGTATTGGTCACGATCAGGCCATCAATCTTGAACCGCAATAACTGCTTGGCAATAAAGGCAATATCGCTGTTATCCAGATCAGGCGCCACTTTGAGTACCAAAGGTACATAATGCTGGTATTCCTGAGCCAATTCAAGCTGACGGTTCTTCAATATTTCCAGCAGTTCGGTGAGTGCGTCACCGCTTTGCAGGCTGCGCAGATTTTTGGTATTGGGAGAGGAAATATTGACGGTAATATAAGAAGCATAATTATAGACTTTTTCTAAACAGATAAGGTAATCATCTACTGCTTTTTCTACCGGAGTGTCAGCGTTTTTACCGATATTAATACCGAGAATGCCTTTAAATTTGGCCACTTTGACATTTTCGACCAGCTGATCCACACCATCATTGTTAAAGCCCATACGGTTAATAATGGCTTTGGCCTGTGGTAAACGAAACAGACGTGGATGAGGATTGCCGGCTTGCGGTCGCGGGGTAATGGTACCAATTTCAATAAAACCAAAACCTTGGCTGGCAAGGGCATCAATATAGGCACCATTTTTGTCTAAACCTGCTGCAAGACCCACCGGATTGGGAAATTCGATTCCCATACAGGTCACAGGTTTCGCAGCAACATTTTGACGCATCAAGCCCATTTTATGGGATGATTTCAATAGTGATAATGTCAGCTCATGTGCACGCTCTGGTGCTAAAGAAAACAACAAAGGGCGGGCTAGAGAATACAACATATCCAGAAAAGTCTACTGCTTTTTAAGTCGGCATATTATAGGCATAGGCAGACAAAAAAACCATGCTTTGCAAATCTTTATTTTTACCGTTTACTGTATGGTCGCTGTTAATTTAATCTGTCCTGCTTCATTATTTAGTTCCATTTTCTCGATACTTAGCCCCATTTGTGCCAGTTGGGTCAGGAAGTTTGCCAGTACTGCATAATTTTCATGCATGACCGCCAATTGAATTTTTTCTTCTATTTGCTGGGAAGCCACAGACAGCCCTTGTTGCTGTGCGACCCGTTGTACTTTCTCCGCAGCCTCCAGTTGAATGTCTCCAGCCGGTTTCATGGTCACTGCATTACTTTGCATCCAGACAATAGTATCCTTCAGCTGATTCAAACGCTTTTGCTGGTTGTTAGCCGCCTGATGCATGTACCAGAGTGCAGAACTGACCGCAGCCACTATTACAAAAATAGTGGTAAATATCACCAAGATCCGTTCACGTGCCGACAGGCTGTCCAGATAATCACCCAGTCTTTCAAAAGACTGATCCATACGATGTTGTAGTGTTTCAATCGCTTTCATTATTGGATCCTCACTATTCCGATCGCGTCAGCTCCACCGGCCTGAATATTCCCCAGCTCCACCTTTAAGCCTTGCTGGCCCAATTGCTCGGTCAATGCATTCAACCTTTCTGATGAACTGGCCTTAAGCTCCATACTCAGCACAGAAGTATCATAATTTACCCGTTGTGCCACAATCTGATTCTGCATCAAGACCGGCCCTACCCGACCAATAAGCTGCAATGCATGCGTGTCTGCAATCTGACTTTGACGCAACTGCGCTTCAAACTGACTTTTGATATTCTGCTCAGTAACCGGATAATTTTGCCCAAACCAGTATTTAAACTGATCAATAGCCTGTGCAGCCGTCTGATTTGCCACTTTTTTATATTGATACCAGCGTACCGCATCATAACTAAACTGCAATACCAAAATACCCAGAAAAACCGCAGCGCAGGCTTTCCAGTAACCAGAAATAGTGCCATCGGATTTTGCTTTAGGTAACACATTAAAAGGATGCTGTTTCGGTTTCTTCAACACTGGAATGCTATATTGAAAAGACTCCAGTTGCTCCTGCGTAACCAGGGCTTCAAGACTGCGCAACTGCTCCTGATTCAGGTTGCTGACCTTATAGCGGATATCCTTAGGCTGATAATCCAGATAAAGGCTCAGATCATCCAGCGACTGACCCATATATTCTGATTCGCGCACCAGCAGACGCCCACCGATTTGCGCAATTACACGCTGATTGGTTTCAGGAGCCGGCAGCACTAAAAAATCCGGCAATAACGCTGCCAGCTTGACCGGAATCAGGCTGAGAGAGTGCTGCAGAGTCTCCAGAGTAGAATTTGCAATGCCCATAATAGTAATCTGATCCGGCTGCTGAAAATGATGCAGCACTTTCATGGCATCTACCGGCAGCACCACGTATTCTTCAAGCAAATATTTAATGCCATCATTGCCCATTTTCTTATATTGGCTCTTGGGCAAGGTCTGCTGCAAAATTTGCACATGACGGCTCGGAAAAAACACCACCGCGTCCTCACCATGATGAGCCTGTATATCCTGAATCAGCTGCTCAAGTGTGGCAGCAGCATTCCAGAATTCCCCAGTTGACCATTGCCAAACTCCATTGGCTTCTGGCATCCATAAATACAACATTGATTTTGTTCTGCCGTTCTAATTAATTTTTATAGGATAGGAATAAAGCTTTTTATCTGTGTGGATAAACCAGGTGCAATCACTGCCTGATCATACATACGCGCCTCTGCCAAGGCATAGGGATGAAAAGAGTCAGCCAGCAGAATGGACGACATATGGGCCACAACGTTCATATGGCATACCACTACAATCGACTCATACGGAAGTTGCGACAGCCATTCTACTGCAACTCTGGCATCATCATCGGGTTTAATTGTATTGCAGATCACTACCGGCACATCTTTAAAATACTGCTGCAAATGTGCCAGAGTTTCCTGGGCACGCAATAAAGGACTGACCACAAATACATCGGGCCTAATCTGCTCCTTTAAGAACTGTGCAGTTTGCTCAGCCTGCTGATGACCACGCTCCGTCAGCGGACGTTTAGTGTCATTACCATTCACCGGGGGGGGTGCCTCGCCATGTCTAACTAAAGTCAGTTGCATTTCATTTCCTTATATTCGTATGCCTGCATGATATACAGCGGATATGACATTTCGCAGACAGTCCTTGTGTTATAGATCAGACTTGATGATGTGGCAAGACAAATTCGACATCACTGCGATGACCGTTTTTCATCAGAGACAAGGCAATATTGAGCGGCGGTGCACCTTCGAAAATCACATCATACAAGGCAGAAGTAATAGGCATGTACACACCCAGATCTTCAGAACGCGCCTTGACTTGTACAATGGTATTGATTCCTTCGGCAGTTTGGCCTAATTCAGTTGTTGCCTGCTCCAGAGTCTTGCCTTTGCCAAGTGCATAACCCACCTGATAATTACGGCTAAGCGGGCTGTTACACGTTGCAAATAAATCACCCACACCGGAAAGTCCAAGGAATGTCAGCGGATTGGCACCGAGTCTTACCGCAAAACGGCTCATTTCAGCCAAAGCACGGGTCAGGATCATGCTCTTGGTATTTTCACCCACGTTATACGCTGCCGCCATACCCATCGCTACTGCATAGATATTTTTTAATGCGCCGCCAAGTTCCACCCCATGCACATCATCACTGGCAAACACACGGAACAATGCACTATGCAGGGCTTGCTGTACTGCATAGCGTACCAGTTCAGAATGACTGGCAATCACGGTTCCTGCCGGCTGACCTGCTACGATTTCTTTTGCCAGATTAGGTCCCGATAACACCCCATAAGGCACCTCCGGCAATTCCTCACGAATAATATCACTCATAAAGCTGAAGGTCAGTGCTTCAATCCCTTTGGTCAGGGAGATTACTGCCTGCGAGGTAATAAAAGGTTTAATTTGCTGCAGGACTTCCCGGAAAGAATGACTTGGAATCGCCACTAAAATAATATCGCGATTGCGTACTGCCTGTTCCAGATCTGAAACCGCCAGCAGATCTTTTTCCAACTGAAAATCTGGCAAATAGCGTTTATTGATATGGGTCGCATTAATATCCGCCGCGGCTGCTTCATCACGAATCCAGATCATGGTATTACAGCCATTACGCACTGCAGTATTGGCCATTGCCGTACCAAAACTCCCCCCGCCCAATACCGTTACTCTTAAAGCTGTCTTATGATTAACCGCAACCGGTTCTACCAGTTCTGAAAAATTTAATTCTGACATCTTATTTTTTAATATCCTGTTATGCCCTACAAACTAGTTGTTCTGATTCCAGTAACTTACAAAATCACTGGTTTGAATCTCTGCACGCGGGGGAATGGCCTTTGCTGCAGTACCAATATAAATAATACCCGATACCAGATCATCGTTTGAGATTCCCAATGCCTGCTTAAACAGACCAGATTCGACTACAGCACCGCTACGCCACATGGTTGAGAAACCCTGCACCTGAAGTGACAGCAGAAAATTCTGAATGGCTGCGCCCGAACTGAGAATTTGTTCAAAATAGGGAACTTTAGGATGATCCTGCAATCGGGTTAAAGCAAGTACTAACAAAGGAGCGCGAAACGGGTGATTCTTGACCCGCTCAATCTGCGCTGTTTCAGTTTCACCCAAATCGATGAGCGCCTGCGACAGCAATTCTCCAAAGGCTTCACGTTGATCATCAGGAATCACGACAAATGTGGTAGGCTTGAGTCGATGATGATCGGGTGCAGTTAATGCTGCCTGAAAGGCTTTTTCCAGCTGTTCTGCATTGGGTGCCGGTGCCAGCAGATGACCAATCGATTGCCGTTGGTGAATATTTTGATGAACGATATCAATCGCAGATTCTGTCATTACCCTGTAGATCTATACTTAAAAAACCATACTCAAGATTAGCATATTCAAAGAAAAATACGCTAGAAACTTCATAGCAATTACACAAGCTTGCAACGTCTTCAAAAATGCAGCCCCATCATTTCTCAATCGTTTACTGCTCGATATTTCACCTAAACCACATAGATATATACTAAAAATTGCCAAACCTATACAACAGCTACAAAATCTAAGCTGCTTGCTATGTTGAAATGATTAGCATCCTATTTACTCGAGATCTCATGATGAAAAAAACAATCACTTTCAGCGGATTGGCTATTTCCGCATTACTGCTTACTGCCTGTGCATCAAACCCGACTGCCTTGGCCGTTCAAAAGGAAAATAACCAGTATGAGGTGACCGGATTAGGTAAAAATCAACTGACCTCGAAAAACAATGCGATTACTGCGGCCAATAAAGCCTGTGGCTCCAGATCAACTCCAATTATTATAGATGAACAGACAGCTTATAATGGCGCATTAAAAGGTGTGGTCGATGAGCAAACAGGACAAATGATTCAGGCAGCAGCTACCGTCCTTGGTAATATCGCAGGCACCAACACCGGTTTAAACCAGAATGATGACTATCAAACCGTGCTCACATTCCGCTGTCAGGCCAAATAGACTTTCCTGTGAGGCATGTAATAAAAAAACCGCTCTGAGAGCGGTTTTTAATGGCTTGGATTAATTAACAGTAACCTTCCAGACGGGTCAAAGGCAATTTTTGCCCAATGGCTTTTTCAATTTCCGGAAGATAAAACGCATCATCTTCAGACAAGAAACTGATACTTACACCTTGCGCACCGGCACGGCCTGTACGACCAATACGATGTACATAATCATCTGACTGTTCTGGCAAAGTAAAGTTCACCACATGAGATACGTTATCTACATGGATACCACGTCCTGCCACATCCGTCGCAATCATAATATTATGCTGACCATTTTTAAATTGATCTAACATTTTCGTGCGTTTATCTTGCGCGATTTCACCAGACAACATCACCACCTTATAACCATCCCGTTTTAAATGATCATAAAGTTTACGTACCTGATCCCGACGGTTAGCGAAAATCATGACTTTCTCAATCGGTTCATCACGCAGAATTTCTTGCAATAGTTTATATTTATCTGATTTTGCCACCATATAAACCCGTTGCTCGACATCAGCATTGGTTTTCTTTTCTGGCTCAATCTCAACCGTAACCGGTTCAAACAGCCATTGCTGCGCAAGATTTAACACATCATAGCTAAATGTTGCAGAGAACATTAAAGTCTGACGCTGCTCTTTACGTGGCGAGAAACGTACAATCCGTTTAACCGATGGAATGAAACCCATATCCAGTAGACGGTCTGCTTCATCAATGACTAAAAATTCAATTTGATCAAGCCAGACTTCTTTTTGCTCAATAAAGTCGATCAAACGACCTGGTGTTGCGACCAAGATATCAACAGGTGCTTTATTCAGTTGATTTTTTTGCTTGTCAAAATCCACACCACCCAGCAAGGTCACTACATGTAAACCCGCATATTTCGCCAGGTGCTGTGCATCGCTTTCGATCTGCAATGCCAGTTCACGGGTCGGTGCCAGAATCAGGGCACGCGGCTCACCACGATAACGTTGTTCCTGAATCGGATTATTTAACAGATCGTTCATGATACTAATTAAAAAGGCCGCAGTTTTACCTGTACCTGTCTGTGCACGGCCAATTGCATCATGTCCTGCCAGCGTGAATTTTAAAACCTTCTGCTGGATAGGCGTCATGTGGGTAAAGCCTAAAGCATCAATCGCTTTTTTTAAATCGGGATGTAAATTTAAGGTTTCAAAACCAGATGACATAAAGCGGTGCTCTAATTGGGTAATCACTAAGATAGAAGTAGTATAAACAAAAAACGCCCCAAATTATATTGGAGCGTTTTCTTTTTAGCTTAATCCGAAGATTAGTCTAATGGTTGAACTTCTTCAGCTTGAAAGCCTTTTTGACCTTTAACAACACTGAATTCAACACGTTGGCCGTCACGAAGTGAACGGTGACCGTCACCTTGGATAGCACGGAAATGAACAAATACGTCATCACCGCCGTTACGTTGAATAAAGCCGAAGCCTTTAGTATCGTTAAACCACTTAACTACACCTTGTTCGCGAGCAGCTGTCATAAGTTAATCCTCATTGAAACTAAAAAAAGGACCACCCGGTGTTGCAAACAGCAGAGCAAACAAGTTTGAAAATATTATTTTTAAGCTTGTAATCATTCTGTAAAACTATCAACAAAATCCCGGTTACATCCATTTATGTAATAGGGTGAAAAACAATCACTTTGTTTATTCAAAGTCCCAAATACGCAACGAGCTTAACATGGGTTTATCACAATTAATAGATTTTTTTTAGCATGTTCTGTTTGATTTAGTTATTTTTTTAATGAAAATTGTCAAAAGACTTTATAAATTCATTTACCTATTCATTGTATTTTAATTAGTTTGGTTCTGGCATCAAATTTGCTACTATTTATAGCCTTTTCTGTTGACGAAATAAAACCCTAATGTTTGAAGATTCAGCGCATTTCAACCTTATAGATGCCATGGGAAAACCGTGCCCGATGCCATTATTAATGTTAAAGCGGGCATTAAAGGCTGGAAAGCATACAACATTCCTGCTCAAATCATCTGATCCGCATAGTCAGATTGATATCAGCCGTTATTGCCAGTTGCATCAGCTCAAGCTTGAATTTAAAAAAATTTCCGATACAGAGTTTCACTACTTGATTGAATCTTAAAAATTTTCAATTAAACTGTTGGTCTCTGCTTCCGTATACTTATTTACATTTCTCTACCCAAATATCCATTATTTGAGGAGAGATTGGATTAAGATAAAACCTAGTTTAGGGTTATCCCCGCACTTCAAGGAGAACACATGAGTGACAGCCGCAATCAGTTGATGCCCCTGTCATTATCGGCGCCAGGTGTCAACCTCGGTGCTTATATCAGCACTGTCAATCAGATTCCGATTTTAACAGCCGAACAAGAAAAAGAGTTGGCTGAACGCTATTACTATGACCAAGATTTAGACGCAGCGAAAATGCTGGTCATGTCGCACTTGCGTTTTGTGGTGCATATCGCACGTAGTTACGCAGGTTACGGTTTGCCACAAGGCGACCTGATCCAGGAAGGTAACCTGGGTCTAATGAAAGCTGTGAAACGTTTTGACCCGAATATGGGCGTACGTCTAGTATCATTTGCCGTGCACTGGATCAAGGCAGAAATTCATGAATACGTGATCCGTAACTGGCGTATTGTAAAAATCGCCACTACTAAAGCACAGCGCAAACTGTTTTTTAATCTGCGTAGCCTGAAAAAATCATCGAAAAAGTTGACGCTCGAAGAAGCCCAGTCAATTGCGAATGACTTAAATGTTACTCCAGAACAAGTACTGGAAATGGAAGGCCGTCTGACAGCATATGATGCTGCTTTTGATGCATCAAGTGATGACGACGATGAAGGTTCCACCCATGTAGCACCAGCGTTGTATCTTGAAGACAACCGCTATGATCCGGCTCGTCTGATTGAAAATGAAGACTATGAAGAACAAAGTACTTCTGCCCTGCACGAAGCCATGGACCAGCTGGATGATCGTTCACGGAATATTCTGCAACGCCGTTGGTTAGACGACGAGAAATCGACCCTGCATGAGCTTGCAGCCGAATATAATGTTTCTGCGGAACGTATTCGTCAGCTGGAAAAAAATGCCATGGAAAAAATTAAAGTAGCAATGTCATCCAATTAACACCAAATTCTGTTACTGATTTATTTTTAAAAAGCCTTCCTTCAGGAAGGCTTTTTTATGTCCGCATTTTGAATTTATGCTAAGGTTAAGTGCAAACTTTATCAGGAAGATCAATTCAAATGTGGATTGCGATTTCAGCACTCAATCTGGCCCTGGCAGTCATGCTCGGTGCTTTTGGTGCACATGGTTTAAAAGCACGTGCAACTGAGGTACAGCTCGGCTGGTGGCAAACGGCAACAGATTATTTTTTCTATCATGCCTTAGGACTACTGATTCTTTCTCTGCTCGCGAAAGTCATTCCTGCACTACCGATTCAGTGGAGCTTCGGACTGATTCAGGTTGGTATTTTACTGTTTTCTGGCTCACTGTATATCATGGCCTTAGGATTACCCCGCGGTTTAGGGGTGATTACACCTATTGGCGGTGCTTTAATGATTGCCGGATGGTTAATTCTGGCCTGGAATGCTTTAAAATACGCCAGATAAGTCTGAACAACACTTAATCATGGAGGGTTGCTAGAATGGTGATTTACATCAATGGCGAACAACAGGAAACTCACTGCAAGAATCTGCTGGAACTGATTCAGAGTATGGCGCTTGAGGGTAAGCGTTTTGCAGTTGAAATCAACGAAATGATTATTCCTAAAAGCAGATTGGGCGATACGCCGATTTGCGATACAGACAAAATCGAAATTATTCACGCAGTCGGTGGCGGCTAATACTCGGGACAATTATGCAAGATTTATTACAGATTGGTTCACGCCAATTCCAGTCACGCCTTTTGGTAGGCACAGGCAAATACAAAGATTTAAATGAAACCCAGCAGGCCATTGAAACCAGTGGTGCAGAGATTGTCACTGTCGCTATTCGCCGGGTCAATATTGGCCAAGATCCTGACCAGCCGAATCTGCTATCAGTGATTTCTCCGGAAAAATATACCATTTTGCCGAATACTGCAGGTTGCTTCGATGCCAATAGTGCCGTCCGCACCTGTATGCTGGCGCGTGAGCTGCTCGATGGCCATAATCTGGTCAAACTGGAAGTATTGGGTGATGAAAAAACACTTTATCCAAACGTGACCGAAACACTAAAAGCTGCTCGCACCTTGATTGACGATGGTTTTGAGATCATGGTTTATACCTCGGATGATCCGATCGTGGCGCAAGAGCTAGAAAGCATGGGCTGTGTCGCGATTATGCCACTGGGTAGCCTGATTGGTTCAGGTCTTGGTATTCTAAATCCACACACCCTGTCAATCATCAAGGAAAATGCCAAAGTGCCGGTTCTGGTCGATGCCGGTGTCGGTACAGCAAGTGATGCCGCGATTGCAATGGAACTGGGTTGTGATGGTGTACTCATGAATACAGCGATTGCAGCTGCACAAAATCCGGTATTGATGGCATCTGCGATGAAAAAAGCCGTTGAAGCAGGCCGAGAAGCTTTTCTTGCAGGCCGTATGCCACGTAAACGTATGGCCAATGCCAGCTCGCCGGAAACCGGCTATTTCTTTAAATAAATTTTCATAAACAAAAATAAAGGACTCGATTGAGTCCTTTATTTTTTTCCAGTAATTAAGGAATCAGACCTTCATCACGCATGGCAATCTGTACAGACTGGCGTTCAGCCACTTTATTACGGATATGAATAATATTTTTATATGGACTCAGATCATGCTCAATCTGGTTCGACCAGTTGGTCAAGACAAACAGATAAGCATCCGCAGGACCAAAGTTATCATCCACCAGATAATCATTTTCCGATTCACCAATCGCTTTATCGATATAACTCAATAGACGATCAATCTCCGTATAGGCTTTTTTCTTTTCATCCTCAGATAACTTGTCACCAAAGAACACCGCATAGGCATCATGCAATTCCGAATTCAGATAACCTAACCATTCCAGCACTTTGGCACGTCCCATGCCCGATGGTGGAATCAGATCTTGTTTTGGATCGTGTTGAGCAAGAAACGGTAGAATTGCAACATTTTCTGTCAGGATCAGACCAGGGTTAATTTCTAACGCTGGTACATAACCTTTAGGATTAACTTCGTAATAATCCGTACCTTTTTCTGTTTTATGTGTTTTTAAATCAACACGTTCCAAATCAAAATCGACATTAATTTCATTTAAAATAATATGAGCTGCCAGTGAGCATGCCCCTGGCGAATAGTAAAGCTTCATTTCTGATCCTTGTTATACACTTCTCAATGTTTTAAATCGCTTCTAACAAACTTTCAAGTGATCAAACCTGTAAATTGCAAAAAAGCCTAACTGTCATTTGAGGACAGTTACTCATTCAATATTCAGGATATTCCGGGCTTTTGCAAGTCAATCTTGTGTAGATTTTTATCTCTATCTGTTTAACATACACAGGTTTTCAAAATATAGATGATATTCCGTGATTAGCCTGAAAAAAGAAGAATGGTTTTCCAATATCCGCACAGATGTACTGGCAGGTCTGGTGGTGGGACTTGCCCTGATTCCTGAATCAATCGCCTTCTCTGCCATTGCCGGTGTCGATCCGCAAGTCGGTTTATATGCCTCTTTCTGTATAGCGGTATCCATTGCTTTTTTTGGCGGCCGTCCTGCCATGATTTCCGCAGCTACAGGCGCAATGGCGCTTTTGATGATTACCTTGGTAAAAGAACATGGTCTGCAATATCTGCTGGCTGCCACAATTCTGACCGGCATCATTCAGGTCATTGCCGGTTATTTTAAAGTCGCTAAATTAATGCGTTTTGTATCGCAGGCGGTGGTATACGGATTTTTGAATGCCTTGGCGATCCTGATATTTGTGGCACAAATCCCGGAAATTAAGCAGATGGAGAGCACCGGTTATCTGTTTATTGCGATTGGTCTGGCAATTATTTATCTGTTTCCTTATATCCCTAAAATTGGTAAAGCCATTCCCTCGCCTTTGATCTGTATTATCGTCTTAAGTGGGCTGGCGCTGTTGTTGGGTGCAGATATGCGTACCGTGAGCGATCTGGGACAATTCCCGGATACCTTGCCGGTATTCCTGATTCCAGAAATTCCACTCAATCTGGAAACCTTGCAAATTATCCTACCTTATTCCTTTACCTTGGCGACTGTCGGTTTGCTGGAAAGCATGATGACGACTACGGTCATTGATGAAGTGACCGGAACTGAAGGTGACCGTCATCAAGAATGTCGTGGTCAGGGTATGGCCAATATTGTCAGCGGCTTTATGGGCGGGATGGCCGGTTGTGCCATGATCGGTCAGTCAATTATCAATGTGTCTTCAGGGGCACGTACCCGTTTATCGACTCTGGTAGCTGGTGTGTTTCTGCTCTGTCTCGTGGTTTTTTTGAAAGACTGGCTGGCTTATATCCCAATGGCAGCACTGGTTGCGATCATGATTATGGTGGCATTTACCACCTTTCAATGGGGAGCAGTCAAGCAATTCAGCAAACATCCGCTAGAATTCAATACCGTGATGATTGCCGTGATTATTGTCGTGCTTGCCACTCATAATCTGGCGCTTGGTGTATTTGTCGGCGTATTGCTCTCTGCCCTGTTCTTTATTAATAAACTGGAAAGAACCGTACATGTCTATACGCATTTAAATGCAGCCAATTCACGTAGCTATGTTATTTCTGGACAAATTTTCTTTAGCAGTACAGAAAAATTCTATCAGTTCTTTGATTTTAAAGAAAAGCTTGAGCATGTGGAACTGGATCTGACCCATGCGCATGTCTGGGACGTGACTTCGGTCAATATGCTGAATAACGTGATTCAGAAGTTTAAAGCCCAAGGTATAGATGTAAGGGTAATCGGTTTAAATGAAGCCAGCAGTACACTGATTGACCGTTTTAGTAGATGATGAATGATGATTAATAAAAGAGCCTCGATTGGCTCTTTTACTTTATCTGGAAGATCTTGCCGATTTTTATGGAGAAATACCGAGAAAAGTTTGACTTGCTCGGCTCAGGACTTAAAATACCGCATTCTGAATTTTTAGATTTGCCAAAGTTATGTCGAACGATCAATTAGACCAGCAAGTCGTGGAGCTGGAAAACTTAAGCGAGCACCGTGAAATCGTGACGTTTATGCGCCGCTCAATGCCGCTAAACACCTCCCAACGTACTGCGCTTGAACAATATGGTCACTTAATTTTGGAATATCCAGTCGGTGATTTGCGTCAGCACTTTGAACATCCTCAACGTCCTTTGACTGTAGAAATCGGTTTTGGTATGGGCCGTTCACTGGTATTGATGGCCAAAGCCAATCCTGAGCGAAACTTTGTCGGAATTGAAGTCCATGTACCGGGTATTGCCCAGTGCGTGTATGAAGCAGGTGTTGAAGGCTTGACTAATTTACGTGTGCTAGATGCTGATGCAATTCAGGTATTACGTGAAATGCCAGATAATAGTATTAATGCAGTTCAGTTATACTTCCCTGATCCATGGCAGAAAAAGCGTCATTTTAAACGCCGCTTTGTTTCACATGAGCGTATGCCACTGGTGGAGCAAAAGCTGGAGCTTGGCGGAACTTTCCATGCTGCAACGGACTGGGAGCCGTATGCTGAATGGATGATTGAAGTATTGGAAGAACGTCCACGACTGGAAAATCTGGCGGGCAAAGGCAACAGCTACCCTCGTCCGGAATGGCGTCCACAAACCAAGTTTGAACGTCGCGGCATTGAAGCCGGTCACAAGATTAATGATTTTATCTTCAAGAAAATTTCTTGATCCAAGATTCAAAAAAGCGCTGATTAATCAGCGCTTTTTTATGGGAAAAATTTGGCTTTGAACCCTGCTCCGCAGATAAATCATCAGATTCTTCATTCCTAATGACGCCTGAGTATCTGCTGGCTCAACAGCTGATAGACATTTTGCAAATCTTCTCGTTGCATATTGGCCAACATCTGCTGATGCATATTCAAGATATTCTGATCACCACGCATCGCTGGACCAGTCTGCATTTGTTTAGGATCATTCTGAGTGGCTTTACTGGCGGTTTCCAGCATCAAGGGATACAGCAAACTGAAATCGACCTGTTGTACATCAACCACCTGCTTGGCCATGTCATAACAATAATTGGCAAAATTACAGGCAAATACCGCTGCAAGATGCAAACTGAGACGTTGACTAGAATTATAAGTATAAACACGATTACTTAGGCTATTTGCCAGTTCTAATAACAGGATTTGGTCCTGTTCATTCACCGCTTCAATAAACAGTGGCGTCTGCTGCCACTTAATCTGGTGTTCCAGACTAAAAGTCTGTAAAGGATAAAATACGCCTGCACGCGTATGCACATTTTTCAGTAAATCGAGATGGGTACTGCCAGAGGTATGTACGATCAGATTCTGCTGCAGATACGGATGAATCTGTTCAATGACGTTGGTAATCGACTGATCACTTACCGCGATAATGACCAGATCTACCTCATGATCTAGCTGTTCAGGCCGAGCGATTGCTTGAGCTTTAAATTGCTCAGCCAGTTGTTGTGCTTTTTCTAGGGTTCGACTGTAGATCTGTACGATCTCATGGTGTGCTGACAATACAAGGGCAAGATGATATGCCACTCGCCCTGCCCCAATCATACTGATCCGCATCTGCTGTTCTTCCTGATAAATTACGCACAGCATGCCAATAAATAAAGATTGAGGCAATTGGCCTTGATGTTTCGAATAGACTTTAAAACTTTCGCAGGGTCAGAATCTGTTCACTTCGACCAAAAGGCCCATGAACATCATGCAGAATTCCGCTGGTCAAACCGATACCATCTCCACCATATTGCTGCACCACTTCCAGTCCTAGCCATTTACCCTGCGGCAGACGGTGCATATGAATCTGCAGGTCCAGATTCGGAAATCCCCAACCGGAATTCGGATCCTGACGTGGCACAATGCCATTGGCTGTATCGACCATACCAAGTAAACGGCTAAAGTCTGTCGTCGGTTGGCCTTCTACCATGTCTAGCGAATTTCTCAGCCAGACAATGCCCTTGCCTGCACGATGGTCAGCATGCGCACGGGTTTCAATACTCTGGATATAACCGCCTGGCCAGCAGCGCATACCCTCCCAAACAGGTAAATATTCTGGACTTTCGATCGGAAAGTCTTCCACTCCGGCAATGGCCTTGGTATCTGAAGTTAGCATTCTCCACGCGCGTGCCACAATGCAGGTTTTACCATTGGCACACATTTCAGCTTCAACCAGTTCGATGGTTTTACCCGGACGGATCATGCGCGTAGTAATTGAAAATTCACCAAAGGCGATCAGGCCAAAAATATCCAGCCCGACCCGACCAATACGCATGTCAGCACGTGGCTGAAACTGTTCCAGTTCGACGCATAGAATACCAGTGGCTGGTGCCATGTGCTGCTCATGCGGATTCCATGCACCTTGTGCATGAATATTAGAACGGTAATAAGCCGTAGTACTGCCATCTGGATGCTGTTCGCGCTGAATAAAACTGTAATATGCCGACATTGTTTTAATACTTCCCTGAATATTCACTTAAACTTAAGAGTTTACAAAAAGTTCTTTGATCTTTATTTTCTGAGCAAAAAGCCATGATAATTCATGATTTGACAATAAATTCTGCACTGTTTAAATCCGACTTTGGTTAAAAGTGCTGTAAAATTGTGTGCAGATAACAAGTGAAAATCCTGCTCCAAGCGTTCAATCATCTTGGTACTTTGCACTACGCTTAACCCTGTCTGTTGTGCCAGCTTCTGCATAGTTTTAATGTCTTGTTGATCTTCGGGTTGCATCAGATCATAGGTCAATGCAAGACCATTGGTTTTAAGACACTGATAGATAGCCTGAAAAAATCCGTTTTTTTCGGAATTTGG
Organism: Acinetobacter pecorum; assembly: GCF_014837015.1. Lineage (GTDB taxonomy): Bacteria > Pseudomonadota > Gammaproteobacteria > Pseudomonadales > Moraxellaceae > Acinetobacter > Acinetobacter pecorum. The sequence goes on from NZ_JACSPT010000005.1 coordinate 161,690, forward strand.
AATGAAATGTGCCACTAGAATGGCCAACGCAGCATCAAACGTATCCGGCTGATTCAAATCTTGGATTGTGCTTTGGATAAGTTGCACCCTTTGTTGATCTATGGAATTCAGATTTTTACTAACCTGTTCCAGCATAGCTGCTGATGGATCAATTGCAGTAAAGGTCCAGTCCGGATAACGCTGCAATAAATAGGACAGTTCATAACCCGTCCCGCAGCCCACTACCAAGATATGTGCGGTTTCAGATAATTCAGTGCTGAGAATCGCTTCAATCTGCTGATGCACCAGTTCATAGCCGGGAATCAGTTTACGGATATGATCGTCATAACTGGCGACGACGACTTCACTGTGAAAGTTTTTTGCCATATTTTTACTCTAAATCTATGCACGAATCTAAAACTCAGGCGGGTCTTTAGATAGATTGAATATTTAAATCTTGTAGCTTGATCTTATTTGCTGTTTTCTTGAAATTCGATCATAGGCCCGGCGACATGGAAGTCCCTTCAGCAAAATAAAGGGATTTTGCTTACTTTTGGCCCATCAAAAGTAAGAAAAGCCTAAATATTGATATCGAAACCGTTATACAAATGGAGGCAATGCATGCATTAAATACTGCTTTGCCCCACTTAAGAATCGCATCAATACAATTTAAGCAATCTCTTTCAAGTTCAGCTCTTCACGCATAAATTCACGCAACTTGAACTTCTGCGCCTTACCTGAAGCCGTCATCGGGAATTCATGGAAGAAACGCACATAACGCGGCACTTTGTTATGCGAGATATGCTCGGCACAATACTCACGGATTACGTCTTCGGTACAAGGATCATTTTCATGCAGGATGATACAAGCACAAAGCTCTTCTCCATATTTATGGTCTGGTACCCCTATCACCTGTACATCTGAAACAGCCGGATGGGTATAAAGGAAATCTTCGATTTCTTTCGGGAACAGGTTTTCCCCGCCACGGATGACGACATCCTTGATTCGCCCCTTGATTTTGACAAAGCCCTCATCATCCATTTCAGCAATATCACCGGTATGCATCCAGCGCGCTGTATCAATCACTTCCTGGGTTTTATCCTGGTCTTCCCAGTAACCGAGCATTACGGAATAACCGCGTACACATAGCTCGCCCAATTGACCGCGTGGCACGACCTTGCCACTTTCATCCACAATTTTGACTTCCAGATGCGGGTGTACCCGACCAACCGTACTGACACGTTGTTCAACACTGTCTTCAGTAGAGCTCTGTGCACTAACTGGCGCAGTTTCGGTCATACCATAGCAGATGGTAATTTCAGACATATGCATACGTTCAATCACGCGCTGCATAATCTCCTGCGGGCATGGACTACCCGCCATAATCCCGGTACGCAGACTGGACAGATCAAATTCGTCAAACTGTTCATGCTCAAGAATGGCGATAAACATGGTCGGTACGCCATAAGCCGCGGTACATTTTTCCTGCTGGATGGCTTTCAGGGTTTCCAGCGGATTAAACACGGCAGACGGATAAATCATGGCAGAACCGTGCGTAATACAGGCCAGATTACCCATCACCATGCCAAAGCAATGAAATAAAGGAACTGAAATACAGACGCGGTCTTCTGGACCTAAATGAATCGCTTCACCGACAAAGTACCCATTATTTAAAATATTATTATGGGTCAGCATGGTGCCTTTCGGATTGCCCGTGGTGCCCGAAGTAAACTGGATATTAATGGTTTCATCGAACTGCAATTCACTGGAGATCTGTTGCAGTTGTTGCAGCTCTTGTTCGCCAGGCGAGCTCAGCAAATCCTGAAACCGGTGGATGCCGGTATGCTGCTGGTCATCAATTTTAATCACATGTTTTAAATGCGGCAGGCGCTCTGCATTAAGAAATTTATCTTCGGTTTCCTGCAATTCCGGTGCAATTTTAGTCAGAATTTCCTGATAGTCCGTCGTTTTAAACTGGGAAGCAATCACCAATCCCTTACAAGACACCTTGTTCAGCACATATTCCAGTTCATTGCTTTTATAAGCGGGATTCAGGTTAACCAGAATAATACCTGCCTTGAAGGCTGCAAACTGGGTAATGGTCCATTCCACACAGTTCGGCGACCAGATCGCCAGACGGTCTCCTTTTTGCATACCCAGTTTCAGCAGCTGACAGGCAAAGGCATTGACCTGTTCCTGTAGCTGCCGGTAACTGAGACGTATGTTCTGGTGCAGACTGACCACTGCATCACTTTGTGCATACTGTTCACAAGCCTGATCAAATTTTTCACCAATCGTCATGCCCAATAAAGGCTGGCTGCTGGTTCCATAGGCATAGCTTAACCGTACTTGTGTCATTGAATCGATCTCCTTGATTCTTTGTAATTCTGATTTTCAACTTTACTAATTGTTTTATGACCACGACGACCTTGTCTGTGTGCCTGTTTTTGTGTGCTTATGCTGCTGGATTTCCCTCCTGTCGACGTACTGCGTTAACACAAAAATCGGCAATCTGTTTGACAAAGTGATCCTTATATTTCTGATCAAACATCACATTGCGGGACGGATTCAAAGGTTCGATTACGACAAAGGTCATGGCGCCAACCACACCTAGTGCTGCGGTATTCAAATCTTCAAATTCGAATTCTCCATTGACCTTTCCTTCGGCCAGAATCTCCTTAATGCTCTGCTTGAGCAGCTGCTTACTGCGAAAACGCTCATGTTCCATTTCCGGATCAACCGGTTCGAACATCAGTGAATACGCCAATTGAGGGCTATTCATGGCACGCTTCACAAAAGTTGTAACAGATTTTTGCAATTTCAGTCTTGCCGATAAATCCGATTCAGCAATATGGACTAAAATTCCGACTTCATGCTGAATTGCCGCCGACAAAACCTCGATTAAAATCTGGCTTTTGTTCTCGAAATATCGATAGACCAGCCCTGTAGATACGCCTGCACGTTCCGCAATCGCCTGTATCGACGCCTCTTTAAAGCCCCCTTGAGTAATCAGTTCACGAGCAGATTGCAAAATCGACAGACGATTTTGTTCCATCCGTTCCTGCATCAATGATGATCTTTTATAACTCATAAAATTAATCTCAACAAGATAAAATGAATTGTAAATCATTTTGTGAATATAGATTCACTTTTTTATTTTTTCGTTGTATGTTAAACCTCAAGCACAACAAAAATGCTTTTTTGGACACAACAAATATAACCTCAGGATGGATGAAGAATGAATTTACAAAGCTTGGATTTCGGTTTAGATGAAACTCTGATTGCGCTTCGTGATTCAGTGGCCGCATTTTGCGCCAAGGAAATTGCCCCGATTGCCCAACAGGTCGACCGTGACAATGAGTTTCCGGCTCAACTCTGGAAAAAATTTGGCGAGATGGGCCTGCTCGGTCTGACTGTCAGTGAGGAATATGGCGGTTCAAATTTCGGTTATCTGGCCCATATCATTGCCATGCAGGAAATTTCCCGTGCTTCAGCATCCATTGGTTTGTCCTATGGCGCACATTCTAACCTATGTGTGAACCAAATTAAGCGAAATGGTACGGAAGAACAGAAACAGCGTTATCTGCCTAAACTGATTTCAGGTGAATATGTCGGTGCCTTGGCAATGTCTGAACCGAATGCAGGCTCGGATGTGGTGAGCATGAAGCTCAAAGCGGAAGACAAAGGCGATCACTACCTGCTGAATGGTTCAAAAATGTGGATCACCAATGGTGGCGATGCCGATGTCCTGGTGGTCTATGCAAAAACCGATTTACAAGCCGGTGCCAAAGGCATGACTGCCTTTCTGGTAGAGAAAAATATGCCAGGTTTTAGCCATGGCACGCATTTGGACAAACTGGGTATGCGCGGTTCCAATACTTATCCGCTATTTTTTGACAATGTCGAAGTTCCGAAAGAAAACGTCATGGGAGGCGTCGGCAATGGCACCAAAGTCTTGATGAGCGGGCTGGATTACGAGCGGGCTGTATTGAGTGCCGGCCCACTGGGGATTATGGATGCCTGCATGGACACCGTGATTCCGTATATTCATGACCGTAAACAGTTTGGTCAGGCACTGGGTGAATTCCAGTTAATGCAAGGCAAAATCGCTGACATGTATTCGACCTGGCTGGCATGTAAGGCACTGGTTTATGCGGTCGGCGCTGAATGTGACAAGGCCGAACATAGCCGTAGTCTGCGTAAAGATGCTGCCAGTGCCATTTTATATGCTGCTGAAAAAGCGACCTGGATGGCGGGTGAAACCATTCAGACTTTAGGTGGTAACGGTTATATCAACGAGTTTGCTGCAGGCCGTTTATGGCGCGATGCCAAACTGTATGAAATTGGCGCCGGTACTTCAGAAATCCGCCGCATGCTGATTGGCCGTGAACTTTTCAACGAAACAGCCTAAATCTTAACACTTAGAATAAAACAAGGATGTTCGTCATGAATCAGTTATCGAGCAAAATCAATATACGTAGTGAAGAGTTTAAAACCAACCAGACTGCCATGCTGCAACTGGTGGATGACCTAAAACAGAAAGTTGAAAAAATTGCTTTGGGTGGCGGCGAAACTGCCCGCCAAAAACATTTAGATCGCGGCAAGCTGTTACCACGTGAACGGATTAATCACCTGATTGATCCAGGAACCGCTTTTCTGGAAATTGGTCAGCTGGCTGCCTATCAGGTGTATCAAGATGATGTTCCTGCCGCAGGTGTGGTCGCTGGTGTTGGTCAGGTTAACGGTGTGTCCTGCATGATCATCGCCAATGATGCTACGGTGAAAGGCGGTACTTATTATCCATTAACAGTGAAAAAGCATTTACGTGCCCAGGAAATTGCCGAACAGAACCATCTGACCTGTATTTATCTGGTGGATTCAGGCGGTGCATACTTACCTTTACAGGATGAAGTATTTCCAGACCGCGATCACTTCGGCCGTATTTTCTACAATCAGGCACGTATGTCAAGCCAAGGTATCGCCCAGATTGCAGTGGTGATGGGTAGCTGTACTGCAGGCGGTGCTTATGTTCCTGCCATGTCAGATGAAACCATTATTGTGCGGAATCAGGGCACGATCTTCCTCGGCGGCCCTCCTCTGGTTAAGGCAGCTACTGGTGAAGTGGTGTCCAGTGAGGATCTCGGTGGTGGTGATGTGCATACCCGTTTGTCTGGCGTGGCTGATCATCTGGCAGAAAATGATGAACATGCGCTTGCGATTGCCCGCAACATCGTGGCCAACCTGAACAAAAAGCCAAACAAGACCACAGATGAAATCGAAGCGCCGCTGTTTGACAGTTCGGAACTGTACGGCATTGTGCCGAGTGACGCGCGCAAGCCTTTTGATATCCGTGAAGTGATAGCGCGTATTGTCGATGGCTCACGTTTTGATGAATTCAAAGCACGTTTCGGCACTACTCTGGTGACCGGTTTTGCCAAGCTCTATGGCATGCCGGTCGGGATTATTGCCAATAACGGGATTTTATTTTCCGAGTCTGCCCAAAAAGGCGCACATTTTATTGAACTGTGTACCCAGCGCAATATTCCACTGATTTTCCTGCAAAATATTACCGGCTTTATGGTCGGTCGCCAGTATGAAAATGAAGGCATTGCCAAAAATGGTGCCAAGCTGGTGATGGCCGTCGCCAATGCCAATGTTCCGAAACTGACTCTAGTGATTGGCGGTTCTTTTGGTGCTGGCAACTACGGTATGTGTGGCCGCGCCTACTCGCCGCGCTTTATGTGGACCTGGCCAAACTCGCGTATTTCGGTGATGGGCGGTGAACAGGCATCTAGCGTCTTGTCGACCTTAAAACGTGACCAGATTGAACAGAAAGGTGGCAGCTGGTCAGCAGAAGAAGAAGACCAGTTTAAACAGCCAATCCGTGATCAATACGAACGCCAAGGCCATCCTTATTATGCGTCTTCGCGGTTATGGGATGACGGTGTGATTGATCCAGCACAATCGCGTGAAGTACTAGCCTTGAGTCTGGCTGCAGCCCTAAATGCGCCAATCCAACCAACCAAATTCGGCGTGTTCCGCATGTAAGAGGTATCAAAAATGGATTATCAATTTTTACAGCTCGAACAGCAGAATCAGGTCGCGACAGTCTGGATTAACCGTGCCGAACTGCACAATGCCTTTAATACTCAAGTCATTCAAGAACTGCATGCCTGCTTCCAGTCTTTAAACAGCCGTGATGATGTGCGTGTAGTGATTCTGGCGGGTCGTGGCAAAAGCTTCTCGGCCGGTGCTGACCTGAACTGGATGAAACAGGCCGGTCAGGCTTCTCAAGCAGACAATGAAGCCGACGCCTTGAAGTTAGCGAAAATGCTGCAAAGTCTGGCGACCTTGAAACAGCCGACCATTGCCCGGGTACATGGTATTGCTTTTGGTGGTGGCATGGGGCTGGCTTCGGCCTGTGATATTTGCGTGGCCAGTACCGATGCCAAGTTTGCGACGTCGGAAGTACGTTTAGGTCTGGCACCTTCGACCATCAGCCCTTATGTAATTCGTGCGATTGGGGCTCGTCAGGCCTCACGTTATTTCCTGACCGCCGAGCGGATTACTGCTGAACAGGCCAAAAGCATTGGTCTTGCGCATGAAGTCACTCCACCGGAACAGCTCGACAGCAAAATTGATGAAATTGTGGAAGCACTTTTACTGGGTGGTCCTACTGCACAGAGCGCATCCAAACAGTTGATTCAACTGGTTGACCAACAGGTTTTGACCGAAGATTTACTGCTTAAAACAGCACAGCATATTGCCCATATTCGCCAGGGAGATGAGGCGAAAAATGGACTGAATGCATTTTTGAACAAACAAAGCCCGGCCTGGATCAAGACCACGGCATAACAACAAGAAGGATCCTACGATGTTTGAAAAGATTTTAATTGCCAACCGTGGTGAAATTGCCTGCCGTGTGATTCGTACAGCGAAGAAATTAGGTATCGCCACCGTTGCCGTCTATTCCGATGCCGATGCGCAGGCACAGCATGTCAAACTGGCCGATGAAGCGATCTATATTGGTGAATCGCCAGCTGCACAGAGTTATTTACAGATTGATCGCATTATTCAGGCAGCAAAAACCACAGGCGCTCAGGCAATTCACCCGGGTTATGGTTTCCTGTCCGAAAATGACCAGTTTGCCTTGGCCTGTCAGGACAATAATATTGTGTTTATTGGTCCGCCAGTCGATGCCATTCTGGCAATGGGTCTGAAAGCCACATCTAAAGCCCTGATGGAAAAAGCCGGTGTGCCTTTAACCCCCGGCTATCATGGTACCAATCAGGATGCCGACTTCCTGAAACAACAGGCAGACAATATTGGCTATCCGGTACTGATCAAGGCCAGTGCTGGCGGTGGCGGTAAAGGCATGCGTCTGGTGGAACGCAGCGAAGATTTTCTTAGCTCGCTTGCTTCATGTAAGAGTGAAGCACGTTCAAGTTTTGGCAATGAAGACGTTCTGATTGAACGCTATGTGATTCAGCCACGTCATATTGAAGTGCAGGTGTTTGGTGATACCCACGGCAATTATGTACATCTGTTCGAACGTGATTGCTCGGTACAGCGCCGTCACCAGAAAGTGCTGGAAGAAGCGCCTGCACCGAAAATGCCGGAAGACAAACTGGAGGCGATGCGTCAGGCGGCGATTGATGCTGCGCGTGCAGTGAACTATGTCGGTGCCGGTACAGTCGAGTTTATCGTGGAGCAAGACGGCACAGCTTACTTCATGGAAATGAACACCCGTCTTCAGGTTGAACATCCAGTGACGGAAATGATTACCGGACAGGATCTGGTGGAATGGCAACTGCGCGTGGCCTTTGGTGAACCTTTACCGAAACAGCAGCATGAATTGCAGATTCATGGACATGCACTCGAAGCCCGTGTCTATGCCGAAGAACCGGAAAAAGGCTTTATTCCTGCGATTGGTCAGATCAGCTACCTGCATTATCCGGAGCAAAGTGACTGTGTACGTGTCGATAGCGGTATTGTCGAAGGTGATGAAATCAGCACCTATTATGATCCGATGATTGCTAAACTGATTGTCTGGGGCAAAAACCGTGAAGCAGCCTTGACCCAAATGCACCATGCACTGGGTCAGTTCCATGTTGATGGTCTGGGTAACAATATTGCTTTTCTAGATCGCCTGGTGCTGTGTGACTCGTTTAAAAATGCACATTTAGATACTGGCCTGATTCAGCGTGAAGAGGAATTCCTGCTCAAACCTTCTGCAGATATCAGTACCGAACTGGTGGTCAGTGCTGCACTGATTGAACTACTTTCACGTCAAGCACAGAATCCCGTTCCAAGCAATCTGGTGTGGCAGCAACAAGCATTCTGGCGTCTGAATCAGCAAAATAGCCATACAGTGCAATTACAACGCAATGGCATCAACCTGAAAATTCAGTTCCGCACTCAGGATCAAGGTTTTGTTGCCAGCTATAACGGTCAGCAGCTACAGGTTCAGGGTCAGCTCGTCGATGCCCATACTTTAGCGCTGCAACTGGCGGGTAAACAGCAAAAACTGGCTTTCAGCCAGACTGAGCAAGGCATTACCCTGTTCCAGAATGGTCAAAGCTATAAGTTCAGTTACCTGAAGTCTGATTTTGGTAATCAGGATGAACAAGGCACGGAAAATAATCTGATCGCGCCAATGCCAGGTGTCATTACCCAGGTGCTCGTGGCAGCCAATGACAAAGTCAAAAAAGATGATGTGCTGATGACGCTGGAAGCCATGAAGATCGAATATTCAATTCGTGCACCGCATGACGGCATCATCGCAAGTTCATATTTCCAGAAGGGTGATCAGGTTAAAGCTGGTGATGAACTGGTCGAATTCCAGCCACTGGCGGAGGAAGTGGCATGACGGATTTTGTCAAAATCGTAGAAGTCGGGCCACGCGATGGCCTGCAAAATGAAAAAACACCATTGACATTGGATGACCGGAAAAACCTGATTCTAGACCTGATGAAAACCGGTCTGCAGTCCATCGAAGTTGGTTCCTGCGTTTCAGCCAAATGGGTACCGCAAATGGCAGACAGTGATGTGCTCTTTGCCAGCCTACCTCAAGATCCGAATATTCAGTTCAGTCTGCTGACCCCAAATCTGAAAGGTTTTGAATCGGCACTGGCTGTAGGTTGCAAGGAAGTGGCGGTATTTACCGCTGCTTCTGAAAGCTTTACCCGCAAAAACATCAATTGCTCGATTGATGAAAGCTTCGAGAAGTTTGCCGATGTCATGGCAGCCGCCAAAGCCAATGACATTAAGGTGCGCGGCTATGTCTCCTGCATGGTGGACTGTCCTTATGAAGGTGCCATTGATCCGAAACAGGTGGTCAAAGTCACCCAGCGTTTGCTGGAGATGGGCTGCTACGAAGTGTCATTGGGTGAAACCATTGGTACAGCAACACCGGATCGGGTGAAAAATGTCTGGGAGGCTTGTCTGGCTGAACTTGATGCTAAAGTTTTGGCAGGCCATTTTCATAATACTTACGGCATGGCGATTGCGAATATCTACCAGTCGCTATTACAAGGCATTCGCGTATTTGATTCATCCATTGCAGGCTTAGGTGGCTGCCCTTATGCCAAAGGGGCTTCAGGCAATGTTTCAACTGAAGACCTGTATTACCTGCTCTCGAATATGGGCTTTGAAACCGGTATTCAGCTGGACGCCTTGATGCAGGCCAGCCGTAATATCAGTGAAGTCTTGCAGCGCAACAATCCATCCAATTATGCCAATGCCTATTGGCAAAAAGCCTGTGCTTGAAAATAAACTTGCTTGAGCAAAATACTCTCAAGCAAGCCATAAGGATATAAACAGCAGATTGACGTCTGCTACAACAATAATAGAGGTGACAAGATGTCAAACAAGGTTTATGACAGCGCTCAATCCGCCTTAAAGGATGTGGTGCAAGATGGTCATACCCTGGCCGTTGGTGGTTTTGGTTTATGCGGTATTCCAGAAGCTTTGATCGTAGCTTTAAAAGAAACAGGTGCTAAACAACTCACCTGTATTTCCAACAATGCCGGCGTAGACGGCTTCGGTCTCGGACTTCTGCTGGAAACCAAACAGATTAAAAAAATGATTTCATCTTATGTCGGTGAAAATAAGGAATTCGAACGTCAATATTTAAATGGCGAACTGGAAGTTGAGCTGACCCCACAGGGTACACTGGCAGAAAAATTGCGTGCTGGCGGTGCCGGTATTCCGGCTTTTTATACGGCGACGGGTGTCGGAACCGTGATCGCTGAAGGTAAGGATGTCCGTGAATTTAATGGCAAGTCTTACATTCTGGAAGAATCTTTAACTGCCGATGTGGCGCTAGTCAAAGCCTATAAGGCAGATAAAGCTGGCAACCTGATTTTCCGTAAAACCGCCCAAAACTTTAATCCGGTCTGTGCCATGGCGGGTAAAGTCACCATTGCTGAAGTTGAAGAAATTGTCGAAATTGGCGTGCTGGATCCGGATGAAATCCATCTTCCTGGAATTTATGTGAACCGGATTGTACTGAATACCCAACCGGAAAAACGCATTGAACAGATGACTTTAAAGGCGGAGGCTTGATCATGGCTTGGACACGTAATCAAATGGCGCAGCGCGCAGCACAAGAGCTTGAAGATGGTTTCTATGTCAATTTAGGGATTGGCCTGCCGACGCTAGTCGCGAATTATATTCCGGAAAATATCAATGTCTGGCTGCAGTCGGAAAATGGTTTGCTGGGGATTGGCGAATTTCCAACCGAGGAGACTATCGATGCCGACCTGATCAATGCCGGTAAACAGACGGTCACAGCGCGTAAAGGTGCTTCATTTTTCTCAAGTGCCGATTCCTTTGCCATGATCCGTGGCGGTCATGTCAATATTGCCATTCTGGGGGCGATGGAAGTGTCTGAAACTGGTGATCTGGCCAACTGGATGATTCCGGGCAAAAAGGTCAAAGGCATGGGTGGTGCCATGGATCTGGTCGCGGGTGTACAAAAGGTCGTGGTCTTGATGGAACACTGCGCCAAAGATGGTACACCGAAGATTGTACCGCAATGTAGCCTGCCCCTTACCGGCCAAGCTGTGGTGAACCGGATTATTACCGACCTCGGTGTACTGGATGTTACTCCTGATGGAATTCGACTGGTTGAACTGGCACCAGAGGTAAGTTTTGAAGAGATTCAAAAAGTCACTGGGGTAGCGCTACTACGTAACGCTGCCTGATCTAGCCAGCCCTTAAGAATAAAATTTCTTAAGGGCTTTTTTATATATAGCTGCTTCATTTCAAAATAATAATTGCAGAATAAATGGATTTTAATCATGCAAACTCAACAAAATATTTTGCAGCGCTTCGCCATGCGCGTCAGCGACTGGTCTGAAAAATGGTTTCCGGATTCTTATATTTTTGCCCTACTCGGTGTCATCATTGTGGCGATTGCCGCCATCGGAATTGGTGCACCGGCACAGGATGTCGCGATTTCCTTTGGAGACGGCTTCTGGAGCTTGATTCCCTTTACCTTGCAGATGTGCATGCTGATCGTGGTCGGTTATGTGGTTTCCGTATCCAAGCCTGTCCAGCTGCTGATCCAGAAAATAGCACGCTTGCCGCATTCCGGTCGTGGTGCGATTGTCCTGGTCGCCACGGTCAGCCTGTTAATTTCCCTGATTAACTGGGCCATGAGTACTGTACTGACTGCACTTCTAGTGATTGCACTGGCACAGCGTAAAGAGCTTAACATGGATTACCGCGCTGCTGCGGCTGCCGCGATTATCGGGATGGGTGCGACCTGGGCACTGGGCATCAGTTCTTCAGCTGCACAGTTACAGGCCAATAAAAGCAGTCTGCCTGAACCGATTTATAACCTGACGGGCGTGATTCCATTTACCGAGACTATTTTCCTGCCGCAATCCATGATCATGACGGCGGTACTGATTGTAGCTTCAATCGCAATTGCTTACTGGTCAGCACCTAAAGGCTCTGACATTAAAACCATTGAACACTTCCCGATTCAGATTGAAGAAGAAAAACCGGAAGTATCTGCCGAAAAAAGACCGGGGGATTGGCTGGAAAATTCACCCATTTTAAGCATTTTGATCGTGATTCTGGGCGCAGTCTGGATGTTTAACGAATTTTCCAAAAGTAATCCGATTCTGGCCATTTCCAGCTTAAATACCTATAACTTTATCTTTCTGATTTTGGGCGTGGCCTTGCACGGTACACCACGAAATTTCCTGAATGCAGTCTCCAAGGCTGTTCCGGCTATTTCAGGAGTACTGATCCAGTTTCCGTTGTATGGCAGTATTGCCTTTATGATGACCAATGCGCTAAATCCGGCCGATCTGTCATTGTCACATTATATTGCCGAATTTTTCGTTTCGATTGCTTCTCCGGAAACCTTTGCCATCGTGATGGGACTTTATTCAGCAATTCTGGGCTTCTTTATTCCATCCGGTGGAGGCAAATGGATTATCGAAGCACCCTATGTGATGCAGGCAGCACATGACCTGAAAGTGCATCTGGGCTGGTCGGTGCAGATTTATAATGCGGCAGAAGCCTTGCCTAATCTGATTAACCCTTTCTTTATGCTGCCGATGCTCGGTATCCTGAAATTAAAAGCCAAAGATGTGATTGGATTTACGGTTACCCAGCTGATTTTCCATCTGCCTTTGGTACTGTTCCTGCTCTGGTTCCTGGGAAGAACCCTGACCTATAGCCCGCCAGTATTTTCTTAATTTAAGATAATAAAAAAGGACGAAAATTCGTCCTTTTTTATTTAGGCCGCTCTGTTAATTTCCTGTCTTCTCCACCACACCTTCATCATCTACTTCACGTACCACTCCCGTTTCAGTATTCACGACTTCAAAGGTCACGCGACGGTTCTGGAACTGCCCGGCAGGTGTGGCATTAGGTTCAACTGGCTGATCCGCTCCCATGCCAACTGCCTGTAACTGTGCAGGATCGACGCCTTGTTGAACGAGGTAGTCGGTCACCGCTTGGGCACGTTGCACAGACAGTGCCTTATTCTCTGCTTCGCTGCCTTGAGCATCAGCATGTCCTTTAACTTTCAGGATAACTTGTGGTGCACGTTGCAATAATGCAGCAGCCTGATCCAGCACCAATTTATTGACCTCTGGAACTTCGGTAGAGGCTGTATCAAAATTGATAATCTGTAAATTAAGTGCAGTCGCTACATCCAATGCTTTAACATCGTCCTCCTTAATGCTAGCCAGAGCCTGTTCTGCTTCACTGTTGGCAGTACTGATTATCTCACTGTTATTTAGAGGCTGTTGAGTCACTACCGTAACATTTTTTGCGAGACTACGAATTTGTGCTGCCAGACGCTCAGCTTCAGCATTGGTTGCTGCACGCACCAAAACCTGATTGCCCACCCAGTCCAGTGATACATTTGGCATTCCCTGGATTGCTCTCAAAACAGTCGGAATAGTATCCTGATCGGTGAATTCTGAATGATAGGCATCACTACTCAACGTACCGCAACCAATATTATAATTAAAAATCTGTTTAATCTCGTTTTGCAGAATTTCCATATATTGCGGATTATTCAACCCTATCTGGCAACTTATAATTTCACCATTGCTGCCTGTACTCAATTGCAAAGAAGCAGGTTGGGCGGCTACAGCTTCACTAGCCACCTGACCGTCCTGACCGGCTTGTGGATCATCATCATGCATACAGCTACGAATAAAAAACAGGGTTAAGGCCGCCAGAATCAGAAAAATGATAACGGGCCATAAAAAGCTTGTTTTTCTCTCTTCCTGAACCACAATGATAGGTTCAGCTTCAAGCACAGGTTCTTGATTTAAACTGTGCCCCGCCAAGGGGGAAACACCAAGCGCTGCCAGAATGGGCCCAGCCCAAACAGGCAAGGCGCGCTGAATCGAATCGGCATGAGTTTCAAGCAAATGGCTAATGGCTTCCTGACTTGAAGCCCCTGCTTCAGTCTGTAAGAAATTCATGGTCGGTACAATTGACCGATTCAGGGTGTGTTCTATTTCTTCTTGTGGTGCACTCTGATCAAGTTGATCCAGAAACTGCTGCTTTAATGCCGGATTTGCATTGAATAATTCATGAATCTTTGGATTGAGTTGCTGACCAAGAATCTCGATCCAGGCGGGACGAGCACGTAATATACTTAAAAATACGGGATAGAACTGCGCCAAAGCTTGATCTTTGGCAAATAAATGCTCTGTTTCACCTTGAAGAACAATCGCCGTAACATCACTTTTTAAGCGTTCTATAAAGTCTATATTCATAATCGTCACCATTCTTTTGATTTTTCTAATGTTTAATATTTAAGCAGTGTAACGATCCCTATTTTTTGAAAATGTAAATAATTGTATGAATATCATAAAGTTTCACTATTTTTGTTAGTGTGGCATTTCGCCAATACAATTTAAAAAATAAAAAAAGCCAGCCGAAGCTGACTTTTATAAAGTTGGTCTTACTTAAGCAACATAAGTTTGAATCACTTTACCTAGCACTTTTTGATTGATTAACGGTGTATTCTTACCTTGTGACACGATGCTTTCTTTATCCAGGGTCCATTCCAGTTCCGGATCTAGCAGCACCCAACCTGATTCATTTACCCAGCGATCTGCCATTTGTGCAACACGAGCCGGAGCCAAGGTTACTTTTTCTACCCATTCCAGTGGAGTTAACAACCCCTCACGAATCAGTTGCAGACCAAAAGGCACATAGGTATCAAAAGCAGTGAATCCTGGTTGCGTTTCCGCAAATGGCGCCATTTTCGCAGAGCTGCTCAGCGGTTCATGATGAGTGCAGATGGCATCAATCACACCGGATTTTACTCCCTGACGCAGCAATTCTTTATCCTGTTCTGAACGAAGCGGCGGACGCACATGTGCAAGAGAGTTAAAACCGTCAATCAAATGATCGGTCAGATGCAGCTGGTGCATAGCCACATCACAGGTCACCGGCAAACCTTTTTCCTTGGCAATACGGATCAATTCGACAGATGCACCACAAGACAACAGACCGAAGTGTGCACGTACATGGGTGGCTTCAATCATGAGCAAGTATTTGGCGATTGCCACGGTTTCAGCCAGTGCCGGAATCATTGGCAAGCCCTGACGTGAGGCAATAAAACCTTCATGCACGCAGCCATCTTTGGCAATTTGTGGTTCTTCAGCATAGAACACCACCGTCAGGTCTAAACCCGCGGCATATTCAAGTGTACGCAGGACTACATCATCATTGGCAAACGGCGCACTGGCATTGGATACGGCACTACAACCACCTTTTTTCAGACCCGCCATATTTGCCGGCTGTTGACCATTTAAACCTTGGGTTTGCGCACCAATTACCTGCAAATAGATCCCGCCATCCAGCATGGCTTTTTCAACCAGGCCGTGAATCAGCGCACCATTGTCTTGAACAATCGGTTTTGAATCTGGTGGGGTAAATACATGCAGGATACCGTTAGCTCGTGCTGCCTTACCTTCCGACTTTAAAGTCCCATGTTGCTGCTGGCCTGGCTCACGTAGACGTGCACACAGGTCAACCATAGTTGGCATCAGCCATTTACCTTGACCATCAAGGGTCTCAGTAACGTCTGAGGATGCCTCTACACGCTTACCATTTTCGAGATAAACCGTTTCGATCGAATCTGTTTTTGCAATTGGGTCGAGAACACGGACATTTTCAATTTTTACAATAGACATGACTTATTCCTTATACCGCAATCGCTTCAATCAAACCCTGTTCCTGTAACTGACCCTGCATCGCCAGTGCCAGTACTGCCATACGCACTGCAATACCATTGGTCACCTGATGCAGAATCACCGACTGTGAGCCATCTGCAATGCTGGAATCAATTTCCACCCCACGGTTCATTGGTCCTGGATGCATCACGATACAATCCGGCTTGGCCATCGCAAGACGTTCTTTGTTCAGACCATACATTTTGTAAAACTCGGCTTGCGAGGCAAGTGCTGGAGAATCAATCCGCTCGTTTTGAATACGTAGCGTAATAATCACGTCGCAGTCTTTAATGCCCTCTTCCATCTTGTTAAACAGACGAACACCATCGCCATATTCTTCAAAGCCTAATGGCAACAAAGTATTGGGTGCAATCACCCGGATATCTTGACAACCCAAAGTTTGCAAGGCTGCCACGTCTGAACGTGCCACACGCGAATGCTTGATATCGCCAATAATAGCGATCGACATTTCTTCGAATTTTTTATTGGTTTCACGGCGAATGGTCAGCATGTCCAGCATGGCTTGCGTCGGATGCGCATGACGGCCATCACCGGCGTTAATAATGGCAACGTCTGGGCAGACATCTTTGGCAATAAAATGTGCTGCTCCAGAAGATGAATGACGTACCACGAAAATATCGGCCGCCATGGCTTCCAGATTCCATAAAGTGTCACGCAGGGTTTCACCTTTAGAGGTACTCGAACGGGCAATATCGATATTGAGAACGTTGGCAGAAAGGCGCTTGGCAGCGGCTTCAAAGGTGGTTCGGGTACGGGTAGAATTTTCGAAGAACAGGTTCATCACCGTTTTGCCTTCCAGCAAATTATTGGTGATCAGCTGATTTTGGTCATTAAAAAAGGACTGTGCAGTGTCCAATATTTTTGTCAGGGTTTCTTTAGAAAGACCTTCGATGGTCAAGAAGTGTTTTAGATTACCTTCTTTATTGAGTTGAATCTGGCTCGGTGTATGCAATGCCGCCAAGTGCATGAGAGATTCCTTATGCGTTAAGTCAACATATTATACAGAGATTGGCGAATTTTTATAGTTGAGCACGTTGCTACTTGTACAAAAAGCATCTGAACAATAAAAACAGAAAATCAGATTCATCTTTATTTTTTCAACAAGATAATTTAACCCGATTTACATCCTGCTGATTTTAAATATTAAAAAATGGGTGCTTCAGTCTGGAGCATTCACACCCTCTCCTGTCTAGCGTAATGCACCAATATAACGATGTGATACTTGTGCACGATAGATATCATCTTCATCCGGTTCAACCGAGATCAGCTCATTCTGCTGGCTTAGGTTCGTGGCCTCTATTTCAGAACCTTGTCCTGTTTCCGAAATCTCCAGTACCATTTTCAGGCGCTGGATCAGATGACTCAACTCTGGGTCTTGGGTCTGCTCTGCCAGCTGAATCACATGCCGGGCATAGTCCAGATTCTCTGCCAAAAAAAGTGCATCAATTACTCGACCGGAAACACGTCGTAAACGCGCATAAATTAAAGTGGCCACTGAAAAAGCGTCATGGTTGCGTAACTGATTCTCTAACATCTTTACCCTCATTATAAAATTGAAAAATCAGGCAGCCATCGCTCCCCATCGACTGACTGCCTGATTTACAGTGGATAGAGCAAAATACGTACCAGTTTTTCAATTTATAATACAAATACGCATATTCTCTATGGCAGCTCAGGCCTTTCAGAGAATTTAAAAAGCTTTCAATATAAAAATACGGTAAACTTAGCGCAGTTTTTATTTATCTTTTTTTGGTCTCTCTATTATATGAATACCTCTCCACGTTTAAGCAATTATTGGGTCACCTGTGCCGATGGGCTGGAAACCTTATTAGAAGAAGAAATTCAAGGCTTAGGTGTTCAGAATATTGAGCGTTTTCCGGGCCGTCTAACCTTTAAAGGCACCCTGGAAAATGCTTATCGTATCTGCATGTGGTCACGTCTGGCTTCACGTGTCTTGATGCCGATCCACACGCATGAAATTGAATTTTCTCATGATGCGCGTGATGTTGCAGAAGAACTCTATGAAGGAGCTCTCAGCTTTGACTGGTCGCTGATTTTTGCACCACAAAGTACCTTTGCGATTCGTTTGCATGTCGAGCGTGATATCAAGGTCAATACCCAGTTTGCAACTTTACGTGCCAAAGATGGTGTCGTGGATTCCTTTATGGAAGCGGTAGGCAAACGTCCAAGCATTGATACCAAACAGCCTGAAATCACCATGTATATTCTGGCAGGCAAGAAAGAACATACTTACTGCCTGGACCTGTCTGGCGACTCTTTGCATAAACGCGGTTATCGCCGGTTCATGACTGACGCCCCGATCAAGGAAAACCTGGCCGCTGCGATTCTGCAAAAAGGTGGTTTAAAAGCGTTAAATCCGGATATCGTGGTTGATCCAATGTGTGGTTCAGGAACGTTCATTATTGAATCACTGATGATCTTGACCGACCGTGCGCCTGGTCTGGTCCGTCGTTTCGGTTTTAATGGCTGGAATGGTCATGACCATGAACTCTGGATGAGCATCAAGGCAGAAGCTGCTGAGCGTCATCAAGCGGCAATGGAAAATCCATTACCACAATTCTATGCCTTCGATGCGGACTGGGAAGCGGTTAAAGCCACCAGACAAAATATTATCGCGGCGGGTTTTGAATCCGCACTCGACAATATCATGATTGAAGAACGGACTTTAAATGACTGGCCTGATTTTCATGCAGAAGGCAAGAAAGTATTCTTCGTGACCAACCCGCCTTATGGTGAACGTCTCGGTGATAAAGCCCAAAACCGTTCTTTATACTTGGGTTTATCAGCTTTACTGCAAAAGAATTTCCCGAATCAAAAAGCGGCTGTGATTGCCTCACAAGTGGAACAGGCCGACGTGCTGGCATTCAATGATCCGCAAATCCTGCGTTTGATGAATGGTAAATTGCCGATTTATATCCGCTTCGGTACGGTTAAACCGGCCGCGGTGGTACGTCCATTCCTAGAAAGCTGGCAGCCTCAGCAGTTTGAGCCGATTGAAGGTGCGATGGAGTTTGCCAACCGTCTGACCAAAAACATGCAAGCTCTAAAAAAATGGGCAGTCAAGGAACAGATCCATTGTTTACGTCTCTATGATGCAGATTTACCTGATTTTAACGTCGCAGTAGATTTGTATGGCGAGCGTTTGCATGTACAAGAATATGCGCCACCTAAAACTATTGATCCGGAAAAAGCCAAGAAACGTTTCAACCTGGCCTTACAGGCAATTCGCGCCGTGACCGGTTTGGGCCGTGATGCGATCTTTATCAAGACCCGTGCGCGTCAGGAAGGTAAAAACCAGTACACCAAACAAAGTACAGCATCCAAGCGTTTTATCGTACAGGAAGGCAAGGCCAAGATTCTGGTCAACCTGACCGATTACCTAGATACCGGTCTATTCCTCGATCACCGTCAAATGCGTTTACGTATTGCACGTGAAGCAAAAGGCAAACACTTCCTGAACCTGTACAGCTATACCTCAACGGCAAGTTTACATGCTGCTTTGGGCGGTGCTGCGAGCACGACCAGCGTCGATCTGTCGAATACTTATTTGAACTGGTCAAAAGAAAACTTTGTCCTGAACGGTTTAACTGTGGATCATGCGGATGAACAGCACCAGTTCTTTGCCTCTGACTGTTTCGAATGGCTGAAAGAAGGCCATGAGCAATATGACCTGATCTTTATTGATCCGCCAACGTTTTCGAACTCGAAGAAATTCTACGGTACCTTCGATGTCCAGCGTGACCATTTATCCCTGCTGAAACGTGCCATGAACCGTTTAACCAGCGATGGTACCCTGTATTTTTCGAATAACTATCGTGGTTTTGAGATGGATGAAGAAATTCTGGCGTTCTTTGATGTTGAAGAAATTACCCAGGAAACCATTGGTCCTGACTTTAAGCGGAATCAAAAAATTCACCGTGCCTGGAAAATCCGTCATCCGCAAGTTTAACGCCTTATAGACTTGCGACTAATATCCAGTCACAAATAAAAAACCCAGTTCAATTGAACTGGGTTTTTTCATGGAACATATAATAAACTGGATTGAAACTTAGCTGAGTTTCATTTTTTCAAAAACCAGCTCACCATGTTCCGCTCTCACCAGAATCGTATCGCCCGGCTGGAATTCTCCCGCAAGAATTTTCTGAGCCAGTCCATTTTCAATACGTTGCTGAATCGCGCGTTTTAGCGGACGTGCACCATACAGCGGATCAAACCCGACCTCAATCAATTGCTCAAAGGCAGTATCATCTACCGACAGGCGCATATCCCGTTCGGCCAGGCGTTGACGTAAACGGTCCAGCTGAATATCGGCAATACCGCGAATCTGGTCTTTTTCCAGTGCGTGGAATACGACAATCTCATCAATACGGTTAATAAATTCCGGACGGAAATGTTCAGATACCGCATTCATCACCACTGTCCGAACTTCATCGCGTGTTGCACCTTCACCTAACTCGCGAACGTCCTGCGACCCCAGATTCGAAGTCATGACAATCACGGTATTTTTAAAATCTACTACACGGCCTTGGGAATCAGTTAAACGACCATCATCCAGCACTTGCAGCAAGATGTTAAAGACATCCGGATGTGCTTTTTCGACTTCATCGAACAAGAGCACACTATACGGTTTACGGCGCACAGCTTCAGTCAGCACCCCGCCTTCTTCATAGCCCACATAACCCGGAGGCGCACCAACCAGACGGCTTACCGAGTGTTTTTCCATAAACTCGGACATGTCGATCCGGATCATTGCATCGTCACTGTCAAACAGGAAGTTCGCCAAGGCTTTGGTTAATTCTGTTTTACCTACACCGGTCGGTCCAAGGAACAGGAATGACCCGCTTGGGCGATTAGGATCAGACAAGCCTGCACGTGAACGGCGCACGGCATTGGATACGGCCACCACGGCTTCATCCTGACCCACCACACGTTTATGCAGGAATTCTTCCATATGCAGCAATTTGTCACGTTCACCCTGCAGCATTTTCGCGACAGGAATACCGGTAGCCGCACTGACGACTTCCGCAATTTCATTCTCGGTCACCTTGTCACGCAACAGTTTTGGTGATTCGCTTTCCTCCGCTGCTTCAATGCGCTCTAGCTGCTTTTGCAATTCGGGAATCACGCCATACTGATAGCGTGCTGCCTCTGCCAGATCACCTTCACGCTGTGCTTTATCTAGGGCTATACGTGCCTGATCCAGTTTAACCTGGATATCCTTGTTGCCAGCCACCAAGGCTTTATCTGCACGCCAGATTTCTTCCAGATCCTGATATTCTTTCTCGACCGTTTCAATCTGTTGGGTCAGATGCTTAATCTCGCCTTTGGCACCGCTATCCTCATCTTTTTTCACTGCTTCAAGCTGCATTTTCAGCTGGATCAGACGGCGCTCCAGTTTATCTAGCGCTTCAGGTTTGGAATCTAGCTCCATTTTAATACGGGATGCAGCTTCATCAATCAGGTCAATGGCTTTATCCGGCAACTGGCGATCGGTAATATAACGGTGTGACATTTTTGCCGCTGCAATAATCGCAGAATCCAGAATTTGTACACCATGATGCGTTGCATAACGGTCTTTCAGGCCACGTAGAATCGCAATCGTGTCTTCTACGCTCGGTTCATCTACCAGCACTTTTTGGAAACGACGCTCAAGTGCAGCATCTTTTTCAATATACTGACGGTATTCATCCAGAGTTGTCGCACCCACACAGCGCAATTCGCCACGTGCCAATGCAGGTTTCAGCATATTGCCGGCATCCATCGCACCATCACTTTTACCTGCACCTACCAGTGTATGCAATTCATCGATAAACAGGATGATTTCGCCTTCATGCTTGGCAATATCTTTGAGTACAGCTTTTAAGCGTTCTTCAAACTCGCCGCGGTATTTGGCACCGGCCAGCAAAGAACCGAGGTCCAATGACAAAACACGCTTGCCTTTGAGCCCTTCAGGTACTTCACCATTGATAATACGCTGTGCCAGACCTTCGACAATTGCTGTTTTACCCACCCCCGGCTCACCAATCAGTACCGGGTTGTTTTTAGTACGGCGTGACAAGACCTGAATGGTACGACGGATTTCATCATCACGTCCAATCACAGGGTCAAGCTTGCCTGCCAAAGCACGTTCTGTTAAATCGATGGTGTACTTATTTAGTGAATCACGCTGATCTTCATGATTATTGCTCATGACTTTTTCATCACCTCGAAATTGATTGATAATCTGACGTAAAGTTTCTGCCTTTACTCCAGCACTGCTTAATAAATTTTTGGTATTTCCTGTTTCTGCAAGTGCCAGTAGCACCCAGTCCGTTGAAAGGAATTCATCTCCGGCTTTTTGGGCATAACTGTCTGCCAGATGTAAAACTTTTGCCGCTTCAGGGCTGAGATTAATATCTGCAGATGGATTGCTTAGTGTGGCTGCATTACTTAGCGCTGTTTCCAGTTTGGTTTGCAATTCCCGCAGGTTTGCTCCGGCCTGTTGCAACAAGCTGACATTGGAAGTTTCCTCCATCAAGGTCGCCAAGATATGAATTCCATCAATAGAAGCATGATCCCTGCTCATTGCCAACGATTGGGCATCTGAAAGGGTTTGCTGCAGGCGGTTGGTAAATTTTTCAAAACGCATTCTTGTTATTCCTCAGCACAAATATTCTATTTGAAAAATATATGGGGGCATGCGAGAAAAAATTCAATTCTTTTATATATATTTTTCAAAAACTTAAATTATATTATTGGACATATATCAGTAATAATATTGGTATAGTTCTAGTTAATTTCAAGCGTAATAATTTAAATTATTTTATTTAAATTCCAGTTCAAGCTTAAATTAAAAAATACCCTCACAAGGAGGGTATTTTATTTACGGTGCAGGGTTCGGCTGCTGACGGTGAATATCTTCAATACCTTTGAGGACTTCTTCTGACAGATCAACTTCAAATGCCTGAATATTTTCTTTCAGCTGCTCCAGATTAGTGGCACCAATAATGGTACTGGTTACAAAGAACTGCTGCTTGATAAAGGCCAAAGCCAGTTGGGTAAGACTTAAGCCATGCTGTTCTGCCAGCTCGGCATATTGCTCGGTTGCCCATTCACTTTGCGGATTGCTATAGCGGCTAAAACGTGAGAACAAGGTAACGCGCGCATTGGCAGGACGAGCACCATGCCGGAATTTACCAGTCAAATAACCAAATGCCAAAGGCGAATACGCCAATAAACCTACGTTTTCATATCGGGCAATTTCTGACATGCCAATTTCATAAGTACGGTTCAGCAGGTTATATGGGTTTTGTACACTGACGAATTTGGACAACCCTAATTTTTCTGCAAGGTGCAGAAACTTCATTGTACCCCACGGGGTTTCATTGGACAGACCAATATAACGGATGCGGCCTTTTTTAATTTCATCCTGCAAGGCGGTTAGGGTTTCTTCAAGATCTGTCACGGCACAGTCTTCTGCCGCTTCAGCATTGCCATAACCCAGCTTGCCAAAGAAATTGGTTGGGCGTTGTGGCCAGTGTAACTGATACAGGTCAATATAATCCGTTTGCAGACGTGACAATGACTGGTCAATGGCTGCTGAAATTTCATCGGCAACGAAACGGGTTTTACCATCCCGGATATGGCTACCACCTTGTGATGGTCCGGCAATTTTTGAAGCTAAAAAAAGTTTGTCACGGCCACCGCGGGCAGCGATCCAGTGACCGATAATACGCTCGGTTGCACCCTGCGTTTCAGGTTTTGGCGGCACCGGATACATTTCCGCGGTATCCCAGAAATACAGTCCCTGATCCAGCGCATAATCCAGTTGCTGAAAAGCCTGTTCTTGCGTGTTCTGCTCACCAAAGGTCATGGTGCCCAAACAAATTTCTGGCAAAAGAATGCCAGTATCCGCCAATGGTTTGAATTGCATAAAACCTTCCTGTGAATTTTATTCAGTGAATTGAGATTAAGTCGGCTATAGCCTATCGGAATTATAAGGGGGACTTAAATCATCTTTTCTGAGAAGCTTGTTCTAAATTTTTATGTATTGGGTAAAGGAACTCTAATAAAAAAGCAAATCCTGAGATTTGCTTTTTAACATCTGGATTATTCGTCTATGGCACCATCGGCTACTGCTTCGGACGTTTCTTCTAGAGAAACATCAAAGATCAGGATAGCTTTACCATCCGTTTCGATCATGCCCTGTTCTTCAAGCGTTTTCAGTACGCGACCCACCATTTCACGGGAACAGCCAACAATACGACCAATTTCCTGACGGGTAATACGAATCTGACGGCCATTTGGCAAGATCATTGCTTCCGGCTGTGAAGACAGATCGATCAGGCAACGTGCAATTCGGCCTGAAACGTCAATAAATGCCAGATCAGTCACTTTACGTGTGGTATTTTTCAAACGACGTACCAGCTGAGCAAATACCGCATAGCTCAGATCAGGATATTGCTTGCTGATTTCGTGAAAATTTTCATAGGTAATTTCAGCAATTTCACACACATCACGGGTACGAACTTCCGCAGTGCGTTGTGGATTTACCTCGAATAAGCCCATTTCCCCAAAAAAGTCACCCGCATTTAAATATGCTACGACAATTTCACGATCATCATCTTCACGAAGGATGATAGATACAGACCCCTTCAGAATTAAATACAAAGATTTAGATTCTGATCCTGCATCAATGATCGTAGTACGTTTTGGATATCGATTAATATATGCACGTTTTAAAAGTGCTTTCACGGATTCTGGTAATTGCCCCGGAGAAAGCGCATCAGTGCTTAATTGTGAAAAGTTTGAAGTCATGCTAACAGTTCCGATTATGGATAATTTATAGATCGCACAAGACCTAATGTGAACTTGTCACACAGTGGGATTGAAATTCCGTATCAACCCAATTTATGTTAGTGTACAGTTACTTGACAAATTTATAGCTTTTTTTAGGTAGTTGCAATGCAAACAAGCGTTCATTGGTTAGAGAATGTTGCTTTTGAAGCAAAAACTCAAAGTGGTCATAGCCTTATCATGGATGGTTCAGCTGAATACGGTGGTGAAAACCGTGGTCCCCGTCCTATGGAACTGCTTTTAACGGGTCTGGGCGGTTGTGCGTCTTTTGATATTGTTACCATTTTAAAGAAGGCTCGTCAGGATATTACCGATGTACGCTGCGAATTAAAGGCTGAACGTGCAGATACAATTCCGGCAGTTTTCACGAAAATTCACCTGCATTTTGTGGTTACCGGCAAAGCGATTAAAGACAAACAGGTGGCAAAAGCGGTAGAACTTTCTGCTGAAAAGTATTGCTCTGCCAGCAAAATGCTGTCTGATGGCGGTGTAGAAATCACCCATGACTACGAAATTATCGAAGCTGAATAAAGTTTAAACTTTGTAAAAAAAGCGGCCTTGAAAAGCTGCTTTTTTTTATATCTTAGATTCTCAAATGAAGTGCAACAGAGATTAAATTATTGGAAAGAAGCAAGATGAGCTAGCATTTTGCTTCCGAC
>NZ_JACSPT010000006.1 GCF_014837015.1 Acinetobacter pecorum
ATAAATCTTATTTAATAAGATTTATCACAAAATTATGTTTTATTAAACATTAAAATTATTGAGTATAAATATTATTACCCTATATTAATTAAAGGCAATCTAATATTTTTAGATGTTGCTTTCTATCTGTATTTATTAAATCTATGAATATCAGTATAAAAATACTGGTTCTAATATTTTTTTGGAGAACTTTTGATGAGCAATTCAAATCTTTCACCACTATTACGCAGAAGCATGGGTTTTGATCGTTTCAATGATTTATTCGACTATGCCCTGCAAACAGTTACGCCTAATTATCCCTATTATAATGTTGAAAAGGTAGGAGAAAATGATTATCGCATTTCTGTTGCTACGGCAGGATTCAATGAAGATCAGCTTCAAATTAATGTAGAAAATCAATTATTGGTTATAACTGGGAATGTTGAAGAAGAAAGCTCAGAATCTACGGTTGAATTTTTACATAAAGGAATCTCTAAGCGGTCATTCAAACTATCGCTGCGTTTAGATGATAATATGGAAGTACAACAGGCCAATTATGAAAATGGTTTACTAACCATAGACTTGAAACGCAACATTGATGAAGAAAATATGTCACGTCAAATTCCAATTGGGCGTAAGTCTAATGAACAAAAGATGTTAGATGACTCTAAAGCAGACTCTAAAGCAGACTCTAACTCGGAATCTCAATCACAGTCTAAAGCGGAATAACTTAAAATTTTCGGTTCCTGGTATAGCCTCGGACTCATCTGTCAAGAAAAGCATAACTCTCTAATTCTTTATTTTAATTCTTTTTATGTTCAAGAATTAGAGAGTTAAATCTTCCCTACCTCTGATTTTTTATAATTATTTATTGTTATTATGAGACTGATTAGATCACTTTTTAACAAGATAATCACCCCTAAATTTCATAAATCCGATCACTGACTTATAAGAAAGTGTGATTAATATCACTCAATTGATCACAGCAACAAATCGTTCAATTTGGCTGTCAATTCTTAAACTCTAGCTCTCACTGGTCTAGACTTCATGGCACATTGATTTATTCAGATTTACGGAGTCCGCACGTAACGCTGTTTTGAACAGGCTCGTCCGGGGGCTTTATGCTAGCTGTTTATTGCCAATTTTTTTACTCATAATTTATTTAAGCTAAAAAAAAGCAGGTGCCTAAAAGAATTGGCGACCTGCTACTCTAGGGGAACTATATCAACACGACATCTCACTTCATTCTTAATATAAAAGTCCAAGCTTAAAAATCGCTTAATTTCGCGCAAAAAAATGTAAACACCATGTATAAAAATTCTATAAGGCCTTGGATTTTTTAAGAGAGTTTTAAGCTTGGAAATTTATGCTTTACTTCATCTCTGATTGACCGAATCTGTTCTATGTCCTCCTACCGATCACCTTATAAAGGTACCTCGGGAATCCTGCGTATTTTGAATGCAGCACGTTATTCCCTTGCTGGTTTTAAAACAGCCTTTCAAAATGAGGCCGCCTTTCGGCAAATCCTGCTCATCAACCTTATTTTGATTCCATTAAGCTTTTGGATTTCGGTTAGTCCAGCTGAGCAAGCACTCATGGTGGCTGTTTGTCTATTGGCACTGATCATTGAACTGATTAACTCAGCCATAGAAGCTGTGGTAGACCGTATTTCCATGGAACGGCATGAGCTGTCTAAAAATGCCAAGGACATGGGCAGTGCTGCCCAGTTTGTAGCACTCAGTCTAATTACAGTGACTTGGGGCATCATTTTGGCTGGTCATTCGATTTGACCACTGCGCCTGCTACTGCCTGAAATGGGCCATTAAAAATGATCACTGACCGTTCCCGGTTTTTATTGACCCAAACCTTACTTTTGATATTCAGTTTTTTGGTTCTTTTGAACTTCTTTGATATTGGAGGAGTGCTTGATTTACAGCTTATCTACCCCTTTATCGATGATCACGGTCAATTTCCCCTGCGACAACACTGGGCGCTGGCAGAACTTAATCACCGTTATGTTAAAGACATGCTGATTCTGGTGTATATCCTATTATTTCTGGGCTGGCAGGTATCACTAAAATGGCAGAACTGGCATACACGCCGCTGGGAATTTGGCTATTTCTTTAGCATGGTGGCAGTGACCACAGCCTCGATCGGAATTTTAAAATCCCAGTCGGCCCATGCCTGTCCGTGGAATATGGTTATTCCCACTTATGATGGTATTTTATGGGATTTTAGTGCTACTGCTGGCCACTGTTTTCCTGGGGGGCATGCCTCTAGCGGTTTTGCCTTGGTGGCTGGCTATTTTGTTTATCGTATGTCTAATCCCAAGCGGGCTTATTTCTTTCTGATCGCTGCAGTAATTTTAGGATTAGCCATGGGCTGGGCACAAATGATGCGTGGAGCGCATTTCCTGAGTCATAACCTTTGGACTGGCTGGATTATCTGGTGCCTGAATGTTATCGGCTATGTGCTGTTTAGCCACAAATTAGACATAGAAGAAACTGTTCTTTAGCATGTTAAATCAAACAGCCTCAACGCCAAAATAATCCGAAGCCTATCTCATTAGGCTTCGGCTAAAGGAAACTTGACCTGTACACAAAGGCCACCCAGATTGAGACTTCGGGAAAATTCGAGCGTTCCACCTAGGCGTTCGGTGGCTTTATCTACAATAGACAAACCCAAACCACTGCCAATTTCTGCATGATTATGTATCCGGTAGAAGCGTTGCCGAATCTGATTGAATTGAGTCGTATCAATCCCGGTTCCGCTATCTTCGATCTGTAAAACTGCCTGCTGGCCTTGCTGGAAAATCGATATGTTAATTACGCCATCCTTCGGACTATATTTAATCGCATTATCGATCAGGTTATAAATAATTGAATGCAAGGCCGAAGCCTGGCCCTGAATCAACAGTTCCTGCTGCTGCTCCACCCCTAAATCTATCTCTTTCTGCAATGCCAGTTGAATCAGTTCTTCGATACAAGTGACAGTCATCTGATTCAGTGACAGCAATTGAACCGGCTCACTTAAACCTTCGCTTACATCCTGTTTGGCCAGACTTAATAACTGGTTAACCAGATGCTGCATGCGCAAAATGCCTTGGCTCAAGTTATGGATAGACTTACTTTGCGGAAATTGCTGTAGCAAAATTTGTAGCTGTAAATTCAAGGCCGTGAGTGGCGTACGTAACTCATGTGCAGAGTCCGCCACAAATTGACGTTGTTCCTGTTGGGCCAGAGAAATTCGACCGAACAGGTGATTCATTTCCTGAATGGTCGGTTCCAGCTCCAGGGGATAATCTTTCATTGCAATCGGCTTTAAATCTTGTGCCTTGCGGCTGGCCAATTCAGTTCTAAAATCATTAAGAGGCTGAAAATTTTTCCGGATCATCCAGCCTAAACCGAATAATGCAAAAGGTAAAAAAAGCACATAGGGAAGAAACATATTGGCTGCCAGTTCCAGAGCAAGTTCCTGCCGGACATTTTGCTGCTGGCTCACCTGAATCTGTAATTGCTTACCAGGAATAATATAAGTTAACCAGGTTCCATACGGCGTTTGATGCTTGTAGAAACCTGCTTTCCTGACCGGTGCAACCAGAACATTGTGAGGATGCAAGGAAGTGGCTGTATCTGTATAGGACCAGATATCTACAAATAAATCTTCTTCACCGTACTGTTTTGCCAGATCGATTTGACTCTGCAGGGGCTGCGGATGATTTTCTGCAATGCGCTCTGCCAGACTTTGCATCTGTTTATCCAGTACTTCATTAATTTCTTCGAGTGCAATCCGGTAGGCTGCAAAGATCAGCACACAGCCTAATACCAGGCTAAATAATGAAATATAAATAACCAGACGTTTTTGCAAGGAATAACGTTTTTGCATGGCGCTCATCCTAAGCGATACCCTAGCCCACGTATGGTGCGGATGAAGTCTTTTCCTAGTTTTGCCCGCAGATGATGAATATAGACCTCTACCGTATTACTGCTGACATCACTATCAAAATCATAAAGCTTGTCTTCTAAATCGTTTTTAGAAAAAATTTTGCTAGGATGCATGAGCAGTGCAGTGAGAATAGACCATTCCCGATTAGACAACTCGATCGGTTCATCATTAAAGCATGCGATGTGCTGTTCCAGGTCCAGCTCCAGCCCACTGTGTGCTAACTTCTTATCGATATGTGTGCCAGTATTTTTGAAGCCGGCACGTCGCATTAAGGCATGAATACGGGCCAGCAGTTCCTCAAACTCATAGGGTTTAATCAAGTAATCATCTGCTCCCTGATTCAGCCCATCTACCCGGTTTTGTAATTGATCCCGAGCGGAGATAATCAGTACCGGTAAATTAGGAAACTTCTGCCGGATATTCTTTAGCACCAGCATGCCATCCATCATCGGCAAGCCTAAATCGAGCAGGACAATATCGTAGACCTGCTGCTGTAACTGTTTTAAACCCTCAATCCCATTATTGACCCAGTACACCTCAAACTGATGCAGTTTAAGCAATGTTTCAGTCGACTCGGCAATCATAAAGTCATCTTCAATAATCAGTATTTTATGCATTTCAAGCTCTGTTTTTTAATGATGATGAGCATTGTGCAAGCATATCATTTTTAGCTTCAATCACTTGCGTTTTTATATCCAGCATACTTAATAAGCTGGGGAAAAGATGGTCGTGACTGCGTGCCTGTCCGGTCTGTGTTTTTAAACAGCTTAGCTGCCGGGCATTGTACTGTTGCCAGGTATCGGAAAACCACATCAGCATTGGGATATGGGTTTGCTGAGTGGGCGCCATGCTATAAGGAGCACCATGCAGGTATAAACCATGCTCTCCGGTGGATTCTCCATGATCAGACAGGTACCAGAAACCGGTCTGATATTGAGTCTGCTGCTTTAAAGTTTCAATGATCTGGGCAAGAACATGGTCTGTATATACAATCGAATTATCATAGCTATTCTTTAATTCTTCTGTACTACAGCCCTGAATAGCATTGGTATTACAGGTCGGTTGAAATGGCTGATATGGCGCTTTGGAACGCTTGTAATATGCGGGGCCATGACTACCCATCTGATGCAGTACAATTAATTGTGGGGTCGGGTTGTTTTTATCCAGATGTGCCAGATAATCTTTCAGGCTATCCACTAGGATTTCATCAAAACATTCACCACCGGCATCACACCACTTCTGTTTCAGTTGTGCCGGAATCTGGTATTTTTGTACCCGGTCACAGGCACCTTTACAGCCCGAATTATTATCAATCCAGGTCACCTGATAACCGGCCCGCTGCGCAATATCCAGCAGACCTTCTCGGTGGCTGGCTAGCTGTTCATCATAGGTTTTACGTGACATGCCCGAAAACATACAAGGGACTGAAACGGCTGTTGCAGTTCCACAGGAGCTGACCTGATTGAAATTAATTACCGATAACTTGCTCAGTTCAGGATTGGTATTGCGCGCATAGCCATTTAAAGCGAAACTCTCAGCACGTGCAGTTTCTCCCACAACTAGCACCATCAATTTAGGATGATCCTGCATTTGGGCCTGCTGTAACAGATGTGCATCTTCGCCGAAAACCGCCAAAGGCAAATTTGCTTTAGGTGCTTTCTTTTTATAATAAGACAAAGTAGACGCAATGCTGTTTTGTGGCGAAAGCATGCCTTTCAGATCGCGATGTTCTCGGAAGATCGCTGCATAATCGACATAAAAACAGTATAACAATCCCAGAATCAAGCCAGCTGAGAGCACACTGCTCAGGCTCTTATGTACTAGCTGATGTCCAAGCGATGCAGGCTTAATTTTCAGCATCCACACAACGCAGAGGGGAAAAATCACAAACACCAATGTCCAGATGACTAATCGCATTGACCAGAGATCTCGAACTTCACGGGCATCGGTTTGCAGCATATTCTGGATCTGGTCAGGCGTGATAACGACCCCTAGACTATTGACAAAATAAGCACTAAAACCACCTATAATGATCAGGACACTGGCCAGTATTTTGGCATTCCATTTCCAGTTCAGCCACTGTAATATCAGATTGTAAAACGCAATAATGATCAGTGCCGTGGCAGCCAGTAACAGACCTGCTTTTAGATTGGTATAAGGCGTAAATTCATGGATTTTCTGATAGAAAGCAAAGTTTAGGATCAATCCCAACCAAATAGCCAGCAACACGTTAAAACCTAAAAGACTGATCGACTTTTTCGGTTGTTGACTAAAAAAAGAAGAATGGGAAAATAGCTTCAGCATAATCCATGGCTCAAAGACTTTAAGATGTTTCAGCTTATAATTTGAATCTTAAAAATGGCTTAAAGAGATGTATATAGACAATATATTTTTTGATTGCTTAATAGTCCGTCACTATTAATCTACCTGTTTTATATGCTTCAGGAATAAAAAGAGCATCCAATTATTTTTGGATGTCTTTTCAAACTATCCTATATACACGTAAGGATTACAAGTCAAACCTTGATAAGGTTGTTCGCACATAAGAGGATATAGAGCAGAAAACCAGAATTAATTTTCGACTAAAGTTTTTATATCGATCACAAAACGGTATTTCACATCACTCTTTAACATGCGTTCAAAAGCTTCATTGATATTGCGCATTTCAATCATTTCCACATCAGCAACAATATTATGCTCCCCACAGAAATCCAGTAACTCCTGAGTTTCCTTAATGCCACCAATTACTGAACCGGCAATTGATCTTCTTCCCATAATCAGTGGAACTGAATTTGCACTAATCTCTCCTAGATATCCCACCAGAACAATGGTTCCATCTAAGGTTAATGTTGGAATATATGACTCCAAGTCATGGTTGTAAGGTACCGTATCTATAATTAAATCAAACTGATTCGCGACGGAATTCATTTGAGCTTCATCTGTTGATAGCACTACCTGATGGGCACCTAATTTTTTTGCATCCCCCTCTTTATTGACTGAACGGGTAAATAAGGTCACATCTGCGCCCAAGGCATTGGCCAGCTTAATTGCCATATGTCCCAAACCACCTAAGCCCACAACCGCTACTTTACTGCCCTTGCCAATATTCCAGTGACGTAAAGGTGACCAGGTGGTAATGCCTGCACACAGAAGTGGAGGCACAGCTTTAGTATCCAGATTTTCAGGTACTTTCAATACAAAATCTTCACTACAAACAATTATTTGTGAGTAACCGCCATAAGTAGGCTGCTGGTCATAACGATCCAGGCTGCCATAGGTCTGAATATTTCCTTGTTCACAATACTGTTCTAATCCTGAATGACAGGCTGAACAGGTACGACATGAATCGACCATACAGCCAATTCCTACCAGATCACCCTCTTTATATTTTTTAGCTCCAGAACCCGTCGATATGATGCGTCCTACTATTTCATGACCTGGAACTATGGGATAAAAACTAAATCCCCAGTCATTTCTAACCTGATGTAAATCGGAATGACAGACACCACAATATTCAATTTTGATCACCACATCATCTTCACGTGGCGTTCGGCGTTCAAACTTAAAAGGTACTAAAGGGCTTTGTGATGAATGTGCGGCATATCCCAATACTTCGGTGTTCATATTTTTTTCTCGTATATTGTGGTCAGGATAAAATCTGATAAATAAATATTTATCCTGAAGTATTAATTTTGAATAGTCGCTAAAATTTCAATAAAAAATCAAGGACTGGTATTATTAAAATAGTATAAAAATCAAAAAGTTTATGTCTGATCTGATGGCTTTAAAATATAGACTGAATTTTCATTAAAAATGATCAATCAGTCCGTTTATCTTAAGCCTGAAAATAACATCTCAGCCAATCTTTATAAAATAAATCATTAAAATACTATAATAATTTTATATTTTAAAAATTAGTCAAGAGTTTGCTCTCCCCCACCATTTACAAACAATGTTTGCCCAGAAACCCAGGAAGACATTGGAGAAGCAAAAAATAATACTGCGTTTGCAATATCTTCAGCTTCACCCAGTCGTTGTAAAGGAGTATGAGCTAACATTTTTTTTTCAATTTCCGGCGTAAGTACTTTTGCTAATGCAGCAGTACGTACTGCTCCTGGCCCAACGGCATTAATTCTGACGATAGGCCCAAAATCATGGGCCAAGTTAGCGCCCATATGATTAAGGGCAGCTTTTGAAGAGGCATAGCCACTCATGGCTGGGCTTTTATTAATGGAACTCATTGAGGTAATATTGACGATTGAGCCATATCCGGCTTCATTCATATAAGGAACAACCAGTTGGCAAAGTCGCCAGGCTGCAAATACATTTAATTTGAAGTCTCTGATAAAGTCGTCAACTGTAATTTTTGAAGGTGATTCCCGGCCACCACCTCCACCGCCCGCATTATTTACTAATATATGGATAGCTCCAAAAGTATTTCGGGTGGTTTCTACGGCGTTTACGAGGTCATCATCTTCCAGAATATTACAGGCTACACACTGGACTTCACCTCCTGTTTTTTCATGGATTTCTTGAGCAGCCTGTTTAGCCTTCTCCTGATTTAAATCCGCAATCATGACTTTAGCTCCCGCCTGAGCAAGAGTAAGAGCACAGGCATGGCCAATCCCTGCCGCCCCTCCCGTAACCAAAGCCACTTTTCCTGTTAAATCTATTAGAGAGTTTTGCATGAGATACCTCGTATTAATACATTGTCATATAACTTTATGAGGTTAAGATTTTTCCCTATCATAAATTTTCAGCACTCTAAAAGTAATATATTTACTTTAGAATTTATTTTTAATTGTAATAGTAGGTGTAATTGTAATTTTTACTTATAAATATCAATTTTATTCATAAAAATAATATCAATTTAATACACGACTATTATTTATTTTTAAGATTATTATTCTTTAGGATTCTTCTATTTTAAAATATTCCATCTTATTAAAATAATTAGTATAACTTTCATTTAAATATCAAAGAAAATTATTATGGAAAATGTATTTTATTCAGTCTGGTTTCAATAAAGACTTTTATTTTTGCACTTTTTATTATCTATGCAACGCATAAGAGATAAGCTACAGAGGATTACCCATAAGAAGTCGATCATGATTTGCCTGAAGTTGTACGGGCAATGGATCGACATCAAATAAAACGTATCTCCTCTCATAATATTTATATATCTTTATTTAATGTAATTAAGTTATTAGACCAATGATAATCTGGATGAATAATTGATAAATCTCGAATACATTCTGTTATGAAATGTTGAATACAATCTTATTTTTTCCAAAAGCCACTAATATATTTTGTTCTCATATGGCTAAAATCATTGGAATTGGAAAAGATATGAATCATTATCCTGAAAGCCCAGCTTCAAGTGAAAAACAAGACCATCAGCCGGGTGCACAAAATGAAATGAATCCTACACCGGAAGTGATAAAACCGCAATATAAAGGCAGCGAAAAACTAAAAGGCAAGGTTGCCTTGATTACCGGTGGTGATAGCGGGATTGGCCGCTCTGTATCGGTCCTATTTGCCCGTGAAGGTGCTGATATCGCTATTTGTTATCTGGATGAAGATCGCGATGCGCTGGACACTAAAACAATGGTGGAAAATGAAGGGCGACGATGCCTGCTAATTAAATGTGACTTACAGGATCAAGAAGAAATCAGGAAAATGGTTGAACAGACCCTACAGGAATTTAAAACCATTAATATTCTGGTCAATAATGCAGGGGTTCAGTATCCGCAAGAAAGTATTACCGATATTTCACCTGAACAATTATTTAAAACTTTCAACGTGAATATTCTATCCATGTTTTATCTGGCTCAGGCAGTGATTCCCCATATGCAAGCCGGTGATAGCATCATCAATACTACCAGTATCACCAGTTATCATGGACATGACCAGTTAATTGACTATGCAAGTACGAAAGGTGCTATTACATCCTTCACCCGTAGTTTATCTACCAATTTGTTGAAAAATAAAACCGGGATTCGGGTTAATGGTGTCGCACCTGGCCCAATCTGGACACCGTTAATTCCAAGCAGCTTTGACGAAGAGCAACTTGAGGATTTCGGTAAACAGACCCCAATGGGTCGTATGGGGCAGCCAAGTGAAGTGGCACCAGCCTATTTATTCCTGGCCAGTGAAGAAGCCAGTTATATTTCAGGTCAGGTGATTCATGTGAATGGCGGCAGTATTATTAACGGCTAATCAAGTAAAGAAGATAATGGTTCTAGCTGACCGTTATCTTCATCTCCTTGATTTCAGGCCCATCTATTCTTAAGAAATCTTTTATAAAATAAGTCAAACGAATACTTACCTTTATAGAAACCAGCCCTTGTTATAGTAATTTCAGCCAAACCTGAGGAGGATATCAAGATGCCTAGAGGTGACAAATCAGCCTATACCGATAAGCAGAAACGGCAGGCCGAACATATTGAAGAAAGCGAAAAAGAGCGTGGGCATTCTGAAGAAGAAGCCGAACGTATCGCTTGGTCAACAGTCAATAAACAAGACGGTGGCGGCAAGAAAAAGAAAACCTCTCATTAATCAGAATTCATACTGATGATGCGATAAGATACATATAAAGACTCTTTATAATTTAATTATAGAGAGTCTTTTGCCATCAGCTTTAAGTAATGTTTTCAATACGCTGCTGAGTCCATGCTGGCCAGAGCTTTTCCAGTGTTTGTTCAAATTCTGCATTCTCAGTTCGCCACTGCGGATTTTTGTCCTTATCAATAATCAGCGCACGAACCCCTTCAATAAAGTCGCCCTGCTCTAACCAGACATCTTGCAAGTCGCGTTCTAACTGCATGCATTTTTCTAGCGACAAATTCTGTCCGGCTTGCTGTAACTTCAGGCTGGTTTGCTTGGCCATGACCGGACGCTGCTGCAAAATTGCCAGCATTTTATTGGCCCATTCCTGATCAGTTACACTACTTGCATGTGCAAGACTCTGTTCAATCTCCTCGAGGTTTGGATAGCCAAAATGCTGATTAATCAGATCTGCACGTTTTTGCAGCTCGCTTTCTACAGGATGCGTAATATAGGAACTAATGATCTTTTGAATCTCAATCGGGTTTAATACCGGCGCTGCAATCAATGCCGCTTCCAATTCAGCAAAACGCTCACTCGGCACATGATAATCCACCAGATCCAGATACAGCGCATCACTGCTACTGATCTGTTCCCCGGTCAATGCCATATAGACACCGACTTCATCTAGTCGGGACAGAAAATGGGTTGCACCGACATCAGGGAAAAAACCAATCGCCGTTTCTGGCATGGCAAAACGTGATTTTTCACTGGCGACCTTGATATGACAGGCCTCAGCCAGTCCAAAGCCGCCTCCCAGTACATAGCCATCCATCATCACGATCACGGCCTTTGGGAAATTACGCAAGGTGCTCAGCATCTTATATTCAGTGGCAAAAAAATCCTGATACCGGGTATTGCCGGCCTGATAGCTGTCATACAGATAACGGATGTCTCCTCCGGCACAGAACGCCTTGGGACTGTTGGAATTGATCAGGATGGCTTGCACTTCTGGCTCATGGCGCCACTGATTGAGTTGCGCCTGAATGCCCTGGATCATTGGCAAGGTTAAGGCATTTAAATGGCTGGTGCGGTCCAGGCTGATGATGCCCAGACCTCCTGCGACCCGAATCGCTAAATTATTTTCATCACTCATTATTTTTGTTCCTGGTATGAATTTCTTATTGATGGGTAAATTTGGCTGGCCGTTTTTCCACAAAGGCTTGCATGCCTTCCTTTTGATCGGAACCTGCAAAAATGGAATGGAATACCCGGCGTTCAAAGCGCAGGCCTTCAGCCAGGCTCACTTCAAAGGCCCGATTAATTGATTCTTTAATCATCATCACGGCAGTAAGCGACTTTTCAGCAATTTTTTCGGCAGCTTGCAGGGTTTGTTCCAGCAATTCTTCCTTGGCAAATACCCGAGCCACCAAACCACTTTGTTCCGCTTCCTGCGCCCCCATCTGCCGTGCCGTCAGGCACATTTCCATGGCTTTGGCCTTACCAATCGCCAAGGTTAAACGCTGGGTACCGCCAATGCCCGGCAACACGCCTAAGGTGACTTCAGGCAAACCAAATTTTGCATTGTCGGCGCAGTAAATAAAGTCGCACATCAATGCCAGCTCACAACCACCACCCAAGGCATAGCCACTCACTGCGGCAATTAAAGGTTTACGGCGCTGGGCAATTCGATCGGCCAGACTGAAAAAATCATCCAGATAAATTTGTGGAAAATTCAGATCTGCCATTTCCTTAATATCGGCACCGGCAGCAAAAGCTTTTTCCGAACCGGCAATCACAATACAGCCAATTGCCGGATCTTTTTCCAGTTGATCCAGTGCCTGATTCATTTCAAAAATCAGCTGGTTATTCAGTGCATTTAATGCTTGCGGACGGTTTAAAGTAATCAGCCCGACACCATTACGTTGTTCTAATAAAATCGTTTGCCACTGCATGAAATAAGTCCTTTTAAAATTAGAGGCTGCGTGCAATCACCAGGCGCTGAATATCGCTGGTGCCTTCATAAATCTGACAAATCCGCGCATCGCGATAAATCCGCTCAATCGGAAAATCTTTAAGATAACCGTAGCCGCCAAAAATCTGCAGCGCTCTGGAACAGACCCGTTCTGCCATTTCTGAAGCAAATAGCTTGGCCATGGAGGCTTCGGTTAAACAGGCTTCACCGGCTTCTTTTTTGCGTGCTGCAAAATGCACCAGTTGCCGTGCCGCTTCAATTTCAGTCGCCATACTGGCCAGCCTGAAGGAAATCGCCTGCTGTTCAAAAATCGGTTTGCCAAAAGCCACGCGGTCATGCGCATAGGCCGTTGCTTCTTCCAATGCGGCACGCGCCAAACCCACAGCCTGTGCCGCAATGCCGATCCGTCCACCTTCCAGATTGGCCAAGGCAATTTTTAAACCTTCACCTTCGGCACCGAGTCTTAAACTTTCATGAATGCGGACATCGGTTAAGGCAATCTGACAGGTATCCGAAGCATGCAGGCCCAGTTTTTCTTCGACCCGGATCACTTCATAGCCAAG
The DNA here is from genome assembly GCF_014837015.1 of Acinetobacter pecorum. Lineage (GTDB taxonomy): Bacteria > Pseudomonadota > Gammaproteobacteria > Pseudomonadales > Moraxellaceae > Acinetobacter > Acinetobacter pecorum. The sequence goes on from NZ_JACSPT010000006.1 coordinate 13,009, forward strand.
TGTGTCTCGCGGCACTAAAAATGCACTCATGCCTTTTTTGCCCGCAGCTGGATCAGTCACAGCAAACACAATAATCATCCCGGCATTGTGGCCTGAGGTAATGAACTGTTTGGCGCCATTCAGAATGTAATGATCGCCCTCCTTGACCGCTCGGGTTTTAATCGCGGCAGCATCCGATCCTGTATGCGGTTCGGTCAGCGCAAAGGCCCCAATCATTTCACCTTGAGCCAAAGGCTTTAAAAATTGCTGCTTTTGCTCTTCTGTGCCGAACTTGAAAATCGGCACACAACCCACCGAGTTATGTACGCTCATAATCGCGGATGTTGCACCATCGGCCGCAGCGACTTCTTCTAAGGCCAGAACATAAGCCAGTGTACCTGTACCCGAGCCGCCCCATTCCTCGGGAATCAGCATACCTAAAAAACCCAGCTCTCCCATTTGGGCCAATGCATCTTTGGGAAAGATACCTTTTTGATCCCACTCGCCGGCAAAGGGTTTAATCTGTTCCTGGGCGAAGCTTTTGGCCATATCCTGAATCAGTTGTTGCTCTTCCGTTAGTTGCATCGATGCTTCCTTCAATCTCTTTATTTAATCTTCTTATTCAATCTGTTGGCTTTGGCTGTTATGCAGTCTTGGCTTGCTGCTTGTTGATTTCCTGATTGCGCAGTAAAAAGCGTTGAATTTTACCGCTTGGGGTTTTTGGCAATTCGGTCACAAATTCAATCAAGCGCGGATAGGCATGCGCAGACAAACGCTTTTTCACAAATTGACCCAGCTCTTCTTCCAGATGGGTCGAAGCTGAAAAATTATTCGCCAGAATCACAAAAGCTTTAATCACTTCGGTACGCTCGGGATCAGGCACACCAATGACTGCTGCTTCAATCACGGCATCATGTTCTAGCAAGGCACTTTCCACATCAAATGGGCCGACCCTATAACCTGACGTTGTAATGACATCATCACTACGCCCGACAAAGCTCATACTGCCATCAGCATGAATCTCTGCGGTATCCCCAGTTAAATAATACTGTCCGACAAATGGAGATTTACGGCTTTCTTCATAACCAGAGAACCACATCATCGGCGATTGGCTGATATCCACTGCCAGGATGCCCGGGACGTCAGCTGCTAATTCATGCCCCTGTTCATCGACAACGGTAATCCGGTAACCCGGGCTGGCAAAGCCTGCCGAACCTGAACGGACCGGATGTTCCAGGGCATGATGATTACACACCACCATCCCGACTTCAGTCTGGCCATAATGGTCATAAATCGGCACATCCAGTACCTCTTTAAACCAGCGGATCACTTCCGGATTTAACGGTTCACCGGCACTGCTGACGACCCGTAACTGGCCGCGCAGTTTTGCCATTTGAGCAGGATCGGCTGCCATCATCATGCGGTAAGCGGTCGGTGCACCAGCCAGATTGGTAATGCCATATTCCTTAACAATGTCGCAGACACTTTCCGCATTAAAACCGCCTTCATAAAACAAGGTCGAGTGTCCAAGTATTAAGGGGCCAGTAATCGCGTAATACAACCCGTAGGCCCAGCCGGGATCGGCAATATTCCAGAAAGCATCTTCAGGAGTCAGACCAATGGCATTTTGCATATAGCTTGCAAAAGCAATCAGCGCTTTTAACGGGACTTTAAGCGGTTTCGCTGGTCCAGTGGTGCCCGAGGTAAACATCAATAAAAATGGATCATCAACATTCAGGATTTCCAGCTCACAAGCTTCAGCCTGACGGTTTAATACCGTCCAGAAGCTTAGGTCGTGTGGATAGCGTTCTGCCTCGGTTTCGGCATGCACCGTCACAATCGGTGGACAGTTGCTGATCTCGGATAATTTGTCCCGATTCGCCAGATCAGTCACCACCAGCTTACTTTGCGCCAGCTGAATGCGATGCTCAATGGCTTTGGGACCAAAGGCAGTAAATAACGGTTGATAGACCGCACCAATCCGCCAGGTCGCTAAAATGATAATGATCAGCTCCGGGGTACGCGGTAATAATCCGGAAACACGATCACCTTTACCAATGCCTTGAGACTTAAGAAAATTGGCAAACTGGCTGGAATATTTTTTGAGTTCGGCAAAGCTATATTGTTCTTTTCTGCCATCTTTACCATGCCAGTACAAGGCAATGGCATCGGAATTGGCATGACGGTCGCAACACTCATAACAGGCATTCACTGCCTGCATTGAACCGGAGAGAAACTGGCTTGCAACCGTATTTAAATCAAAGTCTTGAACCGTTGTTTGATAATCTAACATGTTAAACCTCAGCCTGAATTTATCGTTATTAATGACAAGGTGTGTAGTTATTGAAGCGAATCCTTGCTCCATCTGAATATTTTAGGTTTTAAGCAGGTGGCATGGTGTATTGATGCATGATGCTGGAGAAGTCCAGATGGGCATCACCTTCCTGACACAGTTGTTGATAGAGTTTCTGTACCATGCTGCCCAGAACCACCGGTTGATCCACCTGTTGCGCTGCATCGACCGCCAAACCTAAATCTTTGAGCATCAATTGTGCGGCAAAACCGTCGGTATAACCCCGCGATGACGGTGCATTGGCACAGATATCTGGCCATGGATTATAAATTTCAGAACTCCAGCAACGTCCAGTGGAACTGTTAATCACGCCAGCCAAGGCCTGTGGATCAATACCCAGTTTGGCTCCGAGCGCCATTCCTTCTGCAACAGCAGTCATGGAAATGCCCAGAATCAGGTTATTACAGATTTTTGCTACCTGTCCTGTTCCCACCGCCCCACAATGCACCAGATTTTTACCCATACAACCGAGAACCGGTTTGACGGCCTCAAAGGTGGCATCATCTGCACCGACCATAAAGGTTAAAGTGCCATCTTTGGCACCTAAAGTGCCGCCGGATACCGGCGCATCACAGACGCGAATCTGTTTGGACTGAGCTGCTGCAGCAATGTCCTGAATGGTTTGCGGGTCAATGGTGCTGCTGTCGATACACAAACTGCCCGATTGAAGTACCTCTAAAATACCATTTTCACCTAAATAGACTTCACGCACATGCTTGGCTGCGGGCAACATACTGACCACGATCTCCGCCTGCTTCGCGGCAGCTTGTGGACTGTCGCAGACTACACCGCCCGCTTCTGAAAAATGCTGTAAAGCCACTGCACTTAAGTCATAACCAAAAACCTGATGACCCGCCTTGAGCAGATTCTGCGCCATCGGACCACCCATGTTGCCTAAACCGATAAATGCAATCTTCATACTGATGCTCCTTAACGCAGACTGATTGTGGTATTCACACCACTATTTTCCTGATCATCTTCAAACCAGCGGCTGGTGATGGTTTTGGTCTGGGTATAGAACTGCACCGCCTGTTTGCCATAAGGACCTAGATCCCCCAGTTTTGAACCGCGTGAACCGGTAAAACTGAAGAAAGGCACAGGTACAGGAATTGGAATGTTAATGCCCACCTGACCGATATCAATCTGGTTCTGGAAGGTACGTGCCGTATTGCCATTTTGGGTAAACAGTCCAACGCCATTACCAAACGGATTGGCATTAATCAGTGCAATCGCCTGCTCTAAAGTATCGACATGCATGATGGCCAGTACCGGACCAAATACTTCTTCTTTATAAATGCGCATATCGGTCGTGACCTGATTAAAAATCGTTGGTCCGACAAAATTACCCTGTTCATAGCCTGGAACCTGCACATCACGGCCATCCAGCAGCATTTCAGCACCCTGTTCAACACCACTGTTAATTAAATCGATGACACGCGATTTGGCACGGGTTGAAATCACTGGTCCAACATCGGTATTCGGTTCATGCCCGGCATTTACCTTTAAGGTTTTGGTTTTATTGACCAGTTCATCGACCCAGTGCTTGGTCTCACCGACCATTACCGCCACGGAAAGTGCCATACAACGTTGACCTGCTGCGCCAAAAGCTGCACCGACCAAGGCATTTAAGGTTTGTTCTTTATTCGCATCTGGCATCACCACCACATGGTTTTTGGCGCCCATCATCGACTGCACACGTTTTCCGTGCTGGCCCGCGAGGTTATAGACATGCGTGCCGACTGCGGTCGAACCGACAAAAGAAATCGCTTTGATATCGCGATGGGTACACAATTGATCGACCACTTCTTTGCCGCCATGCACCACATTGAGCACACCCGCCGGTACACCTGCCTGAATCGCCAGTTCAACCAGCATCATGGTCGACAATGGATCCTGTTCAGAAGGCTTTAAGACAAAGGTATTGCCGCAGACAATCGCCATTGGGAACATCCAGAGTGGAATCATCGCCGGGAAGTTAAACGGCGTAATCCCTGCACAGACACCCAGTGGTTGCTGCAAGGTATAGGTATCGACACCGCGTGCCACGCCCTCAATATACTCACCCATCTGTAATGAACCGATTGAACAGGCATGCTCGACCACTTCCAGACCGCGCTGGATATCGCCTTCAGCATCGGCCAGGGTTTTGCCCTGTTCTGCAGTTAAGACCTGGGCAATACTTTTTAAATTGGTTCGAATCAGATCCTGCAGCTTCAGCATAATCCGCATACGTGCCTGAATCGGGGTTTGGCGCCAGCTAGCAAAGGCATTTTGTGCGGCAGCAATCGCAGCATTGACTTCTTCAGCAGTAGCAAAAGGCACCTGGCCCAAGACTTCCTGCGTCGCTGGATTGACAATATCTTTCCAATGACTGGTTTTTGATTCGACAAATTCACCATTAATCAGGAGTTTTGCGGTGGTGAATCCGGTGCTTTGCTGGGGATGAGAAATAGCGTTCATGATCGCTCCGTGCTGGTTTGTTATTGTCGTTGTGTGAGCCTTTAATGGCTTTTATTTAACGTATAATTTTTGCGCTGTTTTAGCAGACTAACAAAGAACACTTTGACCACCAATAGAAATTGATGCACGATGGTTGTGCAAATATGCACAGGGATTTAACAGGACGTTAAATAGAAAATGAAAGTAGATTGGGATCATTTACGCTTTTTTCTGGTTTTGGCACGTGCTAAAACGCTCACCAATGCCGCACGCTTGATCGGAGTGGAACACAGTACCGTAGCAAGGCGGATTCAAGCCCTCGAAAATACCCTAGGTACGCAACTATTCAAGCGTGAAGCGACAGGTTATGAACTGACTGCGGAAGGGCTGGCACTGGTGCCACGGGTCGAACAGATGGAACAGTCCTTTATCCAGATTGACAAGCGCCATAATCCCTTGCAGGGACGGGTCAGAATTGGTGCACCAGAAGGTTTTGGTACAGCATTTTTAGCTCGTCTTTTGGCAGAATTCTCCCAACATTATCCTTTGCTGACCATTGACCTGATTCCGGTGCCGAAGGCGATTAAACTTTCACATCGAGAAGCCGATATTGTGATTGCGATTGACCGGCCCAAATCTGGACCTTATATCATTACCCGACTGACCAATTACTGCCTGAAACTGTATGGCAGTCAGCATTATTTACAGCAAAATCCGGAAATTAAAAAACTGGAAGACCTCCAGCAGCACCGTTTTGTCGATTATATTGATGATCTGGTCTATAGCACTGCACTCTATTCGCTAGAGCGTCTTCCACTGCAAGTCAGTGCCTGTTTTCGCAGTAACAGCATTCTGGCGCAGGAAATTGCCGTGCGTGCAGGCGCTGGACTGGCCATTTTGCCGAAATTTCTGGTCAATGATAAAAGTGAACTGAAAGAGGTGCTGGGTCATCAGCTCAGTTTTACCCACACTTTCTGGATGCTAACGCTGGTCGATCTGCAACATGAACCAAAAATAAAACTGGTCTGGGATTTCCTGCGCAAGCAGGCTGATCTTCAGCAAGACCTGTTAATGGGCAGATGAATATTAAATACAACTGTGCTGTATATAGAGTCACCTCTTTAAGTTAAATCAACTGAATTAACAACGTATCGATACAGCAAATGAACGTATCACAACACTCCTGACCTTTGTGACTTGTTAAATTAACAGTCGATTATTCACGATGTTTAACGAGATACAGGAAAAATAATATGAAAATCTTGATGGTACTGACTTCACATGACCAGCTGGGTGATACTGGCAAAAAAACCGGCTTCTGGCTGGAAGAACTGGCTGCACCCTATTACACCTTTGTTGATGCAGGCGCAGAGGTAGTTTTGGCATCTCCTGCAGGTGGTCAGCCACCACTAGATCCGAAAAGTAATGAGCCGGATGCGCAAACCGAAACCACCAAACGCTTTGAAGCAGATGAAGTGGCCATGCAGGCTCTTGCCAATACACATAAGTTGAGTGAAGTCTTAAATCAGGATTTTGATGCCGTGTTCTATCCGGGTGGTCATGGACCACTATGGGATCTGGCCAAAGACCAGAATTCCATTTCTTTAATTGAGCAAACCTTGCAGGCAGATAAACCTGTTGCGCTGGTCTGTCATGCACCAGGTGTACTGCGTGATGTGAAAGATGCCGAAGGCCGTTCGATTGTAGAAGGCAAGACAGTCACCGGTTTTAGTAATACCGAAGAAGACGGCGTGGGTTTGACAGACATTGTTCCGTTTTTAGTTGAAGACATGCTGAAAGAAAAAGGTGGGAAATATTCTAAAACTGAGGACTGGCAGGTATACGTGCAACAAGATGGTCTGCTCATTACTGGACAAAACCCCGCCTCTTCTGCTGCAACGGCTGAAGCTTTATTAAAATTATTAAAGTAGACATGATTCTAAAGTTTGTATTAAACCTTTAGAATCATTTTCTTTGAACAAGAAAAACCCTGAATAAGGCAATATTATTCAGGGTTTAATTTATCTATTTATTCCCAGATTTAGTTCGCTTCAACTGCCGTTGAGGCAATATGCTGAGCCAGTAATTCTCTGAGTTTAAATTTCTGGATTTTCCCGGATGGCGTCATCGGAATTTCAGCCCAGATCTCCAAACGTTCTGGAAGATATTGCATAGTCAGATTATGGGTTTTCAGGAACTCTACCAGTTCATTGAAGCTCAAAGGTTGAGCCGGATCTTTCAGCTTGATGATTGCACAGGCACGCTCGCCCATTCGCTCATCTGCATAAGCCACTAAAGCCACTGTTGCAATATTCGGATGTTTATACAGCAATGATTCAATTTCTGCGACCGGAATATTTTCCCCGCCCCGAATAATCACATCTTTCTTACGTCCACAAATCCGGATATAGCCCTGCTCGTCCTGATAGGCAATATCGCCAGTATCGAACCAACCTTCGGCATCTGTATCATTTAAATGGGGGCGTTTTAGATATCCGCCAAAATTTGAACAGGTACGGATCATCAAACGACCGGATTCATTCAGGGCTTTGCTCTGACCTTTTTTATCCACGATCTTGATTTCTACACCTGGTAAAGCGATGCCATCAGTATTGAAAGAGCGCTCATCTTCATCTTTAGGTCGGGTTAGCGTCACCGCACCACATTCAGTCATACCCCAGGCTGATATGACTTTAACACCCAGAATTTCCCGGGCTTTTTGCACCAATGGACCTGGAATGGGTGCGCCGGCACACAGGAAAATTTTCAGTGAATCAACCTTGTCATGCTGTTCCGCCACGGTATTGGACAGGTCATTCAAGAATGGGGTCGAGGCCATGGTGAAATTCACCTGATGCTGATGAATCAAATCTACGGCTTTGGCTACGTCCCAGACATCCTGTAACACCACTTTGGTATTCAGCTGAATTGGCATCATCAGGCCATACATAAAACCGGTCTGGTGCGCCATAGGTGACGCCATTAACACCACATCATTTTCAGTTAAATGTAGCCGCTTCGCATAAGGCACAATATTGGAAAATAAAGTATTGGCGGTATGCATCACCCCTTTCGGTTCACCGGTCGTGCCTGAGGTAAAGATCAGTTGGGTAATGTCATCCGGGCCAGATTCCAGTCCATCCAGCGCAGCAACTGCTGAAGCATCTTGTTCCAGTCCATGATTGAGCAACAGGCGATCAAAATTATTTTCGCCTTCACCATTGACCACCACTACATGCTTCAAGCTTTCCAGTTTGTTTTGCAGCTGATTGGCCAGCTGTTCATGATTAAAATTGCGGAACATTTTCGGTACAACAAAAACTTTGGATTCACCATGTTTGAGCATGAATTCCAGTTCACGTTCACGGAAGATCGGCATAAGCGGATTGAGCACGGCACCGATACGGCTACAAGCCAGGTAAAGCAAGGTAAGTTCCCACCAGTTCGGTAGCTGGCAAGACACCACGTCATTTTTTGCTACACCCAGCTGTTTCAGACCCAGCGCAATGTTATTGGTCATGTCCCAAAGCTGCTGATAGCTGAAAGTCTGTTCAGTTTGATTCTCAACCTTAACGCTTACCAACGCTATTTTGCCCGGATTCTTTTCTACGGCACTGCGTAAAAAATCGAGTATTGTCTGGTTTAACCAGTGTCCCTGTTTAAGCATAGCCTCTTTTCTGGCCGGGATCAGAACCGCATCGAAATCCATTCGCTTACTCCTCATTATAATTTTAGTTCAGGCCTGTGCTTATTTTCCTTAAGCTGGTACAGCCTTACGTCCTGCCTTATGCCGCGCAATAATCGTTTTCATGATTTGTGCTGTTCCATCACCGATCTGGAAACCGAGTACATCCCGCATCCGCTGTTCCATCACACCGCGATCGTAACCGGCATGACCAAAAGTCAACAGACATTGATGAATTACATCATAGGCCAGTTTTGGCCCCCACCATTTACACATGCCTGCTTCAGAGGTATGGGGCAGATGATTGTCTTTCAGCCATAAGGTTTGCAGGCAAAGTAAGCGTGCAGCTTCAACCTGAGTTTCGTATTCAGCGAGTGGATGCGAAACTCCCTGAAAAGCAGTCAATGGCTGACCAAAAGCTTCGCGTTGCGCGGCATATTCCCAGGCTTCATCCAGACTCACCCGGGCAACGGCCAAAACCTGTAAACCGATCAGAGCACGAGAAAAATCAAAGCCCTGCATCACCTGCACAAAACCTTTGTTTTCATCCCCTAGACGGTGATTGACTGGCACACGAACATTGTCAAAAAAGATTGAACCGCGACCGATCGCGCGCTGACCATGACAGTCAAAACGTGTGGTACAGATGCCCGGTAAATTCATCGGAACCAAGAGCGCTGTCACGCCATGCGCACCATCTTCATTGGCGCCAGTGCGGCCAAAAACCACCGAAGCATCTGCCTGATCGGCCGCAGAAATCGAAGTTTTTTCACCATTAATGACATATTCATCGCCATCACGTTCAATCTTTAAACGTAAATTCGCTGCATCTGAACCACCACGCGGCTCGGTCAAAGCTATTGAAAAGATAGCCTCGCCTGCAGTGAGTTTTTTCAGCCAAGGCTCAACTACTTCAGGCTGACCATGTTCGGCCAGAATCTGCCCATTTAGGGAAGCAAGCAGGTTGATATAGGAGAAACTTAAATCTGCCTTGGCAATCGCTTCATGGATAATTCCGGCAGCCAGTCTGCCCATGCCCTGACCGCCGTACTGTTCCGGAAGTTCAGGTGCAATAAAGCCCATTTCGCCCATCTTTTTGACCAGATCACGGTCAAAGACTCGGCTTTGATCACGTTCCAGAAAACCGGGAGCAATATATTTCTGGGCAAATTTTTCTGCCGTTTCTGCCAGAAACGCGAGTTCTTCAGTGATATAAGGATTCTTTTTCATGGATCAGTCTCCTTATTTGGCATATTTACGGAATTCAGGCTGACGTTTTTCTTTCAGTGCATTGACTCCCTCACGAGACTCTTCAGTATCATAATAAAGTTTCAGCGCATACATCCCCATGCCCGCAATACCTGCCTGATGCGCGGTATCCATATTGAAACTGCGTTTGGCAATTGCAATGGCAGTCGGACTACGCTGACAGATTTCTTCAGCCCAGGCCTGCACTTCGGCATCCAGTTGATCGGCCGGTACGCATTTATTCGCCAAACCCATTTCCACAGCTTCCTGACCAGAATAACGGCGGCACATATACCAGATTTCACGGGCTTTCTTTTCACCGACGACGCGTGCTAAAAACGCCGTGCCATAGCCCGGATCAACCGATCCCATTTTCGGACCAACCTGGCCAAAAATCGCTTTATCTGAACAGATGGTCAGGTCACAAATAGTTGCCAGCACATTGCCACCACCAATGGCATAGCCTTGTACGCGTGCAATTACCGGTTTAGGTACATCACGGATGGCGGTATGCAATTCTTCCATCGGCAAGCCAATCGTTCCACGGCCATCATAATTGCCATCATGCGCGGACTGGTCACCACCTGTACAGAAAGCTTTCTCACCCGCGCCTGCCAGTACAATTGCGCCTACGTTACGGTCATAACCTGCTTTATTCAATGCCTTGATCAGTTCGTCGCAAGTGGTACCACGGAAAGCATTCATTTTTTCTGGACGGTTAATCGTGATCCAGGCAACACCGTTTTTAACTTCATATAAGATATCTTCAAAATTCATTTTCTTTACATCCTGTACTGTTTTTATCTATCTGGTTGAACTGTGATTGTTATGAGATTTAATGATGATGTCCGTTTAACCGTTCATGGTTAAACCGCCAGAGACACTGAGTACCTGCCCGGTAATAAAGCTAGCGTCATCACTCAAGAAAAAGGCAATGGCAGAAGCCAAATCATCCGGTTGACCCAAGCGACCCAGTGGAATGGCACGAATAAAGGCTTCACGTAATTTTTCCGGATTTGACGCGCCTTCAGTCACGCCTGCAAGCAAAGCCGTATCGGTGGGTCCCGGGCAAATCACATTTATTTTGATGTTATGACGTGAATGTTCACGTGCCAGCGTTTTAGAGAAAGACAACAAGCCGCCTTTACAGGCCGCATAGACTGCTTCACCTGAAGAACCGACCCGGGCTGCGTCAGAAGCAATATTGACAATACTGCCGGAATTGCGTTCAACCATGCCTTTCAGCACTGCAAAATGCATATTCAACATACCGACCAGATTAATCTGGATCAGTTTTTCCCATTCCTGCGGATTGGTTTTAACAAAAGGTTTAAAAATATCCCAGCCGGCATTGTTGACCAGTCCATCAATTGGACCGAGTTCAGTTTCAGTTTTTTGAACCGCCTGCTCAACCACATCACTTTGGGTAATATCACACTGAATTGCCAGTGCCTGACCGTATTGATTGATTTTATTCGCCAGCTTTTCAGCCGCTTCCAGATTCATATCAAAAATGGCAACTTTGGCGCCTTCCTCTGCCAGACGTCGGCAGGTGGCTGAACCAATTCCGCCTGCTCCGCCTGTCACAATCACAACCTTGTCTTTTAATCCTTTCATTGCTCATCCCTACGCTATTTTGTTGTTGAATTTAATCGGCTGGTGTTTTAATTCGGTGTGTTTTATCTAAAATAGAAAGAGATTGAATTTATGTCAATATATTTACATAAAATAATATTTATAAATTATTATTTATATATTTATCATTAACTTAATATTTTTATTTATTCAATGTATTGACCTATATTGGTTTTTGGCTTTAGATTAATTTGAATCCGACTTCACTCTAGAGTCAAAATATGTCTTTTGCATGACAGATAATTTATTCCTTTAAAATTGAGAAGAAAACCTTAGATATTTGGTGAGTGAGCGCAATGGAAGTGAAAAGAAAATGGAGATTTCCAAACCATAAAACTTATTGACTCAGAATTTAAATAGGAAAATTTCTGCAAAAACACTATGATTTTTAAAACAAATTATAATAGAAACTGGTTTGTGCGAAAAAGCGATAGGCTATACTCTGCGCGGCTCGGCTATTTCAGTTTTGAGGATGTCCACTATTGTGAGTGATACTTTGTCAAAAAAATATGATCAATCCTTATATTCTGCTCATAACCGGCTTTTTTTCCGGCTGTTTCAGGTGGGCAACAGTTTGGACCGTAAATGCCTCAATGAGCTGAAAATATCCCCAGTGCATTGGGCAGTACTGGGTGCTTTGTCCCGTCCAAAAGTTAAATCAGGAATGTCCTTTTCTGATCTGACTGAATATCTCGGGGTGAGCCGGCAAAACCTGGACGCAGTGTTAAAACGGCTGGAACGTGACGGTCTGGTGGAACGGGTCATTAGTGAACAGGACCGCCGCGCTAAAATTGTTGCACTGACGGCTGAAGGCTTGGAAACATGGGACAACTTGCAAGCTGATTTCTTTGATTTTTATGGTCAGGCCTTAAATAAGCTGGCCTTTGACGATGTGATTACCCTGATTCATCTGCTCAATAAAGTAAATGATGGTTTAAAAAGTATTCATCTGCATAAAGAAACAGATCAAGAATAAACAAATAGAAATACAGCTTTAATTGATGAATATAAAAAAAGAGCCTGTATTCAGGCTCTTTTTTTGAAGTTGAAATTATGCTTTTTGTGGATCGTATTGACGGTCTTTGATGAATATCCCGGACACTGCCCCACACAAGAAATAGGCACCGCCCATAATCAGAAAGCCTAGGCCAATTGAACCACCGCTAGCTGCCGCGCCAATAATTGCAGGGGCAAACATGGCGCCAATACGGCCTGCATTATAAGCACCGCCTACCGCAGTACCACGAATCGAGGTGGCGAAGCTTTCTGTCATATAAGTGGCATTAATCGCATATGGAATGCCATACAGGAAGCCAAAGAAAATTAGCAGATAGGCAATGTTATCTGGCGTATTGAATAGCACAATCACGGGCAGGAAAATCGCCGTTCCAATTGCTCCAAACGAAAAGACAGCGCGTCTACCCAGACGGTCTGCGGCAAAGCCCGCTAGAATTTTGCCGAAAATCATCGCCACATAAGTACCAATCATATAGCCGGCCATGGATTTAAAATTCATGTGCAATTCAGATTCCAGATATGCCGGCATCCAGTTGTTTACCCCATAGTAGCCAAATTGCAGAAAACCGGCCGTAAAGATCCACAAAATAAACATTCTGCGATTCGCATGATCCGCGAAAATCTCTTTAACTGTGCTTTTTTTGGCGGGTTGCTGTGCTGTGATTTCAGCTGGGGCATATAGACGCTGCAAACGTGCACGCTGCCAAGATTCTGGCTCAGGAACCAGTTTCTGGATAAAAATCGCCATAACCGAGGGAATAATGGCAATAAAAAACAGGGTTCGCCAGCCATATTCCGGAATGATCCAGCCTGCCAGTACAGTGGCCACAATATAACCGACGGTCCATCCTGCCTGTAAGGTACCTAAAACCGTGGTGCGATATGCAGTTGGAACATATTCAGCCATGAGCGTATTGGCTGCAATATATAAAGAGCCAATACCGAAAGCAGACAGAAAGCGTAAAACAGCAAATTGTTCAAAGTTTTGTGCAAAGCCTAAGGCTGCGGTCAATATAGAAAATACCAGAATCGAAATGACTACGGTACGTACACGGCCCAGATGGTCACAGGCCCAGCCACCTATAAAGCCACCAATCGCCATACCTGCTAAGGTAAAACTGCCTAGTGTACCCGCCTGCAGATTACTGAGACCAAACTCTGCTTTCAGGCTATTTAAACTGAAAGACAACAGCAACATGTCAGCGCCATCTACCAGTAAAGCCAGAAAGGCGAAAATAAAAGCAATTTGCTGGGTTCGTTTGGTCGTAGGTTTAATCTTTTCTAATTCTCTAGCTAAATCCGTCATATTTAAATCTCTGTTTTCCTATCCTTAGGTTTTCATGATCTTTTTATATTTAAAGCTATTCCGCTAATGAATATGCTTTAAGGCTAATCCTTTTTTAATTCACCTGATTGACTCCTTTTTTAATCTTGTCTGGGAGATCCCTTTTTCCTTGTTATCAGTTAGCTCCTGTTCCTCATTCATGCTTATATGTGCATCAGGCTAAAGAAAATAAGATGAATATTCAATCATTTTAGATGTTTTATTTTGTTATGCGAAATTTATTATCATAAAGTTGATTGTTCTTTCATTTTCATATAGCTTTAAATAGAGGGATAAGAACGATATGTCATTTGAATAAGATCGAGCAGGGAGCGTAATAATGGGTGCCTTAACAGGATTTCGTGTACTGGATTTAAGCCGGATTTTGGCTGGGCCTTGGTGTAGCCAGATTCTGGCTGATCTGGGTGCAGAAGTGATCAAGATTGAAAAACCGGATCATGGGGATGATACCCGTATCTGGGGACCACCCTGGCTTAAAAACAATCAGCAGCAAGATACCCATGAATCGGCTTATTACCTGTCAGCCAACCGTGGCAAGCATTCGGTTGCAATCGATTTATCTACACCTGAAGGTCAAAGTATTATCAAAAAACTTGCTGAACAAAGCGATGTAGTCATTGAAAACTATAAAGCCGGTTCGTTGAAACGATACGGGCTGGATTATGAAAGTCTAAGTCAGCTAAATCCGCGACTGGTATATTGTTCTATTACCGGTTTTGGCCAGAACGGTCCGCGTGCGCAAGAGCCGGGCTATGATTTTATCGTTCAGGGAATGGGCGGCATGATGAGTGTCACTGGCGAACGTGATGACCTGCCCGGTGGTGGCCCGCAAAAAGCAGGTCTGGCCTTTTCCGATTTGACCACCGGCTTATATGCCGCAATTGCCATTCAGGCGGCTTTGTTGTCCCGTGAGAAAACCGGTGAAGGTCAGTATATTGATATGGCACTGTTAGATACTCAGGTAGCTTCCCTCTCTGTTCTGGCCATGAATTATCTCACCTCAGGCAAAGTCCCCGGTCGCTTTGGAAATGCGCATGCCAATATTGTGCCCTATCAGGTGTTTAAAGCCCAGGAAGGTGAATTTATTATTGCCTGTGGTAATGATCTGCAATTTCAAGCTTTGTGTCAGGCCGTTGGTCTGGCTAAGGTGGCAGAAGATCCTCGCTTCTTGAAAAATTCAGGACGTGTTACACATCGTGAAGAACTGACCACAGTTCTACAGGCTCATTTCTATACTCGACCTGCAAAAACCTGGGTGGATTTAATCCATGCGGTTAAAGTACCGGTAGGAATGATCAATGACCTGAAACAGACTTTGCAAGAAGAACAGGTATTGGCACGCGATATGGTGATTCAGATGCCGCATACCTTACGTGAAGATTACACCTCAATCGGTTCACCGATTAAACTCTCCAAGACACCGGTAGAATATAAAAAGGCCCCACCTTGTCTGGGTGAAGATACCGATGCCATTTTGAGTCAATATTTAAGCCCTGTTGAAATGGAAGAACTAAAAAGCAAAAAAGTCATCCAGCAGCGATAAGCCTGCAAGCAGTAAAAAAGAAATCTTTCGATTCCTTTTTTATTTTAAATCTAATGAATTAGATTATTCCTTAGCAGGCTTTGTCACTCGGCTGAACAGTACGAGGCAGTTCACGACGCAGAATTTTGCCTACTGTTGACTTTGGCAATCCAGCCACAAACTCAATGTATTTGGGCAGTTTATAACTGGTCAGTTGCTGCCTCAGATAAGTCATGACTTCATCTTGGGTCAGATTTTCATCCTGTTTCACAATAAATGCCTTGGGTACCTGTCCAGATTTTTCATCATCAATACCAATCACTGCACATTCCAGTATTTTAGGATGTCTGGACAGTACGCCTTCCAGCTCATTGGGATAAACATTAAATCCGGATACCAGAATCATGTCTTTTTTTCGGTCCAGAATGGTGATATAGCCTTGTTCGTCCATACAACCGATATCACCTGTCAGGAAGAATCCATCTTTGGTAAATACCTGTGCTGTTGCTTCGGATTGCTGCCAGTATCCTTTCATCACCTGTGGACCACGTATGGCGATTTCTCCAGCCTGATTAAGCTCTACAGGTTTTCCTTCATCATTCAGAATCAGAATTTCAGTCCCTGCCAATGGCAAGCCAATCGTGCCACTAAATCGCCGGCTTAAAGGCGGGTTAAAAGTTGCAGTCGGTGATGTTTCAGAAAGTCCATAACCCTCATAAATCTGGCAGCCTGTGACCTCATGCCATAACTCAGCCGTATTTTTCAGAATAGATGCCCCTCCGCCGGTTGTGGTTTTCAGGCGTGAGTGATCGAGTTCACGAAAACGTGAATGATGCGCCAAGGCATTAAACATGGTATTCACCCCGGGGAAAACAGTGGGTGGATGTTTCTGGTATTGATCCGCCAAAGCATCCAGATCTCTCGGATTTGGAATCAAGACATTGGCGAAACCACGGCTTAAACCATAACTGAACAGGCAGATGGTAAATCCATAAATGTGATACAGCGGCAAGGCACAGAATACATATTCATTTTCAGTGGCATAACGGTCACCAAAATGGCTGATAAAAACGGTACTGTTCTGGGCGATATTGAATAAAATATTGCGATGGCTCAGTTCTGCACCTTTAGAAACACCTGTGGTTCCTCCCGTGTATTGCAGAATGACCGTATCTTCCTGATGCTGTACAGGCAGTTCAAAATCAATAATCTTTACCTGATTTATTGCCTGTCTAAAGTCAGAAAACTGTTTATCCGGATATTGTGCTGCCTGACTATAAATAGCACTTGGCTGCTCTTGAATGAAATCCAGCGGATGCGTCGAAATGACATATTTGAGTTGACGACATTCCTCTAATGCTGTTAATTGCTCCAAAGTCTGTCCCAGGATAATCAAGGCTTCTGCACCTGAATCCTGTAGCTGATGATAGAGCTCGCGCTGGGTGTACATGGGATTGACATTGACCAGCACATAACCGGCACGAATAATGGCAAAGGTCGCAATTGGATACTGAATAATATTGGGTAACATCACGGCAATACGGCTGCCAGCAGTCAGCCCAAGACTCTGTAAATAGCTTGCCAGTTTCTGGCTATACATATCGATATCGTGATAGCTGAATTTACGATCCAGATAAATAAATGCGGTTTTATCCTGAAATTTCACCAAATTCTCAGCAATTGTCGTGCTCAGCGTTTTCTCAGGATCTGGCCGGGTAAACTCCGGATTGATATTCCACTTTTTATATTCTTCCATCCATGGCTGACTGCTCATGACTATACTCCTGTCCTGGATTTACAATTATTTTGTATTATTTAAACCATAAGATTTTGATTTTAATTAAATATTTTTAAACCACTTTCTGCTGTCTCGATTCAACATACTTGTAGTGATAACCGCTACGAATAAAATGCTGATTTTTATCCCTAAATGAATGAGCATAATCAGGCCAGACCAAAGTCAGCTTGCGACTGACCGGGTCCAGATACCAGCTTTTACAGCTTTCCGATAACCAGACACTACCTTGGGAAAGCTGCTGTAGCTCCTGCATATAGCTATTTTCAGCTTCTTGATCTGCTTCAAAGACCTGAATCTGTTGCTGCTCAAAAAACTGCAAGGCATCCAGCACCAGATCAAACTGGGTTTCCAGAAAATAAAGTGCTGAATTATGTCCACTGCCTGTATTTGGCCCATTCAGGATGAACAGGTTTGGAAAGTTGTGTACGGTCGTTGACTGATAACCCTGCATACCACTGGACCATTGCTGCTCCAGGCTTAAACCCTGTTTACCTACCACCTTCGCGGCATAAGGTGGACGTGCCGCTTCAAATCCGGTGGCAAATACGATGATATCTGCAAAAAATTTATTTCCAGCTTGGCTTAATACACCGTCTTTCGTAACTTCTGCCAATGCTGAATCTTCAAGTGTGACATGCGGTTTTAAAAAGGTTGGATAATAATCATTAGAAAGCAATAAGCGCTTACAACCAGGTTCATAATTCGGCGTGAGTTTGTGCTGTAATTCAGGATCTGAAATCTGATGTTTTAAGAATTGCAGGCAGTTTTTCTTGACCCGCTCAAACTGGCTTTTCAGATTACGGCGCTGGGCAAAATTGTATTCATTGCCCCAAAACAAGGAATGTCTTAAGGCTGACATACTGTCCGGATCTTTGCGGAAAAGCTGTTTTTCTGACTCAGAATAAGGTCGGTCTGGTCGGGGCAAAATATATGGTGCACTACGTTGCAAGACGGTCAGGTTTTTTGCTGTTTTGGCAATTTCCGGCACAAGCTGAACGGCTGAAGCCCCTGAACCCACCACAACGACATGCTGGTTCTCCAAACTTATCTGATGATTCCAGCGTGCTGAATGCATGACCTGGCCTTCAAATTCTTCCAGCCCCGGAATTTGCGGGAGATGCTCATCTGCCAGATGTCCGGTTGCGGTAATTAAGATCTCAGCCTGATACAAACCTTTAGAGGTGTGAATTTCCCAGATACGTTCTTTAGCATTCCAACTGGCTCTTTCCAATTGGGTGTGAAAATTAATATGGGGCCGGATTTTTTCCTGATCACAGCATTGAATTAAATATCGCTGAATTTCTGCCCCTTGCGGAAACACACGTGACCAGTCCGGATTTTTAATAAAAGAGAAAGAATATAAGTGGGAAGGTACATCACAGGCGACCCCGGGATAGGTATTGTCACGCCAGGTGCCGCCCACTTCTGCTGCACGTTCAATGATTTTAAAATCGTGGATGCCCTGCTGTTTAAGGCGGATTGCCATTCCCAAACCACCAAAACCACTGCCTACAATTAGAATCTTGCTGCGCTGTCCTTGAGCTTGCATTATTTATCTCCTTTAAGGCATATAAGGCTGGATTTTTTGATTCACCGGATATTGTTCTGGATGCTGGCTAAACTGGTTGACCAGTTGCACCACTTCGGCTGGCGCTTCGATATAGAGCGCATGTCCTGAAGAAATTTCGATATAGCGACTGTTCGAAATTGAAGCAAACAGCAATTTTGCTTGGGCTACAGGCACCATGCGGTCTTCACGGCAGGCAACGACTAGAGTTTCTGCACCAATCTCAGGCAAGATCGATGTAATATCAATGCGATAATTTAGTTCACGCTGTTTGGCTGCATCTTGGGATGGTTTAACAAAACGTGCCAGATCCAACACCTGCTGTTCGCTTCGTGCAGACAGATAATCATCGCTATACAGGCAATAATTGACAAAATGAGGCAAGGCCGCAGATTGTTCAGTAAATAATTGCTGCCAGATAACCGTACGCAGTTGTTGCACCGAGCTGGTCTTGGCCCAACCGGCTAACAGGATCAAACGCGCTATGCGCTGTTTTAAACTGGCTGCTACTTGTGCAGCAATCACGGCACCGAGTGAATAGCCTACCACTGTAATGGTTTCATCTTCTGCAACTACATGTTGAATCAGCGCTTCAACCTGCTGGCTAAAATCAGTCACCTTTAGATCAGCTTTATCGGGGGTATGCAAATCAATGGATAAAACCCGCTGATGAATACCCAGCATAGGAAAAATATAGCTGAAATGCTTGTCGGTATTTCCACCGGTGCCATGAATCAGAATAATGGTGGGAAATGCAGAACGCTGTCCGACTTCATGAAAAGTAAGCTGCAGGTCAGCATAAGGAAACTGTCGAGTAATCATGTCTAAATCCATATAGACTCCTGATCTTGTTGTTTTATGGTTTATTCAACACCCGAAAATAAATCTCAATATTTGAATGGAGTGAAGATGCAAAAATTATTAAAAAAAGACCCACGACACGAGTATCGTGGGTCAAAAGGTTTAATCAAATTTGAACTCTTCAGGTTCAAGTAAAAACAGGCTTTCACCACCCGCCTGAATATTGGCAAAGTGGGTTGAAGTTCTTGGCAAAATACGTGCAAAGAAGAATTGTGCCGTTTTGATCTTGGCTGCATAGAACGGATCAGTATTGCCTTCTTCAATTTTCTGCTGCGCAGTAATTGCCATTTTCAGCCACAGATAAGCGGACACGACATAACCAGAGAAATATAGGTAGTCAACTGATGCTGCCCCAATTTCATTGGCAGACTGTTGAGCTTGCTCCTGAATGGTTCTGGTTAATTCCAGCCATTGTTCAGTCAACTGGCTGACTTGTGCAACTTGCTGGCTGAACTGGACATGTTGTTGGTGCTCTTTCACATAAGCTTGGATTTCATCGGTTAATGCGGTCAGCAGACCCAGTTTTGAACCTAGAACTTTACGCGCCAGTAAATCGATAGACTGAATTTCAGTGGTTCCTTCATAGAGGCTGGCAATACGTGCATCACGGGCAATCTGTTCCATGCCATGTTCAGCTATATAACCGTGACCACCGAAAATCTGCATACCATGTTTAGCCGCTTCTATGCCAGTTTCAGTCATTAATGCTTTGGCAATTGGGGTTAATAATGCCAGACGGTCTTCAGCTGCTTTCTTTTCTTCCGGGCTGTCAGTGGCTTCAGCAATATCGGCATAGGTCGCCAGATAATATGCAAGTGCACGTGAACCTTCTGCAAACACCTTTTGAGTCAGAAGCATGTTACGTACTGCGGGATGCACGATAATCGGATCTGCAGGCTGGCCTGGCGCTTTTGCACCTTCAAGTGAACGCATCGCCAGACGGTCTTTGGCATAAGCGAATGCCCCCTGATAAGAAGATTCTGCTGCTGCCAAGCCTTGAATGGCTGTACCGATACGTGCCGAGTTCATAAAGGTAAACATGCAGTTCAGGCCGCGATTTTCAGGCCCAATCAGGAAACCTTTGGCATTATCAAAATTCAGCACACAGGTCGCATTGCCGTGAATGCCCATCTTGTGTTCAATGGCGCTACACACCACACCATTACGGGAAGCTACATTGCCAGCTTCATCCAGATTGTATTTAGGAACAATAAACAGTGAAATACCCTTGGTTCCCGCAGGTGCATCTGGCAAACGTGCCAGTACGATATGCACGATATTTTCAGCCAGATCATGTTCACCGGCTGAGATAAAGATTTTCTCACCACTGAGGCTGTAACTGCCGTCTTCATTTGGCACTGCTTTGGTACGGATTAAACCTAGGTCAGAACCGGCATGAGATTCAGTCAAACACATGGTTCCAGTCCAGCGGCCTGCAATTAAAGGTACCAGGAATTTCTGTTTCTGTTCATCGCTACCGTGGTGCTCTAAAGTACGCATGGCACCATGGGACAGGCCTGGGTACATGCCCCAAGACCAGTTGGTTGCAGTAATAATTTCAGAAATAGCAATCCGGTATAAAGTTGGGAAGCCCTGACCGCCATATTGTTCATCACCGGTTAAAGAGGTAAAGCCAAGTTCTACATATTTGTCATAAGCCGCTTTAAACCCATCTGGAGTAGTTACGACACCATCCTGCAAACGGCAACCCTGCTGGTCGCCTATCGCATTAATCGGTAGAAGTTCGTTTTGGCAAAAGTCCGCAGCAACTTCCAGATATTGCTCCATAATATCCATAGAAACCTTGTCAGCGAATTTTGCATAGCCCTGATATTTCTGTTCAACGTTTAACAGGTCTTTTAGGACAAACTTCATGTCTTTTAATGGCGCAATATAATTTCTCATCGTAATTCCCTTGTATGAGTTCTAATTTGTATATTTATGACAATTAATTTCATAATACGAAATTATGTTTTAAATCCACTATAATATAATTTAAAGAATAAAATCTAGTCATTCGATGAAATTTCCCATTTAAAAATAAAAATTATACAGGATGAAAAAAAAGCCATTCATGATGGAATGGCTTTTCTATTCAGCGACTGCCCTAAAGTTGATTAACGTGGAAAAAATTGAGCTAAACGTTGCTGAACAATTTGCTCTGCTTCCTGCATGATATTATCGATCAGCGCCTGACAAGTCGGAATGTCATGAATCAATCCCATCACTTGGCCTGCAGTCAGTACGCCTGCATCAATATCGCCATTTTCTAAAGCAAGCTTGCCTTTTAGGCCACTGACATAGGGACGAATCTGTTCAAATTCCAGATCTGGATCTTCACTCATTTTAACCACTAGATCAGATACTGCATTTTTGGCAACACGGGCGGTATTCCTGAACTGTCGATACAGCAGATGTGTCGCCCTTTCATCATTATCGACATAGAACTGCTTGATGTTTGGATGGATCGGCGCTTCCTGAGTGGCACAAAAGCGTGTACCCATATTGATGCCTTCAGCACCTAAAGCCAAAGCTGCGACCAGACCACGGCCATCAGCAAAACCGCCACTGGCCACAATCGGCACAGTGAGCTGATCAGCAGCGGCAGGAATTAAAATCAGGCCAGGAATATCGTCTTCACCCGGATGGCCCGCACATTCAAAACCATCAATCGAAATAACATCCGCACCAATTCTTTGTGCTGAAAGCGCATGACGAACGGAAGTACATTTATGAATGACAATAATGCCATGTTGCTTAAATGCCTCAATATGTTCATGAGGCTTGTTGCCTGCTGTTTCTACGATCTTGATACCGCTTTCAATGATCGCCTGTCGGTATTCTGCATATGGCGGCGGATTTACAGCGGGCAATAAAGTCAGATTGACTGCAAAAGGCTGATCGGTCATTTCTCGGCAGCGTGCAATTTCCTTGACCAGGGCTTCAGGCGTCGGTTGAGTCAATGCCGTTAATGTTCCCAAGCCACCAGCATTAGATACAGCACTGGCCATTTCTGCGGTACCAACCCACATCATGCCGCCTTGAATAATCGGATAGCGAATGCCTAAAAGCTCGGTAATACGCGTTTGAATTTTCATGAATGCTCTCCTTAGCGTCCGGTAAATTGTGCGGGGCGTTTTTCGACAAAGGCCTGTACACCTTCTTTGTAGTCCTGACTGCTCAGAGCCAGATATTGCAGGTTTTGTTCCAGCTCCAGTTGCTGGTCCATGTTATTTTCAGCACTGCGTTGCAAGGCCTGTTTGGTTAAAGCCAGTGCATAGGTCGGCTGTTGAGCTAATCGCTGTGCAATGTCGTCGATATAAGCATCAAATTCTATATCTGGAAGCATTTTCCAGATCATGCCCATTTCAGCGGCCTCTTTGGCATGCACCGGTTCCCCCAGAAAAGTGAGTGCCATGGCACGTGCATAACCGATTAAACGTGGCAACATCCAGGTGCCACCTGCATCAGGAATCAAGCCAATTTTAGAAAAAGCCTGAATAAATCGGGCACTTTCCTTGGCAATGACCAGATCACAGGCCAGTGCGATATTGGCACCTGCACCGGCAGCCACACCATTTACTGCTGCGATTACCGGTTTGGGACTCTGGCGGATCAGGTTAATCAAGGGATTATAGTATTTGGCCAGCGAGCCTTGCGGTGGCAAAGGCACATTGCCGAGCTGTCCAGCACGTTCTTTTAAATCCTGTCCCGCTGAAAACGCCCGGCCATTACCGCGAATCACAATCACCCGAATATCCGGATCTGTATTCCAGTTTTTCAGCACCTGCTGCACTTCCTCATGCATTTGCCGGTTAAAACTGTTGAGTGAATCCGGGCGGTTAAAGCTTAAGGTTGCGACGCCTTGCTGAACCTGAGTTTGAATCGTTTCCCACATCATCAATTTCCTTATTTTTTGCCTGTATCCCTACAATTAATAGCCTTTATTGACATCTACCTGATGGCATAAATCCAGCCCGAGATTTAAGCGTCGGTCATTTTCCAGAATCTGTTCCACCACCACAGACATGGGCGCATGTGAGGCGACATGTGGTGTAACAACGATCTTTTCATGCTGCCAGAATGGATGTTCAGCAGCTAATGGCTCCTCTTCAAATACGTCGACAATTGCACCACGTAACTGGCCGGAATCCAGTGCATTGAGTAGATCCTGCTCGATTAAATGCTGCCCACGCCCCACCTGAATAAGAGCAGCTTGGTCGGGTAATTTTTTAAATAGCTGTTCAGATAAGATGCCAGTATTGTCTGCAGTTAAAGGCATTAAATTAATCAAAATCTGGCTATGGGCCAAAAACTCGGAAAGCTGTTCTTGGCCTACATAGCTTTTGACCTGAGCAATCTCTTTTGGGGAATTGGACCATCCAGACACCTGATAGCCCATGTCGGCAAAACGTTTTGCCACATAACCACCCATATGGCCAAGGCCCATAATCCCGATCTGGATATGATGACTATAACTTTGACGATACTGTTTCCATAGCTGCTGCTTTTGCTGCTGGATCATGCGGTCAAAATAACGCTGAAAATACAGCACGCCCCAGAGCAGATAATCAAACATGCCCTTTTGATGATGTGGATCTAGTACCCGGCAGACTGACTGGTCAGCTCTAATCTCGTTTAAATTTAAATGTTCGACTCCTGCAGCAATCGAATGAATCAGACCAAGTTCTGGAAGTTTTTGGAGTTTTTTCATATCTGGAAACCACGAAGCTGCTGTGGTCGCCAGTTCTGCTTCCAGGCTGTCCACTGTACAGAAACTGCCCTCAGGGGCATATTTTTGAAAAGACTTGACCAGAATCGCTTCAATATTCGGCACAGTACTGGATATCACAATCATGATGCATACTCCGTATATTGATGCTCAATCAGGGATAACGCAGCCTGCCAGGCACGCTGTAAAATCGGTTCCACAAAAGGACTGGCGAACTGCCTGGCGGTTTTAATTCGGACTTCTTCTGCTGGATAATGCAGTTCGGCGCCGCCGCTTAAGGCCTTCACCTGTGCCTGGCAGGCGCGCTCCAGAAAATAGATTTCATGAAAGGCCCGTGCAATCGTTTCGCCAGCCGTTAAAAGTCCGTGATTGCGTAAGATCATGGCGCGATGGTCGCCCAGGTCCTGAATCAGGCGTTCCTGTTCATCTGTTGACAGTGCCACGCCTTCATATTCGTGATAGGCCACCTGCTGATAAAATTTCAGCGCATGCTGGGAAATGGGAAGAAGTCCGTGTTTCTGTGCAGAAACTGCTATGCCATCTGCGGTATGCGTATGAATGACACAGTTCAGATGAGCATGTGCTTCATGAATCGCGGCATGGATGACAAAGCCCGCCATATTCACCGGCTTGTCCTGTTCGTAGCTTTCTATGACCTGCCCTTCATGATTAATCTTGACCAGCGTTGAGGCACACATTTTTTCAAAAGCGACACCATACTGATTAATCAGAAAACAGTCAGGCTGATCGGGAACTCTTAAACTGATGTGAGTATCAATCAGATCCGTCATTCGGTAATGCGCAATAATGCGATAAAGCGCTGCGAGTTCACAACGTGCCTGCCATTCAGCATCTGTGACGAGATTTTTTATTGTCATCGTTCCATCCTGGAAAAATATAGCATTTCGATCATCATCTGTTATATCATAATTCTAGAAAAACAGAATATTATTTCATAAAGCGAAATAAATCGTTACAAGGAGTGGATATGCCCACATCACAATTAAACGGACTTGAATATCTCAGCGCAATTAAGAATGGGGAAATTCCCAGCTCAGCCATGAGTGAAATTATTCCCATGCGTCTGACCTTGGTGCGCGAAAACTATGTGGAATATGAGGTGCGTCCTGATCAGCGCCATTACAATTTACAGGGTGGAATTCATGGCGGCTTTTGTGCAACGGTTCTAGATAGTGCCACTGGCGCTGCCGTGCATACGACAGTAGATGCAGGTGTTAGTTTCTCGACCATTGACCTGAATGTCAAAATGCTGAAAGCGATGAAAAGCGGCGAAACTTATACAGCTATTGGTGAAGTCATCCGGATCGGGCGTAATGTACTGACCTCAGAAGGCCGAATTATCGATAAAGAAGGTAAAGTTTATGCATTTGGTTCAGCGACTTTATTAGTCACTGCCCGTAAGTAAATCATTACACTGATGTAATCAATCCCTGCATGTGCAGGGATTTTTATTTTGAAAGAAAAATCCCAATAAAAAAATGCCATGCATATCACATATACATGGCATTTAGGTGATGACTTAAGATGTTGCAGCTTCAGGGTTTTCAATCACCATCGCCAGGCCTTGACCCAGACCAATACACAGACTGATCACGGCATATTTTTTACCGGTACGCTGTAACTGACGTGCAACGGTTAAAGCTAAACGCGCACCCGAACAGCCCAGTGGATGACCAATGGCAATCGCACCACCATTTGGATTGACACGCGGATCATCCAAAGCGACATCCAGACCTTTCAGGCAAGATAATACCTGACTGGCAAAGGCTTCATTAATCTCGATGATATCCATATCGTCTAGCGTCAAACCCGCACGCTGTACTGCCTTTTTAATTGCTTCAATTGGGCCTGCTCCCATGATGCGTGGCTCAATGCCAGCGGCTGCAGAAGACAGGATACGAGCGAGAGGTTTTAAGCCATACAGTTCCTGCACTTTTTCACTGCCGATAATCAGTGCTGCAGCGCCGTCATTGATACCTGATGCATTACCCGCTGTTACTACACCACCTTCGAAAAGCGGTTTTAACTTGGATAAAGCTTCAAATGTTGAAGAAGCACGTGGATGCTCATCCTCAGTAATTTGTTTAGGCGGCAATTTGCGTCCTTGAGAAACTTCAATCGGGGTAATTTCACCTTCAAAGAAACCTGCTTCTTTCGCTGCCTGATATTTTGCCTGTGATGCAGCAGCAAAGGTATCAGCCTGTTCACGGCTAATACCGAATTCTTCAGCCACGTTATCACCTGTTTCAGGCATGCTGTGCGCGCCAAACTGATCCGTAAATTTACGGTTCGGGAAACGGGTACCAATCGTGGTGTCATAAATTTTGGCATCACGTGAATAAGCACTCTCTGCTTTACCCATTACAAAAGGTGCGCGGGTCATGCTTTCTACGCCACCGGCAATGTACAACTCGCCTTCACCTGCAGTAATGGCACGTGCCGAATCAATCACAGCACCGAGACCTGATGCACATAAGCGGTTTACCGTCTGACCCGGAATTGTTACCGGCATACCTGCTAACAATGCTGCAAAACGTGCCACATTACGGCTGTCTTCACCGGCCTGATTGGTACTACCAAAAATTACATCCTCTACATCTGCTGCCGGAATACCGGTTTTTTCCAGCAGGTTTTTAATTACGGTCGCTGCCAGATCATCTGGGCGTACGCTTGACAGACTTCCTGCATGGCGACCGATTGGTGAACGTAAACCATCATAAATATATGCATTTAACATGAGTGTTATTCCTTTAACTTTTTAATTAATTTGTTGTATGAACAAGAGGCAGACCAAG
The DNA here is from genome assembly GCF_014837015.1 of Acinetobacter pecorum. Lineage (GTDB taxonomy): Bacteria > Pseudomonadota > Gammaproteobacteria > Pseudomonadales > Moraxellaceae > Acinetobacter > Acinetobacter pecorum. The sequence goes on from NZ_JACSPT010000006.1 coordinate 40,006, forward strand.
CTGAACACGGCGACGCAACCAAGGACTTGGACGGTAACGCTGGTCACGGGTAATCGCAGTCATACGGTCTAATATTTTCAGGATTTTTTCAGCACCCAGTACATCCCCCCATTCAATAGGGCCATATGGATAGCCAAGGCCTAGTTTCACTGCGATATTGATATCTTCTACCGTTGCAACGCCTTGCTGGGCAATATCACAGCCGAGATTCACAATCATTGCCAAAGCACGTTGAGCCACAAAGCCGACGCTTTCCTGAATTACGCTGACGGTCATACCATCCAGATTGAAAATCGATTGGGCTGCTTTTATTAGCTCAGGTTGGGTGACAAAAGTTGGCATCAAGGTACGGTGTTTATTCAGACCATATAGCAGATCGATACACACCACTTGCTGAGGTGCCACATGATAACGAACAGCGGCTGATGTTGCATCTTCACCATAAGTGGCAATCAGGATTAAAGCCTCTGCTGAAGGTATCTCAGTTTGCTCAATCTGAATGTTGAACTGTTGCAGATATTGCTCAAGTGCCTGACGGTCTTCACTATATTCTGTGCCTAGCCAGACTGCTGGATATTGATCGAGTTTTTCAACCAATGCTGGAGCCACATCACCTACTTTGCTGCCCGAGGTGTAATCATAAAAACCTTTACCGGTTTTACGACCTAACTGCTTGGCAATAAAACGCTGACGGGTAATCACGCTTGGACGGTAACGTGCTTCTTCATAATACTGGTGATAAATCGATTCACTCACCGGATGCGAGACATCCATACCGGTCAGATCACCTAATTCAAACGGCCCCATCTTGAAACCGATTCCGTCACGGTAGATCCTGTCAATATCATAAAATGGTGTGACATTTTCATTCAGAATTGCATAGGCTTCGCTACCAAAGGCACGGCCGGCATGGTTAATGATAAACCCTGGCGTATCTTTAGCTTTGACCGGACGATGACCCATTTTTGTCGAGAGCTGGGTTAATGCTTCAATAATGTCAGCACGGGTGTTAAAGCCTTCAATCACTTCGACCACTTTCATCAGTGGTACCGGATTAAAGAAGTGATAACCGGCAACACGTTCTGGCTGCTTACAGTTGGCGGCGATTGCGCTAATCGACAATGAAGATGTATTGGATGCCAGAATCGCTTCTGGTTTTATAATTCCTTCCAGTTGCTGCATCAATTTTTGCTTGATTTCCAGATTTTCAATAATCGCTTCAACAATTAAGTCACAATCTTTCAGGTCTTCTAGCTGCTGCGCAGTCGACAGATGAGCAATATCTTCAGCGGCTTTTTCATGGCTGAATTTACCTTTATCTGCCAAGGTATTTAATGTTTTGGCCAGTTTGTCCTGTGCCTGTTCGGCTGCCCCTTCTTTGGCATCAAACAGTACAACATCATGACCAGACTGAATCGCGATCTGGGCAATACCTGCACCCATCGTGCCTACACCAATAATGCCAATTTTTTGAATCTGAATACTCATGCTTATCGTCCCTGATAATTCGGTTTACGTTTTTCGATAAAGGCCTGCATGCCTTCTTTTTGATCTTCTGAAGAAAACAGCATCTGGAAAGACTTACGTTCCAGGGTAAGTCCGGCATTGAGCGGCACATCTTCGGCCAATAAAGCCACTTCCTTGATTTGCTCCAAGGCAATTGGTGGCATTTTTGCCAGCCCTTCTGCCATCTTGATGGCAGTTGCAAGGGTTTCACTGTCTTCAGTCACCTGGGACACCAGGCCAATTTGATAGGCTTCCGGTGCAGGTACCAGACAACCGGTCATGATCATGCGCATGGCATGAAATTTGCCAACTGCACGGAATAAGCGCTGGGTACCACCTGCACCCGGCATGACACCCACTTTTACTTCAGGCTGACCAAACTGGGCACTTTTCCCGGCAATAATAATGTCTGCATGCATGGCCAGTTCACAGCCACCACCCAGTGCATAACCGTTTACAGCTGCAATCACCGGTTTGGAACATTGTGCAATCGCCTGCCAGTAACGTTCAGTCCGACGCTGCATCATCTGGATGGTTTCTGCATTGGCCAGTTCTTTCAGGTCTGCGCCTGCTGCAAAATCTGTTTCACCACCGGTAAGAATAATGGCACGGACATTTTCATCATCATTCAGTTGCAGAAAAGCCGCCGCAAGTTTCTGGCGAACTTCTGTATTCAAGGCATTTTTCGCTTCTGGTCGATGAATTTTAACCATCGCTACATGTGCTGAAACTTGTTCTACTTGAACTACCTGTTCCATTAAAATCTCCATTTATTTTGTATAGCGAAATTTTATTTTATATAAAACTAAGGTTTCTCAAGCTATAAATCAAGGATTTTTAACCCCAGAATTCAAAAAAGTTATTTTTAAATAAAAATAGAGTAAAAACTCTTGTTCAATTTCTCATTTTATGATTAATTAATTTCGCAATACGGAATTAATTATTTTAAATGCAATCTGGTTATTCATTTCAATGAATAATCACCATAAGGCAGAACTTAGAAGTAATTTACGAAATCAAATTTTCCAGTAATGAGATGATTTTGATTTAGCGTAAAGCGTGAAAAATCGAATGTAGCCTGATAATAAATGCAGCGGCTGTTGTGTGTAGAGCAAGTCTGTTAAATCAGGAAAACTATGTTTCCGTGAGGAAGAAAAATGGATTTAGCGGTAGCAGAGGAAATGCTACTTTGAATATATAGAGGATATAAGAATGACAAGCGATACCATCGTAACAGGAGACAATAAAACCGATGTCTCCTCCACGGATACCATCAAACAGGCACCAAAACGTCTATGGATGACGGCTTTTGTCTTTGCTTTTCTGATTTTGCTCTGTGACGGTGCAGATATCGGGATTCTGGCTTTTAGTCTGACCAGTCTTAAAGCGGAATGGGGCCTAACTTCTGTACAGGCGGGGGCCTTGGGAAGTTATTCTCTTTTAGGTATGGGGATTGGAGGCTTTATTGGTGGATGGGCATGCGACAAATTTGGACGTGTCCGCGTCATTGTACTGGCAACCATCGCCTTCTCGATCTTGTCTGCCTACTCAGGTTTTGCGCAGTCTTATACTGAATTTGCAATGTTACGTACTCTGTCCTGCTTAGGTCTGGGCTGCTTGTATATTGCCTGTAATACCTTGATGTCTGAATATGTGCCTACCAAATACCGTACCACAGTGCTGGCAACATTGATGACCGGCTTCACTCTGGGTTCTCTGGTGATTACCATGCTTTCAGGCTGGATTATTCCTGAGTTCGGCTGGCGTATGCTGTATTGGATTACGATTGCACCTTTAGCACTCGGTATCCTCATGCACTTTATGGTGCCTGAACCAGAATCGTGGAAACGTGTTCGGGAAATGAAAAGAACTGGCCAGATCGTGGATAATAATGCGAAAAAAGGCAATCCATATATCACCATTTTAAAAGATAAAACCCACGGCAGAATGTTTATCTTATGGTCATTCAGCTCAGGTTTTCTCTTATTCGGTTATTTCGGTGTAAGTAACTGGCTGCCAAGTTATCTGGAAGCTGAATTAGGTATCAAATTCAAGGAAATGGCGATCTATATGATTGGTACTTTCTTGACCATGATATTCGCCAAAATCATTGCGGGCTATGTTGCTGACAAGATCGGCCGTCGTATCGTGTTTGCTTTCGGCACCATGGGAACTGCGCTGTTCATTCCGGTCGTGGTCTACATGCACACTCCAGATAACATCGGTGTACTGATGCTGATCTTTGGTTTCCTGTACGGCATTCCATATGCCATTAATGCAACCTATTTAACTGAAAGCTTCCCGACTGCAGTTCGTGGAACAGCCGTGGGTGGTGCATTCAATATTGGCCGGATCGGTGCCATTTTTGCCCCGATTACCATTGGCTATCTGGCCATGCATGGCTCAATTGGAACTGGCTTGATGGTGATGGGCGCTGCCTACTTCTTCTGCGGCTTAATTCCGGCCCTGTTTATTAAAGACCGTTTATACGATCCGCAAAAAGCAGAATAAATACTCTCCGGAAGACAGTACAACTTGCTGTCTTCCTCTTTCTCCAATTATTGACCACACGTATAGAAAGGTTTCCTTTCATTCAGGATTAAAAGTTTCTTTAGGGATTAAGAAATGAAAAAATTAGTTTTAGCTACATTGTGCGGTATTGCATCAGGAACTGTACTTTCAGCAGAAGTATCGGAAGATCGTATCCAGTTTCTAGAAGCACAGCTCAAACAGATTCAGTCCGAACTGGAACAGCAAAAACAATCGCAGCTTGCTTTGAAAGTACAGCAGGAACAGTCTAAAGTAGCAGAATCCAAAAGTTTAAGTAGCATGATGGACAATGTGGATGTGTATGGAATGATCCGTCTGGATGGCGCGATTGATTTTAAGAGTACGCCAGAAACCCGTGGCCGTACCATTAACCAGATCAATAAAGTGCCTTTTACTGAACCTGATTCAGTCCGTTCCGATTTCACTGCAGCCGCCAGCCGTATTGGTTTTCTGGCCAAAGATCTGGGAGGTAATCCGAATATTTCCGCACGTCTGGAAGCTGATTTCTGGACCAACAATGGCAAAGGTGATGGTGGCCTCCGTATCCGTCATGCATATTTTAAATATTATAACTGGACTTTTGGTCAGGCCTGGTCACTCATGTCTACGCCGGAAATTAGCACCGATGCGGTAGACTACAGTTTATTGCTCGGTGGTTCGATCTTACGTACTCCCCAGGTCAGTTATGCGTTTAAGCTTGATCCGGAAAATACCTGGAATGTCGGCTTGGAATATATGGCCGGTGGTGATCGCTCCTCTGCCTTACCTGCCTTAACCACCAAATTTGTACATCAATCCGGTCCGCTACATCTGTTAGCTCAAGGCTTTATCAATGAAAAGCAGGCGCAAACCGCGACAGGTGATATCGAGAAAGTTGGCTGGGGGGTTGGTGCTGGTGGACGTTATCGTTTTGATGATAGAAACTCTATTCAGGGCAATTATTTCCATATAGTAGGCGATCAGCGTATTGCTGCCTTTTTAATTCAAGGTTCTACGGTTGACGGTGCAGCTTGGGGTGGCGACTATTCGGTTGATACAGCCAATAATGAACTTTTACTGAATGAGTTTAACAGTTTGAATATCGGATTTACGCATAAATTCACACCGAAATGGCGTAGCAGTATTGCAGCCAGTGTGGTCGATTTTGATGATTCTAGCGATTATGCTAAAGCCAATCCGGAAGCCAATAAGCGCTTAACCGACTATGTGGCTAACGTGATCTATTCTCCTGTTCCAAAGATTAATCTGGGTGCAGAATATCATCATGGCAAGCGTGAAACCTTTGACAATAAGGAAGCAGATATTTCGCGTATCAACCTCTCTGCCAACTATAGTTTTTAAGGCCTCAGGAGACAAGGATGTCAGCCCAAGGGCAAATTTCACGCCGTTTCATGTTCATGATGGCAATGACCTGCGCACTTTGCGCAGGTTGTAATTATTTTAACCAGCCCTTGATTTATTCTATTGCAGAGGATCTGCAGATCAGTGTAGCCCAGTCTGGCTGGACTGTAGTATTGACCCAGATTGGCTATGCCACCGGGTTATTTTTGTTTGTCCCTCTGGGGGATTTGTTCGAAAAACGGCTGTACATCTGCAGTTTAATGTTCTGTACCGGACTGGCACTTATTGGGCTTTCAGCCAGTACCAATCTGCATATGTTGTATGGCTTTACTCTGCTCGCCTCTTTTTGTTCGATTACCACCCAGATTCTGATTCCTTTTGCCGCCAGCCTGTCGCAACGTGATAAAAGTGCCGAAGTCGTTGGCCTGCTCATGAGTGGTGTTCTGGTGGGTATTCTGTTTGCCCGTACCGTAGCCGGACTGATTTCTACTTTATGGTCCTGGCATGCGGTATACCTATTTAGTGGTTGTGCAATTCTTCTGCTAAGTCTGGCGATGTGGTTCCAGTTGCCGAGCACCAAGAGCCAGTTGCAGATGAATATATTGCAAATTTATCGCTCACTATTTACCTTTGCCCGAACAGAACCCATGCTGATCCGGCGTAGTATGATCGGAGGTTTGGGTTTTGGCATGCTGAGTATTATCTTTACTACCATGACTTTTATTCTGGCTGAAGCACCGTATCATTTTAATGATTTCCAGATTGGTCTCATGGGTATTGTGGGTGTGGTCGGCATCTGGTCCTCTCAGTGGACTGGTAAAATGATTGGCAGACATCGGGAAAAATGGATTGCGCACCTGGCCACATGTGGACTGATTCTGGCCTGGATTCCCTTATTCTTTGCCCAGAACTATTTATGGATTTATATCCTGGGCTTGATTCTGGCTTATTTTGGAATTTCCTGTTTGCATGTCTTGAACCAGAATCTGGTCTATCGAATTTCAATGCAGGCACGCTCGCGGATTAATGCCATCTATATGACCTGTTATTTTTCAGGTGCCGGTCTGGGAGCATTTTTATCGCTGCATTTATGGAAAAGCTATGGCTGGTCTGCCTGTGTCATTTTAGGTTTTATTTTTGCCCTCTTGATCTTTGTGATTAACTATTATGATTTAAACCAAGAAAGAAATTTAGCCAATATTCAGCCTGAGCCTTAAATACTGTTAAAAACCTTTAGAGGTTAAAAGCTTATTTTTTTATCCCGCTTTCTATATCAAGTGCAAATTCTAAAGATGATACGCTCATAAAAATAGAAAAAATTTTGAGGCCTGTTTAACATTTCCTTTCTCTCTGAAGAGTGGTTGAAAATATTGATATCTTAACTTTTTAGAGTTAATTCAATTTACTATTTTCCATTGCGAGATAAACAGATTTCAATTCAGTTAAAGGTGCTGGTTTTGCATAAAAGAAGCCTTGTAGCAAATCACAGCCCTGTTGATAGAGCAAACTGGCCTGACTTAAGGTTTCGACCCCTTCTGCGACAACTTCCAAATCCAGCTGATGGGCTAGATGAATAATGGATTGCACAATTGCAGCATCCTGACCATCGAGGGTCAGCTCTTCAATAAAACTACGGTCTAACTTGATTTGATTGATCGGCAAGCGACGCAGATAACTGAGACTCGAATAACCTGTGCCAAAGTCATCAATGGCAACCTGTACGCCTAAAGCACGCACCGCTTTTAAAATTTCTATGGTTCGGTCTGCGCCATTAATGATGACACCTTCCGTAATTTCAATTTTAAGTAGTTCCGGCGGTAATTGACTGAGTTGAAGCGCATGTTCAAGTACCTGTAGAAAGCCTGCTCTACGGAATTGTAAGGGAGAAATATTCACCGATACCGTGATCTGGCTATTATGTTTCTTGTTCCAGTGCGCAATATCTAAACAGGCCTTTTCCAGCACCCACTGGCCTACACTAATAATCTGCCCGGTTCTTTCTGCAAGAGGGATAAAAATTGCTGGGGAAATATAACCCTGTTGCGGATGACACCAACGGATTAAGGCTTCCACACCTGTTACATGTCCAGTTTCAGGATGAACCAGCGGCTGATAGAACAGGTCGAAATTTTCCTGATTGATCGCTTCCATAAGTTCCAGACGCAGATTGGTATAATCTATTTCTGCGACAGGCTGCATTTTGTTTTTTTCATACCACTGCCAGATATTACGCCCCTGTCTTTTGGCTTCCTGCATTGCCAAAACAGACTGATAGATCAGTTCAGATGAATGCTGGATTGAGCTGTCATCCGCCACAATACCAATACTGGCACTTAAATGTATTTTGTACTGATCAATAACAAAAAGTATGGAAAGAAGCTCAAGAATTTCTCCAGCGATCGCCTCCACTTCAGATGACTCATATATTCCTGAAAGCAGTAAGATAAACTCATCTTCAGCAAAGCGGCATAGCACGTTATCGTCTTGAATAAATTTTTGCAGCCGCTCACCCACACTTTTAAGAATCTGATCCCCCACCAGATGACCCAAGCTGTCATTAATATTTTTAAAGTCATCCAGGTCTATATATAGCAGCACCAAAGGTTCTGAACTCTCATGCTGTACTTCAAAAATATTTTCCAGAATTTGCTTAAATGCATGCTGGTTCGGCAAGCCGGTTAAATAATCATGGGTATGCTGATGCCGGATATATTCTTCGTGAATAAGTTGCTGGGTAATATCTTCCTGAATTCCTAGAAAATGGGTACAGGTTCCAGTCTGATCAAAAATAGGACCTAGGGTTAAACGGTTCCAGAACCAGCTGCCATCTTTACAATAACTTTTTATGGTGACCTGAATTTCTTTTTGTTTTTTGACGGCTTGCTTGAGTAATGAAATTTGATCCGGATCAGTATCTGGACCCTGCAGGAAAAAACAGCCTTGCCCTAAAACTTCTGTTTCTGTATAGCCTGTGAGCTTGAGAAAAGCCGGGTTCACATACACCATTAACCTTTCTTCTGAAACATCAGTAATAAAAAGACTATTCGGACTGGCTTCTACTCCCCGTTTTAATAAACGCAGATCCTCCTTGTTTTTACGGGATAAAGTAATATCCCGCGCAATGCCAATAACGCCGGTAACTTTCTGATTTTGTATAATCGGTAAATTGGTCAAATCCAGCCATAAAATATCTCCAGTAACATTATAGATTGGAAGCTCAAAATGTTGAGATTTACCTTGCAGCGTTTCTATAAATGAAAAGTTGGCCAGCTCATGAAATTCAGGTGGTATAAAAGCACAATAATGCTGGCCACAAATTTGCTCTTTAGAAAATCCTGTAATTTCTTCGCAAGCAATATTGGTAGTAAGCATATGCCCCTGTAAATCAAGTTCAAAAATGATATGGGGATGATAAGTATAAAAAGAACAGTATTTCTCATTAAGCTCCTGTCTTTTTTGACGCTCCTGATCAAGTTCGATTGCGAGGGCCACTAATTTTGCCGCTTGTTGCAAAAGCTCAATATGCTGTTCTGTCGGTATTTTGGGTGCCCGATAATAGGTCGAAAAAGTGCCATATAAAATATCTGAGGCATTTATAATCGGCATAGACCAGCAACTAGACAGCTTTTCTGCATTCACCACAGCACGGTAGGACTGCCAGTTTGGATCTTTCATTAAATTTGGACTAATGACGAGCTGACGCAAAAAAGCAGCTACGCCACAGGTTCCTCGATCAGGAGCAATCTTTAAATCTTGGATGACATTACAGTACTCTTTTGAGAAATGCTGCTGGCCACTTATAACATTTAAAGTTTGCGTGTCTTCTCTATAGAGCATAATTGTGACAAGCGCCTCTGGAATACGCGATTCCAGCCATTGACTAATAATGTCGAGAATAGGTTTGAGTTCAGTATGGCGGCCAATCAGATTAAAAATATGAAAAATATCTTGATCATCACAATTATTATGCATTCAGACTATCACCTTCCTTAGCTTGTTAACATTTTAGACTTATTCTTAAGATAATCATTAGCAAAAGTTTATATGTACATCTTAAAAGTGCGAAATATGCCTCATTTTATGTGTAAAAAATATTAATATTAAAGTTTAAAAATCACAGCCAAAGCTGTGATTTGAAATTATGTTTCACTCGTTCAAATTTTGATGTCTTATTTTTAGGCTGCTTGTTGACGACTGTCCACTAATTTACAGCCAGTCTTCCTTTGCAACTCCTCAAAACTTAAGCCATCCACTATTTCAATAACCTGAGCTTGGCCATCTTTTAATTCAATCACACAGAGATCGGTATAAATGCGGTTGACACACTGCTTACCTGTTAGAGGATAAGTTAGTTCTTCAACGATTTTTGCTTCACCGTTTTTGGTCATATGCTCCATACAGACATAGACACATCGAGCACCCACGGCCAGATCCATTGCACCGCCTACAGCAGGTACAGCATCAGCATTACCGGTATGCCAGTTCGCCAGATCACCATTAATAGCAACCTGAAAGGCACCCATGATACAGATATCCAGATGCCCGCCTCGCATGATATCGAAAGAGTCCGCAGAATTCATAAAACTGCCACCTTGTAGCATGCTTACGAGTTCTTTACCGGCGTTAATCAGGTCATCATCTGCCTGTTCAGGATCATTCAAGGCAGCAAAACCTAAAACGCCATTTTCCGAGTGCAGAATTACTCCTTGTTCAGGTTTTAAATAACCAGCCACGCGTGTCGGTAAACCAATACCCAAATTCACAAAAGAGCCAGCTGGAATGTCTTGTGCCACTTTAGCCACAATCTGTTCACGGCTACGTTTTTGAATATTCATCATTTAATATCTCCAACCTTGACCACATGCTGTACAAAAATTCCCGGCGTTACGATGATCTCTGGATCAAGCTCTCCCAGTTCCACAATCTGATGCACTTGTGCAATGGTGGTTTTTGCTGCTTTGGCCATGATCGGACCAAAATTCCGTGCTGCCTTACGGTAGGTCAAGTTGCCCCACTGATCTGCCTGATTGGCATATACCAAGGCATAATCAGCATGAATCGGATATTCCAGCACATAATCTTTTCCATTGATATTTCGGGTTTCTTTACCTTCAGCAATTTTGGTACCAAAACCGGTTGGAGTAAAAACAGCTCCTAAGCCTGCACCGGCTGCCTGAATACGGCAGGCCAGATTGCCTTGTGGCACCAGTTCCAGTTCAACTTTTCCTGCCTTATACAGGTCTTCAAAGACGGTTGAGTTATTGGCCCGCGGGAATGAACAGATCATTTTTTTAACCAGTCCAGACAACAGCAGATTGGTTAGACCACGATCTCCAGAAGCAGCATTGTTGTTAATAATGGTTAAGTCTCGAGGACCCAGATCAATTAATGCTTCGATTAATTCTACCGGCTGACCTGCCAGGCCAAAACCACTGGTCATAATGTGTGCACCATCAGGAATTTGCTTGAGTACTGTCTCGATATCCTGTGTGATTTTATTCATCATATTGCTTCCTAGCATGTTCTATCTATATTGCAAGTGCAGATTAATCTGCCTTTTGCGGATCAAATAAGCGGTCTTTAATAAAGAAAGCGGGTATCAGGCCACAAAGAAAATAGGCAATCCCCATAATCAGTAAGCCCGTACCAATTGAGCCTCCTTGAGCAAAATAGCCAATAGTAAGAGGTGCAAATACAGCACCCAGTCGGCCGACGTTATAGGCACCACCCACTGCTGTTCCACGCACTTTGGTGGAGAAGCTTTCTGTCATGTAAGTCGCATTAATACCGTATGGAATACCATAGAGAAAACCAAAAAATAACATCAGCCAGAGAATGTTATCCGGCGTATTACCAAAGACAATCACAGGGATAAAAATCGCAGTACCCATGGTGCCGAAAGCAAATACCGCACGACGGCCAATCCGGTCAGCGATAAAACCGGCAATAACCTTGGTACACATCATGATCAGGAAAGTTCCGATCATATACATGGTCATTTCTTTAAACTTGATTCCCAGATCAGTCTCTAAGTAGGCCGGTAACCAGTTGCTGACTCCATAATAGCCAAACTGTAAAAATGCGGTACTGAAGGACCAGAGGATAAACATGCGACGGCTGAGTGCATCTTCAAAAATCATTTTGAAAGTGTTCTTGGGCTTTTCCTGCACAATGCCACTGGCTTTTGCATCCAGTCGGGCCTGACGTGCTTCTAACCAGGCTTTCGGTTCAGGCACCAAAAAGTACATCGCGAAAGCCAGTACAATTGGAATAATGGCAATATAATAGAGGTATCGCCAGCCAAACTCAGGTAATAACCATCCAGCCAGAACAGTTGCGACCACCGAGCCTAAAGTCCAGCCAGTCATGAGCGTTGCCAATACTGTAGAGCGATATTTGGTGGGTACATACTCTGCCATGAGTGTGTTACAGGCAATATATAGAGCACCTAGTCCAATCGCAGACGTAAATCGCAGCCATTTGAACTGATCATAACTTTCCACGAATCCCAACCAGAAGGTTAATGAAGAAAATAATGCAATGGCAATGACGATAACACGAACTCGGCCAAAACGGTCACATGCCCAGCCACCAAAAAAACCGCCGATAGCCATGCCTGCAAGTGTCCAGCTTCCCAAGGCACCGGCCTGCATATTACTTAATGAAAATTCTTGTTTCAGACTGGTCAGACTGTAGGCTAATAATGCAATATCAGCACCATCAACCAGTAATGCCAAAAATGAGAAGATAAAGGCCAGAATCCAGACTTTTTGCTTGGGTTCGTTTCCACCTTCTACCTGGTGTTGTTGTGAACTGATCGTATCCATAATGCTCTTTCTACTTTTCGGCACTCCTGTGCCTTTTAAAAATCAATATTTCACTTAATTATTTAATTGAAATATATAATATTTATTGATCATTATCACGCTTTAACAAAGTGATATAAAAATGCTTTTCAAGGTTTTTAAAAATTGAATACGGTGAAATCACATAGCAATCTACAAATAGATGTGATTAAGCCGCGATGCTTAACCCCGAAAACAATCTAGCCAGCAATGCTGGCTAGAGGGAGATCTCAGGTTTAGTTGCAAAAGGCTGCAATTCCGGTTTGTGCACGTCCTAAAATCAGGGCATGTACATCGTGGGTACCTTCATAGGTATTTACCACTTCCAGATTAACCAGATGACGGGCTACACCGAATTCATCGCTAATCCCATTACCGCCCATCATGTCACGGGCCAAACGGGCAATATCCAGTGCCTTACCGCAGTTATTACGCTTAATTAAAGATGTACCTTCAACTGAAGCAATACCCTCATCCTTCATGCGGCCAAAACGTAAAGCCACCTGTAAGCCAAGGGCAATTTCAGTTTGCATGTCTGCCAGTTTTTTCTGGATCAGCTGATTCGCAGCAAGTGGTCGGCCAAACTGTTTACGGTCCATGGTGTACTGATGCGCGGTATGCCAGCAGAATTCTGCAGCTCCCATCGCACCCCATGCAATCCCGTAACGCGCACTGTTCAAGCAGGTAAAAGGCCCTTTTAAACCACGAACTTCCGGAAATGCATTTTCTTCTGGAACAAAGACATTATCCATCACAATTTCACCGGTGATTGAGGCACGTAGACCCACCTTGCCGTGAATCGCTGGAGCAGAAAGCCCTTCCCAGCCTTTTTCTAGAATAAAGCCACGAATGTCACCGACATTACCTTCGGCAGAAACTTCTTTGGCCCAAACTACAAATACATCGGCAATCGGACTATTGGTAATCCACATTTTTGCGCCAGTTAAACGGTAACCACCCTCAACTTTTTTGGCACGGGTAATCATGCTGCCCGGATCTGATCCATGATCTGGCTCGGTCAAGCCGAAGCAGCCAATATATTCCCCGGTTGCTAATTTTGGTAAATACTTCTGCTTTTGCTCTTCAGAACCAAATTCATTAATAGGCACCATCACCAGAGAGCTTTGTACGCTGGCCATGGAACGATAACCTGAATCGACACGTTCAACTTCACGGGCAATCAGACCATAACTGACATAATTTAGACCTGCACCACCGTACTGTTCTGGAATGGTTGGACCCAGCAAACCTAATTCTCCCATTTCACGGAAAATAGCCGGATCGGTTTTTTCATGACGAAACTGTTCCAGTACACGCGGCATCAGTTTGTCTTGACAGTATGCTGCCGCTGCATCGTGAATCATGCGTTCTTCTGAAGTGAGTTGCTGTTCGATTAAAAACGGGTCTTGCCAATCAAATCTAATTTTTGTCGTCATTTTAATATTTCCTTATTTTAAAATTATGAGATTAGGCAGTTGCTTGTTTAATCATTTCACGCGCAATAATAATTTGCTGGATTTGTGTGGTTCCTTCATATAAACGGAACAGACGCACATCACGGTAGAAACGTTCAATTGAATATTCACTGATATAACCCGCTCCGCCATGAATCTGCAAACAGCGATCAGCTATTCGGCCACACATTTCGGTTGCAAACATTTTGGCACAAGAGGCTTCAGTCGTAACATTTTGACCCGCATCACGCAGACGCGCAGCATCCAGCACCATACATTTGGCTGCATAAATTTCGGCCTTAGAGTCTGCCAACATCCCCTGGATCAGCTGGAAATTCGCAATGGGCTGACCAAACTGTTTGCGTTCCACTGCATAGTTAAGTGCGTCTTGCAGCATACGCTCTGCCATGCCAACGCTATAACCGGCAATGTGCAGACGACCCTTATCCAGCACACGCATTGCTGTTTTAAAGCCGATCCCTTCTACACCGCCAATCAGTTGATCTTTATGCACTTTACAGTTATCAAAAATTACATCACAGGTATAGGAACCATGTTGGCCCATTTTCTTGTCAATTTTACCTAGGCTTAAACCAGGCGTGCCTGCTTCAACTAGAAATGCTGAAATAGCACTAGCACCTTTAATTTCTTGATTGGTACGTGCCATCACAGTAAATGTCGTAGCTCGTGGGGCATTGGTGATGAAGCGTTTAGTTCCGTTTAAAATATAATAATCGCCGTCTTTGACTGCACTGGTTTTTAAAGCAGCAGCGTCTGACCCTGAATCAGGTTCGGTTAAACAGAATGAACCAATAATTTCGCCCGTTGCATAACGCGGTAAATATTTCTGTTTTTGTTCTTCTGTACCGTCGATGATGATGCCACTTGAGCCAATGCCGTTGTTAGTACCAATTAAAGAGCGGAAGGCAGCCGATGTCTGACCCAACTCCATCGCGACCAGAATTTCTTCTTCCATGGTAATGCCTAAACCGCCATATTCTTCTGGAATCGTCAGGCCAAACAAACCCAACTCTTTCATCTGTTCCACAATATGTTCAGGAATGGCATTGTTCTCTTCTACTTCATGCTCAAGAGGCACCAATTCATTTTTTACAAAATTTCGAATCGTCGACAGAAGCTGGTCTAACATTTCTGGATCACGAATCATATAAATCTCCATGGATATAATTTAGGTAAATTCCTTTACCATTATTTTTGTTTCGCAATACGAAATAAATAATCACATAAAATCATTTTTAGCAAGAAAAATTACCAAAATTTTTATTTTTATCTTAAAAATGAAATTTTTCTGGTATTTGAGTTAAGTTGTGTTTAAGATTTAATTTCACAATGCGAAATATTACCAATGAAGAATCGTTGTGTTTATCAGCTTTTGAAGATAAGGCTGCATCTTTCTTCTTGAGGTAATGCTTATTAATTATTGCTATTGTGGTGAAAAATCGAAATTTTGAATGACTTTCTTTAACCTGAAAACCAGATGACTGCATGTTGTCTGGAAGCTTGGATAACTACATTCTTTCCGATCACAAATAATTTAGGTACTTTTTTCTACATTTTATCTTTTGTATAAGTGTTTTATTTTGTATCGTGAAATTATATTGTTATCATATTTACTAATTTAACCTTAATTGCCTTGAACATGACAAAAAATAAAACTGGTGAAATTCCCAATTTTGATGAAATCCGTTTAGACCCGATTTCACATATTCATAGAGAAAACAATCCTCAATTTATTGCGTCTATTGCGCGTGGATTGGAAATCTTGCGCTGCTTTTCTTCAACCAATCAATTACTTGGCAATCAGGAAATTGCACAATTAACCAACTTGCCTAAGCCGACTGTAGCGCGTATTACCAGTACCCTGGTTTCTTTAGGTTATTTAAAACAATTGCCTAATACCACAAAATATTTACTGGATGTGGGTGTATTGGCTTTGGGCTATGCAGCTCTGAGTAATATTTCTGCGCGGACTCAGGCTTATCCATTTATGGAAGAAATGTCGCGTTATTCTCAAGCTCCTGTGGCAATGGCTACACGTGACCGTTTGAGCATGATTTATCTGGAAGTGGTACATACAGAATCGACGCTGACCATGCGCCGCCCTGTCGGTTCTACCTTACCGATTCATAGCAGTGCCATGGGACGTGCCTGTCTGGCAGCAATGGATGTAAAAGAACGCGAATATTTATTTGATGCGATCAAAAAAAGAAATGAAGACCAGTGGCCAACCATTAAGCGTAATCTGGAACGTGCAATCCGTGATTATCAGGATTATGGCTACTGTCTGTCTTTAGGTGACTGGGCGAAAGATGTGAATTCCGTGGCAGTTCCACTGGTTCATCCCAAACATGGGATTTTAACGTTTAACTGCGGTGCACCAAGTTATCTGTTAAACCAGGAAAAACTGGAAAATGAAATTGGACCGCGTCTGATTCACATGGTGAATAATATTGCGATGAATCTCAATAACATATAAAAAATTAATCATCAGAGCGACATTAAGTCGCTCTTTCTATTGAATACCCAGGCTATACATCTTCTTACTTTACCCAGAATTTGCCGCAAACCTTTTTGATGCTGTGAAATAGATAAGATTTAAAAAAAAAGATAAAGTCCTATTTCAAATAAAAAGATCAAGAATAAGCTTCATAACCGATTTAGATAATGCTATAAATATCGCTATACGAAATTGGATTTTATATTATGAAAGATATAACAAGAGAATCAATGGAGTTTGACGTCGTCATCGTAGGCGCAGGCCCTGCGGGTCTTTCTGCTGCAATCAAAATCCGTCAACTTGCAATTGAAAACAACTTAAACGATCTGTCCGTTTGTGTCGTAGAAAAAGGCTCCGAAGTCGGTGCGCATATTCTTTCCGGTGCTGTGCTTGAACCGCGTGCCATGAACGAGCTGTTCCCGGACTGGAAAGAACAGGGTGCCCCGCTGAATGTCCCGGTGACTGAAGATAAAACTTTCTTCCTGCTGTCAGATGAAAAATCACAGGAAGCACCGCACTGGATGGTACCTAAAACCATGCATAACGATGGCAACTATGTCATCTCGCTCGGCAACGTGGTGCGCTGGTTAGGCCAGAAAGCGGAAGAACTGGAAGTGTCGATCTTCCCGGGCTTTGCCGCCTCTGAGATTCTTTATCATGAAGATGGCACGGTAAAAGGCATCCAGACCGGTGACATGGGTATTGGTAAAGATGGCGAACCGACACATAACTTTACTCCGGGTTATGAACTGCACGCTAAATACACGTTATTTGCTGAAGGTTGCCGTGGTCATTTAGGTAAGCGCCTGATCCAGAAGTTCAACCTGGACAAGGACGCCGATCCGCAGCATTACGGCATCGGGATTAAAGAGCTGTGGGAAATTGATCCAGCCAAGCACAAACCGGGTCTGGTGATGCATGGTGCCGGCTGGCCACTCAATGAAACCGGTTCTTCAGGTGGCTGGTGGCTATACCACGCCGAGAACAACCAGGTGACCCTGGGCATGATCGTGGATCTTTCTTATGAAAACCCGCATATGTATCCATTTATGGAAATGCAGCGCTGGAAAACCCATCCACTGATCAAGCAGTATCTGGAAGGTGGCAAGCGTATTTCTTATGGTGCCCGTGCCGTGACCAAAGGTGGTTTTAACTCGCTGCCGAAATTCACCTTCCCGGGTGGCTCATTAATTGGGGATGATGCCGGCTTCCTGAACTTCGCCAAGATCAAGGGTTCTCATACGGCAATGAAATCCGGCATGCTCTGCGGTGAAGCGGTATTTGAAGCGATTGCTGCCGGTGTAGAAAAAGGTGGTGATCTGGCGGTTGCACGCGTGGTAGAGGGCGAAGATTTCTTTGTTAAGGAATTGACTGCTTATACCGACAAGTTCAACCATAGCTGGCTGAAAGAAGAGCTGTACAGCTCGCGTAACTTCGGCCCGGCGATGCACAAGTTCGGTCAATGGATGGGAGGTGCATTCAACTTCATCGACCAGAACGTGTTTAAAGTACCGTTTACCCTGCATGACCTGCTGCCTGACTTCAAGGCATTAAAAACTGTCGATGCAGTGAACTTCAAGCCGACCTATCCAAAACCGGATGGCAAGCTGACTTTTGACCGTCTGTCTTCAGTGTTTGTGTCGAACACGGTCCATGAAGAAAACCAGCCTTCGCATTTGAAACTAACTGATCCATCCATCCCGGTTGAAGTGAACCTGCCGAAATGGGATGAGCCTGCACAGCGTTACTGCCCAGCGGGGGTGTATGAAATCATGGAAAATAATGACGGTTCCAAGCGTTTCCAGATCAATGCAGCCAACTGTGTGCACTGCAAGACCTGTGACATCAAGGATCCTTCCCAGAACATCACCTGGGTGACACCGGAAGGTGGTGGTGGTCCGAATTACCCGAATATGTAAGGTAATTCTTGTGAATGTGAGAAATAAATTTATTTCTCACATTCATATACCCAATCTTGAAGCAGTTAGTATTAACACTTCACTTTAATTTTTTAGGTAATTCCAGTTCCCTCGGGAGCTGGAATTAATAAGTTAGAATAGAAAATAATATAAAAGATTGCATATAGGATCAGAGATAAAAATGGCCTACTCGAAACCGAGTAAGCCATTTTTAAGATTTAAAACAAATGACGAAAAATTTTAGTCATTCATCTATGGATTATTGCTGAGCCACAAACTTGGCACGCGCTGCATGCAATTTCTTATAGCTGTCAATTAAACGTAGATGACGATCCAGCCCTTCAAGCTGCATGTTGGTTTCGGTCAAACCATAGAAACGAACTGTTCCTTCGATTGAACCTAGAACGGCATCCATACGGGCATCACCAAACATACGACGGAAGTTGTGTTCATAATCTTCCAGTTCCATTTCATCATCCAGAATGACTTCCAGAACGACATTCATGGACTGGTAGAACAGGCCACGTTCAACGGTATTGGTATTGAACTGCAGGAATTGCTCCACCAGATCTTTGGCTTCTTCAAATTGCTGCAAAGCCACATAAATCAACAGTTTCAGTTCAAGAATAGTGAGTTGGCCCCATTCAGTATTTTCATCGAACTCGATACCGATCAAGGTTTTGATCTCGGTATAATCATCTTCATCCGCTTCTTCCAGACGCTCAACCAGTGCTTCCAGTTGTTCATCATCCAAGCGGTGCAGATTCAGGATATCTTCACGATATAACAAAGCCTTGTTGGTATTGTCCCAAACCAGATCTTCTACCAGATAAATTTCCGAATAGCCCGGTACCAGAATACGGCAAGCTGTTGCACCTAGATGCTGATACACCGCCATATAAACTTCATGACCCATGTTTTCCAGAATCGTGAATAATTCCTGAGCTTCATCAGCATTCGAATTTTGACCATTATTGGTGAAGTCCCACTCGACAAAATCATATTCTGATTTCGCGCTGAAGAAACGCCAAGACACCACACCGCTTGAGTCGATGAAATGCTCAACAAAGTTATTCGGTTCAGTTACTGCATTGCTGCTAAAGGTTGGTTTTGGCAGATCATTCAGACCTTCAAAACTACGGCCTTGTAACAACTCAGTTAGACTGCGTTCTAATGCCACTTCAAAGTTAGGATGGGCACCAAATGAGGCAAATACACCGCCAGTACGCGGGTTCATCAAGGTCACACACATGACCGGGAACTGGCCGCCTAATGAGGCATCTTTGACCAGAACCGGAAAGCCCTGTTCTTCCAGACCTTTAATACCTTCAATAATTTTTGGATATTTTGCCAGAACATGTACAGGCACATCCGGTAATGCGAGTTCACTTTCCAGAATTTCGCGTTTTACCGCACGTTCGAAAATTTCAGAAAGACATTGTACTTGCGCTTCAGCCAAGGTATTGCCGGCACTCATCCCGTTACTTAAGTAAAGGTTTTCGATCAGATTGGACGGGAAATAAACGGTTTCACCATCAGACTGACGTACAAATGGCAATGAACAGATGCCACGAGCCTTATTGCCCGAGTTGGTATCATAAAGATGGGTACCCAATAACTCATCTTCTGGATCATAAATTTCACGGGTATGTTCATCCAAAACTTCTGCAGGTAGTTCGCCATTTGGGCCTGGCTGGAACCACTTTTCATCTGGATAATGCACAAATTCGGCATTGGCAATATCCTCACCCCAGAACTGGTCGTTATAGAAGAAGTTGCAGTTCAGACGTTCAATAAATTCACCCAAGGCAGATGCTAGCGCACTTTCTTTGGTAGAACCTTTACCGTTGGTAAAACACATCGGCGACTGCGCATCACGGATATGCAAAGACCAGACATTCGGCACGATGTTACGCCAAGAGGCGATTTCAATCTTCATGCCGAGGCCCGCCAGAATTGCAGACATATTGGCAATGGTTTCTTCCAGCGGAAGGTCTTTACCCGGAATGAAAGTCGTATGGTCAGAAGCCAGATTTGGCATTAATAAGGCCTGAGCATCGGCATCAATGCTTTCCACTTCTTCAATGACAAATTCAGGACCGGTTTGAATCACTTTCTTGACGGTACAACGGTCGATCGAACGTAAAATCCCTTGGCGGTCTTTTTCAGAAATATCAGCCGGCAGTTCCACCTGAATTTTAAAAATCTGTTTATAGCGGTTTTCAGGATCAACAATATTGTTTTGCGAAAGGCGGATATTATCAGTCGGAATGTCACGTGCTGCGCAATAGACTTTGACAAAATAAGCCGCACAAAGTGCCGACGACGCCAGAAAATAATCGAATGGGCCAGGTGCCGAACCATCGCCTTTATAGCGGATCGGCTGATCGGCAATCACCGTGAAGTCATCGAACTTGGCTTCCTGGCGAAGATTATCGAGATAATTGACCTTAATTTCCATGTGGATACCTAAATATTCTTATGTGCCGTCACGGACAGATAAGATGCTGAATCTGAATATACAAGCCGGTTCACGGAGGAGAACTTGAATGAAAAATAGAAAATGGTCAGGTTATGCCATTTGACTAAGTGTCTGGATAACGCTGCCGAGAATGGGCGCTATTATAGAATTATTTTATGAAATTGATAATATTTGTCTGAAATTCTGCCAGATTAAACCAGACCTTCAGTCTTTCCTGAACTGCCGGAGCATGAATCAACTTCAAGTCATGAATTATATTATCAATTAACGTTACGGATAAGGCAGATTTTCACCTGCCTAGTCTGAGATAACTTTAGAAATCATAACTCAGTGCAAATACTGCAAGATTACGCTGCTTGTCATCATAGCGGTCATAACCGCCAAAGATATATTCACCTGACACACTCAACTGCGGTAAAAGCGCATAACTGAGTCCGGCAGAAGCATAACGAAAGGCAAACTGCTTTTCGGTATCGCCCAGTTCACCGCCCTCATATTTGCCTTCATCGTTAAAATAGCTCCCTGCTGCCGTAACGCTGGCATTCAGGCGATCATTCAATTGATGGCTCAGGTTAAGTGTATAAAAAGTATCGCCCTGATTGGCATAAGCCACATCATACAGATAGGTCGATATGCTGACCCCGATATTGGTCTGATCATTCAACGCACGACTTACATTTAAACCCAGCTCATTTCCGGTAGTATGCTTGCCGCCCGGATAATAATAGATTGCGCTCCATAGATCCCAGTCATAATTTTCGCTGCTATGGGTATAACCCAGCAGAAAGTCATGCTCGAATTTGTCTGAGCGATGTCCCGGACGCCCCTGCACTTCTGCATAAGAGTATCCAAGCGTAGATCCCCAATATCCGACATAAAAATTGCCATAAGCTAGATTCAGCGCTGCCTGTACAGCAACGTCGTCATTTTCAGGTGCATTGGTTAGACCACGGGAGATATATTTCGAAACCACACTGATATTTCCACTCGTTTCTATTTGTTTTACTTCCGCATCATCGGCATAACAGTAAAAACTTGAAACAGCAGCACAGCCAAACAGCACTGTTTGATTGAATATTTTCATAAAATATAAAATGTATTAAGCAAAGCGGAGATAAAATCGAAAGCAGTCGAGGTTTTATCTCCGTTTTGAGACAAAATTGAAATTCGCTTTACTCCTGCTTTACTAGACGACAGGAATAAAACCATGATTTAAGCGCGAGGTGCCTTGTAAAAAGGTGCAGATGAAGGTGCAAGAGGAGGCTTGCCACGAATATGGTCTGCCAGTTTTTCAGCGATCATAATCGTAGTTGCATTGAGGTTGCCGGTAATGATCAAAGGCATAATGGAGGCGTCAATCACACGCAGCCCCTGCATTTCATGTACGCGTCCATAACCATCGACAACCGCCATGTCATCCTCACCCATTTTACAGCTACACGATGGATGATACGCGGTTTCTGCATGATTACGAACAAATTCATCAATTTCAGCATCAGTTTGTAGATGTTTTCCCGGACTGATTTCTTCACCACGATAGGGATCCAATGCCGGCTGATGCATAATTTCCCGGGTAATCCGGATGGCATCGCGGAATTCACGCCAGTCCTGCTCGGTACTCATATAGTTGAACAGAATACGTGGATGCTCAAACGGGTCTTTGGATTTCAGACGGACACGGCCACGTGACGGCGAACGCATAGAGCCCACATGTGCCTGAAAACCATGTTCATGAATGGCATTGGTGCCATTATAATTAATCGCTACAGGCAGGAAATGATACTGGATATTAGGCCATTCAAATTCGTCTGAGGAGCGGATAAAACCACCGGCTTCAAACTGATTACTGGCCCCGATACCTTTACCTAAAAATAACCATTCAGCGCCAATCATCGGCTGGTTATACCATTTGAGTGCCGGATATAAGCTAACCGGTTTTTTGCACTTATATTGCAGGTACATTTCCAGATGGTCCTGCAAGTTTTCACCCACGCCTGGCAAATCCTGAACCACCGGAATATCCAGACTTTTTAACAGTTCGGCCGGACCCACACCGGAGCGTTGCAGGATTTGTGGCGAGGCGATTGCACCACCACATAATAAAACTTCACGATCCGCAAAAACCTGAATCGGCTGTAAGGTATTTTGTCCTTCAAAATACTCCACACCAATTGCCTGATTACGATTAAAAAGAATACGGTTGGTCATGGCGTGGGTAATAATTGTGAGATTATCCCGGCCTTTGGCCATATCGATATAACCACGTGCTGTACTGGAACGACGGCCTTGCGGCGTTACGGTACGGTCCATCGGCCCAAAACCTTCTTGCTGATAGCCATTCAGGTCATCAGTACGTGGATAACCGGCCTGTACACCTGCCTCGACCATGGCATAGAACAGTTCATTATTGCCATTTTTAGGTGTTGCCACCGAAACTGGTCCAGAATCACCATGATAATCATTGCCGCCAATATCGCGGGTTTCAGCTTTTTTATAATACGGCAGACATTCGGCATAGCTCCAGTGTTCTAGCCCTTTAAGGCTGGCCCACTGTTCAAGATCCATAGCATTACCGCGAATGTAACACATGCCGTTAATTAACGAAGAACCGCCCAGACCCTTGCCGCGCCCGCACTCCATACGACGATTATTCATATGAGGTTCGGGGTCGGTCAGATAGGCCCAGTTATAACGTCGTCCCTGTAGGGGATAAGCCAACGCAGCTGGCATTTGTGTTCTGAAGTCTAGACGGTAATCCGGTCCACCCGCTTCCAGCAACAGAACTTTCACATCCGGATCTTCAGTTAAACGCGCTGCGAGCACATTTCCTGCCGAACCTGCGCCGATAATAATATAATCGTAATTCATCCAATCCTCCCTTATGCGCTAAATACAGACTGGAAAGGACTGAGTTCGACCTGAACTGACTTGGTCTGGGTATATTGCTGTAGCGTGACAATACCGTTTTCGCGACCAACACCCGAATGTTTATAACCACCAACTGGCATTTCTGCCGGTGATTCGCCCCAGGTATTAATCCAGCAAATGCCAGCTTCAATTTGATGAATAATACGGTGCGCACGTGCCAGATTCGGTGTCACGACACCAGCTGCCAGACCATACTCGGTGTCATTGGCTCGACGAATCGCCTCTTCTTCTGAGTCATAACTCAGAATACTCATGACTGGACCAAAGATTTCGTCACGGACAATCGTCATGTCGTCACGGCAATCGGTAAATACCGTTGGTAGCACATAAGCGCCTTGGGCAAACTGCTCATCTTCGGCACGGCCACCACCACAAAGTAAACGAGCGCCTTCTTTTTTGCCCTGTTCGATATAATCCAGCACTTTTTCCATATGAGAGAAGCTGGACACTGGACCAAAATTGGTTTCAGGATCGAGTGGGTCCCCCATACGGATATAAGGAATACGCTGCAGAATCTTTTCTTCGAATTCTGCTTTCAAGGCTAAAGGTACAAATACACGGGTACCATTAGTACAGACCTGACCGGAACTGTAGAAGTTGGCCATCATGGCAATATCTGCCGCCAGATCCAGATCGGCATCTTCACAGATAATCAATGGGGATTTTCCGCCCAGCTCCATAGTCACTTCTTTCAGACTGGAATTCGCAGCTTGGGCCATGACTTTTTTGCCGGTTGCAACACCACCAGTAAATGAAACTTTGGCTATGTCCGGATGTGAAGTCAGATAACCACCAATTTCACCACTACCAGTCACCACATTGAATACGCCATGCGGCACACCCGCTTCTGTATAAATTTCTGCCAGTTTTAGCGCAGTTAATGGCGTTATTTCACTGGCTTTAAAGATCATGGCATTGCCTGCTGCCAGTGCAGGTGCCGATTTCCATAAGGCGATTTGAATCGGGTAATTCCATGCACCAATCCCGGCAACCACACCCAAAGGTTCACGGCGGGTATAAACAAACGAACTGCTTCTGAGCGGGATTTGCTGGCCTTCTAATGCTGGCAAAATACCTGCATAGTATTCGAGTACATCTGCACCTGTCGCAATATCGACGGTGGATGTTTCACTGAAAGCTTTACCACTGTCGAGACTTTCTAAACGCGCCAGCTCGTCATTACGTTCACGAAGAATAGCGACAGCCTTGTTCAAAATACGGGAACGTTGAATCGCCGTCATTTCTGCCCAGACCTTTTGTCCTTGCTGTGCCGATTCAACAGCGCGATCGATATCTTTTCGCGTACACACTTGCACGTCTGCCAGAACTTCGCCTGTTGCAGGATTAATCGTTTGAAACGTGCTATTGGACGTTGCATCGACATACTGTCCATGAATATAAGGACGTTGCAGTTTGAAGGTTGTCAATGGAATTTCCTCGCAGGTGGGTTATTTGAGTTGTTGTCGGATATATTCACTACACAGTTCAATCGGCAGTTCTGGATCAATTTCGCCACTTACCAATGCTCCTCTCAGCCAGAATCCGTCAATCAATGCTGCCAGACCTTGAGCGGCTTTCTCTGCCTGGTCTTTACTCAACTTTTTCATGAATTCATATTTGAGATTGGAATGTAAACGGTAATGATTGATCTGCTGTAAACGGTGTAATTCAGGTTGGTGTAAACTGCTAGCCCAGAATGCCAACCAGACTTTCATGGCTGCCTTGTCCGTTTGTGGAGCAGAAAAATTACCACGTACGATCGCCAGTAAGCGTTGTTCCGGCATGTCATCAACCTGCATCTTTATCTGTGCAACAGATGTACCTAATTGCTGCAACAAGTAACGCATTGTGGCTTCAATCAAGCCATTTTTACCTTTAAAATAATGACTTATGATGCCGTTTGAGACACCTGCCCTTTGAGCAATCTGACTGATTGAGGCTTCTGCAAAACCCAGCTCATTGACTGCAGCTAAAGTGGCGTCGATAAGTTGCTGACGGCGGATCGGTTGCATACCAACTTTGGGCATAGGTCTAACCTGAATAACGGATATAACAATAGAAAGTTACTTTGCTAAAAAAATAGCGGAATGATGTAACAATTAATAAACGCTTTTTTAATTGAACGTTCAATTAATAAAAATTATAGTGCCAGCTCACCCTTGATGTACAGCGCAGTTTGTTTTGGATTTGCAAAAGTTTGTAATTCACGAAAACAGGGAAGCTTTATGGCATGTTTTTACTTTTAAATCACACTGCACTGTAGATCATCCGGCAACAAAACGATGGTCATGGATTTATGCAAAAGAAAAATGAAGAGATGCAAGATGGTCTGAATAAAGTAGTTTTTTATTTTTCGGCGACACTTATTCTGCTGTTTTCTATCATTACCATTTTATTTAATGAACAAGCCAATCAAGTCATTATTAATATTTTAAACTGGGTCAGTCGTACCTTTAGCTGGTATTACCTGCTGGCGGCAACGCTGTATCTAGTTTTTATCATTTTTATTGCCTGTTCTCGTTATGGCGAGATTAAATTAGGTCCCAAACATTCCAAGCCAGAATTTAGCCTGCTGAGTTGGTCGGCGATGCTATTTTCTGCCGGGATCGGGATTGACCTGATGTTTTTCTCTGTGGCGGAACCACTTTCTCATTATATGAATCCCCCTGTAGGCGAAGGCGAAACCTTTGAAGCTGCGCGCCAGTCCATGGTGTGGACCCTATTTCACTACGGCTTAACCGGCTGGAGTATGTATGCGCTGATTGGGGTCGCCCTGGGTTATTTCAGCTATCGCTATAATTTACCGCTCACCATCCGATCAGCACTCTATCCTATTTTTGGAAAAAGAATTAATGGCCCGATCGGCCATACTGTGGATACGGCTGCGGTACTCGGCACGATTTTCGGGATTGCCACCACCTGCGGGATTGGCGTTGTGCAATTAAATTACGGCCTGCATGTGCTGTTTGGTTTACCGGAAAATATCTGGATTCAAACTGCACTCATCGCCGTTGCTGTGATTATTACTATTATTTCAGTCACTGCAGGTGTCAATAAAGGCATCCGGATCCTGTCTGAAATTAATATCTATGTGTCAATTGGGCTGCTGCTATTCATTCTATTTGTAGGCAATACCGAGTTTTTATTAGCCGCCTTGATTCAGAATTTTGGTGACTATATCAGCCAGTTCCCGAAGCTTTCTTTAACCAGTTTTCCTTTTGAACAACCCAAAGAGTGGATGAATAGCTGGACCCTGTTCTTCTGGGCATGGTGGATCGCCTGGTCACCTTTTGTTGGTCTGTTCCTGGCCCGTATTTCCCGTGGTCGTACCATTCGCGAATTTGTCACCGGGACTTTGGTTATTCCTCTGTTATTTACCCTGACCTGGTTGTCTATTTTCGGTAACAGTGCTTTATACAGCGTGATTTTTGATGGTAATACTCAACTTGCTACGACAGTTTTAGAAAATCCGGCACATGGTTTTTATGATCTGCTGGCGCAGTATCCAGGCTTTATGTTTACAGCAGGTGTCGCCACCATTACCGGCTTGCTGTTCTATGTGACCTCAGCGGATTCAGGGGCATTGGTATTGGGAAATTTCACGACCAAATTCACTAATATTGAGCATGATTCACCACGCTGGCTCAGTGTGTTCTGGGCCATTGCCATCGGTTTGCTGACTTTGGCTATGCTCATGGCGAATGGCGTGACAGCATTACAGAACACCACGATTATTATGGGTCTGCCTTTTAGTTTCGTCATTTTCTTTGTGATGGCGGGACTCTATAAGTCCTTGCGTCTGGAGGATTTTCGTCAAGCCAGTACCAGCCTGAATGCGGCACCTGTGGTCGGTAATGTGGATATCTTGAACTGGAAGAAGCGTCTGAGCCGGGTCATGCTGCATCCAAGCCTGTCCCAGACCCGGACCATGCTGGACAATGTCTGCAAGCCGGCCATTGAGGCCGTTGCAACCGAGTTAATTGACAAAGGTATTCAAGTCAATATTCAGGAAAAATCACTTGAGGAAGAACCTGAACTGTATCATCTGGATCTGACTATTCAGCTCGATGAAGAAGAAAACTTTGTCTATGAAATATGGCCGGTACGCTATGACACGCCAAATTTCAGTTCACGTGGTAAACGAACCAAACGTTATTACTATCGCCTGGAAAGTTATCTGTTTGAAGGCTCTCAGGGCAACGATCTGGTCGGTTATAGCAAGGAACAGGTGATCAATGACATCCTGGATAAATATGAACGTCATATGATGTATCTGCACATTAACCGGATCAGCCCAGGTAAACGTCCGCTGTTCCCGGATCGTGAAATCTAGGATTACTCAACTACGGAAGGACGCAATGATGTCAGAAAGTTTGAATGCTTTTGCCCTGTTTTTCTCCCTGCTCAATCCTTTTCTGATGAGTATCTACATGCTCGGAATTATCCGTAATTCCGACGCAAAAGTATTCAACATGGCATTGATTCAGGGCAGTCTGATCAGCTTTATTGTGTTCATCATTTTTGCAAAAACCGGTGAAGCCTTCTTTAATGAAGTCTTGCATGTACGGTTTGAGTCCTTCCAGATTTTTGGCGGTATTATCTTTCTGGTGATTGGCTATCGTTATGTCTTTGAAGGTGCTGATACGATTGGCGTGATGCGTGGAGCGCCTAGTCATCTGGCGGGCACGATTGCCATGCCGTTTATGATCGGTCCGGGCACCATTTCGGCATCTGTGATCACCGGTATTCAGCTCAGTTTAATGCAAACCATTCTGGTGATTTTTTCTACGCTGTTTCTGACTTGTAGCCTGCTGATCCTGATGAAATACCTGCATGATCATTTACAGCACAAGTATTCAAACTATATTGACCTGTATGTCGATATCGTCGGTCGTGTTGCAGCGCTTTTAATCGGTACTATTGCCATCGATATGATCGTGACAGGTATTACAGGAATATTAGAAACCTGATAAATTCGTTCTATCAAAAATTAAAATTTAAATGACACACCGGCATAAGTAGAAAAACCTTCACCCGGTGAAGATCGGGCAAGATCTGCACCCCGATCGTCATAACCTGGAATCACGACTGCTGCATATTTTTTATCGGTAATATTTTTAAAGTTAATCCAGGTTTTCCAGAACTGATGTTCTGGTGCATAACCCAAGTCAACACCCCAGATCTGATAGTCATCACTGAATCGGCTATTGGCATAATCATGTGCCATTTTGGACGCATATTCTGTATTCAGGCCAATATACAGGCCGTTGTATAATGTATAACTGAGCTGTGCCTGATATAGATGTTTGGGTATCCCCGGCAACTGGTTTTTACCAAATAATGGATCATTTTTATAATGAAAATCGCTAAGGGTATAAGCCTGTTGCAGACGCAGCTCGCCAAATCGGGATTCATGTAATGGCGTATCCAGACTTAGCTCCACCCCTTGATGAATGGTCGGCGTGGCATTGGATTCAACAGCAATTGGCTCTGAAGGTCGTTCTGCTCCATCTTCATAGGTTTTGATCAGTTCTGAAGTTAGCAGTTCATTTTTCACTTTGGAATAGTAATAGCTCAGTGCCCAATCGCCAAAGACTGATTGTCCTCGGCCACCCAGTTCCAAGCTATTGGCGGTTTGTGTATCCAAGTAAATGGGAGCACGCACCCGGCCAGAAGCGATACCACTGTCAAAATAATAAGGCGAAGACCATACCATAGACCAAGGGTGCGTCGGTTCAATGCTGCGGCTTAAATTGGCAAACCACTGTACATCGTCATTCGCTTGATAAGTCAATCCAAGTCGTGGTGCAAAATTCCATTCATAACGGCTGACTTCCGGGCTGGCTACCGGATAAGTCACTTCACTTTCTCGATGGGTATAGGCTGCTGCGAATCCCAGATCCAATTTGAACTGATCATTTAATGCAGTTTCCTGATCAAATTGCAGCACGTTGTCTGAACCCCGATAGGTATAACGGCGGGTAACAGTATCTGCCGGATATAATGTTCCATCAATGGACATATCACGTCGGATAGTTTCCGTTACCCCACTGTTTGGCCGATGGGTGGTACTACGTAAAGCGATACGTCCCTGATGCTCCAGACCTAGAAACTGGTAAGGCTTTTCATACTGGAAGCGCGCACTAATATCTTCATAATCGACATTGGTGCGATAACTGCTTTCACGCAAATCCAGAGGATAATGGTGATAGGCCAGACTACCGGTCAGTTTGGCATCATCCTGTAAATCCCAGGTCGTAGTATTGGCCAACCAGGTACTGCCCGGCTGAATCCGTATGGCATCCACTGCCAAATTAAAACTATTCGCTGCTTCAGGATTATGCTTAAGCTGTTCCTGAGTAATCCGTCCCGGAGTTAAATGCTTGCTCTCACGGTAACGGGCATAAAAACGAGTTTCGATATCCGAACTAACTTGATAGCCCAGATTAAAAGCCAGACCTTTGCCATCGCCTTTGGCATGAGCCTGAATCCCGTCAAACTGGTTAGCTATTACCGCCAGATAATAATCCGATTTATCCAGTTTTCGGCTGGTACTGAACTGATATTTCTGATAACCATGGCTACCCATTTCATATTTGAGTTCAGAGCCATTCTGCTCTACCCCGGTTTTACTTTTATAGTTAATTGTTCCGCCTAAAGATAATCCACCCTGTTTTAAACCGTTGGCACCACGATACACCCCGACATGATCAATCCACCATGGCTCGAGCAGCTCATAAGCTGTACCGCCCGGTCCTGTAAACGGAATATCATCAATCATGATATAGGTACCAGAGGCATGCGCGCCTGAAGTGCGGTTAATTCCTGAGCCACGGATTGAGACTTTTACTCCTTCATTTCCCGCAGACTGGGCATAAATTCCTGACTGCAAACGGAACACATCGGCCGTCGTTGCAAGTCGCTGCTGTCCTAGCTGCTGCTCACCAATGAAATTTGTTCCTCCTGAAACCTGAGCCAGTTCTTTCTGAGATTGCTGTTGCGGAGTGGCATTTTTTTCAGCACTGATCACGATAGTATTCAACTGTTGAACGCTACCCGGTTCCCTAACCGTTTCAGCATAAACATAACCCGATAAAATCGACAGGATCATGAGGCTAAGTGGGCTTTTTCTAAGAGGTATTTTTGTCATATGCATGGCGAGTTTATACAGTCCTGTATAAGTGGTCCTGATCTGCTTGAGATGTGGATTAAAAATCTTGCTGTAGCATAGATCAACCTTGGTAATTTCAGGAGTTATTTTGTGCCAAAAAATTGACTGATCAGCGTATGTTTTTAAATTTTATTTAATCTTTTTATTAAAAATGAATTTGCAAGATCAGAACTATATCCCTACAAGTTCCTGGAATTTAAATTTTAAGTAATTGATATTTAATAATATGATATTTAATTCTGCACAGATACATTCCCACTTGGCAAAATGTAATACTTGTCAGAAATTATGATCGACTAAACCAGTTCATTAAATACGAAAGCTGGATTAAACAGCTGTATCAGCTTATAGATCAATCAAAATGATGCAGACCAGGAAAGTTAAAATTAAAAAATCCTGACTAACAGGATTTTTTAGCAGTAATAAGTCTAAAGATATTCAATTTTTCATTGATTAGTTGTAATAAGCCTGCCTTTTTTTGGAAAAACGGTCCAGCTGTTTCAAGAAGCCTTCAAAATAATCTTTCTGCTTTTCTTCTGTACGATAGCCAGCGTATAAAGTACGGCGCAATCCTTCAGGCGCCACACAGTCTAAACGGCGTGAAGTCACCCAGCCCTTTTGTTCATATTCATTTACCACCCAGTCTGGCAATGCACCAATCCCGCGCCCACTGGCTACCAGCTGGATCAGCATTTGGGTTAAATCAGTGGTACGAATAGCTTTAGGTAATACATTAGCGGGGATAAACAGACGCGACATGATATCCAAACGGTGTTTATCCACCGGATAGGTCACCAGCGTTTCTTCAGCCAGCTCCTCAACAGTAATATGTTTCGCTCTTACCAAGGAATGAGTATTGGATAAAACCAGGCGTGATTCGTATTCAAAAATCGGAAAATATTCAATACCTTTGAGTGCAATTGGATCAGCAGTGATCAGCAGATCAAACTCTCCAGTTTGCAGTAATTCATGGGGATTCGATTCAAAACCTGAGGCAAAGTCCAAGTCTACATCCGGATATTGCATCCGGTACTGGTTAAGCAATGGCATTAGCCAGTCAAAACAGCTATGACATTCGGAAGAGAAGACAATTCTCCCGGTCTGACCATGCACAATACGGCTGATATCACCCTGTGCACTTTGAACTTGCGGTAATATTTCATCTGCCAGTTTTAATAACCGTAACCCCACATTTGAAAAACTTACAGGACGATTACGCCGGTTTACCACTTCAACGCCAAACCACTGATCAAGCTCACGTAGCTGATGTGACAAGGCCGATGGTGTTAAACATAAATCACTTGCGGCTGCAACCAGGGAGCCATGCTCCCGCAGAGCAGTCAGGGTTCTTAAATGGCGGAGTTCTATCATGGGAAATACCAAAAATTCAAAAAGTAATCACATTTGTTCTGTCTTTAGCATACCCCAATCGCTCACAATTATTTATTAATTTTCATTTAAATTGAAAATTAATGAGTATGACTCATCTAGGATTTTCATAAGTTAAAATTATAATTTTTATACAGTTAATTATTTTAATTAAATTCCCCCCATAAAATATTGCTTAAACTTACAGCTGCAACACGTTAGAAAAATAACTCAGGCATAAAACTCACAGACTAATTTTGCTGTATTCATACAATAAAAACAGACAGTATTTTAGAGGATGAAAGACCATGCAGAATCCAATCGATCGAAATGATGAAGAACTCACTGAAGAACAACTTGATCCGCAAGAAAAACAGGATCGGGAAATCCAGCGCGGTCAATTAGGCATCCAGGATCCACAGCGTCAGCGGGATCAATTACGTCAGGAAAAACAGGATGAGGAACAAATTCAGTAATTTTCCCTGAGATGCAAAATAAAAAACTCCCCATATTTTAAAATATGTGGGGAGTTTTTTTATTTATGAGCATTGCAAAAATTCTGGTCTATCTATTCCAAACCATACATTTATCTATCAGATCCAGGAAGAACGGTAAAGTCTTTTATATGGCTGCTATTTTACTGTTTCGTCTCTGTACTGGCTTTTGCTTGTAGGGGTTGAGCTTGTGTCTCTGCCACTTTTTTCTTGGCCTGAATTTGTGCCACTTTTTCCTGATTCTTTTCAGCAAAACGTAAGCCTCCATCTCCCGCGAAACTGGTTTGGCTCATCACAATGGAGCTACTCGCGATTAAGATCAGCCTAAAAAATTGAAGTTTCATGTCTTATCTACCTTTTTATTCTAGTGGTATTAAAAATAAGCAATTATTATTCCAATGTTTTTATGCTTATTTAGATTTTAACTGCATTTGCTATTTTATAGAGATAATCTTCAAAAACACAGAGTCAATCATCGTAAAAATATAAAAATATGCAATAAGAATAAATAGATATTTTGACTGCATCTCAGCTTGAATCAGATCCGATTTTTTACTCCAGTCAAAAAAATCGTTGAACAGCCTATTTGAATTATTTTCATTGGCTAAAATACAGTGCAAACACCCAGAGCAATAACAAAAACAGAATCACTGTGCAGGATTTCCAGAAAGTGACTGGATGCTTTTCAAGCATAGGACGTGAAACTGATTTTTTAAATTTGAGATCTGGGTGTTTCAGATCATATATAAATGCTGAAAGTGCTTCATAGCGCTGCTCTGGACGAATAGAAAGCGCTTTTTTAAAGATTGCGTCCAAGTCATGTGGCAGATCCGGTCGATACTCATAAAGTGGATGATATCGAACCTGCTTTAAGGCCTTTTCGGTCTTGCAGCGCGCGAGGTCTGTCCCATAAGGTAATTGTCGGGTCAATAAATAATAACTCATCACCGCCAGCGAGAACTGATCTGATTTTACTGAGGGCGAACGTCCAATAAAATACTCAGGTGCCATAAAGGCCAAAGTTCCTAAAGGAACATCTGCGTGTTTGGGATTCAGTTCAACCAGACCTCTGACCGCGGTCGATCCATAATCAATCAGTTTCACTTTCAAGGTATCAACTGGTTCGAGCAGCATGATATTTTCTGGTCGTACATCTTGGTGCAGCATTTCAAGACGGTGCATGGCATTCAATGCTTTGGCCACCTGTTCAATGATGGGAAGCAACTGCTGTAAAGTTATGGCAGTTTTTTGACGATGCAGCCAGCGACTTAGACTTTCCCCTTGCAAGTATTCATAACTTTGAAATAAAAACTGCTTGCTGCCCTTATGCGGATAGCATTGCAGCAGATTTTCATGTTTCAAGCGTTTCGATACCCACTCTTCTAACTGGAATTGTTCTACCGCTTTCAGGTCATCCTGCACATCGACAGATAAGGTTTTAATGACCAGCTGATTTTGTGTCGCTTCATCACGCGCCCAATAGAGGCTGCTGCGATGATTTTGGTGCAGGATTTTATCAATTCGATAACCTTCAAACAGGTCACCATGACTCAGCTGTTGCGGAAATAAAACATGGCTCTTGATATGAAAGGATTCCTCCTCAGGCAACTGTTCCACTTTAATGATTTGAATGGTGAGATTGTCATCACTACCCCGCTTTAAAGCCAGCTCGATTATAGACTTGGCAATGAGATCCAGATGTTGGTTCTGTTGCAGCATCTCCGAGATGAGCTGCATCTCCATAAATTCATAGACACCATCTGTCATCAAGATAAATAAATCATCTTCACATAATTCAAGCTGCTGATAATCGACATCGATACGATGGTCGGCACCCAGTGCACGACTTAAATAATGTTCTGTTGATGACAGGAAAACCCGGTGATCAGCCGTCAACTGTTCAATGGCTTGTGCCTGAATGCGATAAATCCGGCTATCGCCAGCATGAAAGATATATGCCCTGTTTTGTTTCAAAATCAGTGCACTAAAGGTGCAGACATAACCCTGATCTTTATCAAAACGCCCGCGGCTCTGCTGGGTTTGTGCATAGAGCCAAGAGTTGGTCGCACGAATGACCCGTGCCGCTGAAGTTTGGGTACTCCATGCATCTGAAGTCGAATAATAATCCGATAGAAAACTGCTGACCGCAGTTTCTGCTGCAATATGACTGACATTGCTGCTGCTGATCCCGTCTGCAATTGCACAGGCAATTCCCTTACTGCTAAGCGCGTGGCCTTCAGGAATATAGACCCCGTGAAAATCCTGATTCTGTGCTTTGATTCCAGCGGAAGAATATTGCCCAATACTGATCTTTAATTTTTTATTCATTTTAAATACTCAAAAAGGGATCGAATTGATCCCTTTAATCTCAAGACATAAATCATCACGCTCAGATTAGAATTCTTTTTTAGCGCCAGTACGTACATGCGTGGTATAGAGCGCCAGACCTGTCAGTGCCAGACCACCCACTAAATTACCCAGTGCCACCGGTAATTCATTCCACAAGAAATAGTCTGTAATCGAGAAATCACCGCCCATCATCATGGCAAATGGGAACAGGAACATATTCACGACTGAATGTTCAAAACCCATGGCAAAGAACAGCATGATCGGCATCCACATCGCGATGAATTTGCCGCTGACCGTGGTTGACATCATGGCACCAATTACCCCGAGTGATACCATCCAGTTACACAGCATGCCGCGGATAAAAATCGTTATCCAGCCAGCAAGACCATATTCGGCATAGCCTAAAGTCCGGTCTTCACCTATATGGGCAATTTTCACCCCGACCGCATTCGGTTCAGCGGCGAAACCCATGGTATAGACAGCGGCCATTAACACTGCCACGGTTAAACATCCGGCAAAGTTACCTAAAAAAACCAGACCCCAGTTTTTTAAAATACGTGACCACGTCACCCCTGGTCGTTTGTCTAGCCAAGCCAAAGGGGTCAATACAAATACCCCAGTGAGCAGGTCATAGCCCAAGAGATACAACATGCAGAAGCCAACTGGAAATAACAATGCACCGATCAGCGGTACTCCTGTTTGTATACCCACAGTGACTGCAAATACTGCTGCCAGTGCCAGAATTGCACCTGCCATAAAAGCACGAATCAAAACATCACGCGTTGCCATATGAAGTTTTGCCTCACCGGCATCAACTACTTTTTTTGCAAACTCTGCAGGAGCAAGATAAGCCATATTTTTATCCCCTTTATATAAATAACTTGCCTGTTTGCAAATAAAAAACGCCTAAAGTCTATTTCAACCCTAGGCGTCTTTGCCTTGCATTATTCAAACAGATTAATCGTGTCATGGCGCCATTGCCATATTTAATATAGATAAAAGCAAATAGCGTGCCACTCATTTTAAATGACTAATAAAAATAATATAAATTATTTTAAAATTTAATCCTTATAATTATATTGGCACAATCTCTGCATTATCTATAGTGGTCATTTTTTAAATATAGCTATTGGAGAAGATTATGATTAGCCATCGTCAACAAGTGACAGACATGATTATTTCAGCGAAAGTTTTAAAGTCTATCAAATGGGCAGATGTCGCTGAAGCTATAGGCCTTTCTAAAGAATGGGTGACTGCTGCATGTTTAGGTCAGATGGCTTTTAATAAAGAACAGGCAGAAAAAATTGGTGAAATATTTGGGTTGACTGACGAAGCCATTGCCTGGCTGCAAATTGTACCCTATAAGGGTTCTCTGCCAACTAGTGTGCCGACAGATCCGCTGATTTATCGCTGGTATGAGGTTGTCAACATCTATGGTATGACCATTAAAGAACTGATCCACGAAGAATTCGGAGATGGAATTATGAGTGCAATTGATTTCAGCATGGATATTCAACGAGAGAATAATCCAAACGGAGATCGGGTGAATGTCGTATTATCCGGAAAGTTTTTACCTTATAAAACTTATTGATCTACTTTTTTTAAAAATAAAAGCCATTATTAAAATGGC
Source organism: Acinetobacter pecorum (assembly GCF_014837015.1). Classification (GTDB taxonomy): domain Bacteria; phylum Pseudomonadota; class Gammaproteobacteria; order Pseudomonadales; family Moraxellaceae; genus Acinetobacter; species Acinetobacter pecorum. Next base: position 76,561 of record NZ_JACSPT010000006.1, read on the forward strand.
TTTTATTTTATCTGCACTTATTAAATTCATTTATTTTTTAATAATCTTTATTAAAACATATATAATTTTTTCATCTCAAATTAAACATATAAACTATAAATACTTTTATTGTTTATCCGATTAATTCAATCATCCTATCCTTTTAAAATAATACTTTCCTATCCTGAATATTGAGTTCATCATTTTATTATTGAGTTAGCAAAACCAACAAAAAGGATATTGCTATCCTTTTTGTCAATTCATTTTATATCAGGGCGTGTTGTGTTATTGCTGTGCTTCCGCCAGATGACGTTCATTTACTGCCTGTTCATATAACAGCTGTTCTTTTTCTTTATGCTCGACAGAGAAGCGGATCATCAACACACAACTTGCAGCAATCACCACCAAGCCACCCAGTACCATCAGGGTGGTTTGAATATCTAACATGCCTTTTAACAGGAAACCTGCAGCTACCGCGCCGACATTGCCACCTGCTCCAATAATACCGGCCACACCACCCAAGGCATCACGGTCGATAAAAGGCACCAGTGCATAGGTAGCGCCACATGCCATATGGGTAAACAAAGCAAAGATAGTCATCGCCATAATAGCCAAGGTCGCGCTGTTCATTTGCGAAAATAGAATAAGAAACAGACCTTCCAGCATGATCAAGGCAAATAGGACTTTGGTTCGACCATCCAGACCTTTTTGAATCGCAACTTTGTCTGAAACAATACCACCCAAGGCGCGGGCAAACAACGCCAGTAAACCAAAAATTCCGGCAGCCATGCCTGCCTCTTTTAAGCCAAACTGAAAGTTGTCAACAAAGTACAAGGCAATAATATTATGGATGAAAATTTCAATACCAAAACAGGCTGCGTAAGCTCCAAATAGAATCCACACACGGTAGTTACGTGCGGCATGCATCAAGATTGCAAGGCCGCCTTTTTTATCGCTACCAACAGAAATACCTTGAGCACGGAGTTCTTTAAAATTGCCTTGTGGACAGTCCTGAGTGAACTTCCAGTACAATACACCGACAATGATCATCAGAATACCCGGAACCAGAAGTGCAATTCTCCATCCCATTGCCTGTTCTACACCGAACATCACCAAAGCAGCCAGCATTAACGGCATCAGGGCTTGAGTCGCACCGCCACCGGCATTACCCCAACCTGCTGTAGTTGCATTTGCCGTTCCCACCACATTTGGCGCAAACATAATACTGGTATGATATTGGGTAATCACGAAGCTGGCACCGATGGCCCCAATCAATAAACGGAAAAACAAGAAAGATTCATAGCTGTTGGCCGATGCCACACCAAACACCGGAATACTGCCAATAATCAGTAAAGCAGTATAGGTTTTACGCGGACCGTATTTATCACACAGCGGTCCCACGATCAGACGCACCAGAATGGTAATGGCGACTGCGGCAATATTGATATTGGCGATCTGCTCTTTGGTCAGGCTGAATTCACCGGCAATAACCGGCATTAACGGTGCACAGGCAAACCACGCAAAGAAACAGACAAAAAAAGCGAGCCAACTCATATGGAAGGCTCGCATCGCTGAAGTACTGAAGTTAAATAGACTTATTTTTGTTGCTTTATTGAGACTTGTATTTGAAGACATAGCCATTTTCCTTACCAGAACTGAACATATTTAAGTCACTGTGATGCCGAGGCATATCAGTAACGATCAGAACGGACGTCATTGGCCGTCATACAAATATAGAGTCTTCTTTGACTTTAATCAGATATATGCACAGGTCATGCCAGATTAATTTTAAAATAAAATAAGATACTGTTTTATATAAAATATATTATATTTAAACTCTTAAACTAAACCTTTTTTTCTTAAAAATAGTGAAAAAATAGCTATCTTCTGAGGCATTTTTTGCAAAACAGAGAGAGGATGACCTGCTCGGAATCATTGCTGGTTTAAATCGGTGCAGCATTGCATCAGACTATTTTTCCCTTTTCAAAATGCAGCAACTGTGCCTCTAAATACGCCACTTCATCTACATGATGAGTCACATAAATCATGGGTAAGTTTGTTTGATTAATTACAATTTTCAGAAAGGGTAGAATCTGGTTTTTCAGCTTTTGATCCAGTCCATTTAAAGGTTCATCCAAAAGTAATAGATCGGGAGAAGATAAAAGTGCACGTCCGATAGAAACGCGCTGTGCCTGTCCACCAGAAAGTTGATGCGCCCGATGCCGAAGCAGAGCCTTTAATTCAAGTAGCTCAACGATGTCTTCAAAAAGAAATTTCTGCTGACCTTTATTTTTTATATTTAGCTGTTCTGCATATCTTAAATTCTGCATGACATTCAGATGCGGAAACAGGAGGGCTTGCTGAAAAATCAGGGCAATTTTTCTTTGATGAACAGGAATATTCAGTTTCTGCTGATGATCAAATAGTATTTTTTGCTGAAAATGAATAAAGCCTTGTGATGGTTTTAATAGCCCTGCAATATTTTTTAAAAAGGTGCTTTTCCCACTTCCTGATGCTCCGACAATACCAATCAACTGCGTCTGCATATCCAGATTGGCCTGTAGCTGGAAATTTGCGTAATTAAACTGAAAATTACACTTCAGCATCTTAAGCCTCCAATTTACGTTGATACTTCTGCATGATCCAGTAATTTGCAATCAAGGCAGAAAAAGCCAGAATCAGAGATAAAATGACCAGACGCATAGCCATGCTTTCTCCATCAGGTTGTTGTAACAGACTATAAATGGCAATGGGAATCGTGCGTGTTTCTTCGGGAATATTACCGACAAAAGTAATCGTGGCACCAAACTCTCCTAGACTGCGGCTGAAACATAAAATGCTGCCGATTAAAATCCCCGGCAAAGCCAAAGGTAGGCTAATGCTACAGAATACCCGCCATGGTGCGGCGCCCAGAGATCCTGCCACCTGTTCTAACTGCCGGTTGATCATTTGAAAAGACAAGCGAATTGGTTGAACCATTAAAGGAAATGCCACAATCATTGCTGCCAGTACCGCACCTTTCCAGTTAAATATCAGCTGAATTCCCCATGCATGCAGATATTGCCCCAGTATCCCCTGATGGCCAAATAGCAGGAGCAGAAGATAGCCCAGCACTACCGGCGGTAGCACCATAGGCATCTGCAATATAGCCTCTACGAGAAATTTGGCTCGGAATTCATAACGTGCCAGCAGCCATGCCACGGCGATAGCAAATGGCAGGCACACCGCTGTGGCAAAGCCCGCCACTTTGGCTGAAAGCGCTAAGGCATTCAATTCTTCTGGAGTAAGCATGAGCAGTTAGCCTACCTTAAACTTAAAACCATATTTCTGGAAAATCTGTCTGGCCTGTGCGCTCGTCTGGATAAATTCAGAAAACTGGACTGCTGCCTGATTTTTCTGGCCTTGCCGGGTTAAAGCAATCGGATACACAATCGGACGATGTGTGCTGGCTGGAAACACTCCCGAAATTTTAACTTTTTTACTCATCAAGGCATCGGTTCTATACACAATGCCGACCTGACATTCGCCACGTTCTACAAATGCGAGAGTTGAACGGACGCTATCCGTCCCGACTATTCTGCCCCGAAGCGGATTCAACCAGCCCAGCCGGGTTAAGCTTTGCTGGGCATATTTTCCGGCAGGCACCGACTCCATTTGTCCGGTACATAAATAACCTTGAAAGGCTTTAGCAAAATTAAAGTCGGCTGATATTCTAAAATGGTTTTTTTGCTGAATAGGACTAATCAATACAAGTTCATTCAAGAGCAAAGGTCGAATCTGACCGATCGAAATTTTTTGTTTTTTAAGTAAATCATGCATCCATTCAATATCTGCAGAAATAAAGATATCACTCTCAGCTCCTGCTGCAATCTGTCTGGCCAGCACAGAAGATGCTCCAAAAACAGGAATAATTCGAATATTGCGATGTTGCTGCTGATATAGCTTGGAAATATCAGTGATTGCATTGGTCAGGCTGGCTGCAGCATATATTTTTACTGTCTCAGCATGTGTTAAGCCGGATATAAGCAGCATGCCGATGAATAAGATTCTGAAAAGTTGCATCTGTTTATTTCTACTTTGCATTCAGTTTAAATCCATAAACCCTGTACGACTTGCCCAGCCTGGATTTCTGTTCCTGCCGGAATACGAACCAGACAGTTGGCCTGTATCAGATTACTAAGCATATGCGACTGCTGCTTTGCCAGGCTCTTGAGTTGTAAGGTACCCTGATCAAATTCGGCAGCCATTCTTAAAAATCGCTCGCGTGCATCCGCTTTCAAATCATGCGTCATCACCGCACTCAACCATGCAGGTGACTGCTTTTTCCCTTGTAAGGCATTCAGTAAAGTTGCCGTATAGATTTGCATCCCGACATACACGGCAGCCGGATTTCCCGGTAAACCCAAGAGATAACAGTAACCTTGATCATCTCGACGATACTTGGCAAATAACATCGGTTTTCCGGGCTTCTGCTTCACTTTCCAGAAAATCTGCTCAAAACCCTGCTTCAGGGCAACCGGGCGAATGAAATCATAATCACCTACCGAAACCCCGCCTGTGGTCAAGATGACATCGTATTGGTGTTTGAGTCGGTTCAGTAATAATTGCAGTTCGGACTCACAATCGGACACATGCAGAATATCTACGTTTTGTCCCTGTGACTGAAACCAGGCCTGAATTAGTGGAGCATTGGCGTCAAAGATTTTGCCGGAATTCAGGTCTTCAATGCTGGAAGCGACTTCATCTCCAGTAATCACAATAGCGATTTTAGGATAACGATAGACTAAAACCTGCTTCACACCTGCCATACTTAAAGCTGCAATTGCACCTACATGCAGTTTTTGTCCTACATCTGCCAGACGTTGTCCTTGTGCGATTTCCTCGCCTGCATCACGTATATCCGTATGAGGTTTTAGGTCTGTTGTGATAATGATTTGATTGGCATGGTATTCGACAATTTCCTGACGGGCGACCGTTGTAGTTCCTGCTGGAATCCTGGCACCGGTAAAAATCCGGACTGCCTGAGCTGGTCGTAGTTCAATTTCAGTGCTTTGCCCTGCCCGAATTTCTCCAATTAGTTCAAAAGTGCTGTGAGTCCTAAGATTTTCTGGACTGCAAAGCGCATAGCCATCTACAGCACTTTGTGAAAACAGCGGCAATGGAATGGCCGAATCAATCGCTTCTGCCAGATAGCGATTCAGAGCCTGAGCAAGCGGCAGGCTTTCAGTTACCAGGATATGCGTCTGCTCAAGTATCATCTGCAGTGCCTGATCAACAGAAATCAGTCCCGGTTCAGCACCGCAGGCTGAATGTGATATTGCCTGATTCATTGATAACCTCCCGCATGTGGAATGTTTTTTTGCACATCAAATAAGTGCACCAACGCTGGAAGCACCGCGATCAGGGATTCTTTCGCCCCCTGCCGACTTCCCGGCAAGGTCATCACCAGACTGTTCTCAATATAGCCCGCCACGCCACGACTTAATGCCGCATAAGGGGTACGTTTTTGCCCAAAACTACGTGAAGCTTCCATCAAGCCGGGAATTTCCCGTTGCAGCAAAGGTTGCAGGGTTTCAACCGTTAGGTCTTTAGGACCTAAACCAGTACCGCCCACAGTTAGAATCAGCGGATACTGATTTTTCTGCTGTTCAATCAGGGTCAAGAGCTGTTCTGGGCTATCGGGAATGACCTGATAACTAATAGAATCAAAATTGGCTTCTTTTAAAATTTCCAGTACGTTTTGCCCGGCAGTGTCCGGCTTTTTGCCTGCTGCAACCGTATCGGACAGTACAATAACTGAAGCGGACAGACTCTCTTTAAGTACGCGGGTAAAATGTGATTTTCCACCTTTTTTCTGCTGCAACCTGCATTGATCTAGCGACAAATCTTCCGGTTCACAATGCGGCTTCAGCATGTCATACAAGGTCAGACCCGCCAGACTCACCGCTGTCAAAGCTTCCATTTCTACACCGGTTGGTCCAATGGTTTCCACGGTAGCAATAATTTCGACATGCGCATCACACAGTTTATATTCCACATCGGCACGATAAATCGGCAATGGATGGCATAGTGGAATCAGCTCATCGGTCCGTTTGGCACCGAGAATGCCGGCAATGCGTGCTGTTTTCAGGGCATCACCTTTTTCAGTATTGCCATTACGCAGCAACTCAATGCAATGTGCCGGTGCATGCAGGATTCCAGTGGCAATTGCTGTACGATAACTTTCTGCTTTCATCCCTACATTTTTCATGATTCATCTCGGACTAATTTAAAAATCTGTTTAAAGTGATTTATGTTATGGGTTCTCATTGGACGCATTTAATTAGATGGTGATTGGCAAGCGTGTGGTGCTACATGGTGATGGTGACAATGCACATCTTCTGCAGGATGGGAATGATCCGTTTCAGGTCCATGATCTTTTCGGATACAACAGCCTTCGACATATTGACTGCTACCATCCATATAAAATTCTTCTTTCCAGACCGGAACTTCATGCTTTACCCGTTCCACAGCTTCCTCACAGGCAGCAAAGGCCTCTAGACGATGGGCCGCATAAGCCATAGCAATGATGGCTGTTTCTCCAATCCCCAACTCACCAATCCGATGCACCACCCGCACATAAGACACCTGGTATTTGGTCTGAATCTGCTGTTCAATTTCACGAATCATTTTTTCAGCCACAGGCGCATAGGCAGTATATTTCAGGGCACGCACAGCTTTCCCCTGATGATAGTTACGTACTGTGCCGACAAAGATGCCGATTCCACCACATTCCGGAAAGTGCTGAATACCATCAAAATCCTCCATCCTGAAAGCAGTCTGCTGGATTCGGGCAAATTGTTTTAATGGTTTGAGTTGCATCTCAGCCTCCTGCTACCGGTGATAACAGTACCAACGTACTGTCCTGATTTAAAACATTCTGTCTGGAAATAATGTCTTCACCGATTGCACAGGCGCAGCGTTCCAGCATGTGCTGTATATTGGGATAGATGAATAGCAACTGGTTCAGGACTTCAGTAACCTGAATTTCAGACTCGCATTGCAAATTTAAATCTACTGGAAGTTGTCGTTCAATCGCACCGAAGGCTTCTATTTTGATATGAATTAATTTTTGCTGAGTGAGAGACATATTTATCCTCCAATGCTGTGCATGCTGATTTTTCGGATCGGCTTTTGTATTGGTGATTGCTGAATCGCATGAAAACCGGCCTCTTTACGCCAGATATAAGCGTGAAGCTTGTGCTGAAATGTCTGTGTGGCGAAATGATCCAGCGCCAGTTGTTCGATATCTGCCTTAAGGTTCAGGCCTTGTCTGGCAAATAAACAGTTATAAAATTCGCCTTGGGCATTGAGGCGTAGGCGATCACAATCACTACAAAATGAATGGGTAATGGTGGAAATAATCCCCAAAGGCTGCCCATTGACCAGATAGCCACGGGCTGGATTGGCGCCCTGTCCTTGAGATATCTGGACATCAAATTCGGTTTTCAGTTGATCCAGGATATCCTGCTCACTGATGACATCAGACGGATTCCATTTCTGATCGCCATCGAGGGGCATAAACTCAATAAAACGCAGTTCTACAGCCTGATGCTGTGCCCACTTAACCAAAGGAATAATCTGATCGTCATTGATACCTTTGATCAGCACACTATTGATCTTGACGGTCAAACCTGCCTGCTGCATGGCAGAAATGCCATTCAGTACAGGCTGTAACTGTTTTTGGGTCAGTTGCTGAAACTGCTTTGGATCAAGACTGTCCAGACTGATATTTAGGTCGTTCAGTCCTGCCTGTTTAAGCGATTGAGCATAATCTGCTAAATAATGGCCATTACTGGTCATGGAAATACGTTTCAGGCCAAAGGCTTTCAGCGTCTGTAATCGGGCAATAAAATGAACAATACCTTGACGCATCAACGGTTCTCCCCCCGTCACCCGGATCTGCTCAATCCCGTGTCGCACCATAAACTCGCAAAAAGCATAGAGGGCTTCAAAACTGAGCAAATCTTTTTTATTTATCCATTCCGGATGTTCAGGCATGCAATAGCTGCATTTGAAATTACAGCGGTCAGTCACCGAGATCCGCAACTTACGTTTCTGGCGTCCAAACTGATCCTGAAAGATACTGCGAGGTGCTAAAGCTGTCATGCTGTTCATTGCTGCGGTCCATGATGAGATCTGCACGGTTATTTAACAGTCTTGATTTACTGCCCTATTTCTTCACAATGAATGAGCAATAAGTGTTCCAACTTTGCACAAATTTATTTTTCTTGAATATTAATGGATAATATTTGTTCTTTTTTAGTCCGAAAGTTTGCTCGAAAAATAAAAAAAGCAATATTTTGGTGAGCCAAAATATAATAATTCGGCTTTTAGCATTTTAAACGCTAGAGAAAGTTAAGCTGTTGATGCTGCTGTAGCTCATCAAATGAATTAATACTGTGGAAAAACAGGGCACGATTTTTAAAACTTGCCCGCTGCATGTGCATGTCAGCAAAACAGAGTTTTAAACTGTGTTGATCATTTTCAAGATGTTGTATAAGAGTGGGTAAGCTGCTGCGTTTCATAAGACAGAATGGAAACAATGCTTTTTCATTTATTTCAACCACCGCCACTTCAGATAAAGGATGTCGTTGCAGGGCCTGATGTAAACGTGAAATGACCTTTTTGGGAATATAGGTCACATCACAGGGTACGAACAGCACATAATCAGATTGTACATATGACCAGGCACTCTTCATGCCCATCAATGGTCCCTGAAAGCCGGGTTCATCGTCCTGATAAAAATCAATCGAAGGAATCATCCGTTTATAAATGGAATGATCCCGATGGCTATTGACCCAGACTTTGCTTGCCCGGGACTTCAACTGCTGATGGATTTTAATTAGCTGGATTTCATCATCAAATTTGTGCAGTAATTTATTGATGCCATTCATGCGCCGCGCTAAACCGCCGGCCAGGATCACCACCTCGGTTTCCGGATAAGACACCGTTTTCATCACTCTTCTTTTCATTCTATGTACTCCGTCTGGCAGGCTTTAATCAGGCCTCTAATTTCGGGCAAACATGAACCGCAATTTCCTCCGGCTTTCAGACATGCAGTCACCTGTTTTTCATGCGTGATATTTTTATCTTTAATGGTTTGAATAATTCTGTTCTTACCGACCTTAAAACAGCTACAGACCAATGAACCTTCACTATTTCCCATTGACATGGCCTGACCTGCCAGCAATGCTTTACGATGTAATGCACTCAGACGTTCACGTCTAAACAGGCCAGCCACCCAGTCACGATCTGGCAATAGCGCCGCTGGTGCGATATAAAAACTGGCAATTAACTGGCCATCCTGAAGCACCACACTATGACTGATATGCGCCGTTTGATCTTCGAGATTCAGCCATTCAAAGCTTTCATCATCAAAGGCTAACAGGCTCTTGATCTGCCCGGTGATGTCAGAAAAACGGCGCCGGTCTGCCAGTTCATAACGGATGGCCTGAGTGGTTTGAATTTTGCTCCACCACACCGTATTTTCAATCATGGTCTGGATCTGTTGTTCAAAGCCTTCCCGTACATACAGCACGCCCTGCCACTGAGTATAAAATGGCTTGATCATCACCGGAGTATGCTTAAATTCTGGCTCGCCGGAAATCGGGTCAACTACCGGATTAACTACTTTGCCAATCCGCGCATCGGATGCAAACTGGTCGTTCCAGTGAATCGGTGCAAAAATCTGGCCACGTCGCATATTTTGTGAAAATTGCACACGGAGTACACAACTTCCCCAAGCGGATTTCACCTCGACCAGCTCGGCATCTTTCAGGCCATATTTCAGCGCATCTTGCGGATGCAGCTCACAATAAGGCTCGGCACGATGCTGGGATAAACTGGCAGATAATCCGGTGCGGCTCATGGTGTGCCATTGATCGCGAATGCGTCCGGTATTCAGGATCAGAGGATATTCAGCAGAAATAGCATGTACCGGATCGGCTGCAATCGTCGGCACAAATCTAGCTTTGCCATCTGCATGACTAAACAGGCCTTGGCTAAATAGTTGACCAACCTGATGAACTTCTTGCTTATCCCAGACCGGCCACTGGATCGGTGCCAGATTCTGGTATTCCGCAAAACCGAGATGAGTTAAACCTTGCAGGTTGAAATAGCGAAAATTCGGTGTATCTTCACGTTGCGAAAGCGAACTATTCTGATAAGCAGATAAACGGGCATGTTCCAGAAAAATGTCATGGCTATTGTTAAAGTCAAAACCGCTAAAACCTAAGACCTGAGCCACCCCGGAAATGGCCCACCAGTCTGCTTTGGCTTCACCTGGAGCCGGCAAAAAAGCCTTTTGCCGGGAAATACGGCGCTCCGAATTGGTGACTGTGCCATCTTTTTCGCCCCAACCCAGTGCCGGTAACAGTACATCGGCATATTGCGTGGTATCGGTGTCGAGACAAATATCGGAAACCACCACAAATTCACACTTCTCCAGAGCGCGTTTAACCTGATCTGCATCGGGCAAACTCACGATCGGATTAGTGGCCATAATCCAGATGGCTTTGATTTTCCCGCTTTCCACCGCTTGAAATAAATCCACCGCTTTTAATCCGGGCTGCTGCGCGATAACCGGGCTTTGCCAGAAATCCTGCACCAGTTGCTGATGCTGCGGGTTATCCAGATCCAGATGACTGGCCAGCATATTGGCTAGTCCCCCGACTTCCCGTCCGCCCATGGCATTCGGTTGTCCAGTCATGGAAAAAGGTGCCGAACCGGGTTTGCCTATTTTTCCTGTCAATAAATGACAGTTGATAATGCTATTGGCCTTGTCTACTCCCTGAGAGGATTGGTTTACACCCATGGAAAACAGACTCATGATTTTTTCGGTCTGGGCAAATTTCTGAAAAAATAAGGTTAATTTTTCAATAGCAATACCGGTACGTTTTGCCACGCTTTCAAGCGATGACTCTGTCGAGCTGCTGGCAAGTGCCTGCTCCAGGCCTTGAGTATGCTGGGTAACAAAATCCTGATCGGTATAGCCATTTTGCTGAAGATATTGCAACAAGCCATTAAACAGCGCGACATCCAGACCTGGTAAAATGGGTAAGTGTAAATCTGCCGCTTCACAGGTTGCAGTAAAGCGTGGATCAATCACCACCACGAATAAATCCCGCTCTTCTTTGGCTTTCATGATGCGCTGATAAAGCACCGGATGGCACCAGGCGGTATTGGAACCCACCAGAACCACCATTTCTGTCTGCTCAAAATCTGTGTAGCTGGCCGGTACTAGGTCTTCGCCGAAAGCCCGTTTATGTGCTGCCACAGCAGATGACATGCACAGCCTTGAATTGGTATCAATATTGGCAGTACCAAGATAGCCCTTTACAAACTTGTTCACCACATAATAGTCTTCAGTCAAAAGCTGGCCGGAGACGTAAAAGGCGATGCTGTCACGTCCATACTGATCAATACATTGCTGAAATTTATTGGCAATACTTGAAATGGCATGATCCCAAGTGCTTATGTGCCGCTGTTCTTTTCGACCTGTCATCGGATGCAGAAGCCGGGTTTTTAGACTAAGTGTATCGGCAAGATGACTGCCTTTAATACACAACTTGCCCAAGTTCGCAGGATGCTGAACATCGCCTTCAACCTGAACCTTTTCACCCATCGGGGTTTGGCTTACGTGCGCGATGACGCCACAGCCTACTCCACAATAAGGACAGGTCGTCTGAGTAGTTTTTATTTGGGATTCAGTAGAGCTATGTAGTTCCATAACCGGAATACTATTCATTGCTGCTGTGCTCCTTAATCATCCAAATTCACGTGTTTCACCAAATCTCTGATATCTAGCTTTTACAGGTTTGATTTAAATTTTTTCTATGTCTCAAAAGCTTTAATCCTCCCCAACCCTCCTTTAATAAAGGAGGGAGATTCGCCTCTTTTTCAAAGAGGGGTTGGGAGATTGATCCGATTACCCTGCTTTCTTTAATGCAAAATCCCGACCAAAAAGCAGTTTGCTGCGGATATTACTAATCGGTGTCTGGTCTGCAATCAGTTCTGCATACCAAGCCCCATCTTCAGTATCGCCAAATAGCACAGCACCAATGACTTTGTCCTGCTGGATAATGATCCGTTTATAGATCTGACGCTTTTCATCATTTAGCACGATATCTTCAAAATCATCCTGAGGTTCGAAATTTCCGGCTGAGAAGACATCACATCCGCTAACCTTGAGTTGGGTCGGAACAGGTGGTGCCTTAAAGGTCAGTCGGCCATGTTCAGCCAGATGTGTCGCACAGATAAAGGCCTGTCCCCATAATGGCTCAACCAGTCCAAAGGTTTGGCCACGATGCTCAATACATTCACCTACCGCATAAATACTCGGGTCATAGGTTTGCATGGTGTCATTTACCAGTACTCCGCGATTACAGCGCAAGCCAGCCTTCTCAGCCAAGGTTTTATTCGGACGAATCCCGATGGCAAAAACCACCAAATCGGCATCCAGCATTGTCCCGTCTTTTAAGCGCAGTTGAGTCACGTGACCGTCAATACCGAGCAGCTCTTCGGTATTGGCTTCGGTAATGATCCGGATACCTTTGTCTTCAATTGATTTTTTCAGCATTTGACTGGCTTTCATGTCCAGCTGACGATCCATAATACGGTCCATCAGGTGCAGTACAGTTACATTCATCCCTTGCTGCTTCAGTCCATAAGCTGCTTCCAGTCCCAGCAGGCCGCCCCCAATCACGACGGCGTTTTGTTTGGTTTTGCAGTAATCCAGCATGCGGTTAACATCCTGAATATCCCGGAAGCTAATCACGCCTTCAAGTTCAGTACCTGGAATTGGTGGTACGAAAGGTTTCGAACCGGTCGCGAGGATCAGACGATCATAAGCAACGACTTCGCCTTTTTCGGTATGAACCTGCTTACGTGAACGGTCGATAGAGATGGCAGCATCTCCAGCAATGAATCGAATGCCTTTTTCGGCATACCAGTCGGCTGAATGCAGCATAATTTCGGCAAAGCTTTTCTCACCAGACAATACCGGTGACAACATGATCCGGTTGTAATTACCCCATGGCTCTTCCCCAATCACGGTAATGTCATAACGATCTGGCGCCATATCCAGCAAGTCTTCCAGACAACGCATACCCGCTAGCCCATTCCCGACCAGTACCAGTTTTAAACGCTCTGTGTTTTGACCATTACTGGAAATATAGGTCTTTTGTGGAGTTGGACTCACCAGAACTTTGCCATTTTCAATTCGGGTTGGAAATACTAGTAATTTCTGCTCTTGTTCTTCCAGACAACGACCGGTCACCAGACTGAAATGCTGCTTGTAAATTGGGGATGCGACTACACGCTCACCTTGCAGATCACCCAGAATGCCACGTGCCATGACATTGGCCAGACTAAACGGATCCTGATTGCTAAGCGCATAAACCCGCTGTTCCTGACCCACGCGAAAAATTGCAATCTGCTGATCTTCAATCAGGGCTGCAACACCGGTATTCGGGGTGATCTCATCCAGATGACAGACTTCGTACCAGTACAGTTCGTTCATGTCTTTTAAAATTGTCATTTTCATTCTCCCTGACTGTGGTATTTAGGCTTCAACCACTGGAATACGGTTTAAATCACGTTCAGCTTCTGTCTTTGGACGAATCTGGCCACGTACAGGCGCAAACTGAATATGCGGGTCATTCTGCTCGGCTGTTTTGGCATTAATAAAGGTCTTAAAGCGTTTGCGCACTTCAGGATCTTCAATTGCGGTACGCCATTCATCCTGATAAGTGCCAATCACATGCTGCATACGGCTTTCCAGTTCAGCAGCAATACCGAGTGAATCATGCACAATGACATCTTTCAGATAGTCCAGCCCGCCTTCCATATTGTCACGCCATACGCTGGTGCGCTGCAGACGGTCTGCCGTCTGGATATAGAACATAAAGAAGCGGTCGATATATTTGATCAGTGTGGAAGTATCCAGATCCGAGGCGAGTAGTTCAGCATGGCGCGGTTTCATACCGCCATTGCCGCATACATACAGATTCCAGCCTTTTTCCGTGGCAATGACACCGACATCCTTGCTCTGTGCTTCTGCACATTCACGGGTACAGCCAGATACTGCCATTTTGGTTTTATGTGGTGAACGCAGGCCTTTATAACGGTTCTCCAGGAAAATCGCCAAGCCGACAGAATCATCGACTCCAAAACGGCACCAGGTACTGCCCACGCAAGATTTCACCGTACGTAAGGATTTGCCGTAGGCATGTCCGGACTCGAAACCGGCATTGATCAGTTTTTCCCAGATTTCAGGCAGCTGATGTACCTGCGCACCAAACATGTCAATTCGTTGTCCGCCCGTGATTTTGGTATATAGACCATAATCTTTGGCGATCTGACCAATGGTAATCAGGCCATCCGGAGTAATCTCGCCACCTGCAACACGCGGCACAATCGAATAGGAACCATCTTTCTGAATATTACCGAGATAGTAGTCGTTGCTATCCTGTAAACCGGCATGGCTAGGTTTTAAAACAAAATCATTCCAGCAGGATGCCAGAATATTGGCTACGGTCGGTTTGCAGATATCACAGCCCATGCCGTGCCCATGTTGCTGAATCAGGTCAGAGAATGTCTTGATTTCATGCACGCGTACCAGGTGATACAGTTCCTGACGTGAATAGGCAAAGTGTTCGCACAGGTGATTGTTCACCGTGACACCCTGACGCTGTAATTCAGATTTGAGAACCTGCGTCACCAGTGGCGCACAGCCACCGCACGCCGTTGCAGCCTGCGTGCATTTTTTCAGTGCACCCAATGAAGTTGCACCGCCATCAATGGCTGAACAGATATCAGCTTTGGAAACGTTATTACAGGAACAGATGGTCGCACTGTCAGGCAATAAATCAATACCACTACCACCTGATTTTGAAGTTGACTGATCAAAGCCCGGCATGATCAGGCTTTCTGGTTGCTCCGGTACAGCCAGACCATTCAGCATCATTTGTAGAAGATCGCTATATTCTTTGGCACAGCCCACCAGCACTGCGCCCAGCAGCTTGGTTTTGTCTGCTGACACCACGATTTTTTTATAAACCTGCGCGGCTTCATCAGCATAGAAATAGCTCAAGGCATCTGGTGACATGGCGTGTGCATCACCAATAGAAGCAACATCCACACCCATCAGTTTGAGCTTGGTGCTCATGTCGGCACCAGCGAATGCATGGCTCTCTTGGTCCAGTACATGTTTTGCCGCGATCCGCGCCATGTCATAGCCCGGTGCAACCAGACCATAAATTTTATTGTCCCAAAGTGCACATTCACCAATGGCATAAATGTCCGGATGTGAGGTCTGGCAATAATCATTAATGATGATGCCGCCACGCTCACCAATCAGCAGGCCGCTCTGGCGCGCCAGTTCATCACGCGGACGAATACCGGCCGAGAACAGGATGATATCGGTTTCAAGTACCGAACCATCTCCGAACTTCATTACATGCTGAGCGTTGTAACCATCTTCAATAGATGAGGTTGCTTTTTGGGTATGCACCTTGACACCAAGGTCTTCAATTCTAGAGCGCAGTACCCGGCCGCCCAGATCATCAATCTGCACTGCCATCAAGCGCGGAGCAAATTCTACGACATGGGTTTCCAGATTCAGATCTCGCAAAGCCTTCGCTGCTTCCAGACCCAGCAGACCACCGCCAATTACCACACCGGCTTTGGCATTCAGGCTGGCTGCGCGAATGGCATCCAGATCTTCAATGGTACGATAAACAAAGCAATTCTGACGGTCATTGCCCGGGATTGGCGGTACAAAGGCATAAGAGCCGGTAGCAAGAATCAACTTGTCAAAATTCAGCACATCACCCTGGCTGGTGGTGACGGTTTTATTGAGCTGATCAATTTCAACTGCTTTGGTATTAAGACGCAAATCAATGCCATAGGCATCGGCAAAATCACTACGGCATAGGCTCAGATCCTTGACCGACTTGCCGCTGAAATATTCAGTCAAATGTACCCGGTCATAAGCTAAATGTGGCTCTTCTGCCAAAATGGTCAGCTCAATGTCATCACCGGCCTGTTCCAGTACAGATTCGATGAATTTATGCCCCACCATGCCATGCCCAATCATGAGAATTTTCATATCTGCACTCCAACTATTGTTTTTTTAAAGATGATAAAAAGCCGCATATCACGTCTAGGCATTGATATGTCTGCTGATTGAATATGTTGTAAATACCGCAACCCAGCGCTTTGTAATGCTGGAGGAAGGGTTGAAACGCTTGTGCGTTTTGTATTGCTGAACAACTGACCATGTCATTTATCCTGTGCTGAACGAAATACCAATCACACTCCTTGAAAGTGCAATTACGATCAGAACGGACATCGTTGGCCGTTGTTAGTATTGAAAGTCATCTTTGACGATTTAATAAATGCAGAAATCGTGCCAACTTTTCCAACAAGAAAACGCCTTATTCCAGGCAGATGATCTACCTAAATGCTTCATTTTGATCAGCTATCAGCTGAAATCCCTAAAGCTATGCACCAAATTGAACAGAAAAATAGAATTTTATGCACCAATTTAATGGCATGTTTTTTGCTTTACTCCTGCTTGAATATTCCTTAGGCCTTACTTGAAAATATTCCATGTCCAAATTACGAATTGCTCTTATTGATGATGATCTGGAGCGCGCCCAATTCATCCAGGAATCCTTACTTTCACATGATTTTCAGGTGGTGGCCTGTTTAATCCTGAATGACCTGAATATGGTACATGTTAAGGGTATTCATGCAGATGTGATCCTGCTGAATATGGATCATCCGCATCGGGATATTATTGAAAGCTGTGTCAGCCAATATGAACTTCCCACCGTGTTGTTTACCCAAAACTCCAATAAAGACACCATCAAAAGTGCCATTGATGCCGGAATCACGGCTTATATCGTCGATGGTATTGATCCCACCAAACTAGAAAGCATTCTGGAAATTTCGATTGAACAGTTCCGTAAGCATAAAAAGCTGCTAAATGATTTAAAAGAAACCCAAGACAAGCTCATTGACCGTAAAGATATCGATAAAGCTAAAGCCCTGCTCATCCAGCTACATGCCTTAACAGAAGAACAGGCTTTTGCTTTATTACGTAAAAACGCCATGAGTCACCGGATCACCATTGGTGAAATGGCCAGACGCTTACTGGATGCACAGAAGCTGTTACTGGGCCAATAAGGAAAAGCATATGTCTACACTAGAAAAAACTGAACTCAATATTGGCTATATTCCTTTGCTTGATTGTGTCGCCATTCTCTGGGCAGAAAAACAGGGCTACTTTGCCGAACAGGGATTAAAAATCAATTTAATCCGTGAAGCCTCCTGGTCAAGTTTGCGTGACCGTCTGGCCTACGGTTTTCTGGATACTGCACATTGCTTGTCTGCCATGCTGCCTGCTGCTGCCCTGGGCACAGACCAGTTACAGGTGGCTTTGCAAACCCCTTTGGTGCTGAGTATCAATCAGGCTTATATCAGCCTGCGTCAAGATCTATGTTATGAATTGGGAATCCATGCAGAAGATGATGAAAAAAGCAGTTCTCAGAAATTGGTGCGGGCCTTGCAACATCATCAGAAAGTGAATCTTGCCTATGTCTATAAGCATTCAATTCATCATTACTGTATAAAAGAATGGTTGGCCCTGACAGATTTCAATATTGCCCACACTATTCACCTGATGACGTCACCACCACCTTCGATGGTGAAAGGAATCTCGGAACAGGTGTTTGATGGCTTTTGTGTGGGAGAGCCCTGGAATATTCAGGCCAAGCTTGAAGGCTATAGTTTTATCGTTGCAGCCAGCCAGAATGTCATTCCCAAGATTGCCGACAAAGTCTTGGCCATGACCCAGGAATGGACAGAACAGCATCCATTTACTGTAGAGGCAATGGTCAAGGCTGTACAAAAAGCGCAGGATGATTTAAAGCAGCGCAGCGATTTATCAGAAGTATGGGACATGCTGGTGGACTATCAGATTATTCAGTTTGAATGTTCCGCCCAGCGGCATGTCTATGACTTTTACAAGATCAAGAATATTATCCGGAATTTTGTTGGGGAAAGTGCCGAACCGAAAGTCGATGATTTTATCTGGCTCCTGCAGCAGATGCAGAAATGGGAAAATCTTGATCTATCAGAAGATGATCAGCTACAGATTGCACAATCCTGTATTTATCAACAAGAATCTAGCACTGTTTAATACTTTGTATATTCCCATAAAAAAGACCCGGGAAAATTTCGGGTCTTTTTTATTTAACGTTTTATTTAGCTTAATGCTTGCTGTAAATCCAGTTGCATGAATTTTTGCAAGGACAATTTTCCAGCAATAATCTGATTGATGAATTGTGACATTTCATCATACAGAATCTCATAAAGCTGCGGCTCTAATGCCATATGTCTTAACTGAATCTGCAAATGCATCAAAAGTTCCTGCTGCTCGCATTCACCCTGCTCTAGGGCATAGACATAACCTAGCACTGCGCCTTTTAATACGACATCATAAGCTAAGCTATATTTAATCAAGGTCGCCAATGACCCCATAACACGCTCATTGTGCTCAAGTTTTCTTAGAGGCTCACGACCTACACGTGCGCATGGATCCTGATAGGCATTGGCACAGGACTCACTAAAGCTTTGAGCCAGACGTTCCAGGTCTGAGGCATGTTTTGGAATCTGGTAGCAGAGACCATGCTTCACCTGAGCTAAGGCCTGATTCATAAATTTTCTGATTGTATGATCAGACATGGCAACACCAATAGTCTGATGTCCACGCAGACTGGCATACCAGGCCATCATCGCATGCACGCCATTCCATAAGCGGTTTTTAATCAGCTGGATATTTGCAATATCATCCACCAGAATCATCTGCCGCATTTTCGCCAGTAACGGACTGTTATTTTCTACATAAATCGGCATATCCGTTTCAGCGTTAAACAGAATCAGATCCATAGACTGCAGAATATGACTCGACTGGAAATTACGGCGCAGGTCTTCAATATATAGCCCTGCCTGATGTTCCTGTTCTGCATTCAGTGCCGTAGCATCATCCAGATCAACTACGGACAAATCTTCATCCAGCTGATACTGCTTGAACATGTTGTATTTTATACGCAGCTGACGGTACAGTTTCTGGTCTGACAGCTTGGACACCATACGGTTGACCACGGTGTCACAGAAATAATGCTGATCCATAATTTTCTGGGCGGTCTGTTCATCAGTAATCATTCGCAGACTATTCAGAATCTGCTGCATCACCTGTTGTTTAGCACCGATTTTATTCAGGATAATTAAAACTGTCAGTGGCTGATCCTGCTGCTCATAAGCCAGATAACGTGCGTATAAGCCCTGTGCAATGACCTCCGCTTCAGAAACCAGTGCTTCCTCAGGTACGCAGACTGCTACAAGACTGGATTCAATATACATGTTCTGCATCTGTTCCAGATCATGCGCATCAATTACGCTCATATTTTCAATACGCTGGTCAAAAGAATTCTGGCCATAGCGAATGCAGTAAGTGCCAAAAGCATTAACGCTAGATTGATAAAGCGGATTACGTGTCGAAGCAATAATTTTGCGCGGACGAGTGTATCCATCCCAGTGTGATAATACCTGAGCCAGATAACCGCCCCCAATTGCACCAAAACCGTGAATCCCGACAGTCAGCTGATTGAGTGTTTGCGGAAAAGCAGTATCCAATTCCGGCATGTCCAGAACCGGAACAAACTGGTTCAGTTCTCCCAAAAAATCTTCGACCGTTTCATAATAATACTGGGCCTGTGCCAGCATGGACTCGTTCGGTATTTTGATATCCTTGAACAGCACCGTCATACCACCTGCATCATAGGCAGAACGCAAACCATTTTCAGAATCTTCAAACATCAGGCACTGGGCCGGGCTTAAATTGATTTTTTCGGCTGCACTGATAAAAATTTCCGGATGAGGTTTCCCCTGTCTAATCTCATCGCCACACACCAGTACATCAAAAAACTTATAGACATTGGCATTGATCAGATATTCTTCTGCGATCGCACGGCGACTTGAAGTCGCTACCGCCATTTTCAGGCCTGCCTTGCGTAGGCGTTCCAATACCTGCAATAACCCCTTTTTAATGGGAACACCGTGATGACGTACATGTTCCAGTTCCAGCACATCAGCACGCTGGCGAATCTCGGCATAGGGCACATCCTGTCCATAACGCTCTTTGGCTAGCTGCTCTGCACTACGGGCACTGAGGCCCAAACACTGAATTAAATAACTTTCAGAAAATTCGACACCAATCAGCTCACGTGAAGCTTGCTGCAAGGTTTGAAAGCGCAAGCGTTCCGTATCGAACATGGTTCCATCCATATCGAAAATAGCGCCATGTACGATTTGATTTTTAAACTCTAACATTGCTCCCCTTTTTATAATTCAATGAGTTAAGAAGTGAGCAATACCTTAAAGAAAAGCTGGGTCGAATTAAACCGATGTAAAGATATGAAATAGTTTTGATTATAAAACAACCAATAAAGACTAAAATTCTATGTTTTATGTTTGC
The DNA here is from genome assembly GCF_014837015.1 of Acinetobacter pecorum. Taxonomy (GTDB): domain Bacteria; phylum Pseudomonadota; class Gammaproteobacteria; order Pseudomonadales; family Moraxellaceae; genus Acinetobacter; species Acinetobacter pecorum. The sequence goes on from NZ_JACSPT010000006.1 coordinate 97,124, forward strand.
ATATGTAATCAAAGTGTTAACTTAAGTAACTTATCATCCCTGTTTTTCGTTTTAAATTTTCTTTTGAAATATAAGAATATTTTAATATTTTGGCTGTTCCCACCCATCATGGCATTCATTTTGCTTATTCAGTATTACGTTTTATAAAATTTGTAATATTGAGGGGCAACACTATGAGTTACGTTGCACGTGAACTCAGTCAAAGAAATAAACTGCTACTTGGCTTGGGGTCTTTTTTAATACCAATTCTGATTTGGTGTGCGGTCAGCTATTTGCCATTTATCTGGCATCCACAGGTCGAGATTACCAATCCCGGTAGTGTGAGCTATTTACAGGTCAATAGCCGGATTGATAAAGACGTGTTTTTTTCCGCTGCCCAATCCGCAGTGGATCAGGGTCTGGCCCCACCTCAAGGCATCCTGGTCAATCCCATCTATTTGCCAGCACCGCATCAAGTGGCAATTGCATTAGTAACCGCGTTTACCACCCCTCCTGTTCAACCGAATGCACCCTGGTTTTATGAAAGCCTGTGGCACAGTATCAAGTTGGTCTTTACTGCATTCTTTATTTCTTGCCTGATTGGCATTCCACTCGGAATTTTATGTGGCTTTTCCAAGAAAATTTCCCTGTTAACAGAACCTTTTGTCGAGTTTTTCCGTTACTTGCCTGCTCCGGCTTTTGGTGCACTTGCCGTTGCAATATTGGGAATCAATGATGCACCTAAAATAGCCATTATTGTGATTGGAACCCTGTTCCAGATGATTCTGTTGATTGCTAATACTACTCGTCTGGTCGATCGCAGCCTGATTGAAGCCGGTTTTACTTTGGGTACAACGAAACTGAAAAGTCTGTTTCATGTGGTGATTCCAGCAGCCATGCCAGAAATTTACCGTAATCTGCGCGTGCTGCTGGGTTGGGCATGGACTTACCTGATCGTGGCTGAACTAATCGGCAGCACCTCCGGAATTACCTGGTTCATTACCCAGCAAGCCCGCTATCAGAACTTTCCCAATGTCTTTGCAGCGATCCTGATTATCGGGGTGATTGGTCTGCTGTGTGATGTGATTTTAATGAAACTGGGACAACGCTTATTTAAATGGAAACCGGGAGCTAACTGATGCAAAACACTGAATTTAATACCCGCGAATACTTTGACAAAATTTATAGCCGTCCGGTGATTCTGGAAGCAAAGCAACTGACGCAAAAATTCAGTCATGGCAAAACTGAACGTACGGTTTTAAATACACTCAATTTGAAAATTCATAAGCGTGAATTCATCTGTGTGATTGGGCCTTCTGGTTGCGGCAAGTCAACCTTTAGCCGTGTCGTCGCCGGTCTGGATCCTTATAGCAGTGGTGAGATTCTGGTGGATGGCCAGCCGATTACCGGCCCAAGTCCGGAGCGTGGCATGGTGTTCCAGGGCTATACCCTGTTTCCATGGAAAACCGTCAAGGAAAATGTCATGTTTGGTCCGCGCATGAAAGGCCAAAGTAGTGCAGCGGCAGAAGCACAAGCACGTGAATGGATCAATATCATTGGTCTGGAAAAGTATGAAAACCAGTATCCGCATGAGCTGTCTGGCGGGATGAAACAGCGTGTTGCGATTGCCCGGGCTTTGGTCAATGAACCGAAAATCCTGTTGATGGATGAACCTTTTGGGGCACTTGATCCACATACCCGGCAAAAAATGCAGCGTCACCTGATGGACCTATGGCAAAACATTGATATCACCATTATTTTTGTGACCCACGATATGGATGAAGCCATTCTTTTGGCCGACCGGATTGTGGCACTGAAAGCCAATCCGGGTGAAATCAAGGAAATTATTGAAGTTGATCTACCTCGTCCACGCCATCCAGACGTCATGCTTAGCCCTGAATTTAAACAGTTAAGACAACGTGTCGATTATCTGGTGCATGCTGAAGAAGATGAACTGGATCCGGCACTGGCAGAACTGCCAGTCATTCCGCGTATGACCAAGGTCAGCAGCAATAAATAATCTTATTCAAAATGCCTTTGGGACGACCCGAAGGTTTTAATCGCTGTGTTGGACGACCAACATTAGAGGTGATTGTCATGCAAGCGCAATATGTACTCCCACTGGTTGATATTTCAAAATTACAAAGTCCGGATTTAGCCGATCGTATTGAAGTTGCTCATGCTCTGGATCATGCCTGTAAAGAAGTCGGATTTCTTTATCTGCAAGGTAGCCAGTTTAATTTTGATTATGCCAAAGCCCTGATTGAAATGGCCCAGTCCTATTTTTCTCAGGATCGGGACACCAAAATGCAGCACTATATTGGCAAATCAAAAAACCATAGTGGCTATGTGCCGATTGGCGAAGAACAGTTTGCCGGCAACAGTTATGATTTAAAAGAAGCCTATGATGTCAATTATGATTATCAGGGTACACAAAAAAACTTTCCTTTACTTGGCCCCACCTTATGGCCAGACCATCCGGATTTCAAGTCTATTGTCAGCCAATACTACAGCCATCTGCGTGAGATCAGCCGGCAGGTTTTTTCTGCCTTTGCACTGGCATTGGGCGTTCGTGAGGACTTTTTTGAAAGCAAAATTACTGATGCACCAAGTCAGCTACGCTTGATTCATTATCCCTATAATCCGGAAGTGCAAGATGCCGAAGGCATTGGCGCACATACCGATTACGAATGCTTTACCCTGCTGTTACCCACCGCACCCGGCTTACAGGTTTTGAATAAAGCAGGCGAATGGATCGACATTCCACTGATTGAAAACACACTGGTGATGAATATCGGTGACATGATGGAAATTCTGTCAAATGGTAAATATCTCGCCACCAAGCACCGCGTGAAAAAGGTCTCGGAAGAACGTTATTCGTTCCCGCTATTTTGCGCCTGCAATTATGACACCGTGATTGAACCGGTTATTCCCACTGAAAATTCCAAATATTCTGCCCTGATCGGGGGTGAGCATCTGTTTAATCAGACCGCCCAGACCTTTCAATATTTAAAACAGCGCGTTGCTAGCGGTGAACTGATCTTAAAAAATGCTGTACCACTTTCCTCTTTTGGACTTGAAGAACAGGCGGAGACAGCATCATGAATCTGTTTGAAGTAATTAAAAGCTTAAAGCCTGTGACTTTTCAGCCAGAGATTATTCCAGGCTTTTTATATGGGGCATTTCGGCGTAAAAGCATCAGTTTTTATAATGGCCTGACCGATGAAAACACCATTGTGTACTGGTTTCAGTCGCGCAGTTTTACCATTGATCTTCGTCTAAAAAGCCAGACAGGAACTGCTGTTCAGGAGCGCCAAGGCTGGATTGGCAATACACTTTGGGATAACGCCAGCCAACTCTTGTCCTGGGAAGTGAAAGACTACGCCAATTACCAGAATCATGTGCAGTGGCCGGAACCAGCCAGGTTGCATGCAATTGGCAACTGCATTCTGGAATTTTCTCCAAGTAATGTCTATGTCGAAGACTGGCGCCAGCAGGTGCAATACGGTTTATTTTTAGGCATGCGTCTTCAGTCTGCACTTGATGTTCAATCTGGTCAAACACTGGAAATGGATGGTGGCCTGATTATTTGTGCTGATCATATTGCCTATGCGCTGACGCGTTTGCCTGAAGTGCAAAGTGCAGTAGCTCAAATGGACTTGAAAGCTGTTGATCCGACCGTGTTTGCCTTGTTGGAAAGTTTTGAGGTTTCTATCGGGACTGATGGTCAAGCTAAAACTTACAGCACCCGCAGCAGTGAGACAGGCAAAGCCTTTAACCTGGAAAATTTTGAAGTTCTCAATGAAAGCAGTCTGGTTCAGCATGTCATTTTAGATGATCGTCAAATCGACCTGATTTTTGAGCTGGATATATACCAGCCGGATTACCAATTTCAATATGCCACCCCCACGACTACACAAGCTGAAAGCTGGCTGAAGTCAGAACAGGATCACCTGATGCAGCATGCAGCACGGGTGTTATAGGGAGAAATATGTCTTTTTTATATCTTTCGATTGCCATTATTGCAGAAGTCATTGCAACTTCTGCATTGAAAGCTTCCAATGGTTTTAGCGTGCTTTGGCCTTCACTTGCCACCATTGCCGGTTATGCCGTTGCCCTGTTTTTCCTGTCACTGACCATGAAAACCATTCCGATGGGCATTGCCTATGCAATCTGGTCTGGTGCCGGCATTATCCTGATTTCAACGGTTGGCCTCTTGGTGTTTAAACAGCAACTGGATCTTCCCGCACTGATCGGGCTGGCGTTTATGATCATTGGCATTATTTTTATCAATGTCTTTTCCAAAAGTACGCAGCTTTAATTTTTTAATATTCATCTGATAGTAAAAATCCCCAGACCGGGGATTTTTTATGCAAGAGATCAGGCTTTATTGCAGCTCTTGTACCAGCGTTGGAACAATCACGCCATCCACGTTCATTTCAGTCGTATAAATGCCGTTAGCCACATTGAACTTGTTCACATGGTAGCTGGAACCATAGATCGAGTCGAAGCCATCACCTTTGGTAAAGACTTTCTTATTGGCGGCCAGATCCAGCAAATGCGTGCCATCAATGAACTGCATATAGGTTTTCGCATCGACACCGACACGTTTGGACATGATCTGCGCAGCGTCTTCTCGAGTCGCCGGGTCATTGATGTATTTGACGGTTTTATCCCAAACCTGAATCACCTTTTTCCATTGCTCTTTATTGGCTTCCAGATGGGCGGGATTCACGGTCAAGGTATCGTAGATTAATCCCGGCTTGTCTTTAGAGGTGAAAATGATTTTTGAACCGGCCACTGCAGATAGAGCCTGATTCGCCACTGGCTGCCATACCGCAATCGCATCAATATCGGGAGTGGCAAAAACCTGTGGCAATTCATTGGTCATGGTATTGACCAGTTTGACCTCATTCATGCCAATTTTGGCATCCTCTAGTGCAGTGGACAGTAACAAGTGATCGACCAGGCCTTTTTCAGTCGCAACTGTTTTACCGCGCAGATCCTGAATTGAGTTAATGCCATTCTTGGCAATAATTACGTCATTTCCAGCTGAATAATCAGTCGCCATGATCATCACACCCTTGGTACCGCCAGAGCCAGTGACCAGATTATCACCATTGGTGACCAGTACAGCATCCAGCTGATTCGCTGCGAATGCAGAGAGTGAAGCAGAATAGTCAAACCATTTAAAATCGGCATTAACTCCGGCATCTTCCAGCCAGCCTTTTTCAATCGCCACCTGCCAGGCGACAAATCCCGGCCAGTCACTATAACCAATCCGGATGGGCTGAGTAGTCACACGTCCTTCTGCCTTGGCACTTGGTTCAGGTACTTTAGCGGTATTGTCACAACCGCTTAAAAGGATTGCAGACAGTACGGAAACGGACATCAGTGCTTTTTTGATCATTTTGCGACTTCCCCTATGCATTCACATTTAAATTTGGTATTTGAAAGTTGTTTAGATTTTATAAATTCGCGCCAGCCACTGAAATGACTGATATCTGTTGCATCCTCAAGTGCATAGCCTTCACAGATAAAGCCTTTGACCCAAGTACCATCAATCAGCTGGACATTACCGATCCCCAAAGGTGCCGGAACTTCTGCAACAATGTCCCCGAACAGTGCACGCGGAATGTCCCAGACTTCGACTTCAATTGAACAACCTTTCGCGTTGTATTGCAGGCCAGGTTTTGGCGGTGTGGTATTTTTTAAAGCATAGAGTTTGTAATGCGAAGCAGTCCGGGTCTGTTTGATCAGGGTGCCACCACGTGTAGTCAGCTGAAAATTCAGCGGCATTCCGGTCAGATGTGCACCGACGACAGCCAGTTTGACGCTGTGCCCTGATGAGATTTCAGTTGTTTTTTCATAGCTAAGTTCAGAGGTGCCTAGCTTTAACTGGCTTGCCTGCTGCCATTTTTGCCCGAATTTGGCCAGTGCTTCATCCATCCAGGCTGACGCAATAAAGGTCACGCCCGTTGGCAAACCATCAGCACGAATGCTATTTGGTAGCGCCAAAGCTGACAGATCGGCAAAATTGACAAAATTGGTATAAGCGCCCATGTGGCTGTTTTTGACCAGAGGATCGGCTTCTACTTCTGCAATGCGATAAATGGTGGGTGCCGTAGGCACCATCAAGGCATCATAATTTGCCAGTGTATTTTGAATAACACGGCTCAGGCAGGCGCGTTCATATTCATCCTGCATGGCATCGACCGCACTGAACCGGTCTGCCTGCGCAATAATCTGGCCAATTACCGGATGGGTCTGCTCGCGTTGCACCATTTTTTCCACGGCACTGGTACGTTCAGCCACCCAAGAGCGGTTGTAAAGTGCAGTCGCCAGTTGTTGAAATGGAGCAAAATCAATTGGCTCAACCGTATAACCCAAGCTTTGTACACGTGCGATCGCCAGCTGGAATGCTTTTTCAGTTTCAGCATCGCCATAAAATTCCAGTGTATCCGGAATGCCAATTTTCCCTTTTGAAAATTGGCTTGGTACATTTTGAGGATGTACTCTGGAATACTCATCGCTGGCATCATAGCCCTGCATGACTTGCGCCACCTGCCAGGCATCATCCACCGTTAAGGCAAAAATCGAAATCACATCAATAGTGCGACAAGCCGGAATCAGGCCTGTAGTCGAGAACCAGCCTTTGGTCGGTTTGAGTCCGACAATGTTATTGTGCCCTGCTGGTACACGTCCTGAACCTGCAGTATCTGTACCCAGTGAAAATGGTACTAATCCGTTGGCTACCACCACGCTGGAACCTGAGCTCGAACCGCCACTGATATATTCAGGATTAAAGCTGTTCTTCACCGCGCCGTATGGGGAGCGTACACCGACCAAGCCTGTGGCAAACTGGTCCAGATTGGTTTTACCAACGACAATCGCGCCGGCAGCTTTTAATTTGGCTACTGCTGTTGCATCGGAAGTCGCCAGATAAGCTGCCTCTTTACATGCTGCTGTGGTATAGAACCCTGCAACATCAATATTGTCCTTGACTGCAAATGGCACCCCATAAAGTGGCAAGCTTTCAATATCTGCACCAGTCAATGCATCAATTTGTGCCTGTAATTGTGCTGCTGTCGCAATTGAAATCCAGGCATGATCGTCATTATTCAACCCGGCAACATACTCAATCAGGTCACTAAGCTGGATATTGTTATTCTGGTAGGCATGTTGCCAGTCCTGTACAGTCCATAAGTTGTGCACAGCTGTTCTCCTTAAGTGTGTTCGGTATTTTGTGGAATAGGCGGCATGACGGCATCCATCAGTTCGAGATGCCCTTTAATCACGCCTTTCAATGCAATAAATTGTTCGCTAATTTCTTTCAGGTCACTGCTCGCACCCTGCATCAGCATGACTTGCAGGATTTTTTCATCATCCAGCTGGATATGAAGCGAATTGATCACTTGCGCCAGATACTGCTGTTGCAGATCGACCAGTTGACTGCGCAGCGGTTTCAGACTGACGTCATAGAGCAAGGTAAGTGTGCCAACCATGACTTCATCGCGAATCACCAGATCATCAATCAGGTGGCGGTTAATCATGTCGACTATGGCCTGCGAGCGGCTTTCATAGTGCTGCTCGACAATTTTTTGATCCATTGCATGTAGCGTGGTTTCTGGCACGGTAATACTGATCCGTGCCAATTTTTGTTTAGGCACGATGTTGATCCTTGGATTGTTGGTATTGTGGAGACTGTTTAATGTGAAAGCCTGCGCGTACGCTGAGCAGCTCAACCAGAAAGTGAAGCCATGGATGCATTTTTTTATTTGATGTCGGATTGTTCATGTGCATCTCCTGTGGATATTACAAAACCAAAATTTCGTATTACTTAGGAAAATGCAGAAAGCGTGCCAGTTTGTGCTTATTGGGACGTGATAAATGAAATTGGGTAAAAAGGCGAAAAAAAGCCCCACTGCGCTGAGATGGGGCTGATTTAAACTTGCTTTAAACTAAGTTTGGGAATTCACCGATATCTTATATTTTATAGCGCAGGTACTGTTATTTTGTTTATACCTGCCGAATTGACCGATGATTTTGTTTGAGTGATCAAGTGAATGGCTCTCCTCTGTTTATTGGGTATATAAATAAAAGCAGAAAGCGTGCCAAAATTTAAAATTAACTGATTTAAGTCGCAATGGTACATAAAAAGCCCCACCGAAGCGGTGTGGGAAAAAGAAAGACTATTTACACCCCCTTAAATATGCTTAAAAATTGTACTGTATTGCACCATTAGGATTCGGGTATGCATCAAAGTGTGGCTGAACGTATCAAACCTTATTAAGCAGGTTTTTTGTGAACTCGAGCTTGTAGGTCATTTAGGCTTATCTTTACAGTTTCTTCAGTTTGCGCTTCTTCTGCAAGTTTAAGCAGTTCTTTGTCTTCAATCAGATCTATCAGGCGTTCATACATATCCGCAGGAACGCAATAGAATGCTGGGTTGTTATGGTTAAGGATTGCTACTGCTTCACCAAAGCCATTATTCGCCACTTCCATTTGCTTCTTTTTTAGGTCTGAAATGCTTGCGACAAAGCGTGAATGAATAATATTGGTCGATGTCCTAGATATGCAAACAATAGTCACATGATAATCAACTTAAAGATCATTTAAATGACCTGTTAAGTGGTCATATAAGATTTAAAAATTCTATTCAATTTTAACTAATTAATTTATAATGAAATTTAACCTTAACAAATATAAATTTATTAATCATGGCCGAACCAATAACAACTACTCTAACTTTAGCTGTCTTAAAACCGATTTTAAGTGGAGTTGCTAAAAGTGCAAATGTATTCTTTTCAGAAGAATTCAAAAAAAGATTTCAGCTTCATAAATTTTCTATAAATAATAATCAGCTTGTTGAATCAGTTGAAAAAATTGGGCTAGTTAAAACACTTTTCACAGGTGCAGAGAAACCTGTTGAAATCAGTACTTTCTTTTATTTACCTTCTATTACTACAACATCTGGAATTAGCAAAATTAATTCTATAAATGAAATTTATACTTCTCATAGTATTCTCCTCGAAGCTACAGTTGGTCAGGGAAAGTCTATTTTAATGAGATACTTAGCTCTTCAAGAAGTCGCTAAAAACTCTAGAATTCCTATATTTATTGAATTAAAAAATATTTCTAAAGAAAAAAACTTGCATACGTTGATTAGAGAAAAAATTTTAGCTTGGACTTCTTCTGATATTACTGATGAACAAATTAAATTTATTTTTCGTTCAGGAAAAATATCTATATTCCTTGATGCATTTGATGAAATTAGCAAAGACTATACTTCAGATACATTGAATTACATCGAAAATTTAGCAAATAACTACTCTGAACTAAAGCTTATTGTTAGTAGCAGACCTGAGCATGAGATTAAGTTTTCTAATTTTTTTGAAACTATTCAAGTTAACTCATATGATAGAGAAGATCAAAAATCTTTAATAAATATATTGGTAAAGGATAGTGATGCGAGAATTACATTATTAAGTTCGATTGAAAATAGTTCACCAGAAATCCAAAAACTTCTTACAACTCCTTTAATGATTGGTTTATATATAAAAAAATTTAATACCGATTTTTCACCTCCAGAAAATATTACAAGTTTTTATAAGAATATTTTTGAAGTGGTAGCTACCACACATGATCGAACTAAAGGTGGGTATACTCGTCAAAGCTCATCCTCCCTTAAACAAGATAAGCTAGAACAGATATTCGAAAGATTTTGTTTTGAATGCTATAAATTAGATAAGACATCATTTGAAAAAGCTGAGATTATTGAAGTTTTAGAAAATTCATTAGGACGCCTTCGTATAGAAGACTGTTCAGGATCCCAAATTTTAGATGATTTTTGCGATTATTTATGCCTTATTGTTCGTGATGGTTTAAATTTTACCTTCATACACCGAAGTATTTACGAATATTATGTAGCTCTTTTTTTCAGTAGATTAAGTGTTGATAATGCAGAAAAAGTTATTCCAAGAATAAATCAATTCAATATTTTAATATTTTTAAAGCATTTAAATTTATATTATTTTAATTTGTTTTATTTAAAAGATAATTTGTTAGATTTCTTTGAAAAAATTAATAAAAGAAGTTCAAAATATAATACTAAAAATGTCTTACCATTAGATTTTCTTAATATTTTTTTTATTGATAAAAATAAAAATCTTGAAAATCACATTTGTATTAATAGTTCTATATTTGACTATCTAAGAAGTAGTGAGTTTATTTTTAATGAATTTATTGCCCCAATCTTTAGATATATAGGTAACAAATATGATTCACCGTTAATAGCCCATTCTATTGGTGCGATATTTAACATTAATGAAACAAAAACAAAAAGTTTACATAGTCAATTTAATAATGATACAACGTTAAAAGTATTATTTGAAAAAATATTTTTAACCTATGACTCTTTAGTAGATCAAATTGAGTCAAAGAAAAATGAAATTACTTGTGAAGATTTTGAAAACCTATAATTTAATTGATAAAAAGACCGCCTAGGCGGTCTTTTTATTGCTATTCCATTCAAGCCACTGGCGCCAACGTAAACAACACCTGCCCCGTTTTCACCGTTTGCCCTTTTTCAATGGTAATCGCGTCGACACGCATACGTTCAGGTGCAATAATTGGTATCTCAATCTTCATCGCTTCAATCACAGCTAAGGTCGCACCTTCTTCCACAATATCGCCTGACTGACATTCAATTTTCCAAATTGAACCCGGCATATGTGATTCCACCGCACAACCACCTTCAGGCACTTCAACACCTTCGCCATCATCCACAGCATCTAGACTTTCAGAGACATATTCCGCAAGACCTGCTTCATGCCAGCGACGGCGCTCTGCATCAAAGTTGGCTTGTTGCACCGCTTTAAATGCCGAAATAGATTCTTGGTTTTCAGTTAAGAAGTCGTTGTATTCTTTTAGATTCAATACACCATCTTCAATGCGTAATTTTAAACGCCCTGCTTTAAAGTCCTCACGCATTTGCATGAGTTCCGCTTCAGACACTTCATAAAACTTAATTTGGTCAAAGAAGCGCAGTAACCACGGCATACCTTGCTCAAAATCAGGGTTTTTACGGTAGCGTGACCACATTTGCGAAGTACGACCGACAAACTGATAGCCACCCGGACCTTCCATACCGTAGACACACATATACGCACCGCCAATACCCACAGCATTTTCAGGTGTCCACGTACGCGCAGGGTTATATTTGGTGGTGACTAAACGCTGACGCGGATCAAGTGGCGTTGCCACAGGCGCACCCAAATACACATCGCCCAAGCCCATGACCAAATAACTCGCGTTATAAACCACGTCTTTCACGGCTTGTTTGTCTTTTAAACCATTAATACGACGGATAAATTCGATATTGTCCGGACACCACGGTGCATCAGGGCGCACGGTTTGCATATAACGTTCGGTTGCAAGTTGGGTCTGTGAATCTTCCCACGCAAGCGGTAAATACACAGTACGTGATGGCACTTGCATCTCGGTGACATCAGGCAGTTGCTCTTCAGCGACTTGAAGCATACGCAGTAACTCAATCTGATCGAGCTGAGTCGAATCAAAATGAATTTGTAGCGAACGAATACCCGGTGTCAGGTCAATAATGCCTTGAATGTGTTGATCTTTCACCCATTGCATCAGTGCATGAATACGGAAACGCAAGTTTAAATCTAAAACCAGTTCGCCATATTCCACCAACATATAGTTGTTTCCGGCAGGACGATACACCACATCAGGCGTGCCATTTTGACCTTTTAAGGTATCTAAAATGGCAGATTTCAACGTGCTGATTTCAGGATAGAACGATTCATCAAAAGTGACAGCTTGCGTATCTTGAGCATTTAATTGCGCATGATATTTTTCATTCAGCAATTTCGCTTGATGGTAACTCACAGGCACAAATTTGACTTTATCGCCTGCTTTGAGTTGACCGAGTTTCCACAGCTCAGAATTGATCACTACCGCAGGACACACGAAACCACCGAGGCTTGGACCATCTGGACCGAGAATAATTGGCATATCACCGGTGAAATCAATCGCACCAATCGCATAGGCATTGTCATGAATATTGGATGGATGCAGACCTGCTTCACCACCGTCCTGACGAGCCCATTCAGGTTTTGGTCCAATCAAACGGATACCGGTACGGCTTGAGTTAAAGTGAATTTCAAACTCGTTGGCAAAGAAGGTATCAATGTCGTTTTTGGTAAAGAAATCCGGCGCACCATGTGGACCATACATCACCGCAATTTCCCAAGAGTTTGAGAATGCAGGGATTTGATCTTCTATTAATGCTTTGACGTCATCGGATGTAAATGCCGTGATTGGAAGCATATCTCCAATCAGTAAATTACGCCCTGCATGACCGCCAAACTGACCCAAGGTAAAAGTCGCTTGTGAGCCTAAATATTCAGGCACATTCAGACCACCTTTAATCCCGATATAAGTACGGCAACCTGTGGCGATCTTGCCACATTTCAGCATCTGACCTTTACGCACATTCACAGTTTGCCACATCGGGACAGACACACCATCCAAAGTCGATGGCATATCGCCACCTGCTAATACAATTTGGCTATCGCAATGGAATTTTAAGCTTGGACCTTGCAAAGTACATTCAAGCCCTGCGGTATTGGGTGCATTGCCTAACAATTGGTTCGCGACATTTAAAGACAGCGGATCAATCGCACCTGATGGTGGCACACCAACATCCCAATAGCCCAAACGACCTGTGACATCTTGCACGGCAGTTTGAATGCCCGCTTGTAAGACTTCAATTTTTTGGGTTTTCCATTCAAAGGTATTTAAAAAGCGCGTGGTCTGTGTACCGGCTTTAAATACATCGCAGTCGATAATGTTTTGTAGATATTCAAGGTTGGTTTCAATGCCTGCCACTTGGGTTTTAGCTAGCGTGTCGGTCATGGCTTGAATCGCAGACTCACGATCATCCGCAGTCACAATGATTTTGGCAATCATCGGATCATAGAAAGATGAAACGTTTGAACCGGTCTCTACCCAAGTTTCATTACGCGCATTGTCATCAAATTCTACGTGAGTTAATAACCCTGCACTTGGTTGGAAGTTTTTGATTGGGTCTTCAGCATAGAGACGCACCTGAATCGAATGCCCTTTGGATTCAAGTTTTGATGTCGGTGCAACCCAATCACCACTTCCTAAAGTCACCATCCATTCCACCAAGTCCACACCAAAGACTTGCTCGGTGACACCATGCTCAACTTGCAGACGAGTATTCACTTCCAAGAAATAGAATTCTTGCGTGTCGGTATCCATCACAAATTCCACGGTACCTGCCGAGCGGTAATTCACCGATTGCATCAATTGAATTGCGACATTTTGAATATAGGCACGTTGCGTATCGTTTAAGTGTGGCGCAGGCGTTTCCTCAATCACTTTCTGGTTACGACGTTGCACCGAACAATCACGCTCACCGAGTGCTAGGATTAAGCCATTGCCATCACCAAAAATTTGCACTTCGATATGACGGGCATTTTGTACGAATTTTTCGAGGTATAAACCTGCATCTTTAAAGTTGGCTTGCGCTAAATACGACACGGTTGCGTAGGCATCTTTCAGCTCTTCCGCATTCCAGACCAAGCGCATGCCGATGCCACCACCACCTGCTGTACTTTTCAGCATCACAGGATAGCCAATACGTTCCGCTTCAAGCAGTGCTTCAGCTTCATCAGCCAATAACTGACTACCCGGAAGTAACGGTACATTGGCTTGAATTGCAAGCTCACGTGCCGTGTGTTTTAAACCAAAGGCTTTCATCTGTTCCGCATTTGGTCCTAAGAACACAATGCCTTGTGCTTCACACAGATTACAGAATTCTGCATTTTCAGAGAGGAATCCATAACCCGGATGAATCGCTTGCGCACCGGTTTGTTTAGCAACTTCTAAAATTTTATCGACATTGAGATAGCTTTGGCTAGCAGGTGCATCACCAATAAAGACCGCTTCATCGGCTAAAGTGACATGCAATGAATCACGATCCGCTTCTGAATAGACAGCAACCGATTGAATGCCTAATTTTTTAAGGGTACGAATGACACGACATGCAATTGCACCACGGTTGGCGATGAGTACTTTATTAAACATGGCTTACTCCTCGCCTTCGCGGACAATCAGTTGAATTTTAGTTGGGTTATAGGCATTGCATGGGTTATTCAGTTGCGGGCAGTTCGAGATCAGCACAATTAAATCCATCTCGGCTTTGATTTCCACATATTTACCCGGTGCAGAAATACCATCATCAAACTTTAAGTGACCGTCCGAAGTTACAGGCACATTCATAAAGAAGTTAATGTTTGGACCAATATGGCGCACGTTTAAGCCATGCTTTTTAGCAATTGGATGCTGTGACAGTGCAATCATGAAATTGTTACGGCAACTGTGCATTGGGTATTTGTCATGGGCATAACGTACGGTATTACTTTCACATGAACATGCACCGCCTAAAGTGTCATGGCGACCGCAATTGTCATCATTAATGGTGGCGATTTTATTGCCAAAGTTAGTATATAACGTTGTGCCTTTTTCGAGATAAATTTGACGGTTCATCGCCAAAGTATCGGTTGCGCTATAACGCTCTTCAGGGTTATGTGCGGAGATGAATAAAGTATCCACCGCCTGGTTGCCTTCGAGATCAACGATACGGAAATACTGGCCTTTTTTGACTTCGCACATCCACGCTTCCCCGGCAGGACATACTTCACTTAACACAGATTTTTCTAGATTTACGAGTGCAGTCATGATCATTCCCCTTAAGCAGTTAAAGCGTAGTAGCGGTTATTATTTTGGAATGCACGCTGATTTTGCGGGCATGAATCACGGCAGACATCGGTGTCGCCTAAAGGTAAAGCCTTAAATAAAGATAATTGAATATCGGCAGGTGCATATTCAGTCGAATTGTCTAAGGCATGTGGTGCGCTGGATAAAAACACCAAACAATCCATTTCAAAACGTAGTTCAATTACTTGGTCGGTATTGTCACACTTCACATAAGTTAAATTGCCATTGTCATCCGGTTGAACTTTTGAGAATAAATTGAGCGTATTGCTAAGATCAGTGGCGGATAAACCAAATTTGGTCATCTCTAAAAGTAGGCTGTCTTTAGCATTACGGTACATGTCGTTGCGGGCATCCTGGAAGGTCTTCGTACCAAACTGTGCTTCAATTTGCGGTGCGGTACTTGGTGCACAAAAAGCATCATTCCAACCGTGGTCATCTTTGACAATTGACACCATCGCACGACCCAAATCTGACGCCAAAATGTGCCCTGTACTTAAAAATGCGCTGTGTTGACCTTTAAGGCTGTCTGGCATGTTATAGGCTTCAAGCTTGTCTTCACTATTCACACAAAACAGTGAAACATTGGCATTTGCGCCCAAGGATTTGAGTTGTAAAACTGCACCACGCTGAATGCGTGCAGACCAATGATGGCCACCCGGTAAAAGTTCAGTCCACAGTGCGGAATCTTCGTGATAAGTAGTTGTGCTCATAACAGCCCCTGCATCTAACTTGTACGGTTTACCTCCCGGGCTTTTATCCCTCCGTGTAGCTTTGGTTTTAGAAAACCTAGCCGTGAACTCTCGGTCGCAGACGCAGTCTTAAAAAAATAACTGCCGGAACCCTAGATCACTTTGTCTATGACAGAGTTAATGCAAAGGCTGTGCCAAATCAGTAATACTATTTTCCCGTTTGGTAATACTTTTTTGAGCTGGAACTGATCAATTCAGGTGCAAGGCTCTGAAAAAGGCATCAAGATGTACCAAAATAAAAAATTCCCGGCTTGAACCAGGAATTTTAAAATCTAGAGATGAAGATTAAATCAAGCCTTCCATGTTGCAAGCTTATTTACTTAAAATCTCATGCAGCATATTACGTAGCCATTGATGGCTGGTTTTATGATGACAGGACATATGCCAATACTGCTTTACGGAATAGGTCGGGAAAGCAATCGGTGCCTCAAAAATCTTGAGATTGCCGCGTGATAATAAAACTTCACTCAAATAATAAGGCACGGTCGCAATCGCATCGGTTTCCTGTACCACCAGTCCTACCCCCAGATAACTTGGCAGACGCATTAGAATGTCACGCTTAAGTTCCAGATTCAGCAATTCATTTTCAATATGGTAATGCCCCATCCCGGCATCAATATCGATATGGGTTTCACGTAAATACTCTTCGGTCGTGATGCTGTCACCGGTCAGGCGCGGATGGTCTTTCGCTGCGATCACTACATAATATTGCTCAAACAGTTTCTGCTGATAAAAGCCATTCTCCAGATTTGGCAAGAAGCCCAAAGCCAGATCAATCTCACCATTGGCCATCTGATAACTGGTTTCCGAGGTAATCGGACGCACATTAAGACGGATATGGGATGCATGCTGCTTCAGATACTGGGAAATTTTTGGCAATAACACCAGATGCGATACATCGGTCATCGCTAGTGTAAAGCGCTGCTGTGAAGTGACCTGATCAAAATTGATCGTAAAATTATTGATTGCTTCAACTTTGCTCAGTGCTTCGCTGACCAAGGGAAAGAGCTGTTTGGACAGATCCGTAGGTAGCATCTCATTGCCAATACGTAAAAATAAAGGATCACCATAATGCTGGCGAATTTTATTCAGCAGATTGCTCACCGCTGGCTGGCTCATATCTAAATGATCGGCTGCCTGAGATACGTTTTTAAATTTATAGACATAATAAAAAATACTGAGCAATTTACAGTCAAGTTCAAACACAGAAATACATTTCCTTTAACTTTCTCATCATTCGGACAGGTCTTTCATCCGCATAAGTCTATTGAGGGTCAGATTAAAATATAACACTTCGCAACTATTTTCAGGATTAAACTCGCTGTAATTTTCCGTAAATAAATACTTTTGCCAGATGAATAAATCCATTAAAAAGTACCTTAGCGTAAAATTTCCAGCCCGGTTTGCTCAGGTCAGTTAAACATTTAAATCGTATGCGATATACTCAGCCACACCCAATAAATGATAAAAATACAGAGAAATCTTATATGTTTCAGGATAAAAAGCTGGTCTGTTTTGATCTGGATGGTACGTTGATTGATTCTGTAGGCATCTGGAATCAGGTCGATGCAGCCCTGATTGATGAGCTCTCCAACAGAAAAGTCGATTTACATGAGATTCAGCAACAACGCGATCTTCAACTTACCGCCATGAGACATAGGCCAGATCCTTATCTGGAATATTGTGGATTTTTAAAAGAACAATACGGTTTTGAACCAGCTAAAGAAGAAGTAAAAAATCGTCGTTATACAATTTCCCGACATTTTCTGGATGATATCGTCGAGTTAAAACCTCGGGCCGACCTCCTGATTCAGGCTTTAAAACAGCAACAGATATCTCTGGCTCTGACCACCACCACCAGTTTATTCAATGTACAGCGCTATCAGGATAACAATCAAAATATTAATTCTAAAATCAGCTTTGATGAGGATTTTGCCTTGATTCTCACCCGTGAAAATGTCCAGAATATTAAACCTCATCCCGAGGTTTACCTGAATGTTTTGCAAGCCTTTAACCTTCGACCAGAGGAATGTCTAATTATTGAAGACTCTTTAGTCGGTGTAGAAGCAGCAAATCATGCGGACATCGAGGTGGTGGCAATTTATGATCAGCACTCCGCTCATGAAATAGATTTGATCAAAGCCAAAGCGAATTATTTTGTCGAAGATTTTGCTGAATTATTAAGTTTCCTCCCATAAAGCATTCCTAAAAAAAGATGTCATGCTTTATCCTTGCACATGACATCTTTGATTTTATCTTGTGCGTAAAATTCTCGCTGACTATTTGGCTTTTTTGTAGACTGAACCTGAACCGACCAGATTTCCGGTTTTCTCATCGATTGCGAAATCGACCATACCTGCACCTGCGTTCAACTGAAGCAGGCCATTTTCGCTCACTGCTGCGGGCATTGGATTCTTTTTCTCGGTTTTACCGGTTTCCTTATCTTTAATAGTATTGGTTATCAGATAATTTTTACCATTTTTGGAAATAACCAGAATATTTTCAAGTTTTGGATTTTCCATGGTGTTTTTCCAGTTGCCCTGATAATCTGGTGCTGGCGTTTCAGGGGTATTACAAGCTGTTAGAAGCACTAATAATGGGATTGCTGAAAAATATTTAAGATATTGCAAAATTGAGACCTTAGATGATAGAACGCGGCCATTATAAAAAGAAGGGACTGTGCCTAAACCATCAACTTGTAGGTGAAGCGTTTCGACCGTAATGAGTTTGTCTAACCTTCGTCATTTTTTTGAAAATGATCTTCATATTCCATTCATGAACTGGGGTGATAAAAAAATCCTCAATAAACCATCCAAATCTATTGAGGAGTACCAAACTGGATAACTGAGAAACTTGAAATAATTAACTCACCAGCTTCGCCTTAAAGTAACTGAACACTGATTTTACTGCGTGAGTTTTTCCGGTAATTTGCTGATTCCATTCATTTGGCAAAGAACATTTTGCCAGTCTTACCCATACGGTAGAAAACTGTTTCATAAAGCTGGCTTCGTTGTAGTGAATACCATATTCTGCACAGAGTGCTTTGACCTTTGGAGCAACCTCAACATAACGGTTGGCCGGCATATCCGGGAACAGATGATGCTCAATCTGATGGCTCAAATTACCACTCAGTATATGCAACCATTGGGTACCGCTAAAATTGCTCGAACCACGAATCTGACGGACATACCATTCTGCACGGGTTTCCTTATCGGTATTGTCCATTTCAAAGGTTTCGGCATCTTCAGTGAAATGTCCGTTAAAAATAACAGCAGAAGCCCACAGGCTACGGATCACATTGGCAACGGCATTACCGGTAAATACTGGAATGGCATTTGGGCCAGCAATCAGCGGGAAAAATACATAATCTTTTAACACCTGACGGCGCATTTTTTTGCGTAAAGGAGCTGCTTCTTCCCAGACTTCTTTCCAGGTCTTGGTTTTATAGGCAATCACGTCTTCCAGATGCAGGCGCTGCAAGCCAACATACCATTCGAAAAACACCATTAACTGAATGCCCAATGGAATATTGAACAGGAAACGTGGTTCCCATTTTTGGGATTCACTGACTCGAATTAGCCCATAACCCACATCATGATCCATCCCCACAATATTGGTATAGGTATGATGAATATAGTTATGCGTATATTTCCAGTCATCGCCGGTTGAAATCGTATCCCAGTCATACGTCACACCATTCAGACTCGGATCATTCATCCAGTCAAACTGGCCATGCATGACATTGTGGCCGAGTTCCATATTTTCCACGATTTTGGAAAGACCGAGCAGACCTGTCCCAGCCAGCCATACCGGTGGTAACCAGCCAGCAAACATCAGCATGCCACGTGAGGCAATTTCACTATAGCGGACAAAGTTACGGATTTTATAAATATATTCGGCGTCTTTTTCCCCCAGATCATCCATGACCTCGCGGCGGATTGCATCGACTTTGGCACCAAATTCCTCAATCTGTTCAGGACTGAGAAATTGGCTTTTGCTATGTCGTTTAAAATCAATTTGCATATTCATGGGAGCACCTTCTTATAGTTTAATTAATGGCTTATCAATAGGTTATAGATTAATCACCACAGGACTCACTGCCTGGGAAATGCACAGTTTGATCTGGGTATTGTTGCCATGATCAACTTCACCGGTCAGGACGTTGCGTACCGAACCACTGACTTTGGTACAGGAACAGGTGTTGCAGATTCCCATCCGGCAGCCATATGCAGGACGCAGGCCTGATTTTTCAGCACTTTCCAGTAAAGTGGCCTGGGCCTGAAACTCTTGCTGCGATCTTAAAAACTGTACCGGCTGCGCCTTAATTTTCTCATCGACTGCAATCTGGAAATATTCTGAATGAAAATTGGCTTTCAAATCCAGTTTATCGATGATTCTCAGTGCAGCTTTCATCATCCCGGCAGAGCCACAGGCATAAATTTTTCGCTCTGCCAAATCTGGCACTAGCTTTTGTAATAAGCCTTGGGTTAGATGCTGCTGGTGTTCCAGCGTATTGAAATGGTGATATTTCAAGTTTTGATGCATTAAAGCCAAGGTTTTCAACTCCGCATGAAAAGCATCATCTCGAGTGAAATAAACTAGGTCAATCTGTTCCAGAGAATGAATGACCGCTTTTTGTAGCAAGGAATAAATTGCGGTAATACCACTGCCTGAAGCCAGAAATAAAATCGGCTGGGTGGATTTTTGCAATGTGAACTCGCCTTGGGGCTGAGATATTTCGACCACCGCACCAATTTGCATCAGGCTTAAGGCACGTGAAACTTTCCCCTGCTGTTTTACTGCAATAATCAGATCGCCATTTTTTAATACCGTCACTACTGAATAATGTCGCTGATGACGTACACCATCGAGCCTGATGGTCACTGCAATATTCTGGCCGGCCTGAAATGACTTGATGTTAAAATTATGATTCGGACGTAAATGAATCTTGAAAAAGTCAGGGCTGATAGCTTGAATACTCATAACAGCAGCTTTAACTTTTTTAATTGCCCAAGTTGGATGGATTTTTTCACCAATAAAATCAATGAAATCTTCCCGTATCCAATGCGGCTGATAGGTTGGCATGCTTGTCATTTTTATCCCCTTATCCGCAGACAGTTTCATTAATGTACAACTGTCTAATTATTATATTGTTCAGGATAAAGAATTCTCATGCTCAGACCATATCAATACAGGTCAAATTATGTGCTCAACCCCCACAATATAGCTTTTTGTCTAACAATATTCGCTAAAAGTATCGATTCCAACGCTATATCTTGAGAAAAAGAATTTTAAACTTGTACCTCTATCGAATGTTTACATAAAAAACTGACCTCTATTCGAGATCAGTTTGTTGAGTAGCATGTTAAGAGAACTCTTTTGAACTGGACGCTCTAACCTGCCGCCTGTTCCAAAAGAATGGTCCCATATAATTCACGCAGATCCTTTTTCAGCATTTTACCAGTACCACTCAGTGGAATCGCATCAACGAACACGACTCGATCTGGAACCTGCCATTTGGCAACTTTGTCTGCATAATAATCCAGCAGATCAGTCTCAATTAGCTGGCTGCCCGGCTTTATAATGGCAATTAATACGGGACGCTCATCCCATTTAGGGTGCTGGGCAGCAATCACGGCAGCCATCGCAATTTCCGGATGTCCCATGGCAATATTTTCCAGATCTACCGATGAAATCCATTCCCCCCCAGACTTGATTAAATCCTTGGAGCGGTCGCTGAGTTTCATAAAACCATCCTGATTCAGCGTGGCAATATCGCCGGTATCGAACCAGCCATCCTCTGTCAGTGCAGATTCTTCCTTGCCAAAATAATGACTGATGACCCAATGGCCCTTAACCTGTAAGTTTCCTGTGCTAAGTCCATCACGTTCAATTTCATGCGTACCTTTTTCTGCATCGATCAAACGTAAATCAATCCCGAATGGCGGACGGCCTTGAGACAGACGAATCTGCAGTTTTTCTTCATCCGACAGAGACAAATGTTTGGTCTTGAGCTGATTGGCTGTACCCAGTGGACTGATTTCCGTCATGCCCCAGGCATGGATCGTTTCGCAATTAAACTGTTCTTTGAACGCTTTGAGCATGGCCGGTGGGCATGCCGATCCGCCCACTACATTC
The DNA here is from genome assembly GCF_014837015.1 of Acinetobacter pecorum. GTDB lineage: Bacteria > Pseudomonadota > Gammaproteobacteria > Pseudomonadales > Moraxellaceae > Acinetobacter > Acinetobacter pecorum. The sequence goes on from NZ_JACSPT010000006.1 coordinate 118,819, forward strand.
CGTTTTAGGCTTTCCAGTTTTGAACCTGACTGATTTGCTGCTGCAATCAGCCCCTGCCAGATGGTCGGAACCCCAAGTGCTACCGAAACCTTATAGGTATCAATCAGGTTAACCAGACTTGTCCCGTCCAGACCCGGTCCCGGCAGGATCAGGGTACATCCCACCATCGCGGCAGCATAGGGAGTGCCCCATGCATTGACATGGAACATCGGTACGACAGGCAACATAATATCGGCAGCTGAGACATTTAATGAGTCAGGCAAAATAATTGCATAACTATGTAATACAGTAGAGCGATGGCTATACAGCACACCTTTGGGATTACCTGTGGTTCCAGAGGTATAACACAAGGAACTTGCCGAGTTTTCATCAATCACTGGCCATTCGAAATCTGCATTTTGTCCAGCCAGCAGGTCATCATAAAATTGTACTTCCGGAATCGCTTCTGTTACTGCCGGATCAGCCGCATCCAGACAGATGAAATGCTCTACAGAGGTCAGCAGTGATTTCACTGCTTTAATTAAAGGAACAAATGTCTTGTCGAATAGCACCACACGGTCTGCGGCATCGTTCATAATAAAAATCAGCTGTTCAGGAAACAAGCGCGGATTAATGGTATGACAGACCAGACCACTACCAGAAATGGCATACCAGGATTCTAAATGGCGGTGATTATTCCAGGCAATGGTTGCGACCCGATCTCCCTGCGCCAAGCCAAGTTGTTGCAGCACATTGGCAAAACGTTTCGAGTTTTGGTGAATTTCGCCCCAATTGGTAACTTTAATACTGCTATCAGTATTTTTGGAAATTACTTCGGTATCGGCATGATAGCGTCCTGCATGTTCAATCATGCTGCTGATCAGTAAAGGCTGAAACATCATATTTCCGAGCATTCTCCACTCCTTTGTGCTTGTTATTGGTCCGTGTATTGATATCGTTGTTATATATGCATGATGGCTCGGTCTGAGACCGTGACATAATTTTTATCATCATGTGGACTGAATTTAGCAAGGAAATCTGGGTTTGTAAGTATCGAATTGTGACAAATTAACAGAAGTGACTCTGGCGAATAAAATAAGAGCACGATTTATATAGAAATAAAAAAACTCTTCATAGAAAGACTGAGCCTGATATTCAGTTTAATAATCATATATTGATTGAATGTCTACTGGCTTAATACAGCCTTCCCATTTAATGGTCATGTTTAATTGAGATACTGACCTTAAAAAAACAGTACAACAGGTTAATGTAACGTATGTTTGAAAATAGACTAACATCCACCCTAGTCTTAATTTGTTATATTAAGTATATTAAAATATGCTATAAATCAAAATAATTAGAACAGTCTTAGTTCAGAAAGTGTATGTATAAGTCTGAAAAGTTGGCACAGACGATCCGTCAAATGATTGAAAATGGCGTATGGAAAGCGTATGAAAAATTACCTTCCCTTCGTGAACAGGCCCAATTATCCGGCTATAGTCTGATGACAGTACTGAATGCCTATCAGGAACTCGAAGCCCAAGGTCTGGTCTACGCCAAAGATAAATCAGGTTATTTTGTTGCAGAACGTGCCCAGCCATTCACCCGTAAACAGCCCGTCCAGATTGGTTTAAATTCCAGAATCCAAATCAACTCGGTAGTTTTTAACTTCTTAAAATCAACTCAGCCAGCCGAAATTGTACCTTTTGGTTCAGCATTTCCTAATGCAGAACTATTATATAACGCCAAATTCATGCAGATTCTGGCGCAGCAGGCCAAAAGAAAAAGTAGTTATAACAATCAGAATCACATGCCGCCTGGCAATCAGGACTTACGACAACTGATTGCCAACCGCTATCAACTACAAGGAATCCCATGTCATCCCAATGACATTGTCATTACATCCGGTGCACTAGAGGCATTAAACTTGTCCCTGCAGGCCTTAACTCAACCGGGCGATTTTATCCTGCTACAGCAAACCATATTTTATGGTGCCTGGCAGGCAGCCGAACGTTTGGGGTTGCAAGTGATTACGATTCCTGAACACCCACAATTCGGCTTTGATCTGGAATCATTTGAACAGGCTTTAAAACAGTATCCGATCAAGGTGTGCTGGCTAATGCTGAATGCACATAATCCGATTGGCTTTACTGTTAATCCGGAAATTAAGCAGAAAATTGCAGAACTTTTATATAAATATCAGGTGTATTTGATTGAAGATGATGTTTATCAGGAATTGAATTACGGTTCAGCCAAACCGCTACCAGTTAAATACTTTGACCAGCACCAGAAGGTGCTGCACTGTGCATCTTTTTCCAAAACGCTAGGGATGGGTGCACGCGTAGGCTGGGTGTATGCCGGTCCATTTTCTGATGCCATTCAGCATTTACAGCTCATGAGCACTCTAACTGTTAGCCCCTTACTTCAAAATGCACTGGTCGAGTTTATTTCGCACCATCATTATGAAAAACATTTAAGGCATTTAAGACAGCATTTGGAAAAATACAAAAAGAAATTTTATCAGGAACTTAAAGCACGTTTAGGAAGTATCTGTGAAATTTACTATTATTCCAGCGGTTATTTCCTCTGGATCGAATTGCCTGAACAACTTGACGGTCAGGTTTTATATGAGCAACTGATTCAGCAGAATATTGCGATTGCCCCTGCACTGCTGTTTAGGCCGGATCATGCCAGCCAACATTATATTCGTCTGAATTGTTCCTATGAATGGACAGCCAGAGTTGAAAATTCGATCAATCTGCTGGCAGAAATCATTCTTCAAAATCGCAAAAGCGTGGATTGATTCATCCACGCTTTTAAAATACTTCTGCTAGATTGCTAAAGTTTAGAAACTATAAATTGCGACTGCATTAACTCGGTTGTCTTCACCTTTAGTACTGCCATTTGGTGCTGCCACTACGGCTTCACGTTCACCATATACATATTCCAGGCCGAAACTTAAAGGTTTGGTTGGGCTATAGAAAACATTTGCCCAAGCTTGCCATAGGTCTTTGTTAATGGCGGTTGGATTTGCGCTGGCAGCGATATATGCATTACTCTGGTCAAAATTCATATAGCCATAACCCAGTGTACCACGCAATTTCTCGTTAAATTGCTGAGTTAAACCTACTGAAATTGAATCAAATTCACTTTGTAAAAGATCACCATTTGTGGCTGCAATGACCCCGGGATTGGCATAAGATACAAAACTGCTATCACCTTTGACGTGATAGTAGTCAGCTTTGAGCGTCGTACCTGGCACAAGATCATACTTGGCACCTAAACCTAGACCCCATGCGGTTTTTTCATCTTCGTTGATACGTTTTTCATGACCCATGGCCCGTGCACTGACCATAAAATTATCTGCCAACTTATGATTTAAACGTGCCGTTAAAGCAGGTAGACGCTGTTTGATGGAACCATCTTTCGGATCTTCTACTGCAAGGACCAGATTGGTAGCCGGGCTAAAAGTACTGGTATGACGTACTTGTGGCGTCCGTTTAATTGATCCGCCCGCATAAACCAGGGCATCTACAGTTTCCGGGATATAATCAGGTACCGCAAAGTTTGACCAGGTTTGACCAATCAACCAGTTAGCATAACTGATATACGCATGACGGATACGTAAGTTATCAAAGCTGGCACCACCCAAGAAGTCCACTTCAATTTTACCGCTCAGGGCTTTATCCCCAGCACCGACAGGTGTTTTAAAATCCATACCTAAACGGGTTGCAGACAGGGTTGACTTAAACTCATCACTACGTTCGCCTGTGCCTTCAAGTGGGACAGTATTAATCTGGTTATACATGCGGGTAGCTGAACCACCTTCAGCCTGATAAGAGGCATCCGCGCGGATATTACCGTATAAATTGAACTCGGCACCACTGGCAATTTTCATGACAGGTTTAGTTGCAGGCGTACTTACTGGTATTGGTGCTATTGCCACTGGGGCAATTACCGTGGCTGTCTGAGCTTGCTGCTGTTCAACCAGTGCGCGTAAGGCCTGAACTTCCTGGCGCAGCTGTTCAATTTCCTGCTGGTTCGACTGGGCTGGGGTTTGCGCTTGAGACGACAAGCTGATGCCCCCTAAGCTCATTGCCATCATGCTCATCAGCACTGTGCGTTTGAATGTGATTAGTGGTTGATTAAATAATTGTGTCGTGTTCATCCTAAACTCGCTTTTTATTATGCGTCTCGATTCTAGCAACAGATCACCACCGGTTACGATGGCGATCTATATCATTGGGAATATTATCTTTATTGATTGAAATCTAACTTAATGTATCGCTTCTTTTGTCAATGGACTTGGCTTTACGCTAGACGTTGCAAGGACTTGGCCATCTACGGAAGTTTTTAAGTTCACCAGGAAAATTGCCAGCGCAGCGATCACGCCAGGAATCGCAATTGCAAAGAAGTTCATTTGATGCGGTAAATTCATGGTCAATAATGCGCCAGTAAGTACCGGACCCACAATCGCACCAATACGTCCAATGCCTGATGCCCAGCCCATGCCGGTAGAACGTACCGTCGATGGATAATACTGTGCTACAAAGGTATACAGCAGGATTTGTGAACCAATCGTTGCAGCACCTGCCACAGCAATCAGGGTATACAGCACGAATTGCGGACTGTTAAAGCCAAGCAGAATCAATGCCATAGCGCCACACAGGAACATAATGGTCAGTACTTTTTTGATATGGAATCTATCCGCAAGATAGCCGCCACCAATCGCGCCCACCATTCCACCAATATTCAGGGCAAACAGGAAGATCATACTTGCGCCCAGCGAGTAGCCTGCTTGGATCATCAGTTTTGGTAACCAGCTGCCCAGTGCATAAACCATCAACAGACACATAAAGAATGCCAGCCAGAACATGAAGGTACTGAAGCTACGGCCTTGCTGAAACAGTGCTTTTAATGGCGCTTCATCCCCTTTTTGCACTTCATTCAGTACAAACTGGGTATCACTGGTAATGACCTGTGTAGGAGAAATCTTTTGAATAATATGCTGTGCTTGAGCCGTTTGCTGCTTGTTAGTCAGATACATCAAGGATTCTGGCAAGTATTTCCAAATCAATGGCAAAAGGAGCAGTGGAATACCGGCAAGCAGGAACATAATTTTCCAGCCAAATTGTGGCACCAGCCATGCACCCAGTAACGCAGAAGTCATCCCGCCAATCGCATAACCACTAAACATCAGGGCAACCAGCGTACTGCGAATACGTTTAGGAGCATATTCGGTCATCAATGCCACCACATTAGGCATCACACCGCCAATGCCAAGACCAGCCAGAAAACGTAAAATTCCAAATTCCACTGGAGATGTGGCGAAAGCCCCGATGAAGGTAAAACCGCTAAAAATCGCCACACAGATCATGATCGTCTTTTTACGGCCTAACTTGTCGGATAGCGTTCCGAAGGTCATGGCACCGAACATCATCCCGAATAAGGCGGTACTGGCCAGCAGTCCGGCTTGCACTGCGCTGAGCGACCATTCTTGCATCAGCAATGGTAATGCTACGCCGTAAATGACTAAGTCATAACCGTCAAAAATAATGATCAGCAAACACCAGATCAGTACCCCCCAGTGAAAGGGGGTAAACTTCGCCTCATCAATCAGCGTATTTATATTAACTTTATTTGTAGACATCTCCACCTCCAAATTGTGAAGTTCAATTTATGAATGCCACAATGGAGAAAATGCGTAAGAATGTCCAAAACTGAATAGGCATGCTTCTATACCTATAAAGTCTGGCTGAAGTTAAGTTGCTAAATTTATTATAAAATATATTATAATAATCTTAACTTAGCCTGTGCTTACATGAATTTATCCGCTGTGCAGGATTGATTACGCTTCTAGATTGAACTATTAAAATACTGAACGATCGTACCTAATTGCTTCCAGATCATAGACTTGATAGACCGCATCAAACAGATAGCGGATGTATTCACTTTCATCCATGTTACGGATAGCCATGAATACTGGACTGACAGCGAACTCATCTAGAAGCGGAATGAAGTTCAGGTGGGCCAGTTTAATATTTTGTGCACTTTCCGGCACAATACAAATCCCTTCTCCGGCAGCTACAAAGCCTAGTGCCAACTGTAATTCACGTACGATACGGATATTTTTGGGTTCCAGGCCATACTCAGAAAAAATACCGCAGACCTGGGTGGCAAAATTCGCCTTGCCGCTATTGGGATATAAAAACAGTTGCTGATCAACCAGTTCAGAAAGATTTAAACCTTCTACCCGTTGCGCCATGCTATGACTGGAGTGTGCAGCGACCATCAGCCGTTCCTCACGCAGCAACACCCGTTTTACTGCCGGATCTGAAATTCTCAGACGCCCAAACCCTACATCAATCCGCCCTTCTTTCAGCGCCTGAATCTGTTCATGGGTATTCATCTCCATCATCTCGATCTTGAGATGTGGATGCTGCTGTTTGAATAAAAACAGAATGCGCGACAGCAAGCCAAACAATAAAGAGCCAACAAAACCGATAGTTATGGTCCGATCCGTAATGCCAATTCGCTTGGTCATCGACTTGATCTCTTCCGCATTAGACAAAAGTTTAACAGCGTGCTGGTAAAAGAATTGACCGGCTTCAGTAGTTTTTAGAGGACGGCTACCACGCTCAAAGAGCTGAATATCGAGCTCTTGCTCTAGATTTTGGATCTGTCGGCTCAAAGGTGGTTGAGCAATAAACAGTTTTTCTGCCGCTTTGGTAAAACTTTGTTCTTCGACGACGGCAACGAAGTAACGTAAATGTCTGAGTTCCATGGCACTGAATACCTTTAAAGTATAAAAAAATGCTAAATCGATCTTAGACCAATCAACATTATTCTTTTAAGGTATATCAAGTCAAAGCATTAAAGCAAGAATGTGAACCCGTATTATGTATAAGTCAGTTGAAACCTTGCTGGTAGAAATTCCAACCATTCGCCCTCACAAGATGGCAGTGGCAACGATGCAAACCCAGACCCTGGTATTAGTCAAAATCACCACTGAAGATGGTTACATCGGCTGGGGGGAAGCTACGACTATCGGTGGCTTGGGTTATGGCGATGAAAGCCCGGAAAGCGTCAAAGTTAATATCGAAACTTATTTTGCCCCACTTTTAAAAACATTATCCGGTTTAAATGTTGCACAGACATTACAAACAATCAAAAAGAACATTAATGGCAACCGTTTTGCCAAATGTGCAATGCAAACAGCACTTCTGGATATACAGGCACAACGCTTAGGTTTGCCATTAAGCGAAATCCTTGGTGGCCGCTTGCGTGACAGTATCCCGGTTCTTTGGGTATTGGCTTCGGGTAATACCGAAAAAGATATTGCTGAAGCGGAGAAAATGATTGCGGCAAAACGTCACAACATTTTCAAACTTAAAATCGGTTCTCGTCCGGTTGAAGAAGATGTTGAACATGTGCTTGCAATCAAAAAATCCTTGGGTAAAGACGTTTCGATCCGTGTCGATGTCAACCGTGCCTGGTCAGAACTGGAAGCCATTAAAGGAATTCAATTATTGCAAGATGGTGGTGTTGATTTAATAGAACAGCCATGTGCAATTGATAACCTAGACGCCATGCGCCGTCTGACCCGACGTTTTGATGTTGCCATCATGGCAGACGAATCGCTAATGGGTCCGCACTCAGCGTATGAGATTGCCAAACAAAATGGTTCATCTGTTTTTGCAGTCAAAGTTGCCCAGTCAGGTGGCCTGATTGAAGGTTGCGAAGTAGGCAAGATTGCCAAACTTGCAGGTATTGACCTGTATGGCGGCACCATGCTGGAAGGCCCTGTAGGCACTATTGCTTCGGCACATGTGTTCTCTACTTTTGAAAGTCTGGCATTTGGTACCGAGCTGTTTGGTCCTCTACTGCTGACTGAAGATATTTTGAAAACCCCACTCAACTATCAAAACTTTGAACTGGAGATTCCGAAAGGGCCAGGTCTGGGAATTGAGTTGGATGAAAACAAGATTGACAACTTGCGTCGTCAGTAATTAGGAGAAACCCATGCTTTTTCAGGTACGTATGGATGTAAACATTCCACGTGATCTGCCAGTTGAACAGGCAAATGAAATTAAGGCTGTTGAAAAAGCCTATTCGCAGGAATTGCAACGTCAAGGCAAATGGCGTCATATCTGGCGCATCACGGGCCAGTACTCAAACATCAGTATTTTTGATGTTGAAAGCAATGAAGAGTTGCACGACCTGTTACAAGGCTTGCCTCTCTATCCTTACATGAATATTGAAGTGATGGCATTAAACCGTCACCCGTCTTCAGTTCGAGATGACGACAGTTAATTGAATGAGCGGATCGGGAGTCACCGGACTCCCCTTCCAAATCGAAAACAGAGGGTATTTCAACAAGGATTGTGGCCAGCCAGATTTAGCCAGCCAATAAAAGCTAAAAAGTGCGCCACGAAAAGATGAAAAACATACTTTAGGAGCAATAGTATGAATCGCCAAGAAATTGATGCATTAGTTAAGCAAATGAACGTTGATACAGCGACAGGTCCTGTAGATGAACGTGTACAGCAAGTTGTTGTGCGTTTATTGGGTGATCTTTTCCAGGCTATCGAAGATCTTGATATTTCTCAGTCAGAACTATGGAAAGGCCTGGAATACTTTACTGATGCCGGTCAAGCGAATGAATTAGGTTTATTGGCTGCAGGCTTGGGGCTGGAACATTACTTAGACTTACGTGCTGATGAAGCAGATGCTAAAGCAGGTATTACTGGCGGTACGCCACGTACGATTGAAGGTCCGCTATATGTAGCTGGCGCACCTGAAACAGTAAGCTTTGCCCGTATGGATGATGGTTCTGAAGAAGGCAAAATCCCGACTTTAATCATTGAAGGTACAGTGACTGATACTCATGGCAATCTCGTTGAAGGTGCCAAGGTTGAAATCTGGCATGCGAACAGCTTGGGCAATTACTCATTCTTTGACAAGTCACAGTCTGATTTTAACCTGCGTCGCAGCATCATTACTGATAGCGATGGTCAATATACTGCATTAACGACAATGCCAGTGGGTTATGGCTGTCCTCCAGAAGGTACCACCCAGTTCGTGCTGGACAAATTAGGCCGTCATGGTAACCGTCCATCACACGTCCATTACTTTGTGTCTGCCCCGGGTTACCGCAAGCTGACCACTCAATTCAACATTGAAGGCGACCAATACCTGTGGGATGACTTTGCATTCGCTACCCGTGAAGGTCTGGTAGCAACTGCTGTAGACGTAACTGATGAAGCTGAAATTGCAAAACGTGGCCTGAAAGGTCCTTTCAAATACATTCAATTCGATATTGAACTTGTGAAAGAGAAAACAGACGCACCTTCTACTGAAGTTGATCGTCGCCGCGCTAGCGCTTAATACACTTGAGAAGCGGGATATGCATCGAGATATATCCCGCTGACTTCCCCCTTGGAAAGTCGGAGAAAGGACATGCCTCGTATTCCCGTAATTAACACCAGCCATTTAGACCGTATTGATGAATTACTGGTTGATGATTTTGAATCTGGTGAATTTAAACTGCACCGTTCGGTATTTACAGACCAGGCGCTGTTTGACCTTGAGATGAAATACATCTTTGAAGGTAACTGGGTTTATCTGGCGCATGAAAGCCAGATCCCAAACAATAACGACTTTTATACTACCTATATTGGCCGTCAGCCGATCATCATTGCACGTAACCGTCAAGGTGAACTGAATGCCATGATCAATGCCTGTTCGCATCGCGGTGCACAGTTATGCCGTAACAAGAAAGGCAATAAAGCAACCTATACTTGCCCGTTCCATGGCTGGACCTTCAATAACTCAGGTAAGTTATTAAAAGTTAAAGATCCGGCTGATGCGGGTTATTCAGACTGTTTTAACCAAGACGGCTCGCATGACCTGAAAAAAGTAGCACGTTTTGAAAACTACAAAGGCTTCCTGTTTGGCAGCTTGAATCCGGATGTCCCAGCTCTGGAAGAATACCTGGGCGAAGCGACCAAAATCATTGACATGATCGTAGGTCAGTCTGAACAGGGTCTGGAAGTTTTACGCGGTTCTTCGACTTATACCTATGAAGGTAACTGGAAGCTGACTGCAGAAAATGGTGCTGACGGTTATCATGTGTCTGCCGTTCACTGGAACTATGCTGCAACGACTCAACAGCGTAAAGAAAAAGAAGCTGGCGATAACATCCGTGCCATGAGCGCAGGTTCATGGGGCAAGCAAGGCGGTGGTTCTTACGGTTTCGAACACGGTCACATGCTGCTTTGGACTCAATGGGCCAACCCTGAAGACCGTCCTAACTTTGCCAAGAAAGATGAATACACCGAAAAATACGGTGAAGCTATGGCGAAATGGATGATCGAGCGTTCACGTAACCTGTGTATCTATCCAAATGTTTACTTCATGGATCAGTTCGGTTCACAAATCCGTGTGCTGCGTCCGATCTCTGTCGATAAGACGGAAGTCACCATTTACTGTATCGGCCCTGTAGGTGAAGAACCTGAAGCCCGTACACGCCGTATCCGCCAGTATGAAGATTTCTTTAATGCTTCAGGTATGGCTACACCAGACGATCTGGAAGAATTCCGTGCCTGTCAGGCAGGTTATGCCGGTATCGCGCTGGAATGGAATGACATGTGCCGTGGTTCCAAGCACTGGATCCATGGCCCTGATGATGCTGCCAATGAAATTGGTTTAAAACCAAAACTGTCTGGTATTAAAACCGAAGATGAAGGTTTATACCTGGCTCAGCACCAGTACTGGTTAGAACTGATGAAAAAAGGTATTGCGACCGAGAAAGAGATTGCAGCATCAACTGAAGGAGAAAACGCATGAGCGACATCACTTTAGAAAATATTGCTCAGTTCCTGTATCAGGAAGCACGCTTTCTGGATGATGAACAATGGGATGACTGGTTAACTTGTTATGCCCCTACTGCTTCTTTCTGGATGCCAGCCTGGGATGATGATGACAAACTGACCACAGATCCACAGTCTGAAATCTCCCTGATTTATTACCCGGACCGTCAAGGCCTGGAAGACCGTGTGTTCCGTATCAAGACTGAACGTTCGTCTGCCACCATGCCGGATACACGTACCAGCCATAACATCAGCAATATTGAAATTGTTGAACGTGATGGCGACAAAGTAACCGTACGTTTCAACTGGAATACTTTGAGCTTCCGTTACAAAAACAGCTACAGCTACTTTGGTATGTCACGTTATGAAATCGATTTTTCAGGCGATAAGCCACAGATTTTAAGCAAATACGTGGTACTGAAAAACGATTACATCAATCAGGTCATCGACATCTATCACCTCTAAGACTGTTTTATTACAGCCAGGTAAAACCCTTCAGCCAGATGGAAAATTGGCTGAAGGGTCCAGTTACAAAGATTTATATAGGATATTCAGCCATGTCAAACCACAATGTTGCACTTCAATTTGAAGATGGCGTTACACGTTTTATTTCTGTTGCCCAGGGCGAGACCCTGTCTGATGCAGCTTACCGTCAAAAGATCAATATTCCTTTGGACTGCCGTGATGGTGCTTGTGGAACGTGTCGTGCGTTTTGTGAATCAGGTTCATTTGACATGCCTGAAGAAACTTATATTGAAGATGCACTAACACCTGAAGAAGCCGCTGAAGGTTATATTCTGGCTTGTCAATGTAAGCCAACGTCAGATGCCGTGTTCCAGATTCAGGCTTCTTCAGAAGTTTGTAAAACCGAAATTCATGCCTTCCAGGGTGCGCTGACGCGTGTCGAAAACCTGTCTGATTCAACTATTACTTTTGATATCCAGTTAGACGAAGGTCAACCAGACATTCACTTTCTGGCAGGTCAATATGTCAATGTTAGTATTCCAGGCACCACAGAAACCCGTTCTTATTCATTCAGCTCAAAACCGGGTAATCGTCTGACTGGTTTCGTGGTACGTAATGTACCGAACGGGAAAATGAGTGAATTCTTGAGCAAAAATGCCAAAGCTGGTGACAAAATGACTTTTACCGGTCCATTTGGTAGCTTCTACCTGCGCCCTGTGACCCGCCCTGTCTTGATGCTGGCGGGTGGTACAGGGATTGCACCTTTCATGTCAATGCTGCAAGTGCTGGAAGAAAAAGGTTCAGAGCATCCAGTACGTCTGGTATTTGGTGTGACCAATGATTTTGACCTGGTGGCCATTGAAAAACTTAACGAATTGCAAGACAAATTTCCGTGGTTCGAATACCGTACTGTAGTGGCAAACCCGGAATCTGCACATGAACGTAAAGGCTATGTCACTGGCCATATTGAGAACGAATGGCTAAATGCTGGTGAGGTTGATATCTACCTGTGTGGCCCGGTACCAATGGTTGAAGCGGTTCGTGGTTGGCTAGAAGCAGAAGGCGTAAAACCTGCAAGCTTCCTGTTTGAAAAATTCTCTGCAAACTAACTAGAGGGAATTTATTCAATGTCTAATCGTCAAAGATTTGAAAATAAAGTTGTAATTGTGACCGGTGCCGCTCAGGGCATCGGGCGCGGTGTCGCACTGCAAGTGGCGAGCGAAGGCGCTCAAGTCGTCATGGCTGATCTTTCCCCCTATGTGGAAGAAGTTCTGGCTGAAATTGAAGCGACTGGCGGTGATGCGATAACCGTCAAAGCCAATCTGGAAACGTTTGCCGGTGCTCAATCAGTCGTTGAAAAAGCGCTAGAAACCTATGGTCGTGTCGATACGCTAATCAATAACGTCGGTGGTGCGATCTGGATGAAACCTTTCGAGGAATTTTCTGAAGAGGAAATTATCAAGGAAGTGAACCGTTCATTGTTCCCGACACTATGGTGCTGCCGTGCAGTTTTACCAGAAATGATTAAAAATCAGAAAGGTACTATTGTAAACGTATCTTCTATTGCGACACGCGGTATTAACCGTGTTCCCTATTCAGCATCCAAAGGTGGCGTAAATGGCCTGACCGCTTCCCTTGCCTTTGAACATGCCAAAGATGGTATTCGCGTTAATGCCGTTGCAACGGGTGGCACCGAAGCACCTCCCCGTAAAGTACCGCGCAATACCAATCCACTGACTGAATCTGAACAAGAATGGATGCAGCAAGTGGTAGATCAGACCATTGACCGTACGTTTATGGGTCGCTACGGCACTATTCAGGAGCAAGTGAATGCCATTCTATTCCTGGCTTCCGATGAATCATCTTATATGACAGGTACTGTAGTACCGGTCGGTGGTGGAGATCAGGGCTAGTCCTGATCATCACGATTTTTGACAGGCTCATGGTTCGACGCAAGGAGGCACATTACCAATGAACACCCTGTTTCAGACATTAAAAAATGACTGGTCAATTTCAGCAACTGTTGCAGGATTTCTAGCAGTGCTGATTTCCTATTCAGGACCACTGATCATTTTTTTCCAGGCGGCGCAGCAAGCCCAGGTTTCCCCAGACATGATGATTTCATGGATTTGGGGAATTTCTATTGGAGCTGCGCTCGCAGGTATCTTTTTATCAATTAAATACAAAATACCTGTCGTCACCGCCTGGTCTGCGCCCGGAACGGCTTTATTAGTCACGCTGTTTCCCGATATTTCGCTCAATGAAGCGGTTGCGGCCTATATCACCTCTGCTGTGGTGATTTTTCTCATTGGTATTACCGGTTATTTCGACAAATTGCTGTCCTGGATTCCTCAGGAAGTCGCTGCCGGAATGATGGCGGGGATTTTACTGCAGTTTGGTTTAGGACTGTTTACCGCGACCGATACCATGCCCTATATCGTCTTTGGCATGCTGGCAGTTTTTTTGCTGGCCAAGCGTTTCAGTCCACGTTATGCCATGGTCTGGGTGCTGGTTGCCGGTGTGATTTTAAGCATGCTGCTGGGCAAGATTAATCCGGTCACGGCAGATTTCAGTCTGGCAATTCCGCAATTTATTGCACCGGAATGGACCTGGAGTTCCACCCTGAATCTGGCCCTCCCGCTCATTCTGGTTAGCCTGTCTGGCCAGTTTTTACCGGGAATGGCCATTATCAAGATCAGTGGTTATGACATGCCTGCCAAGCCAATTATCAGTGCAACCAGTATTGCCTCACTCGCAGTAGCCTGTGTGGGGGGGATTACTATTGTATTGGCCTCTATTACGGCAGCATTGTGTTTAGGCAAAGACGCGCACGAGCTGAAAGAAAAGCGTTATATCGCCGGGGTGGCGAATGGGCTTTTTTACATTTTAGGCGGCCTGTTTGCCGGCAGCATCGTCATGCTGTTTAGCCTGATGCCGAAGGAATTAATTGCAGCTTTGGCAGGACTGGCCTTACTCGGAGCAATTGCCACTAACATCTCTATGGCGATGGGCAAAGAGTCGCAACGTGATGCCGCACTAATCACTTTTTTAGCAACCGCTTCCGGCATGCATTTCTTGGGACTGAGTTCAGTCTTTTGGGGGATTTGTATTGGCCTGGTAGCACATTTTCTGCTGTCACAGAAAGACCGTAATGCTGTTCCGGTTGCAACATCAGATTCAAAACGAATTTAAAGACATCCATTAGTTTAGGGTATGTAAGGACCAGATTATGATAGATAAAAGTTCATTATCATTGAAAGAAGCACTCTCCCAGATCAAGGATGGTTCTACCATTATGATCGGCGGATTTGGGACAGCGGGTCAGCCTGCTGAACTGATTGATGGTCTGATCGAATTGGGAATCAAGGATCTTATTATTGTCAATAATAATGCTGGTAATGGCGACTATGGTCTGGCGAAACTGCTTAAAGCGGGCGCTGTGCGTAAAATTATCTGCTCTTTCCCGCGTCAGTCTGATTCCTGGGTATTTGACGAACTCTATCGTGCAGGCAAGATCGAACTGGAACTGGTGCCGCAAGGTAATCTGGCTTGCCGTATTCAGGCAGCAGGTATGGGCTTAGGTCCAATCTATACCCCAACCGGTTTTGGTACCTTGCTGGCTGAAGGCAAACCAACCTTGAACTATGAAGGCAAAGATTTTGTCCTGGAAAATCCGATTAAAGCTGACTTTGCTTTAATTAAGGCCCATCAGGGCGACCGTTGGGGCAATCTGGTCTACCGTAAATCAGCCCGTAACTTCGGCCCGATTATGGCGATGGCAGCTGATGTGACCATTGCACAGGTTTCTGAGGTGGTTGAACTGGGTGCGCTGGATCCAGAGCACATCATCACCCCGGGAATTTTTGTTCAACACGTTGTTCAAGTTAAACCTGCACAGTAATTGGCATCGGAGAGAAATAATGAGCTATAGCAAACTGACCCGTGACCAGATCGCTGAACGTGTGGCACAAGACATTCCTGATGGTGCTTATGTGAACCTGGGTATCGGCCTGCCAACCAAAATTTCAAGTTACCTGCCAAGCGATAAAGACGTATTCCTGCATTCTGAAAATGGCCTGTTGGCTTTCGGTCCTCCTCCTGCTGAAGAAGACCGTGATCCAGAACTGATCAATGCCGGTAAAGAATTTGTGACCTTGCTCGAAGGTGGTTCTTTCTTCCATCATGGTGATTCATTCGCGATGATGCGTGGCGGTCACTTAGATATTGCGGTACTGGGCGCGTTCCAGGTGGCTGAAAATGGTGATTTGGCCAACTGGCATACTGGTGCACCGGATGCAATTCCTGCAGTCGGCGGTGCGATGGATCTGGCTGTTGGTGCGAAAAAAGTCTTTATTACCACAGATCACGTGACCAAAAAAGGCGAGCCCAAAATCGTGGCTGAACTGTCTTATCCTGCGACTGGCCTGAAATGTGTCGACCGTATTTATACCGATCTTTGTGTGATTGATGTGACGCCTGAAGGTATGAAAGTGATTGAAAAAGTCGAAGGTCTGTCATTTGAAGAATTGCAGTCAATGACTGGTGCCAAACTGATTGATGCGACTCAAAACTAATTTATAAATCCTCCCTAAACCCCTCCTTTATTAAAGGAGGGACTTTCATCCTTTAAATTCAGGGAAAAACGCCTCCCTTTAGTAAAGGGAGGTTGGGAGGGATTCAAAGATTTGGAAAGTAAAAACATGAAAAACGCATATATTATCGATGCCATCCGTACCCCATTCGGCCGTTATGCCGGTGGTCTCGCGCCTGTTCGTACAGATGACTTAGGTGCAGTTCCAATTAAAGCTTTGATGGAACGCAATCCAAGCGTGAACTGGGAACAGGTCGATGACGTGATTTATGGCTGTGCCAATCAGGCCGGTGAAGACAACCGTAACGTCGGTCGTATGTCTTCATTGCTTGCAGGCCTGCCTTATCAGGTTCCGGCAACGACCGTAAACCGTCTGTGTGGTTCATCGATGGATGCCGTCGCAATGGCAGCACGTACGATTAAAGCCGGTGAAGCCCATCTGATTATTGCTGGTGGTGTAGAAAGCATGTCGCGTGCCCCATTCGTGATGGGCAAGTCAGAAACAGCGTATGGCCGTAGCCAGAAGATTGAAGACACCACCATGGGCTGGCGTTTTATCAATCCTAAGCTCAAAGAAATGTACGGCGTGGACACCATGCCGCAAACGGCTGAAAATCTGGCAGAACAGTTCAATATCAACCGTGAAGATCAGGACAAGTTTGCTCTGACCAGCCAGCAACGTACCGCAGCAGCGCAGGCCAATGGTTTCTTTGCCAAAGAAATCATTCCTGTGGTGATACCACAGCATAAAGGCGATCCGGTGATTGTCGATAGTGATGAACATCCACGTGCATCTACCACTGCAGAAGCTCTGGCGAAACTAAAACCTGTGGTGAAAGCAGAGGGGACTGTAACGGCGGGTAATGCTTCTGGTATTAACGATGGTGCGGCTGCCCTGCTGATTGCATCTGATGAAGCTGTTGCTCAGCATGGCTTAAAACCACGTGCCAAAATTATTGGTTCAACAGTTGTAGGTGTTGAACCACGAATCATGGGTTTTGGTCCAGCACCTGCCATCAAGAAATTACTGGTACAAACCGGTCTGACTTTAGAACAGATGGATGTGATCGAGCTGAATGAAGCTTTTGCTGCTCAGGCACTGGCATGTACCCGTGACTTGGGAATTGAAGATGGTTCAGAGAAAGTCAATCCAAATGGTGGTGCGATTGCTTTGGGTCATCCACTCGGTGCTTCAGGCGCGCGTTTAGTGACGACTGCACTCAACCAGCTGGAACAAACCGGTGGTCAATATGCGCTGTGTTCAATGTGTATTGGTGTCGGTCAAGGTATTGCTTTGATTATTGAACGTGTTTAATTATTAAATGCTCTTTCTTCCCCTCCTTTCCCAAAGGAGGGGAAGAAAGAGCATTAAGGACTTAAAAAAATGCCAACATTTACATCTAACGATGCCCAGATCAATTACCAGACTTTTGGTGATGCCAGCAAACCCGCCCTGGTTTTTTCTAACTCATTGGGTACCAAATTCAGCATGTGGCAACCACAAATTGAATTTTTCCAGCAAGACTATTTTGTCGTGTGTTATGACACGCGTGGTCATGGGGCTTCTTCTGCACCGCAAGGTCCGTATAACCTTGAACAGCTAGGTCAGGATGTGGTCAATCTGCTAGATCATTTAAATATCCAGAAAGCTGCGTTCTGTGGTATTTCAATGGGTGGGTTAACCGGGCAATGGTTAGCGATTAACAAACCTGAACGTTTTAACCACGTGATTATCTGCAATACTGCTGCCAAGATCGGTCAGGAACAGGCCTGGCTGGAACGTGCCGCACTGGTGCGTGAACAAGGCTTGGCTCCGATTGCATCGACTGCAGCATCACGCTGGTTTACCGGTCCCTTTATCCAGAGCAACGCAGCGAAAGTTGCAGAACTTTCAAACGACCTTGGAGCTGGCAGCCCGGAAGGTTATGCAAGTTGTTGCGAAGCTTTGGCTAAGGCGGATTTACGTGAACAGATCAAAACCATTTCTGTGCCGGTACTGATTGTGGCCGGTCAGCAAGATCCAGTGACGACAGTTGCAGATGGTCAAGCCATGCAAGCTGAAATTTCACAAAGCCAGCTGTTTGAAATCAATGCCTCGCACATTTCCAGTGTGGAGCAACCAGAAGTCTTTAATCAGGCAGTTCAGAAATTTATTGCAGCTTAAATAATAGATGCAAAGAAAAAGCCACTGTTGATCAGTGGCTTTTTTATGCTTAGATTTTGAAAAACTGGTTCAGCATCAAGCCCAGATCACTAAAATCGCTGCAATCACCACTAAGCCCAAACCCCAATGCTCGGTACGTGCCAGTTTTTCTTTAAAGAAATATGCCGAAATCAGCATACTAAACAGAATCTCAATTTGTCCCAAAGTTTTGACGACCGGCACACTCATCATGCTCATGGCAGTAAACCAGCCGAGTGATGCCATAAAACTGCACACACTCACTTTAAAAGTTAAGCCCAGACGTTGCCACATGGCCACTAAAGTCTGGCGACTGAATATGCTGAGATAGATCAGCATACTGATACACTGAAAACCGATCACCATTAACAACACCCAGGCCGCACGATGCAAGGTTGGCAAATTGCTTAATTCCAGACTGGCTTCGCGTACCAGAATTGAGGTAATGGCAAAACTTAAACCGCTGCCGATCCCGATCGCCAATGTTCTAGCTGAAAACCCGCTGACCTGTTGGCCTTTACTCAATAAAAATACCGCATATCCACCCAGCACCACACCGATCCAGGCCAGAAATGACAAATGATCCGCTAAAAAGGTCACGCCAATAATGGCTGCCAGAATGGCTTCACTTTTCGCCAACCCCACCCCCACCGCGTAATTTTTTTGCTTGAACAATTGTACCATCAGCGCCGTAGCTAAAATCTGACTGCAACCCGCAATTACTACATAGACCCAAAACCTGGGCGTGAAGTGAACCACACTTTCAACTGGCTTGAAATAATACAAGCTGCTCAGGTACAGCGCAGCAAATGGCAAGCCAAAAATAAAGCGTGCCAAGGTGACTCCCCACACATCAACCGTGGTACTGAGCTGTTTTTGAAAGGCGTTACGCCAAGCCTGCATAAATGCAGCCATTAAAGTGAAAAAAATCCAGCTGAATGCCATCTACTGATCGCTATTACCTCAAAAGTAAATTAATTCTATGCCTTAGTAAAAGCGCTGACTAATTAAAAATAGGATACTGGCCGATAGCGGAAAGTTTGGCTTATATTAAGGAACGAGTCGGCTAAATGAATACAATATGATCTGATAGCGATCTAAAAACGTGAAAATGGTACTAATTTTGCTTATCAAACCTAACCAGGCTGATAGATGTCATGTGGATTTATTTTATATGTTTAAAGTATGCAATCAGACCTAAAGTGCAATTGAACTCTTTTTTACTTTGCTCCAATATGAAATACAAAATAACAAGTATTCATCATTGAAGGCGAATACCCCCTGTACCAGATCGCCGGATGCTATCTCAGGTAAGGAATGAGAATGACCAGTTTAAATTATTATCAAACCATCTTTGATAAGGCGGGTGATGCTATTTTTGTGCATGATATCGGCAGTGTCGAATTCATGGACGTCAATGAAGCAGCTGAAAACCTCACCGGTTACAGCAAATCTGAATTAACCAGCATGAGTGTAGAAAAAATCAGTGCGCATAGCCATGGTTTTGATTTTTACCATGCCTTAAAAAAGGTGCAACAAGCTGCCAGTCATGAAGCAATTACATTTGAATGGATCATTCAGGCGCAGAATCAACGGCAGATTCCTGTTGAGGTTTGCCTGAAAACGGTCGAAATTGAGCATCAGCCCAAGCTACTGGCTTTGGTTCGCAACATTAGTGAAATCAAGAAATATCAGTATCAGCTGCAGTCTAAAGATCAGTATTTCAAGATGCTGCTGGAAAACTCGGGTGATGGCATCGCGATTCTGGACCTGCAAGGCAAACTACTGTATGCCAGCCCTTCTCTACAACGTATTTTGGGTTATCGTGACCGCTTTGTTTTAAATAAAAATGTGCTGAGTGTCATTCATCCGGATGACCGGATTAAAGTCCGGCAACTGTTATTTAAAAAACCGGCTGAACAGTCGATTGGAGTGCTGCATTACAAAATTATGCACCATAATGGTAAGTGGCGGCACCATGAAGCAACCTATCGCAACCTGCTCGACCATCCGGATATTCAGGGAATCCTGATCAATTACCGCGATATTAGCGAACGGATTGAAGCAGAAGAAATGGCGCGGGCTCGGGAACGTCAGTTAGGCCATATGTCACGCTGCAAAACCATGGGTGAACTTGCGACCGCACTGGCACATGAACTGAATCAGCCCTTAGCTGCACTCAATAATTATGTCGGTGGCAGCATTATCCGTATTCAAAACGGCCTAGCCAATACCACTGAAACGCTGGATGCCATGAATGCCGCACTGGATCAGACCAAAAGGGTCAACCAGATTATTCACAGTATGCGCAGCTTTTTGCGCAAAGGCGAAGCCAATTTTCAGGTACATTCCCTCAATAAATTGATTCAGGACCTGCATCCCCTGATTGGACTGAAAGCCGATCAGGGCGGCTGTACCATTCATTATGAGCTGAGTGTGACACCGGTTTCTATCTCTGCTGATGAAACCCTGTTTAGCCAGGTCATCATTAATCTGGTCTTTAATGCGGTGGATGCGTTACAACGCAATCCTGAAGGTCAACGTGATATCTATATCCGGACCTGGCAGCACAACCAGCATGCCCGAATTGCCATTGCAGACAATGGTCCGGGACTGCAAGGACAAAATCCGGAACAGCTGTTCGAGTCTTTTTATTCGAGCAAGAAAGACAGCATGGGGATCGGATTGACTTTATCGCGTAGCATTATTGAAAACCATCAGGGTTATTTATGGGTCTGCCAGGGTGAATCCGGCGCAATTTTTAATATTTCATTATCTGCACAGGAGCGTGCTAAATGTATTTAAATAATTCTCATGTTCCCGAGCCCATAGTCTACGTCATTGATGACGATCAGGATATCCGAAACTCGCTGACCTGGTTGCTGGACTCCGTTCAGCTGGAAACCAAAACATTTAGCAGTGCGACCGAATTTTTAAATTATCCACGGCCGAACACCCCAGCCTGCCTGATTCTGGATATCCGCATGCGTGGCATGAGTGGATTACAATTACAGCAACAGCTTAATCAGCAGAAAGCCTATATTCCAATTATTTTCATGACCGGTCATGGTGATATTCCGATGTCGGTAAATGCCATGAAAGCCGGGGCTTTTGATTTTCTGGAAAAACCGTTTAATCCGCAGCATATGCTGAACCAGATTCAGGCCTGCCTGCAACAGGCAGAACAGGACTTTGTCGCAGGTGAAAATCGCAAACAGCAATTGCTGAAACTGAAATCCTTGTCACCACGTGAGAATGAGATTATCAATTTGCTGGTCGATGGCCTGTCCAGTAAACATATTGCGCAAATGCTGAATATCAGTCATAAGACAGTCGAGATTCACCGCACCCATATCCGGCAAAAACTGGGGACGGAGTCGATTGCCCAGATTGTGAATATGGTGCTGATGTGCCGGGAAAAAAGCAAGCCGGCGATGGGTTAACCATCGCCTGATCATTTTATTCAGCTTAACTTAGAAAAAGCGGTCAAAGTGAATCTGTTGTTGTGGAATACCCGCTTGATGCGCCATCTGCTCAATGGATTTCACCATCGGCGATGGCCCGGCACAGTAAATCTCATGCTCAGGTAATTGCTCGCCCAGCACCTCATTGATCACATCATGAATGAAACCGGAACGGATGCCGTCTATCAGTTCTGCAGACGTGGCAGGCACGTAATTGAGACGTTCACCCAATTCGGTCCAGTCCCTGAGCTGATTTTCGGTCAACAAATCGCGTTGCTCACGTCCACCGTGGAAGAACCAGACCTTATGATGTTGCAAGCGCGGATTGGCCGCCACACCACGCGCAATCGCCAGCATTGGCGCAAGACCAGAGCCGCCGGCAACACAGACAATCGGACGTGGCTGTTCCTGCAAATGCGCCAGACCATAAGGCCCATCAATCTGAATCACGGCATGTTGTCGCTGCAGCTCATCAAACAGCAAATTGGTCATCTTGCCATCCGGCACACGGCGAATCTGGAACACCCACAGCCCTTCGTCATTCGGCAAGTTGGACATCGAATAGGCGCGCAGTAATTCCTGATTTACCCAGAGCAGTGCATATTGCCCTGGAATAAATTGGGCTGGTTCATCCGACTGTAAATGAATTTCTAGAATATCATGGGTAATCGGTTGCACATGCTTGAGCTTCACGGCTTGCTGTTTTGGCAAAATTTTAGGCGTGCACTGTTCATCTAAACGAACCTTGATCACACAGTCCGATTTTGGCCGACACTGGCAAGCCAATACACGTCCCTTACGTTTATCTCGATCAGACAACCCGGGTGCATCTGCCCACAGATTTTCCACCTCGCCCGACAACACTTCAATTTTACAGGTGCCGCAGCCACCGGCATTGCATTCATAAGGCAAGCCTAAACCTTCACGCAAACCGCCGCGCAGCAGAACATCGTCTGCTGCACATTGAAATTGCCCCTGTCCTTCAATCTGGATTTTATACATAGCGCATTACTCCACCAAATAGACCTGACCATCACGTACAAATGAGGTGTAGGTTTTAAGCGGAATACTGCAGGGTGCACCACACGGCTCACCGGTTTTAATATCGAAAGCGCCGGCATGGAACGGACATTCCACTTCGCAGCCATCAACTTCACCATCAGCCAAAGATGCATCCCCATGGGTACAGGTATCATCGGTGACATAAAACTCACCATCTTCCAGATGAAACACCGCAAGTGGTGGATAACCGTCAATAATGACCTGCAAGCCTTCCCCCTGTTCAATCTCCGAGGTGAGGCAAAGAAATTTTTCAGCAATATTGTTCACTTGAATATTCATGCGCTCAACTCCTCAATCGGTGAATCTGTCGCTTCAGGTCCCAGGGTGTGATAACCGCCATCGGCATGGATGGTGCTACCGGTGAGCAATTTGGCTTTTGGACTGCAAAGCAGGCTTAAAGCTTCTGCCACCTCTTCGGCATCGGCAATACGGCCCAGCACATGGAAACGACCCGCAACACGATCGGTTTTCGGACGGTCATTGCCTGAAATCATCTGCATTGGCACAGACCAGGTCCAGCCCAAAGACAAGGCATGCACGCGGATACCATCAGTGGCTAAATCGAGTGCCATACTTTTGGTTAGCTGTTCCAGTGTGGCCTTTGATGCCGGATAAACCCAGCGCTCTTTTTGGGCAATACGGGCACTGACACTACTGATATTGATCACTGCAGCATCTGAACTCGCTTTCAGCAATGGGCGGCAGGCCTGTACCAATGCAGCATGACCAAACACCGTGACATTGAAGGTATTTTGCCAATCTTGACGTGTCGACTGAGATCCATGATCCTCATACAGACAGGCCAGATTCACCAGAATATCCACTTGTGTCAGCTTGCCCACCAAGGCCTGAATGCTGTCATCACTGGCCAGATCAAGATATTCAAAGCGAGTTTGGGTTTCATTTGCGACCTGTTGGCCTTGTTCCTGATTAATATCAGCAATAATGACGTCCGCACCCAGGCCTTTTAATTCTTTGACTACAGCCTGGCCAATATGGGTTGCACCACCTGTTACTAAAACAGCTTTATTCTTAAGATCGCTCATGAAACCTCCTTATATTGAGGCCATTCTGTAAACTGTCCTTTGCAGAACAGCAATGGACGCTGATTGCTGTGACGGCATTGCTCAATTTTTCCAAGGAAAATCTGGTGATCGCCGGCTTCAATCTGCTTTTCATTTTTGCAAACAAACTGCACCACACACCCTTCCAATACGGGCGCTTTAGACTGTTCAATATTCCACACACCGTGCTGGAATTTATCGGCAATCGGCTTGGCAAAGTTCAGACCTACGTCCTGCTGGTCTGCTCCCAGAATATTAATGGCAAAGTATTCTGCATTTTCAAAAACCATACGACTTGGTGAATGATTCACTAGACTCCACAAGACGAGTGCAGGATCTAATGACACGGAACTAAATGAATTAATAGTCAGTCCGACAGGTTGTTGCTGTTGATCCAGACAGGTGACAATCGCTACACCTGTGGCAAAACCGCCGAAGGCCTGCCGAAGCGCTTTCGCTTCAGCCAGGTCAACGTCCTGCCACAGTACTTCAGGCAGCTGCATGATTAAACTCCTTGCGTGACAGATATTCTTTCGCGCCCTCCGCACCATCCACGGCTGGCCAGAAACCACGTGGATGGTTGAAGTGGCCCATAAAGTCATCGGCAATTGCACTGTTTTGAGATGCTGCTCCCAGAACTTGAAGCAAGCTTTCGCTTGGCGGATTTAGCAACAGGTTGGTAAATTCAGTGGTATAGCGGCCGGAATATTCCCAGAATTCATCAAAGACTTGCGTCATCCATTCGGCAGTAAAGGCTTCATCGCCATGTGCCAGAATGGCCTGCAGATAATGCTCGACCATACGAGTCGCATTGTTTGCGCCCTGACCAGCAATCGGGTCATTGACCATCACTGTGTCGCCAATACCCCAAATCGAAGCACTATTTTCCAAAGTTGCAACCGGATAACGGACTTCCGGACGGAATGCGCCTTTCAGCCAGGCATTCGGATCACTCAGTTCCATGTTATCGACCATACGGAAGCTCTGGTCTGGTGTTACTTTAGCTACTGCTTCTTTCATGCGTTGCAGCATTTCGTCACCGCTGGTCACATCATCAAAGATATCCATTGGACCATTGGGTACACATTCAAACAGGAAGCTTCGACACGGGCCATAGGTATGGCTGTAGAATGGCATGCTGAAATATTCACCTGCACCGGCAATAAAGTTAAAGTGCAAGGTTTGCGATGGCTGACCTTGCCAACTGTTCGGTCCGCACAAGTCATCACCTACCACCAAAGCCGCAGCCAGTTTACGTGGCGGAGCCTGATGCACCGAGCGGGATTCATTACGTTTGAACAGGCTGGTAATATTGCCTTTGCCCGCCGCAAGAATCGTTAAATCATTTTCAGCAGAGATGATTTCCAAATCTTCAGGTGTCACATTCTGGATTACCAGCTTGCCACCACGACGTGGGTATTCTTCTAGCCATCGGTGGTATTTAGTGCGCTGGTCCATGGCAATGCCTTTATTTTCATGCAGAAAACCGGTCAAAGGCAGTGCCACCGTACCGTCTGGCGCACGGAAGTCGACATGAATCGCCTCTCCATGATGTGCCTTGCCATCCCAGAAATTCAGGCCCAGTTTACGTTCCACTTCAAGCGTATTGGCGAAGAACATGGTGGTACTGACCATGCGGCCATGTAACAGTTCTTCAGCTGGACGATCTACATATACAGTAACGTCGTATTTTTTTTCTAGTAATGAGAATGCCAGTAACAAACCTGCCTGCCCACCACCAATAATTGCGATTTTTCTCATCTCTTGAATTCCTCTTTGGGCCGTGTCTGATGCAGTAGCTATCGTTATATTTGCGCTTATGTTGTCGGATACGGCTGATTAAAAGTCAGGTTTAATTCCACCCGGTCAAATTTCCATTCATCTTCTTCATCACAGCGAACAGTGGCTTGATAAAATCCGCCCAGACAGCTGGTGGTGGCCTGCATGCCTTTCTCGGCAAGTTTGCAGACTTCCCAAAGCATCCAGCTGACATTGGCATGATGATGATCCAGCACTTCGATATCCGGCATGGCCATAATGTGCAGGCTCCACAGCACCTGCGCTTCAGCAATGCCAGACAGCGCATCCAGAATGTTTTGCCGACCTTGATATTCGCCAAAACCATTCGCACACCAGACCGCATCGTCATGAAACAGATGCTGCATAATGGTTGGGTTGTTGCGCTGGTCCGCTGCGGTTGCATAGCGGCCGACCAGGCTGCGAATGGCTTCGCAGCTTTCCAGGTAGTGCAAACGGGTTTCCAGATTGTGCTGGCTCATATTCAATTCCTTTAAACGTTGACCACGTCACCAGTTTCATAGACAAAGCGGGTTTCTTCAAAGGCATATGGCACACCGACAGAACCTTTATACAGTTCGATATGCGGTGCAATTTCAGCAAAGCTCAGGCTGAGCCAGTACAGCTTGTGTAGCTCTTCCGACAATGAGCCCAATGGATATTGGTCTAATGCCGCCAGCAGGTGACGCATTTCCGGCAGAATCGCATCATAAAATGCCTGCAGCTCTTCTTTGGTGGAGTTCAGACGGGCCAGATGACGCTGTTTAGAGGTTCCAAGTGCCCACTTCGCGACAAAAGGTTCCAGAGCAGCAAAGTCAGCCGGCAATTGTGAAATGATATTTGACATGTGCATTCTCCTTATGCGCGATTCAGGTATTGTTCAAGAACGTGGTAGCCATGACGAATCAGGATTTCTTCATCCTGTAAATGCATGACTTTCTTGGCTTTAGATTCCAGTGCTTCCTGGGTGTCTTCCATGGTTGCAGTATCTTCTAACCAGGCATTACGCTGCAGTACCTGAGCAAATTCCTGTGCCCAGCGCTCTGAATAAGTTTTCGCTTTAGGCAGGTAGTAACGGCCTTCCCAACGGGTTTTGTTGTGACCGACTGGCCAGAACTGGTGGGTAAACCATACGCCTTCTGTCACATGCACCAGAATGTTCGGGAAAATGACAGAAAGCTCGAATGAAAAATCATCACGGTCATTTGGATTCACTGACTTCGGTAACTGCGTACGTTCGTAGTGATTGACCAGTGATGCTCCGGTAATTTCTCCGGAAAGTGCCGCAGCCGGTTTTGGATTGGCATTTTTAGTGAGGCAGACCGCACAGGTACGGTGATCGCCAAACAGTTGTACTTCTTGCAGGCCAGAGGCAAACACATTCGGGAATGAACCGGCATGAATGGTGGCTACGTGATAGGCCTCAGCAAAGGCATCATGTGCGACTTTCCAGTTACAGTTCAGTACCGTGTTATAGGCAAAGCATTCTTCCATTTCATGAAACGGATAACCGCCTAAATGTGTACCCATGCCGCCCAGGAATTCTTCTACACCTTGAGTGCCTTCATTATCCAGGTTCACGAAAATAAAGCCTTCCCAGACTTCGGTACGTACGGGTGCCAGACCGTTATGACCTTTGTCAAAGCAGGAAGTGAATTTTTCCTCTTCAGGTACACTAACTAAGTCGCCTTTGGCATCGTAAACCCAGCCATGGAAACGGCAGGTCACAACTGCAGCTTTATTTGACCCGAAAGTTTCGTTGTCGGTTTCTACTACAACCTTGTTGCCCCGATGCGAACAGATGTTGTGAAAGCCGCGGATCTCGCCGTCTTTGCCATGCATAAGAATCACGGAAGTTTTAGCAAAATCCAGACGTTTGACCTTGTAATCGCCTTTCTTTGGAATTTCTTCAACACGACCGACTTTTAGCCAGACTTTAGAAAATACCTTGTCGATTTCTTCCTGATAGATTTCCGGTGAAATACATGGCTCGGTTGGAATAGGTTCAATACCGAGTTCAGGATAAAGTTCGCCCCAACGGAGTTTAGAATTACTGTTCATATGACATTCCTGTTCAAGTTTCTAAGTTCTTTACTTTCAATAGGCAGTGGTGTGGCACCACTGCAGCTTGTTGTTAAATCCAGTTTTGATTAAAGTTGATAGTGTTCGCGCACCAGATCTGCGATGCCGAGTTTTTCCAGAATTGGCATTGGACACAGGAACGTGGCACGTACCATACCCGGCAAACGGCTGATTTCAATCGAACCGGTAATGGTGCAGCGGTTCATGACTTCGTCATAGCTCAAACCCGTAGTTTTAGCCGCGCGATTCAGTGCATTTTCAGTCGCATCATTCAGATTTTTACCAGTACCCATAAAGGTAATTGGACCGCTTTCTTCAATTTCGGTCTGGCCCCAGCGTTCGCCGAGTGCTTTCACTTTCTCTTTTTCTTCTTTAGTAAATGGACGGGCCATCGGTGGAAGATCATCTGGTGCCTGTAACAGGATTGGACCATCAATGGTCAGACCTTTAATCACTTCGACTTGCAGTTCGGTTTCACCAGACACGTCCGTGGCATGACCGGCAATTTCGCCATTGCCTTGCTGTGCATGCATGTCGCCCATGTACACACCGGCTCCTGGCACTTTAACCGGACAGATCAAGATACAACCCGGACGGATTGAGTTGGTATCCATATGGCCATCGGTTTTTGCTGCAACAAGCTCATCTTCTGTCATGCCAAATTTGTGCGGTGCATTAATCAGGTACTGACCAAAGTCATGACAGTTATGTGAGTCAGGTAGATCACGTGATGGTGTTGTACCGATGTTGCCCAGGAATGGACGCATATGCGCTGCGACTCCCGGCATATCAGCACGAGCAAGCGACAGGATTGAGTGTTGTGCTGCATGTTCAGGCAGTGCAGACAGTTCATTGACATTGCCGGCAAGTTTGTTGGCAATCTCCTGATTGACCGTCAAACTCACTTTGTTTTCTTCATCAAGCACGATCACATAGCCATGTGAAAACTCAAAAGCACTGACTTCTGCATCACAGTTTTTGCAACGGATGGCATCTTCACCAATGCCTTCAACATAGCTTGCCGGCTGTTCTGTACCACATGCGCTACAGTATTTCGCCACAAACGGGTCGCCGTGGTAACGTCCTTCAACGAAGCTCATCACCCCTGAAGATGTCGCAATCGAAGTCACTTTCATTTTCTTGATTTTAAGTGCAACCGCATCACCGACTTCTGCACCTTCAATAAACACAGGCAATGTCACTTCATGACCACCTTGGAATGCAGGGGTAATCATTGGACCCCAACAGCCCGGAGGTGTACCCGTTTTTAAGGTTCCGCCATTTTTCAGTGGACCGAGCATGCGCTGGCTAGGACCGACAATACCGCCCGAAAATTCATTGACCAGCAAATAGTCCACTGCGTTGGTACTGCCTGCTGCATAGTCTTGGTTTTCAATCTTCATCGTATTACCCCTATAGTTTTAAATAACTGTCTGTTTAAAATGGAACTGTGATATCAAGTGCGAATTTCTGACCTTCAGGTCGGTTTTCTACATCAAATTCTTTCTGGTATTTGGCGGCAACTGCGACGCCTTTCGGGAACTGGTAACGCAACTGTGGACCAATACTGGCTGCTTTTGCCTTGAAATCGCCTAGCACCGCCCCTTCACCGGAGTCGCCTTCAAGCTGGCGATGTACATAACCCCCTAGACCGACCGCTAAAGGTCCCATGTGCTTGGCAACGATGTAATCCACATGCAAGGCATTACCCGACTCATAATTGGTATCTTTGTTTTCAAAGTTGATGTCATACATCCACTTGGTACTGACTTCGATGCCTTGCTGGTTTAGATAAGTTGCAGAAACAATTGGTTGAATGGTGTAGTAATTACGACCGATATTGGCGAGGCGGTTTTTATTGTAAGAACCGACTGGGATATAGAAATCGACACCCGTTGCGACATGCCAGTTGCCTTTATGCCAGCCCAGCAGAAATGGATCGATAATCACATCACCCAATGCAGTTTTTTCATCCTGTCCACCGCCCAAAGTGATGTCCGCATTGGCATAGACCAGAAATGCGTGCATACCCCACGTTGCACCTAGAAAGGTCTTGTCACTGACATACACACCACGCGCGACTGTGGCAAAGGTATCCAGCTTGAAATCATCAAATACCGGATGATCATTTTTGAATTTTTCTGCTGAATAAAACTGGTTGTAGCTCACCAGGTAAGTACCTGGAGGTGGCATTGCACCACCGAAGAAACTTTCTGTGCCATCCGGATAGGCACTTCCACCATTTTCAGCTGCAAATGCGAACGGTGCACAGCTGATCAGGCTTGTGGTGAGTACCACTGATTTCAGATATTTGCTTAGCATTTACAGCTTTCCCCTAGTCTTCAAAGTCTTTAGTTGCAGGGCTTTCGAAGCCTCAAGCGCATGACTTAATCTAGACTTGAAACATGGCAGGGAAATATAGGGACGAATCTGTGTTTAGATAGGTAAAACCTGAAGATGGCTAGCTGAAACTGCGCAGTAGTCTAGGTGTTTGTCTGGAGAAAATTTAGGTAAATGGCACATTACTATAGGTGAAACCACCTATAAAACAGTCAGAAAATGGCCATTTTTTTGGAAAAATTTTGGAATATAAAATTGTGCCTGATGGCCTTTCATTCCGCTTTTAACAATCCGGATATTCCTTTTGCATCGGGATAAAACGGATTCCATGTTGTTCCGTGTATTTCCCCGTTTCCACAAAACCAAAGCGCTTGTAAATATCCAAGGCATAAAGACTGGATTTTACCGTAATACTTGAATGGCCTTGACGGCGGATCTCGCCTTCTAAAAAGCGCCACATTTGCCGGCCATAACCCTGCCCCTGATAGGCTTGGTTCAGGAAAAAATGCATGAAGTGTGCAGGTTCCATATAAGCCACGACACCTATCACCTGATGATCGATTTCTGCCACAAAATAATGAATGTCCGGACGCTCGAAAATGGCCTGGATCATCTCAGGCTGAAAGCGCTGGCGCCCCTCTTCTGAACTGATCACGGCATCGACAAAGGGTGCAATCACATCGACAATGGCACAAGTATCCTGAATATTGGCTTTTCTGATTTTCATGTTTTTTAAATCCCTCTTTATTAGCTTGTCCACATTAAAAAATTTTATTCTTAAAAGTTAGCTGCTTTAGCTGTTCTTGAATGGACTTCCCCAAATTTAAAAACTGGTCTGAATATTCGGTAATATCCTTCTCTGCGCCTTGTCCGTATTTTCAAGACGGCAACTCACTCTATTTAAAAATCCATTTATTTAAAAGCTTGTTTAACTATACTTTTCTGATTAAAACCAAGCTTCATTTAATATCAGGCAGCCTGTCTTTACAATTCATCCATATAGAATTTTCGATGAAATTTTTATGATATTTCTTTATCAGGAAGAACTTTAGGTAGGCATTCTGAACCTTTCTTGGTGTTCATCAAAGATAAACATTTGAGGTCGTTCGCTTCCCTGCAGGGAGTTTAATGAAACATTTTGAATGTGCTGTCTGCAAGCAACAGCTGTTTTTTTACAAATCAGTTTGTGATCATTGTCTGTCACCGATCGGTTATGTTGCTTCGGAAAAAGATCTGTGTGCCTTCGAAAAACAGAGTGCTGAACGATGGGTACCAATTGCCAAGAACTACCAGCATGCCAGCTATAAACCCTGTCATAATTACGTTCAATATCAAGTATGTAACTGGATGATTCCCAGTGATGAGGACGAGGAATTTTGTGAATCCTGTCAGCTCACCCATGTCATTCCTGATCTGGAAAATTCCGAGAACCTGATTTACTGGTTTCGGCTGGAAGAAGCCAAACGCCGTTTCCTGTATTTGGCTCAGCGCATGAACATGATGCCACGGCCTAAAAAGTCAGAGGATGATCCATTTGGTCTGCGATTTGATTTTCTGCTTCCTCAGGAAGACCAACCTGTTTTAATTGGTCATGCCAACGGGATCATTACCTTAAATGCAATTGAGGCTGATGTGGTTTATCGGGAAACCACACGCGTAAATATGGGTGAAAATTACCGGACGCTATTAGGTCATTTTCGACATGAAAGCGGACATTATTATTTTGCCATCATGCAGCATATGCACCCAGAGCTGCTCGATGAATTCCGCCATTATTTCGGGGATGAACGGCAAAATTATGGCAAAGCACTTGAACGCCATTATAACAAAGGTGCGCCGATCAACTGGCAGGAAAAGTACATCAGTGCTTATGCTACAGCCCATCCCTGGGAAGACTGGGCAGAAACCTGGGCGCATTATCTGCATATGATGGAAACCCTGGAAACTGCCTATTATGGTGGTCTTCGTGTTGAGGGCAATGGCAGTTATCTGGCCAGCATGAATTTTAAAGAATGCCCGATTGGTGGGCAGGACTTTGAACATATCCTTAAAAACTGGATTACCCTGACTTTTAATCTGAATGCCTTAAACCGTTGTATGGGCCTGGAAGATGCCTACCCGTTCAAGTTGAACGAAACAGTTAAAGACAAGCTACGATTTATTCACCGGCATGTGCTGGAAAAAGTTTTCAAATAGCCTGACCAATTACCTGTAAACCTAAATTTCTCGTTCCATATCACTCATATTACAAAGCCCGTAGTAAATGACGGGCTTTGTTTTGAAATTACTATAATTAAACCAATTAAGCCGTTTTCATTGAACCGGTTTCTTCAAACTGGGCATGCCAGGACAAAGCTTCATTTAACAAATGCGGTGTTTGACCACCATGTGCACAGGCGCGCTCAAAGTAATCATTCAGACTTTTGCGATAATCGGGATGAGCACAAATATCGATAATCTTGCGGGCACGTTCACGTGGTGCCAATCCGCGAAGATCGGCCAAACCTTGCTCTGTTACCAGAATATCCACGTCATGGTCAGTATGATCTGTATGGCTCACCAGTGGAACCACAGACGAAATCGCACCACCTTTGGCATAGGATTTAGTCACAAAGATCGCAATATGTGCATGACGGGTAAAATCACCTGAGCCGCCAATACCATTCATCATCTTGGTGCCAGCGACATGGGTTGAATTCACATTCCCGTAAATATCAAACTCCAGTGCGGTATTGATTGCAATTATACCCAGACGGCGAATCAGCTCAGGATTATTGGATAATTCCTGTGGACGTAACACAATTTTATCTTTGTACTGATCAAAATTCTTCATCACCCGTGCCGCACACTCATCGCTCAGGGTCATGGAACAACCAGAAGCAAAGGTCATTTTTCCTGAATCGATAAGCTGGAAAGTACAGTCTTGCAGGACTTCAGAATACATTTCCAGATGGTTGAAATTAGAATGTTCAAAACCTGCAAATACGGCATTTGCCACGGAACCTACTCCGGACTGCAGCGGCCCCAAATTTTCAGGTAACCGCCCTGCGGCGACTTCATTTTCAAAGAATTGAATTAAGTGGCTGGCAATCGCCAGTGTTTCTTCATCCGGCTCATCCATTGCGAAAGAAGTATCCGGAATCTCATTAATGACAATCGCAGCAATTTTTTCAGGTGCAACATGGATTCCGATTGTGCCTATCTTGTCACTGGCTTGCGTCAAAGGAATCGGACCACGGTTTGGACGGGCTTTAGGCAAATAAATATCATGTACGCCTTCTAGGACCGGATTAATTGTCGTGTCGATTTCAATAATGACCCGATCTGCCATTTCGATGAAATTCGCCGAGTTTCCACAAGAACCGGTCGGAATAATCTGGCCATCTTCGGTAATTGCAGTTGCAGCAACTACGGCGATATTTACTGCTGGAAGGTTTTTATGACGGATATTGTCTGCCAGTTCAGAAAGATGCTGATCGATATACATCACTTCACCATTATTTATGGCCTGACGTAAAGAAGGATCAGCCTGATAAGGATAACGGCGGGTTATAACGTTGGCTTCATTCAGTTTCCCATCAATCCGGTTCCCCAGACTTGCACCTGTCGCCAAGGTAATACGGATCGGATGCTGCCGGGCATATTCAGCCAATGCCAAAGGCACAGTTTTCACCTCGCCGGCGCCGCCAAACCCGCTCAAACCAATTACATCACCGTCTTGAATCAATTGTAGTGCTTTTTCTACAGGTACTACTTTATCTTGTAATGCGAGCAAACGAATACGCTCTAAACCGTTCATAAAAATTCTCAAAAATTAAAAATAAAGAGACACCTGCTCCTGGCGTACCAGAAGCATTGTGGTCTAATTCAAAAAATATTTAAGTTTGCTACTTTGAGCATATGATCATGCAATTATGAAAAGACTTAAATCAGTTCTACAGCAATCGCTGTTGCTTCCCCACCGCCAATACACAGTGCTGCAATGCCTTTCTTGCCACCAGTACGCTTTAAGGCATGAATCAAGCTCACAATAATTCGGGAACCGGAAGAACCTAGGGGATGACCAAGCGCACAGGCACCGCCATTGACGTTCACTTTTGCTGGATCAAGTTTAAAAGCATCTATTGCTAACATGGTCACCATGGCAAAAGCTTCATTGATTTCCCAAAGGTCAACCTCCTGAGCATCCCAACCCGTTTTTTTCAGGACTTTTTCAATCGCACCAACTGGCGCAATGGTGAATTCTGATGGATGCTGCGAATGGCTGGCATAGGCCACAATATTAGCCAGCGGCTTTAAGTTACGCTGCGCGGCAATTTCACTAGAAGTCACAACCAGTGCCGAGGCACCATCAGAAATGGAGCTGGCATTTGCCGCAGTAATCGTTCCATCCTTTTTGAAAGCTGGACGTAAGGTTGGAATTTTGTCAGCCTTGGCATTTAAAGGTTGCTCATCCTGCTCTACTACCACATCACCCTTACGGCTGCTGACAGTGACTGGCACGATTTCATCTTTAAAGAAGCCTTGCTGAACGGCGGTCACGGCTTTATTTAAGGAACCAATTGCATAGTCATCCTGCTGCTCACGGGTATAGCCTTTTTTATCCGCCATTTCCTGAGCAAGAATTCCCATCGACAGACCTGTTTCCGCATCTTCCAGACCTTCCTGGAACATATGGTCAATGACTTTTCCATGCCCCATACGGAATCCGGCCCGTGCCTTGTCCATTAAATAGGGTGCGTTTGACATCGATTCCATACCACCTGCAACCACAATCTCTGCTGAACCGGCCTTGATTGCGTCTGCTGCCTGCATCACTGCCTTCATGCCTGAACCACAAATTTTATTAATCGTGGTCGCCCCGGTGGAATCCGGTAGACCCGCCTGACGCATGGCCTGACGTGCCGGACCCTGTTTTAAACCGGCAGGAAGAACGCAGCCCATAATCACTTCATCAATATCATTGACCGACAGACCTGCACGTGCCACTGCTTCCTTGATCACCACAGCACCCAAATCCGGCGCGGTACAGCTTGAAAGTGAACCTTGAAAACCGCCCATCGCGGTACGTACTGCATCTACAATTACGATCATTTTAGTTTCATCCTTTTTCATCATTGTTATCAACCCTACATAACCAAAGCGCTGTAGGGCTGGTCCTTCGCAATCATTGCGGGTTAAGCCTGTGCGGTAAAATAGTCTTCAGGCAACTGCATCACCAGTTCCGCACCCGCCTGAATACGTTGGATTCGTGCACTTAAATCCGGAAGGACTTTGGCAACATAGTAATTGGCCAGTACCAGTTTATTCTGGAAGTAGCTGTCGTCTTTGGCTGCAGCGGCTTTGCTAATCCGCGCATACATATAGACAAAGCTAAGCAGCCCAACCGCATGTAAATAATCGACAGCAATCGAGTTGGCAAAATCAGGGTTCAGTTTAGACTGCTCGACGATAAATTTGGTGATATCTTCAAGTTGCTGGCAGGTTTCTAAGGTCGCGGCTTTAATTGCTAAAGCATCCAGACCTTGCGCAAATTCACGGATTTCAGCAATATATTCTGCGATATAAGCCCCATTACATTTAGTGGTTTTACGGCCAATCAGGTCAATTGCCTGCACGCCATTGGTGCCTTCATAAATCTGTGAAATACGCAGGTCACGAATACACTGTTCCATGCCCCATTCACGGATATAGCCATGACCACCAAAGCACATTTGTGCTTCCAGTGCAGAATCCAAGGCCTTGTCGGTCAAATAAGCTTTGGCGATTGGCGTTAATAGCGCCACACGGTCAGTCGCTTTACGCACCGCTTCAGGATCGGTTGAGTATTTGGTAATATCCAGTTGTTGACCCACATACACCGCAAACGCACGTGAAGCTTCATTGTTAGCACGTACATTGAGCAGCATACGGCGTACATCACCATGGACCAGAATTGAATCGGCTGGTTTTTCTGGAGATTTTGCACCAGTTGATGCACGGCCCTGTAAACGGTCCGTCGCATATTGTGCTGCATTCTGGTAGGCAAATTCTGCTGCACCAACGCCCTGAATTCCCATAGATAAACGTTCGTAGTTCATCATCACGAACATGCCGGCCAGACCTTCATTTTCATTGCCAACCATATAGCCCTTGGCGCCGTCAAAGTTCATGACGCAGGTCGCCGAGCCTTTAATTCCCATTTTATGTTCGATTGAACCGGCAGATACTGCATTACGTTCACCTAGTGAACCATCGTCATTGACCAGGAATTTCGGCACAATGAATAATGAAATACCACGTGAACCTGCTGGTGCATTCGGAGTTTTTGCCAGCACCAGATGAATGATATTTTCACTCAGATCATGCTCGCCGCTGGTAATAAAAATTTTGGTGCCGGTAATATTGTATGAACCATCTTCATTCGATTCAGCTTTGGTCTTGATAATGCCAAGATCGGTACCGGAATGTGGTTCAGTCAGACACATGGTGCCCGACCATTCACCCGTATAGAATTTTGGTAAATAAGTTTCTTTCTGTTCCTGTGAGGCGCGGTCATTGATGGCCATACCTGCACCCACCGTTAATAGCGGATAAAGCATAAACGATGGATTGGTGCTCCAGATCATTTCATCGGCAAGTACGGTCAACATTTTCGGCATATTTTGTCCGCCCCATTCTTCAGGAGCACCCAAGCCTACCCAGCCACCTTCGGCAAACTGTCTGAACGCTTCTTTAAAACCTTTGGGTGTCGTTACCACACCATTGTTAAACTGAGCACCACCCTCTTCATCTGCAGGACGATTCAGATCAAGAATGACATTTTTTGAAAATTTTGCCATTTCTTCCAGAACCGCATTTGCAGTCGCCATATCGAGATGTGCAAGATTTTCGTTACCTTGCCAAAATTGTTCAGCCTGAAATACATCATTTAAAATAAATTCCATATCTTTCAGCGGCGCATTATAAATCGGCATTTTCAACTTCCTAAAATGGTGATACTCAATCCTGTTGCCAGGTATTTTCTGATTTTGATTAGATTTACTGCAGACAATTGCAAAATCTTGATATCAAATTCATTCAACAGTGAATATATAAAGTGACTCATAAAACTGCTTTGAAACTCACATCTTCTTGTCCAGTATAATCTACTGAATATGTCAGCTTAATATTGCTCTGTATTCTGCGCAAAACCTTGATGAATGCGGGCTTAATACCATCAAAGGATTTAGCTTGGTGCGCTGAAACAATAAAATAAATATACGGGAAATGGAATTTTATTTAGCAAAGTTGATCTCTAGGGTTCAATTTTCTTGACAATATTTTGAGCTTGTCACCCTGTCTATTTTTATTTGTCAGCAGTTGCTGCATAAATATACAAAATAAGATAAATATCACGACCTTAGTTTTATAGTAATCACGTGCAAAATTGCATATTCTTGGAAGGTTGTTTTTCAAAAAGTATGGACCAAGAAGATGATGACTGTAAGACAGCAGAACTTCCTTCTTCGTAAAGAGAAGATCCTGGACATGGCAGAGAGTTTGCTGCTTGACAATAATCAGGACATCACCTTGAGTGAACTCGCCAGTGAACTGGATATTGCCAAAGGAACCATCTACAAGCATTTTAAAAGCAAGAACCAGTTATATTTAGAATTAATTATTCTCAATGAAAAAAGAATTCTTGAAATATCAGAAAAGCATAATAATGATATTAAAAATTATGTTTCACAATATATGCTCTATCACATGCTTAATTCCAACCGGACCATTCTGTTGCATGTCATCGAAGAGCGTTTAACCAATAATGAAAAGAATCTGAAAGATTTATTTCAGGAGCTTTATCGTATTCGTGAAGAACGGATTCTCCGGATTAAAGATATCACTCATGATTATCTGGTTGCTTTAGAAAGCGCCATGTCGATTCGGGATTATTTATCTTATATCTGGACTGTGACCTATGGTGCCTCACTGTTATTAAATTCAAGCAATTATCAAAAAGCGATTGGTTCACGCGAACGTCTGATCAAGCTGTATATTAATCAGGCACTCATGACACCGGATAAAATTTCGTCGGTATAATGATCTGAATAAAAAATGCCTGATTTATTCAGGCATTTTTTATTCTAGACTATGAGTTTATAAAAATATTTTATGTCATCTTATCTGATCAATATCAGGCTGCCACAGGTGGAAAACCATCTTCAGTTAAAGCTGCAACAATCTCGGATTCGCTCACACTCGATTCAACCTCGACCAGCTTGCTGGCCACGTCAATATTTACTGTGGCATTTTCATCCAGATCTTTAATTGTGGCAGTGACACTGCGTGCGCAGCCACCACAAGTCATGTTTTCAATACGGAATTTCATGTTTAGCTCCATAGGATCGATTTAAAAATTGATGTGAATACAGCGCATGTCATTGCTGCTCAGTTCTGACACCTTGTTCAATCTGTTTTAAAATCTGGCAATCGGACTGTTCATTGCCGGCACACTGCTCCACCGATTGCTGTAATATCATCAGCATATGCTGCATATCGGCAATTTTCTGTTGTAAAAACTGGATATGCTTTTGAGCCAGCTGTTTGACCTCGCTGCTCTGGCGTGAGCTGTTCAGCCACAGGCCCAGCAGTTCTTTCATCTGCTCCGATGAAAATCCCAGTTCACGTGCATGCTGAATAAAACTTAAGGTTTTAATGTCCGCATCAGTATAAACCCGATAGCCTGCATCGCTTCGTTTCGGAGCGGGCAACAAGCCAATTTCTTCATAATATCGGATCATTTTTGCAGAGATGCCTGAGCGTTTTGCGGCTTGGCCAATATTCATCATGCTGACTCCTTAAACTGCACCGGTCGATAGGCTTTTAATCTCAAGGCATTGCTAACGACAAACACGGAGGATAGTGCCATCGCGCCTGCGGCAAACATTGGCGATAACAGAATGCCCCAAAACGGATACAGCACACCTGCGGCAATCGGAATTAAAGCAATATTATAGACAAAGGCCCAAAACAGATTCTGTTTGATATTGCGCATAGTGGCCTGACTCAAGCCGATGCCTGTCGCTACATGCTGCAAATTGCCTGACATCAATACGACATCGGCCGCCTCAATCGCGACATCGGTGCCGGTACCAATCGCCATACCAACATCGGCCTGGGCCAGTGCCGGTGCATCATTGATTCCATCTCCAACAAAAGTGAGCACACCATATTGCTGCTGGAGTTGATGTACTGCATCGACTTTTTCATGCGGCAAGACTTCGGCAATCACCTGATCGATTTTCAGCTGTTTGGCGATCGCCTGTGCGGTATGCTGATTATCACCCGTAATCATCGCTACTTTGAGGCCTTGGTCATGCAAGGCCTGAATCGCACTATGGGTAGTTGGCTTGATCGGGTCAGCGACGGCAATAATCGCAGCCAGCTTTTGATTAATTGCCACATATAAAGGACTGCGGCCTTGATCACCGAGCTTTTGTGCAGTGGCTCTAAACAGATCGACATTTAAGCCCAAGTCCTGCATCAGACGTTCTGCACCGATATGTAGCTGCTGACCGGCAACCTGTGCTTTGACCCCTGCACCAGTGATCGAATCAAAATCGGTTACTTCACTCAGTTCAAGTTCTTGCTTGCGGGCAGCCTGAACGATGGCATGAGCAATCGGATGTTCAGATTTAGCCTCCACTGAAGCGACGAGCTGCAATACCTCCTGCTGATTAAAATCTGCCGTAACTTCAAAGTCGGTCAGCAGCGGTTTTCCCTCAGTTAAGGTTCCAGTTTTGTCCAGTGCGACGACTTTGGTTTGCTGCAATAACTGCAATGCTTCGCCCTTACGAAACAGCACGCCCAGTTCTGCTGCACGTCCAGTTCCGACCATAATCGAGGTAGGAGTCGCCAGTCCCATCGCACATGGACAGGCAATAATCAGTACAGCAACTGCATTTACCAATGCGTAGGTCAGATTCGGCTCAGGCCCAAACAGGAACCATACCATAAAGGTCAAGGCCGCTAGCGCCATGACCGCAGGTACAAACCATAAGGTTACTTTATCGACCACGGCCTGAATCGGCAATTTTGAGCCTTGCGCCTGTTCTACCATTTGAATAATCTGTGCCAGCACCGAATCCTGTCCGACCGCAGTGGCCTTGATTTGCAGGGTTCCGTTCTGGTTTACCGTACCCCCCACGACCTGATCGCCAACCTGTTTGGCCACAGGTAAAGGTTCACCACTAATCATGGCTTCATCGATATAACTTTGCCCGCTAACAACCTCACCATCGACAGCAACTTTTTCACCCGGACGGATTTCAATCAGCATACCTTGCTGCACATCAGCAATTGCCAGATCAACCCAGTGATTATTTTGTCGTACTCGGGCTGTCTTCGGCTGCAAACCGACCAGATACTGAATCGCTTCCGAAGTTTTTCCTTTGGCTTTGGCCTCCAGATAACGCCCCAGTAAGATCAGCGTAACAATGACGGCAGCCGCTTCGAAATACACATGCACGGTGGACTGCGGTAACAGTTGCGGGAAAAAAGTCGCAATACAGGAAAATCCGTAAGCTGCAATGGTTCCGACTGCGACCAGAGAATTCATATCTGGTGCCAGACGTAATAATGCCGGAATCCCATGCTGATAAAAACGTCGTCCTGGAATCAGCAGTACCAGGGTGGTCAATACAAACTGGATGTACCAGCTGTTTTGTGTTCCCAGTGTATGGGTAATCCAGTGATGAAAAGCTGGGATCAGATGTGAACCCATTTCCAGAATAAATACGGGAATTGCCAGAACAAGTGCCAACCATAAATCGCGTTTCAGCTGTGCAGTTTCATTGGCTTTCTTTTCCTGAAAAGCCACATGATTCTCTGCTGAGAGATCGGTACCGGATTTTAGTGTGGCTTGATAACCAGCTTTCTCCACAGCAGCAATCAATGCCGGAATCTGGGATTGTGAGGCTTTCACCCAGGCAGTTTCGGTGGCTAGATTGACCTGCGCCTCGCTGACGCCTTCTACTTTCAATAAGGCTTTTTCGACTCGTGCCACACATGAAGCACAAGTCATACCTTCAATTGCCAGTTCAATCCGGTCAGTCTGAATATCAAAACCGGCTTTTTGTACCGCCTGAGTTAGTTTAAATAATGGCACAGAATTGATCGCACTCACATGCGCCTTTTCAGTGGCCAGATTGACCTGTGCATCCAGCACACCCTCTACTTTTTTGAGTGCTTTTTCTACGCGAGCCACACAGGATGCACAGGTCATGCCTTCAATATTCAAATCAAACTGTTGCGTCGGCACATCGAAACCGGATTTTTCAATTGCTTGAACCAGCGCAGCGGCAGCAATCGGCTGCTGGCTTTTAATAAAAGCTTTTTCAGTCGACAGGTTGACAGATGCCTCGACCACGCCTTCAATTTTTTTTAAGGCTTTTTCCACCCGAGCTACACAGGAGGCACAGGTCATACCGCTAATCTGCACCTGTTGTTCATGCAACCGGGGAGTCGCTGATATATTCATTCCGTGTTCTCCATTCGCCCATTCACTACCTATCCCATAGCTTAAACATTACCATTATGGGAAGGTCAAGGTTTTGGGATAAATTCTTTATTTTTCCTTATATGAAGGCATGTAGCTCAATAAAAAGCCCGAACATAACGTCGGGCTTTTATGGCGATACTTTTGATCTAAAATGTACCGGACTCTAGTCAGCCGAAATATCTTCAAACAGGATTGAAGACAGGTAGCGTTCACCGCCGTCTGGCAAAATCACCACAATATTCTTGCCGGCATTTTCAGGACGAGCAGCCACCTGGGCCGCTGCTGCCATCGCTGCACCACATGAAATTCCCACAAGGATACCTTCTTGAGCGGCAGTTTTACGTGCCCATTCAACTGCTTCTGCGCTATTAATAGCAATCACTTCATCGACCAGATCCAGATCCAGATTACCTGGAATGAAGTTGGCGCCGATACCCTGAATTTTGTGCGGTCCAGGGGTTAGGGTTTCACCGCGCTTGGCCTGACCAATAATCGCAGATTCAGCAGGTTCCACCGCCACTGAATATAAAGGCTTATTTTTTACCTTTTCAAAATAACGTGAAACCCCGGTAATAGTACCACCGGTGCCGACACCCGCCACCAGAATATCGACATTACCACCGGTAGCTTCCCAGATTTCTGGCCCTGTAGTTTCTTCGTGAATTTTTGGATTGGCCGGGTTTTCAAACTGTTGTGGCAGGTAGTACAGTTCAGGGTTCTCATTGACTAAACGTTGTGCTTCTTCTACTGCCCCTTTCATGCCTTTAGCCGGATCTGTCAGTACCAGATTAGCACCTAGCGCTTTAACCACTTTACGGCGCTCAATACTCATACTCGATGGCATGGTCAAAGTAATATCATAGCCTTTGGCTGCAGCAACGAAAGCCAGTGCAATCCCAGTGTTGCCACTGGTTGGCTCCACAATATGCATCCCCGGCTTGAGTTTGCCTGACTTTTCTGCATCAGCAACTAGTGCTGCACCCACACGACACTTTACTGAAAATGCAGGATTACGGCTCTCAATTTTTGCAAGTACATTGGCTGGACCTGAAATCACACGATTAATGCGAACAAGTGGTGTATTTCCAATCGCCTCTGCATTATTACTATAAACCGCTATACCTAGATTACTCGGTACTGGAAAAGCTGAATCTGTACTCATGATGATATCCCTGATGTTATTGGTTCAAGTCATTTAAACATCATACAAGCATTTTTGTGCTTTGTAGATGTTTGATGAAACTTGCACTTCATTGCACGAATGAGAACTAAAATGCTTCTCACATGCTGCAATAAATTTATCTTATCTATCAATATTTAAAATATAATTTTAATTGATAATTCAATTCATTAAAAACCATAAAACTTAACTGTTTTTAGCAATGTATTAAGGACCCAGCCCCGTATAATTGACTGGCTGTAACTTTATAATGGATATATTGAATGAAAACCGATTTTGAAATCACGACCATGCGCAATTCAGCAGAACAGGTCGTCGGCATTTTAAAATCTCTGGCCAATACTGACCGTCTTCTCATTTTATGCCATCTGTCACAAGCGGAACTGAATGTTTCAGAAATCGAGCAAATGACTGAAATCAAACAGCCTACGCTCTCCCAGCAGCTGATGATGCTGCGTAAAAGTGATGTAGTCCATACCCGGCGTAATGGCAAACAGATTTATTATTCAATTAAAGACCAAAATTTGATTGTCGTCTTAAATACACTTTACCAATTATATTGCAGCAATAAGGTAAATTAATGGTTATTTAAATTTTAGACATTAAAGGTGTTTTACATTATAAAAATCAGAATTCCAGATTTTTAGATGCAATGTGACTTGTTCCGATGATTCTAAATATGAATCATCACATATTTAGAACAGCTAAGACTTCTTAGCAGAATTTGTGCATAATATATCTATATTTGTGATTTAGACCTTTTTATGCCAAATTCCAAGTCTAAAATTCTGCATAAACTCCCTGCCTGGGCCTGGTTAAGCCACTATACGCCAGTCAAATTTAAATCCGATGTTCTGGCTGCCCTGATTGTAGTGGCCATGCTGGTGCCCCAAGGGATGGCCTATGCCATGCTTGCAGGCTTGCCACCGATCATGGGTTTATATGCCAGCATCCTGCCAATGATCATTTATGCTTTGCTCGGTGGTAGTTCGACTTTGTCAATCGGCCCCGTGGCCATCATTTCCATGATGACCTTCGCCACGCTTAATCCCTTGTTTGAAGTGGGTTCCCCGGTCTATATTGAAGCTGCAATGTTATTGGCACTGATGGTTGGCATTATCTCCCTGCTTTTAGGCGTATTCCGTTTTGGTTTTCTGATCCAGCTAATCAGTCATCCCGTGATTCAAAGTTTCATCATTGCATCAGCATTGCTCATTGCTTTTGGCCAGTTAAAGTTTTTGGTTGACCTCCCCTTAAAAGCCAATAATATTCCGGAGTTTGTCAGTAGCTTGTTGCAATACTTCCCGCTATTGCACCTTCCTAGCCTGATTTTCGGCCTGCTGTCTATCAGTCTGCTGATCTATCTGCCCAAGTTATTAAAATCTCAGGCTGTACAAAGCCGGATTGGTCCTACAGATTTTCTGGTCCGGGCGGTACCCCTGATTCTGGTGTGTCTCGGCATTGCTGCAATTGTATTTCTGGATTTAAAGATTTATGGCATTAAAACTGTCGGTGCAATTCCATCCGGTTTTCCACCTTTATCCTTTCCACACTGGAACTGGGAACTGGTCATGACCTTGTTGCCTGGTGCCAGCATGATCGCCATGATCAGCTTTGTAGAATCGCTTTCGATTGCGCAAGCCACAGCATTGCAGCAGCGCAGCCATCTAGATAGTAATCAGGAACTGATCGCGCTTGGCCTGGCCAATATCAGTGCAGGCGTAAGCTCAGCCTTTCCGGTAACGGGCAGCCTGTCACGGACTGTGGTGAATGCTGATGCCGGTGCCAAATCCCCTATGGCTGGTGTTTTATCTTCAATTCTGATTATTTTTGTCAGCCTGTTCTTTACCGGATTTTTTGAAGATCTGCCCCTGACGATTCTGGCCGCCACAATTATTGTCTCGATCTGGAAACTGGTTAACTTTCAGCCATTCGTTGATGCCTGGCGTTATTCCAAAGCAGATGGTCTTGCCATGTGGATTACTTTTCTGGGCGTGGTGCTGATTGACATTTCTACTGGTTTGCTGATTGGAATTGTATCAACTTTTGTGCTGATGTTATGGCGCATCAGCCGGCCGCATATTGCAGTCGTGGGTCTAGTTGAAGGAACCCAGCATTTTCGCAATATTCAGCGCCATCAGGTCATCACCTCAGATCGGGTGCTGTCACTGCGGATTGATGA
Organism: Acinetobacter pecorum; assembly: GCF_014837015.1. GTDB lineage: Bacteria > Pseudomonadota > Gammaproteobacteria > Pseudomonadales > Moraxellaceae > Acinetobacter > Acinetobacter pecorum. The sequence continues at coordinate 163,599 of NZ_JACSPT010000006.1, forward strand.
AAATCTATCGTTTCTGAATGCCAATAACTTCAAAGGATATCTGATCAATGAGATCAGCCTGAATGACAAGCTACAACACGTGATTTTAAACTGTTCCAGTATCAGTGCCATTGATCTGAGTGCTCTGGAAATGCTGGAAGATTTAAATGCTGAATTGGCCAAACTGGATATTCACCTGCATTTCGCAGAAGTCAAAGGCCCGGTGATGGATAAACTGCAGGCGTCCAGATTGATGAAGCATCTGAGTGGCCGGATTTATCTGACACATTTTCAGGCGATCCGAGATCTGGCGCCAGAGATCTTTGAACAGCATAAAGATTATACAATTTAGGACCATTTAGACTTATACTCATGCCCGGCTATATAAAGCGGATATGAGTTCATGTCTTTTATGAATTTTCAAATATAATTTGAATTTCTTGGTCTGAAATTGATATTTATTTCATCTATAAAATTTTCTCCGAGATGATTTATCCATCATGTGCAGATTTTTTCTTCAAAAAAAACAATATCTAAAACCAGTTAACTTTAGAATATATTAATAATATCAATAGTTTGACTTTAATATGAAAATATAGTCGAAGCCCTGTTTAATTTAAGTATAAAATAGCACGACTTTTTTCCCCATTTCGCCCTCGTAATTTTCACAAGGCAACCTTATGTTTTCTGCCCTTACGCGCATGAGCTTAGTCTCTCGAATCATCATCGCCATTATTTTAGGCGTGGCTGTGGCTGTGGTATTTCCCGAAGTTGCTCCCTCATTAAGCCTACTGGGCGACCTGTTTATTAAAGCCTTGAAATCTGTTGCACCGATTCTGGTTTTCATTTTAGTGTTAGCTTCTATCGCGAATTTTAAGGTGGGTCAGTCTAACTCTGCTATCAGGCCGATTATGATAATGTATGCGGTTGGTATGTTCCTTGCTGCACTCAGCGCTGTGGTTGCGAGTATTTTATTCCCAAGTACACTGTTCCTGGATATCGCTACACAAACTGACTTGCAGCCACCTGGCAGTCTGGTAGAAATTCTGAAAAATTTGCTGCTCAGTTTTGTCGCTAATCCGGTGGTTGCCATTGCTGAAGCTAACTTTATTGGTATCCTGGCTTGGTCAGTAGCCTTAGGTATTGCTTTCCGTCATGCATCAGATACAACCAAGACACTTTTGAATGATGCAGCCTTTGCGGTGAATTATGTAATTCGTCTTGTTATCAGTTTTGCGCCTGTAGGTATTTTTGGTCTGGTTGCAGTGACTTTTGCTGAGTCTGGCCTCGAAACGCTGACCAGTTACGTGCATTTACTTGCCGTGTTGCTCGGAACCATGGTCTTTGTGGCTCTGGTCATTAATCCGCTTCTGGTTGCCTTAATCACGCGTAATAACCCATATCCACTGGTGTTCACTTGTTTGCGAGAAAGTGGTATTACTGCTTTCTTTACCCGTAGTTCGGCAGCCAATATTCCAGTAAACCTGGATCTGGCAAAACGTTTAGGTGTCAAAGAATCGACTGCAAGTATTGCAATACCTCTCGGTGCTGCAATCAACATGGCTGGTGCTTCTGTCACTATTACCGTATTGTCATTGGCTGCCGTGAATACTTTGGGAATTAATGTCGATTTTACCACCATGCTGATTCTTTCGGTGGTGGCTGCAATCTCGGCATGCGGGGCTTCTGGTGTTGCCGGTGGTTCATTGCTATTGATTCCGGTCGCATGTGGCCTGTTTGGTATTTCTTCAGACATTGCCATGCAAGTTGTTGCAATTGGTATGGTAATCAGTGTATTACAGGATTCTACTGAAACCGCGCTAAATTCATCGACTGACGTTTTGTTCACGACAGCAGTAGACCGCGCATCAAATTGATTTTATATTAATTAAACAATATGTTTAGCCATTGATGTTGTTATGCCATTACAGCGTTTACCCATCTGGATTCATCTGGGTGCATTTTTTCTTGCCGTGAATGCCGGCATGATTAATGTACTCGGTCTGATTACCGTCCTGCACCAATCCGTTTCCCATATGACCGGTAATATCAGTATGCTGGCCATGGCGCTGGTGAATTGGGAACCGCAGCATATCGTGTATCTGTTTCTGGTAACGCTATGTTATGTCATTGGCTCAATGTATAGCGGTCTTATTCTGGGTAACAGTCACTTTCAGTTAGGACGTCTTTATGGCTATCCGCTCAGCCTGGTGGCTTTGTTTATTCTGCTAAGCTGGATATTGCTCCCTTATTTTCCTCGCTATGGCCTGCTCTGGGCCTGTACAGCAATGGGCGTACAAAATGCCATGGTCAGCCATTATAAGGGCGCAATTATTCGCACCACGCATTTATCTGGCGTACTGACCGATCTTGGTCTGGCCTTAGGCTACCGTATACGCGGATTGGATGTGGAACCACGCCGGGTGATTTTACATGTTCTGATTTTACTCGGTTTTTTCGGTGGTGGTCTTCTTGCCAGCTGGGTTTATCCTTATTTAAAATTAAACGCATTCCTGATCCCGGTCGTGTTAAGTCTGACCCTCAGCCTCACCTACTGGGTGATTTATATACGTTATCGACATCAATTCGACTCATAACTGGACATTCTTATGGTTAAAAACGCATTACAGGCACAATTGTTAAAGGCAGGTCTGGTCGATAATAAGAAAGCAAAAAAACTGTCAAAACAGGCCGTTCACGAAAAGCGCACTGGCGATAGCAGTGATGCTGAAATCAAGGCTAAAATTGAACAGGCCAAACAGGAAAAGCTAGCAAAAGATCAGGCGATTGAACGAGAGAAAAAAGCAGCGCTGCAGGAAAAAGAGCTCAAAGCTGCTATTATGCAAATGATCAATCAGCATAAAATTCGTGACACTGACGGTGAAATTGCCTATCAGTTTATTGATAATTCTAAAATCAAGAAAGTCTATCTGAATCAGCAAATTTATAATGCCCTGGTTGCAGGAAGCCTGGTGATCGCCCGCGAAAATGAAAGCTATGCTTTCCTGCCTAAAGCGCTGGCGGATCGTATCAATGCCAAAATGCAAGGCTTTATCATCGTGAATAATTCAGAGAAAAATGAAGAAACGACTGATGAAGAAGATCCGTATGCAGATTATGTGATTCCAGATGATTTGATGTGGTAAGCCTATTCTTATCTAATAAATAAAACCGGCTCAGGCCGGTTTTATTAAATTATATCTTCAAGATCTTAGTTCAAATAATTAAAAATTGACTTAAGCTGGTATTTGAACACCTTTGCATCTATAACAAGATGAAATGTATTTTTAGAATAAAAAGATGCAGCTTAACCCGTCTCATCTACATCCTCATTTTTAAGCTGAAACTAGATAGCTTCTACAGGTACATATACGGGCCACCAAGCAGCCTGACGAATCACCTCAACATCAGACTCTTCTGTTTTAAGCTCAGAAATTCCTTGGTCCCGTGCAGTACGAAGCACTTCTAAGGCAACAACACTGGAAGTTACTCTCAGATCGGCATTTGATGGTAATAACGAGGCACCTTCAGAACCTAAATTTGCCTGACTGGCCACGGCCTGGGCGGCGGCAAAGATCATTTCATCCGTGATTTTTTGAGCTTTGGCAACAATTGCACCAAAACCCAAACCTGGATAAAGTGCCGCATTATTGGCCTGGCCAATTTTATAGCGCACATTGTGATAAATCACATCATCAAATGGTGCTCCGGTTGCCACAAATACTTTCCCATTCGTCCACTCAATCAGCTGTTGCGGTGTTGCTTCATGTAGTAATGTCGGATTGGACAATGGGAAGATGATGGGACGTTCAACATGACTGGCCATGTGTTTCACAATCTGCTCTGTAAATTGACCCGGTGTGGTAGACGTTCCTATTAAAATAGTGGGTCTTACTTGTGCAACAGTTTCTGCAAGATCAATAATCCCTTTATTTTGATTAGCTTTTGCTTGTAATGCTGCCATATGGGGCCAACGTGTTCTTGCCTCTATCGCAGTATGATTAACTACCCGATTAAAACCAGCAACTTCAGCATTTTTACGCACATAGGTTTTTTGGAAATCTAGAAGACCATCATTCATATCTTCAGTTAATAAGCCGGGCAAATCGACTAACCAGATTCGGGAAATGGCTTGTTCTTTTGTCAGGCCGCTACGAATCATTTGAGCACAGATTTGATCTGCAATACCACAGCCTGCTGTGCCTGCACCAAAGATCACTACCCGCTGTTCAGTCCACGGTGTTTGACTTAATTTAACTGCATTTAACAGACCAGACATCACAATAGCACCTGTGCCCTGAATATCGTCGTTAAAGGTTGGAAGGGTTTCGCGGTAACGGTCCAAAATCCGCCGGGCATTGGTCGAACCAAAATCCTCCCAATGCAATACTGCTTGCGGAAATAACTTTCTTGCAGCTTTTATATAGGCATCTATAAAATCATCATATGCTTTGCCCTGAATCCGTTCATGCCGGTTCCCGACATAGGACGGATCATTTAATAATTTTTCATTATTGGTGCCTACATCCAGAATTACGGGGATGACCCGGTGTGGATCTATTCCCGCAGCTGCGGTATAAACCGCCAGCTTACCGATGGAAATATCTACCCCATTTGAACCCCAGTCTCCAATTCCCAGAATTTCCTCAGCATCGGAAGCGACTATCAGATCAATATCCCCAGATTCAGCACCATAGGACTGCAGCTTTTCTTCAATACTTTCAGGCTCATTAATGCTTAAGAAAACACCACGTGGACGTGTCATGATTTCACTATAATTTTCAATTGCCTCCCCCACAATCGGGTCATAAACTATAGGCAACATTTCCAGCATATGACGCTGTAATAATGCATAAAACAATGTCACATTATTATCATGCAGACGCCACATATAAATATGCTTATCCAAATCACTGTTACAGGCTTGGTAAGCCTGATAGGTACGATTTAATTGCAGTTCCATATCAGTCGTCACCACGGGTGGTAAAATCCCGGTTAAATCCAAAGCTTTTCTTTCTTCTAAGCTAAATGAAGTCCCTTTATTTAAGGCAGGATCACGCAAAACTTCATAACCGCGTGCAGTAGTTTTAAATTTACGCTGATTATTTTCAATAACTACTTTAGCTTGACGAGTATACATATTCATACCTTTTAAAATAATTATAGGATGTTGAGAAAGTATCTGGATTAAATATCAGCTCAGCCGAGCATCTTTTTAGAATCAATACTTGTTAAAATATTATTCATATCTTTTCTTTATGCCATGCGAGTTTTTTTTGAAATCATTATTTTTTTAAATTCTATGTTAATAATTATTCTACCTTTAGGCATTAATATTAAATGAGATAATTAAAAAATTGATTTCAATTTAATTATTCTTGCTTGTAAACCTAAATCAAATAATATTAGCTATGACTAAATATACAAATCTATATTTTGTAACTTCAAATATTATATATTGAAAAATAAAAACTTATTTCTCATAAAAAATATTCAGTAGCAAATCTATTGAATATGAAACTTGAAACCAAGCTAGAGCTGTATTTTCAGGCCTTTTTAACCGTTTGATAGTAAACAGCATATGAGGAAATGTATTAAAAGTTTATTTAAAATTAAAAAATTCATGCTAAAGCTATAAACTCTATAACTATTTTTTAATTGAATGAGAAAAGATAACTTGGAACAGTTTAAGGTGATCGAGAATATACAGGTCTGGGCAGATCAGTACCCATGGCTGGAAATGCTGTCTTCACTCAGTATTGTGATTTTACTGGCCATTCTTGCCAATCTATTTGCCAAACAGGTTGTGGTACGTGGAATTCGTAAAATGATTTCCAAAATGCCTTTTGCACATAATGAAATCATTGCCGAGCATAGCGTGATTCGTCGCATTGCCAATATCGTGCCCGCAATTGTAATTATGAACGGGATTACCACCGTTCCGCATTTATCTGACAAGGTTGAGACCTTCATCCAGATGGGTGCACAAGCCTTCATCTTCCTGACTATTGCTCTGGCAATTGGTGAACTACTCAATATTTTCAATCTGATTTATCAACGCAATCCTAAGTCGCGTAACAAGCCAATCAAGGGTTATTTACAGCTGGTCAAACTGATTATCTTCATCGTTTGTGGTCTGATGATTCTGGGAACTTTCCTGAAAAAAGATGTCTTTACCTTGCTGGCCGGATTTGGTGCCATGGCCGCGGTACTGATGCTGGTGTTCCAGAATACTATTTTGTCACTGGTGGCTTCAGTACAGATTTCATCTTATGACATGGTACGGATTGGCGACTGGATTGAAATGCCTTCGCTAAATGCAGACGGCGATGTCATTGATATGTCATTACATACCATTACGGTACAGAACTTCGATAAAACAGTGACCACGATTCCAACCAACAAACTGGTTACGGATACCTTTAAAAACTGGCGTGGCATGCAGGAAGCTGGGGCACGGCGGATCAAACGCTCGATTCACATTGATCAAAACAGCGTACATTTTATGTCGGCTGAAGAACAGAACAAGCTGAAAAATTTTATTCTGCTGGATCAGTACCTAAATACCAAATCAGAAGAGCTGGAACAATTTAACCTGCAACTGAGCCATCATTCACAGTACAACCAGCGCCGTCTCACCAATCTTGGTACCTTCCGTGCCTATGTAGAGTTCTATCTGCAACAGCATCCGGGAATTAGCAAAAATCACTCCCTGATGGTGCGTCAGTTACAACCGACCAGTGAAGGTCTACCACTAGAAATATATGCCTTTACCAATACCACGGTTTGGGCCGAATATGAAAATATCCAGTCTGATATTTTTGATCATCTATTGGCGATTATTCCTGAATTTGGTTTAAAAGTGTACCAAGCCCCTTCAGGTCTTGATTTAAAAGAAGCATTTAGTCAACCTTCTTCCATTATTAGTTAATTATAAGTTCCGACAATTTTTTAAGCCTGAAATACTGTCCTATTTCAGGCTTTTAACTATTCTGTTTTGATAAAAAATCAATAATTTAAAATATAAATTTAATCTTTGGGGGGTCAGCCTGAAATTTTAGAGGATTTTTCCTGCATAAGCTCCTGCAGCATTTTATAAAAATCAGGCTCTAAATTGATCTGATCGTCACAGATACTTGCACCATTTAATAATAAATTCTGGCTACCTTGATGCTCATAAATTACTGTATTCAGAAACTGCGTACCGGGAATATTCTTGAGCAGGTTCTGTGTCTGCTTCATTTCCGCAAGCTGCTGTTCAGGAACCTTATTTAATACAGTATAAACTTTTAATTGAGTATTATATTGTGCAATCCCAATCGCCAATTGCACCAGTTCGGTTTCAAGCTGACTATCTTCTGGATTAATGGAACTTGGAATAATCAGTTTATCTGCATGTTTCAGGACTGAACGTAAGGCAGGTGTATCCTGCCCATCAATATCAACAATAATATAGCTGAACTGCTGTTTCAGCATATCCAGCCGGTGATCCAGACTATGACTGTCATGTTTTAAGACATCCAGATGCTCGAAAGAAAATTTTTCATTTTTCAGATTTGCCCATTCAAAACCCTGCGGCTCCAGATTGGCATCAAGCAATAACGTAGGACTTTGCCCACGTAATAACTCAGTGATATGCATGGCAATCATGGTTTTTCCTGAGCCTCGTTTACGGCTAGCTACTACCCAAATACTCATATCTTACTGCTCTCTTTTGAGATTATTTTGATTATAAAAAATTGATTAAAATTTAATATAATTATGGGTTTAGAATTACGTATCCATATTGAAAAGTAAAGTCTGACTTTTAAATAATTTTGTGGCAATTTCACCCAATTACGGGCTTAAAAAAACAGAATCCTTTATAATTCTCGAAAAGCAAAATGCATGATAAGAGTACGATAATGTTTCGATGGCTTGAAAGACTGGTTGACCCCTATCCCACCAAAAATCTCAACCAACCTTTACCAACCAGGTTTTTTCCATTTGTCTGGCAGGCAGCCTATGGCGTACGCCGTTATTTGCTGATTCTGGTACTGTGTACTGCTGGTGCAGCCAGCTTCGAAGCCTTACTTTACTCAAAAATTGGTGACCTGGTGAACTGGCTGAGTAAAAGCCAGCCGGATACTTTTCTGGAGCAACATGCCAGTAATTTAACCTTACTGAGTATTGTTCTTCTGGCCAATATTTTTTTCGCCAGTGCACAATCGCTGATCAAGCACCAGATTTTGTACAGTAATTTCCCAATGCGTTTACGCTGGCGCTTTCATAATCTGCTGATGAAACAAAGCCTAGATTTTTTCCACAATGATTTTGCCGGACGCTTATCGGCCAAGGTCATGCAAACGGCGTTGGCAGTACGCGAGTTCTGGGTAATTCTGGGTGACATGCTGGCTTATGTGCTGATTTATTTCATCACCATCAATATTGTTTTGGGTGCAATTTCCCCCTTGCTGATCATTCCACTGATGGTCTGGCTAGCCTTGTTCATCTGTGCAGCTTGTTACTTTATTCCTCGTTTGAGCCGAATTTCCAATGCCCAGGCGGATGCCCGTGCGGTCATGACCGGCCGTATCACGGATGCCTATACCAATATCCAGACCGTGAAGCTTTTTGCCCATGCCGGCCGCGAAAGCCAGTATGCCAAAACTTCGATGCAGGAATTTATGGTCACGGTATATAAACAGATGCGTCTGGGTGCGCAATACGAAATCAGTATTTTACTGCTGAGTGTGGTGTTGTACGGTGGCGTACTGGGTACCGCGATCTGGCTGTGGATGGAAGGTCAGGCCGAGCTGGGAATTATTGCCGCAACTACGGCAATGGTACTGAAACTGAACAGTATTGCCGAATTTATGATGTGGCAGACCTCCGCCCTGTTTGAAAATGTGGGTACCATCCAAGATGGCATGAAGACCTTAGGCCGTAAAATTACCATTGAAGATAAACCAGGTACCAAAGAACTGCAGCTAAAGCATGGTGAAATTAAATTTGAAAATGTCAGCTTTGCCTATAATGATAAAAACGTCATTGATCAGTTTAATCTCACCATTCATCCAGGTGAAAAAATTGGTATTGTCGGCCGTTCAGGTGCAGGGAAATCCACCCTGATTCAGCTGTTGCTGCATTTTTATCATCTCAACCAGGGCCGTATCTTGATCGATGGTCAGGATATTGATGAGGTCACTCAGGACAGTTTGCGCAAGAATATTGCTTTAGTGACCCAAGATACTTCACTGCTGCATCGCACGGTCGCGGAAAACATTAAATATGGCCGTCCTGATGCCAGCGATGAAGAAATGTATGAAGCTGTGCGTAAAGCCAAAGCAGAAGAGTTTATTCCAAATCTGACTGATCTACGCGGCAAAAAAGGCTATGAAGCCTATGTAGGCGAACGTGGCGTGAAGCTTTCCGGTGGTCAGCGTCAACGGATTGCAATTGCACGTGTATTCCTGAAAGATGCGCCGATTCTGATTCTGGATGAAGCCACCAGTGCACTGGATTCTGAAGTAGAAGCTGCCATTCAGAACAGCCTGGATGAACTGATGAAAGGTAAAACCGTAATTGCCATTGCGCATCGCCTTTCGACCATTGCGCAGATGGATCGTCTGATTGTAATGGATCAGGGTCGAATTGCCGAACAAGGCACGCATGATGAACTGGTGGCATTAAATGGTATCTATGCCCAGCTTTGGCAGCGTCAAACTGGCGGCATGCTGATTGAGCAACAAATCAAAGCATCAAAAGATCATGAATAATATGATCTCTAGAAGATTTCAAAACTTCTGATGATTTGATCGGCTTCAATACTGAACAGGTCTGGGACAAAAGAAAACTTTGCCCAGACCTTTCTTTTTAAAATCTTCTCTACAGATGAACCTTGAGTTGCCATCTATCCGATATTTTTTACTGAAATTCCCCAGCATATGGGCATTGAAAGTACCCTCATGAAGCATGTTTCAATTTTAATTTACACTTACGCCGTATTCTCAGATTTTGGGCTAGCCCATGCAGAAATATGACAGGTTCAATAAAATAATTCTAATTTGATCAACAAAATTATGTGGTTTAATTGATTTTAAGGCTGAATTCAGGCTAATCTGCCAGAGGTACAGTCACAATCGCCAAAATTTTGTCCAACAATTTTAATGAAAAATTTGGTGGCTTCATGCCAATATCTATTCATAAATAAAAAAATTTGAATGAGTGCAACGGATCGCGCATGAAAACAATTGCTCCACGCCAAGACCAAGGAATTCCAGGTGTTTACGGTCTCCTGCTTCTCGATGTCATTTCCCGCTGGGGTTATAATAATGAGTCGCTTTTCAAACCTTTTGGCCTGACCAGTGAACAGTTGGCAGATCCTGATTTTCGTATTCCAACTCCTGTCGCCAATGAACTGGTCAAATATGCCCTGAAACTGACCGGGGAACCGACCTTGGGCTATCATCTCGGCACACAGATGCGGATCTCGATTCATGGCTTTATTGGCTATGCCATTATGACGGCGAATAATATTACTGATGCGCTGGTACTGGCGAATCGATTTATTCAACTTCGCTTACCCTTCCTGCAACTATTTTTCTCGACTTTTGGTGCTAAAGCCACGGTACAACTGCAAACCGATATTCAGCTTGAACCTCTGCGCACCGAAATTTCCATTGCCTTGATGATTGGTCTGATCAGTATGGCCAAAGCGATTACAGGCGTTAACGATGCAACGGGAGAAATTGACTTCGATTTTAAGAAGCCGGAAGGTTTTGAACGCTTTATGGCGAAGTTCCCTACCCATCAGTTCCGCTTTGAACAGCCGCATTTAATTCTGAGTTTTGATAAAAGCTACCTGATGAACAAGCTGGTACATGCCGATCCGATTGCCAGCCAGATTGCGATTAACCAGTGTGAAACAGAACTTTCTGCCTTGGGCGAACGGCACCGGATTGCCATGCGTGTCCGGGATATCTTGACCCATGCCGAGCAACACTATCTCAGTATTGAAAGTGTGGCTGATCGCTTGCATATGTCTGACCGTACCTTAAAACGTCAACTTGCCGCCGAAGGCACCTCCTTTTCTACCCTGGTCGATGAAGTGCGTTACCGGCATGCTACCTCGTTATTATCCCGGACAGATTTTACCTTGGAACAGATTGCCGATGAACTGGGTTATAGCGATGTCGCCAATTTTAGCCGGGCGTTTAAACGCTGGAGTGGTCGCAGCCCGAGCAACTGGCGCAAAGATCCTTATTTATAAGGAAGTATAAGCCTTTTGTTTTGCTTAAAAAGAATGTATAAAACATGTCAAAAATGATCTTAAGATTTTTAAGGAGTTATCAATGAATCATCCTGCAGAATTAAAGTACGCAAGTACACATGAATGGGTGCGCATTGAGGGTGATCTTGTTGTGACCGGTATTTCCGACCATGCACAGGATGCATTAGGCGATCTGGTCTATGTCGAAGCACCAGATCTTGATTCACATATCACTGCGGGCGAACAGGCCGGTGTAGTTGAATCTGTCAAAACTGCTTCCGATATTCATGCACCGGTGTCTGGTGTAGTGGTTGAAATTAATCCTGATCTTGAAGATGATCCTGATTTTATTAATGATGATCCATATGGCAAAGGCTGGATCTATAAAATCAAGCCGGACAATATGGCCGATGTCGAAAAACTGCTCTCCAACACAGAATATGAAGCTGGACTCTAAGCTGGTCCAAGATTCAGATAATCAGCCTCCGGGCTGATTTTTTTATAGAAAAGACAAACTTTTTACTTATTTTTCCCGATTAAACTCAAGGTGTTTCTGTCGGAAACTTATTGCACTTTTCACATATATTTCTTAAAGTGATTAAGGTACTTGCTTTGCAGCCCATCTGTCGTGCTTGCTTATAAAAATAATACTCATGTGCAGTCTCAGCGCTTGTCGCACATATTATTCAGGATCCTCATGAACGACAATACTTCACTTCTTTGGACCAAGTCATTTGTACTTTGTCTGTCCAATAACCTGTTTTTATTTATTTTCTATTTTGCACAAACTACAATTTTGCCAATTTACATCTTGAAAGAGTTAGGCGGTAATCTAACCCAGGCCGGTCTGGCCATGACTTTATTTATGGTTTCTGCCATTGCAGTGCGTCCTTTTAGCGGCTTAATTATCGAAAGATTCGGTATACGCAAAACCTTAATTGTCTCAGAAATATTTTTCAATATTTTTTCCTTAGCTTACCTGTTCGCTGATCAGCTCACGATTCTGTTTATCATCCGTTTCTTGCATGGTATCTGGTTTAGTATCTTGACCACAGTTTGTGTGCCTGTCGTAAACCAGTTTATTCCGGAACAGCGTAAAGGCGAAGGTATGGGCTATTTTGTCATGTCGGTTAATCTGGGGATTGTTTTAGGGCCATTTATAGGTCTGAGCCTGATGGAATACTGGTCTTATTTTCAGGTCAGCATACTGCTGGTTGCCCTGGTCTTTATCGGATTTACCTTCTGTTTTCTGATTCCGGTCAAAGAACCTGAAAAAATAATTGAAAATTCTAACAAGAAAACATCACTTGAGCTGACAGATTTTGTAGAAAAGACGGTATTACCTGTTGCGGTACTGGCCATGCTGATTTCTTTTTCTTATGCCAGCATTATGTCCTTTATTGCTCCCTTTGCAGCCAGCAAAGGTTTAATGGCTTATGCTGGTTTGTTCTTTGTGGTTTTTGCAATTTCCATGATGAGCTTACGGCCGATCACCGGAAAAATTTATGATCGTAAAGGTCCACAATATGTGATTTATCCGGCATTGGTGGCTTTTAGTTTGGGCCTATTTTTACTGAGCCAGATCCAGAGCTTATGGGGATTCATGCTTGCTGCTGTCATGATTGGAGTAGGTTTTGGCAGTGTGCAGCCCTGTATTCAAACCTTGGCGATTCAACGTGCCCCCAAGCATCGGATTGGCTATGCAACCTCAACTTTTTATACATTCTATGATTTGGGTATTGCCATCGGTTCATTGCTCATTGGCGCCATCATTGCCGCTTATAGTTATCAGTTGGCTTTTATTTTGTGTGGTCTTTTAACGCTGAGCAGCATTGTTTATTTTAAGCTGCTGGTACAACGCAAAACTGACTAATTTTATGGATTGGATTGAATAATAAATAATATAAGTCAAAACAGGCAGAAAATTCTGCCTGTGATGTTTTGAGTAAAGGTTTATTCTGACACCGAAGTATTCTCTGCTTCTTTCTCATCCGCTTTTGGATCTTGCATCATGGTGAATTGGGTTGCTTCACTAGCTGGTGCAGTACTGTCCTGACGATTGCTTTTCAGCTTGATCTGCAGACGTAACTCATTGGTAGAATCGGCATTACGCAAAGCTTCTTCATAGGAAATGGCGCCTTGGTTATACAGGTCAAATAAGGCTTGGTCAAAAGTCTGCATGCCCAGTTCACGGGATTTAGCCATAATGGCTTTCAGCTCATGAAACTCGCCTTTCAGGATCAGGTCGGAAATCAAAGGTGTATTCAGCATGATTTCAATCGCTGCCCGACGGCCTTTACCATCTTGAGTCCGAATCAGACGCTGTGAAATAATCGCCTTCATATTTGAAGACAAATCCATCAATAACTGATTCCGGCGTTCTTCAGGGAAGAAGTTGATAATCCGGTCCAAAGTCTGGTTGGCATTATTGGAATGCAGAGTTCCCAAACACAAATGGCCAGTTTCCGCAAAAGCAATCGCATGTTCCATAGTTTCAGTATCGCGAATTTCCCCGATCAGAATTACATCCGGAGCCTGACGCAAGGTATTTTTCAGCGCATTATGCCAAGAATGGCAGTCCACTCCGACTTCACGATGAGTAATCATGGATTTTTTATGTTTATGCACATATTCAACCGGATCTTCTACGGTAATGATATGCCCTGCTGAATTTTCATTTCGGTAGTCAATCATGGCTGCGAGTGAAGTTGATTTACCTGAACCCGTTCCTCCGACTACCAGTACCAGTCCACGTTTTTCCATAATCACATGTTTCAGGGATTCCGGTAATTTCAGTTTCTGGAAATTTGGAATTTCTGCAGTAATGGTACGAATCACCATGCCCACATTAAGTTGTTGCTGGAACACATTGACCCGGAAACGGGAGACGCCCGGTACAGTAATGGCAAAGTTACATTCAAGTTCAGTTTCAAATTCTTTACGCTGTTTATCATTCATCAGACTGTAGGCAAACAGTTTGGTTTTTTCAGCTGTAAGTTCCTGTTGTCCAAAAGGTTTCATTAAGCCTTGATGTTTGATGCTCGGTGGAAAATCAGCCGTAATAAATAAATCTGAGCCACCATATTCCACTACTTTAGTCAGCATGTGATGCATGAATTTTTTTGCTTCGTCCAACAGTTCTGCCGTGAACATTTTCTTTCCCCCGGAAATGCACAACTGCACAAATCTTGATCTTAGATTTATGCCAATATATTTTGATTTCATTGTGCAGCGTTTTATAAATATGCTCAAATATATTTGATTTATAAAGAAAATATTTTTTAATATTTGTGTGATGTACTTCAATAAAAATTAAATTAAGTAGAAGTATTCAAGCTTTTTAAAGTAACTCTGCCAAAAAAATAGGATTGTAATTTTAAAGGTTGAATTCTCGTAGATGACTCATTATTTATGATTTACAATAAATAAAGTTTCTTTGAACGGCGCATTTAATATCTATCAAAGACATAACATATTTTCGTTTCTTATGATTACCCAACTTACTCGCTTCTATAAATCCAATTTGAGTTTCCGCATATGGAATAATAACTCATTAAAAAACTGGATATTATTTATTAAAACTCAATAGAACCATGGAACATTGATTGCTAAATGACCGTGGAACATGAAAAATCTATAAAAACATGATTTATAAGAAATAAAAAATTGATGTTATTCCCAAGTAGAAATGTCCTACCTAATAACCAAATAGAAATGTCCTATATGGACATTTCCAAGTCAAGTACA
>NZ_JACSPT010000007.1 GCF_014837015.1 Acinetobacter pecorum
GGCACGCAATTATAAATCTATGATTCGTATAGCCTGTATATTTATTTGGTGCAAAGCCAAATGAGGACACACCCTAGTAACTTGCTCTCTATAGACTCACCCTTAATACGCTAGTTTTATAGGTAGATATTATGAGTTTGATATATGAATATTTGCGTAAAAAATAAACCAATAAATTCATGTCTTAAGACTAAGAAATAATCAGAAATCTTTATTTTTGTGCAATAAAATAGTATCTGCCCCCGTCCCAGACTTAAGTCTAATGAATTATTTTTAACCTTTGTGTCTAAATTTTACTCATTAATATTCTTTAATAAATTTATATAAAACAGTATTTTAATTTGTTGTTTTGAAACTTTACTAAGACTTTGATCTACTCATTTTTTAAATAAATACTGAAGATTCTTGCAGACTATTGGATTAATTTTCATAAGCCAACTAATCTTTAGTTATCCCAACGGATCGTCGAAAATCTAAACAAGTCATTGAGGGTGTGATTTGAGCGGTTCGTTGCAGAAAAATCCTAATATTATTACAGGAATATATCATGACTACATACCAAACAGCGATTGATGCAATCCGCGAATTAAAAGCGAAATTCGGTAACACTTGGGCAGACATCAGTCCTGAAGATGCTGCGCGTATGCAACTTCAAAACCGTTTCAAAACTGGTTTGGACATTGCGAAATATACAGCGGCAATTATGCGTCGTGATATGGCTGCTTATGATGCCGACTCTAGCAAATACACTCAATCATTAGGTTGCTGGCACGGTTTTATCGCGCAACAAAAAATGATTGCGAACAAAAAATACTTCGGTACAACTGAACGTCGCTACATCTACCTTTCTGGCTGGATGGTTGCAGCACTTCGTTCAGAGTTCGGTCCACTTCCTGACCAATCTATGCACGAAAAAACATCTGTTCCTGCATTGATCGAAGAAATCTACACATTCTTACGTCAAGCTGACGCGAAAGAACTGAATGATCTTTTCCGTGCGCTTAAAAAAGCTCAAGAAGCGGGCGATACTGCTAAAGCAGCTGAAATCACTTCACAAATCGACAACTTCCAAACTCACGTTGTGCCAATCATTGCTGACATCGACGCTGGTTTCGGTAACGAAGAAGCAACTTACTTGCTTGCCAAGAAAATGATCGAAGCGGGTGCTTGTGCACTACAAATCGAAAACCAGGTTTCTGATGCGAAACAATGTGGTCACCAAGCTGGTAAAGTAACTGTTCCACACGAAGATTTCATCGCGAAAATCCACGCACTTCGCTATGCATTCCTGGAAATGGGTCTGGACGATGGTATCATTGTTGCACGTACTGACTCTGAAGGCGCTGACTTGACTCAAAAAATCCCAGTGGTTAAAGAGCCAGGCGACATTGCTTCTCAATACATCAGCTACTTAGACACAACTGAAATCGACATTTCAGAAGCGCAAGAAGACGAAATCCTGATCAAGCGTGATGGTAAACTTCACCGTCCTAAACGTCTTGCTTCTGGTCTATACCAGTTCCGTGAAGGCACTCAAATCGACCGCGTTGTACTTGACTGTGTAACTAGCCTTCAAAACGGTGCTGACCTGCTTTGGATCGAAACTGCGACTCCAAACGTAGCTGAAATTGCTCACATGGTTAACCGTGTTAAAGAAGTTGTTCCAAATGCGAAACTTGTTTATAACAACTCTCCATCGTTCAACTGGACTTTAAACTTCCGTCAACAAGCTTACGACCGTTGGGTTGCTGAAGGTAAAGACGTATCTGCATACGACCGCGCTAAATTAATGAGCGCTGAGTACGATGCAACTGAATTGGCTGCTGAAGCTGATGAAAAAGTTCGTACCTTCCAGGCAGATGCTTCTCGTGAAGCAGGTGTATTCCACCACTTGATCACTCTTCCGACTTACCACACAGCTGCGCTTTCTACACATGAGCTTGCTCAAGGTTACTTCGGTTCTGAAGGTATGTTGGCTTATGTTGCTGGCGTACAACGTAAAGAAATCCGCGGCGGTATCGCATGTGTTAAACACCAGGCAATGGCTGGTTCTGACATCGGTGATGACCACAAAGAAATCTTCGCTGGTGATAACGCGCTTAAAGCGGGTGATGATTCTAAAAACACAATGAACCAGTTCAGCGCTTAATCCGCTCAATTGATTCACCAAAAAACCCTGCAGACGCAG
Organism: Acinetobacter pecorum; assembly: GCF_014837015.1. Taxonomy (GTDB): domain Bacteria; phylum Pseudomonadota; class Gammaproteobacteria; order Pseudomonadales; family Moraxellaceae; genus Acinetobacter; species Acinetobacter pecorum. The sequence goes on from NZ_JACSPT010000007.1 coordinate 2,189, forward strand.
GGTTTTTTGTTTGAAAAAATGCTATTAATTTAGGGATGCGCAACCTCAGGAACGTGTACAGCCAGGATTATCCATAATTTCTCCATGATTGGTTTTTATCGCAGTTTTATGTGTTTAATTCTTGCAATCTGCTGCTATGTCACTGAATATTCAAATATAGACTGCTTGTATTTTGCACGACCTCTATCCCCAATTAATTAAAAGTGACTCGGACTTATGCTGTCTAAATTTTTTATCCACCGCCCGATCTTTGCTGCAGTACTGGCGATTATGGTCATGGCAATTGGCATGTTCGCGGTAATGAACCTGCCAGTGGAACGTTATCCGGATATTGCACCGCCACGGATAACAGTGGCAGCAACCTATAGCGGTGCTTCTGCGGAAACTGTAGAAGAAAGCGTGACTCAGGTGCTGGAACAGCAGATTAAAGGTATCGATCATTTGCTGTATTTTAGTTCGAGTAGTGATTCTTCGGGGCGTAGCCGGGTCAGCATTAGCTTTGAAAATGGTACCGATCCGGATACTGCACAGGTGCAGGTACAAAATGCGATTAATGGCGTTCTGAACCGCTTGCCAGAAGATGTGCAACGCCAAGGCGTTAATGTCTTTAAGTCGCTTGGTGATACGCATATGGTGATCAGCCTGTACGATGAATCTGGACGCAGCAACAATATTGAACTTTCTGATTATCTGATGACCCATCTGGAACAGGATATTTCCCGAATCGAGGGAATTGGTGAGGTGGATGTCTTCGGATCACAGTATGCGATGCGGATCTGGCTGGACCCAAGGAAATTAAAACAATATAACCTGATGCCAAGTGATGTGCGTGCCGCAATCGAATCCCAGAATACCCAGGTCGCTGCAGGTGCAATCGGTGATTTGCCAACAGTGGAGGAGCAATACCTGAATGCCAAAGTCACTTCGGGTTCGCGACTGAAAACCGTGGAAGAATTCCAGAATATTATTGTCAAATCGGATCGTGCCGGCAGCTTTATTTATTTAAAAGATATTGCTCGGGTGGAACTGGGTGCTGAAAATTATCAGTCTTATAGTACCAATAATGGTTATCCATCAGCAGGTCTGGGTATTTCGCTGGCCTCAGGGGCCAATGCCATTGAAACCTCTAATCTGATTAAAGCTGAAATTGCCCGGATTTCTCAGCAATTGCCTGATGGCTACAAAATTGCCTATCCACGGGACAATACACCTTTTGTACAGGAATCAATTAAAGAGGTTGTAAAAACCCTGTTTGAAGCAGTGATTCTGGTGATCATTGTGATGTTTATTTTCTTGCAGAACTGGCGTGCGACTTTAATCCCAACTGTGACGGTTCCAGTGGTGATATTGGGGACGATGGCAGTCCTCTATACGCTTGGGATGAGTATCAATACGCTCACATTGTTCGCTCTGGTTTTGGCAATTGGCCTGCTGGTCGATGATGCAATTGTGGTAGTAGAAAATGTCGAACGTCTGATGCATGAACAGAATCTGTCTGCCCAGGAGGCAGCATTAGAGTCCATGCAGGAAATTAGCGGGGCACTGATCGGGATTACTTTGGTGCTGACCGCAGTATTTATTCCCATGGCTTTCTTTGGCGGTTCTACCGGGGTGATTTACCGTCAGTTCTCTATTACCCTGGTTGCAGCCATGTCTTTGTCCCTGATGGTGGCGCTTGTTCTGACTCCCGCACTGTGTGCCCTCATTCTCAAGCCAAATCCTGAACCAGCCAAATGGGCTGCATGGTTTAACCGGAAACTGGATCATCTGAAACAGCGCTATCTTAAACTGGCTCAGATGACGATCCGGCATCAGGCAGTGTGTCTGGTGATCTTTGCCGGATTGATCTGTGTATTCGGTCTGTTCTACCGGGCCTTGCCGACCAGTTTCTTGCCGGCTGAAGACCAGGGGATTTTAAGTCTGCAGATTAAATTGCAGGAGGGTGCCCCGCTGAAAAATACCATTCAGATCGGAGAGCAAGTCCGCCAATATTTTCTGGATCAGGAACAAGCCAATGTCAACCTGGTGATGATCCGTTATGGTCGAAATTTCTCTGGAACTGGTCAGAATCTGGCGACCGGTTTTGTGGCATTGAAACATTGGGATGAGCGTTCAGGTCAGGACAATACCGCACAAGCGATTCGTGAACGGGCCCTGAAGCACTTTCAAAACAATCGCAATGCACAAATTAACGTGTCCATGCCACCTTCAGTCAATGGTCTAGGACAAACTGATGGTCTGGATTTCTGGATTCGTGATATTAATGGCAAGGGGCGACAATATCTGGGACAGCAGTTTAAAGCACTGGAAGCTCAGACCGGCAATTACACCAGCTTTGAAAATCTGGGCAAACGTTCTAATCCGGACAAAGCAGAGTTACGCGTCAATATCGACCAAAAACAGGCCATGGCCAATGGTCTGACCCAATCGGCAATTAACAGTACTTTATCCAGTGCCTGGGGCGGCAGTTATATCAATGACTTTATTGATCGTGGCCGGATTAAACGGGTGATTATGCAGGGGGATGCAGAATTCCGTTCCAAGCCGGAAGATCTGGCGCAGTGGCATGTACGCAATGACCAGAATCAGATGGTACCTTTTAGCAACTTCTCGCAAGTGGACTGGAGTGGTGGCCCTGAAGTGGTGAACCGGTTTATGGGCTATACCGCGCTGCAAATGGAAGCCGACCGTGCCAAAGATAGCAGTTCCGGTCAGGCTATGCAGGATGTGGAAGCACTGATTGCCGAACAGGAGGGAGTCGATGTGGTCTGGAGCGGTCTTTCCTTTGAGGAGAAACAGTCGAGTAATCAGGCCATCTGGCTTTATCTGATTTCAATTGGTTTTATTTTTCTTTGTCTGGCGGCATTGTACGAAAGCTGGAGTATTCCTACTGCAGTCATGTCTGCGATTCCATTGGGTATTGGTGGTAATATCATTTTTAGTTATCTGGCTGGTTTCCCAAATGATATCTATTTCCAGATTGCCTTGCTGACCACTATTGGCCTGTCCTGTAAAAATGCCATTCTGATTGTAGAATTTGCTTCGCTGGCACAGCAACAAGGCAAATCTGTAGTGGAAGCGGCTCTTGAAGGTGCATCTTTGCGTTTGCGCCCAATTCTGATGACTTCTTTGGCATTTGGCGCAGGAATTTTACCTTTGGTCTTTGCTACTGGTGCCGGCGCGGTAAGCCGTCAGGAAATCGGGGTAAGTGTACTGGGCGGGGTGATTTTTGGAACTGTGCTGGTTCTAATTTTTATTCCCTTTATGTATGTTCTGATTCGTCGACTGATCATTAAAAAATCGCGTGCTTAATATACAGAAAAGACTGCAAAGCTAAAAAATCCCCGTATTGATGGGGATTTTTTATGGCCAATCATTTATCCGATGACTGGTTAATTTTGCAGCATGGTTTAAAAATTGCTATAGAAATCATCTATTGATAACAGAATGCATCGTGAGAATGCATCTGATGGGGATTTCTAGTTTATGTTGTCGCGTTTTTTTATTTACCGTCCCAAATTTGCAGCAGTTATTGCGATTTTCATGATGAGCCTGGGAATATTTGCCTTGCAAAAAATTCCCGTTGAGCATATGCCGAATATGGATGCGCCAGCATTAGGAGTTTATGCAGGCTATCGAGGAGCATCGGCAGAAACTGTTGAGCAATCGGTCACCCAGATTCTGGAACAGGCAGTCAAAGGGATTGAGGGTCTGGAAACCTTTCATTCCAGCAGTTCGGTAGGACGTGCTCAACTTGATTTGCAATTTGAACAAGGGGTCGATCTGGATCAAGCCCAGTTACAGGTGCAAAACGCCGTCAATGGTGTACTGGGTCGCTTGCCGGAAGAAACCCAGCAAGGCGGGGTCAATGTCTATAAGTCAGGTTATGATCAGTTTGCACTGTTAAGTTTATATGATGAGAGTGGTCAAAGTACTGTGACCGAACTTTCAGATTATTTGATGGTACATGTAGAACCTCGTCTGTCACGTATTGAGGGGATGGGGGAGATTGAGCTGTATGGTGCTGGTTATGCCATGCGGATCTGGCTCAATCCCCACAAGTTAAATCAATTTAACCTGATGCCCAGCGATATCCGTAATGCCATAGAAACCCAGAATGCACCATTGGCTTCAGGTGCGATAGGCGGTTTGCCAACCCTCGAAGGTCAATATCTCAATGCCAAGGTAAGTGGTGGTTCACGTTTAAGCAGTGTTCAGGAATTTGAAAAGATCATTGTGAAAACGACTGATTCCGGTTCATTGCTGTATTTAAAAGATGTTGCACGAGTGGAACTTGGTGCAGAAAGTTATAACCACATTAACTATACCAATGGTCAGTTATCTTCAGCTTTATCCATTACTTTGGCCCCTCGTAGTAATGCCCTTGCTGTCTCGGAGCAGATTCAGGCGGTATTAAAAAATGCGCAAGCCAATTTGCCGCCACACTATCAGTTGCGTATGACCATGGATAAAACGCCATTTATTACCGGTTCCATTGAACAGGTGGCCAAAACACTGGTTGAAGCCATTTTTCTGGTGATTATCGTGATGTTTATCTTTCTGCAGAACTGGCGGGCCACCATTATTCCTGCTGTCACCATTCCGATTGTGGTTCTGGCCACGTTTGCCGTGTTGTATGTTTTGGGGATGACCCTGAACAGTTTTACCTTATTCGCCCTGATTCTGGCAATTGGTCTATTAGTGGATGATGCCATTGTCGTGGTTGAAAATATTGAACGGCTGATGCATGAAGAAAATCTGGATGCCAAAGCTGCAGCTTTAAAGTCAATGCAGGAAATGAGCGGGGCACTGGTCGGCATTACATTGGTATTAACCGCAGTATTCATTCCCATGGCATTCTTTGGCAGTATCACCGGTGTGATTTATCGGCAATTTTCTATCACTTTGGTGGTGGCCATGTTGCTGTCATTATTCGTTGCCTTGATTATTACCCCGACATTTGCAGCACAACTGCTTAAACGCAAAACTCATCAAGCACGATGGGCGCGAAGTTTTAATCGTGGTATGGATCGGCTCAATGCAGGCTACCAGAAAGTGTCTGTAGGAAGCATGCGATTTAAATTCGGCATGTTGGCATTGTTCGGTATCTGTATCCTGGGGTTTGGATGGGTTTATAAAAATTTACCTGAAGGTTTAATACCTACTGAAGACATGGGCTTTGTGATGGGACAGATCGTAATGCCCGGTAATGCGCCACGCTCCGAGATTGAGAAAGTGGGACGTGAAGTGCAAGACTATTTAATGGAACATGAATCGGAACACATCAAGAGTATCGGCGTCTGGTATAGCGGAAATAACGTCGGTGTGGGGCCTTATCGTGGTCAGCTCTTTGTGGTATTGAAGGACTGGGCAGCACGTAAAAATCCCGAAGATTCGGTTTTTGCCATGGTAGATCGCGCCCAGAAACACTTTGCCAATCATGCCAATGCCCAGATTTTCTTTATGGCACCGTCCATGTCGAGTAATGGGCGAGTTGTAGATTTCTGGTTACAAGATTTGGATTATAAAGGGGCCGGGTTTTTACAGGAGGCATTTGGCCAGATTGAGTCACGCGCCCAAGGACAAGCATCCATTGAATTTTTACAGTTGGACCAGCCCAAAGAGAGTGCTGAGCTAAATATGCAACTCGATGTTGAGCGCGTATTGAAGCATGCTATTCCTCAGCAAAATGTCAACACTACTTTGGCTGCAGCGTGGGGCGGTACCTATATCAATGACTTTATTGATCGTGGGCAGATTAAGCGTGTCATTATGCAGGGTGAAGCTGAATACCGTTCCAAACCTGAAGACCTAGCCTATTGGCATGTCAGAAATAACCAAGGTGAAATGTTGTCTTTTAACCAGTTTAGCAGCCTTAACTGGCAGGGTGGTCCAAACAGTATTACCCGCTATATGGGTTATAATGCCGTTCCGGTCTATGCCGGTATTCCAAAAGACAAATTCTCCAGTCAGACCATGCGGGATGTTGAAACATTGGTCGATGAACAGGAAGGTGTGAACCTGGCCTGGAGCGGAGCCGCACTGGAAGAAAAGCGCAGCAGTGGTCAGGCCATTTTCCTTTACATTATTTCTATCGCATTTATTTTCCTGTGCTTAACGGCTTTATATGAAAGTTGGACTATTCCTGCGGCAGTCATCAGTGCCATTCCATTAGGGGTAGGTGGCAGTATCTTATTTTGCTGGGCTTTTGGTTTCGCCAATGACATCTTTTTTCACATTGCTTTACTGACGACCATTGGCCTGTCTTGTAAAAATGCCATTTTGATTGTGGAGTTTGCCGCACAGGCAGAGCAGACAGGCAAAACCACCATGGCTGCAGCTTTGGAGGGCGCAAGTTTGCGCTTACGTCCTATTTTGATGACTTCTATAGCCTTTGCTGCCGGTGTACTTCCTCTGATTTTTGCGACAGGGGTGAGTGCAATTAGCCGTCAGGAAATTGGTGCCAGTGTTTTTGGAGGGGTTATCTTTGCGACCATTCTGGTACTGTTCTTTATTCCATTTATGTTTGTCTTGATTCAAAATCTGTTTCGTGTCAAAGCAACAAATAAAGTTATACAAATCAATCAAGAAAATCAGGAATACTCACTCTAGGGCGGGTAGCTTTCATACCTGCAGCAAATAATGGTATGGGAATGCAGCATCAAGAAAAAATACAGCAGTTACATGAGACTCTGCTTACCGGGAACAATAATATTCACCAACTTCTACAGCAGTTAAACATTGCCGATCAGGCCAGAATTTTGTCGGAACTTGGACCTGCGGAACGCTATCTGCAATTTCAGCAACTAGAGCGGCAGGCCGAGGTGCTGGTGTTCTTGCCACTGGCCATGCAAATCCAGTTGGCTTACCAGTTTCCTCCAGATCAGCTGGCCAGTCTGATGGATGCCATGCATTCAGATGATTTTATTGATTTATATAAGCAGATGCCTTATGAAATACAGCAGCAATTACTGGGCAAGCTGTCTACCCAGTCGCTGCAGGTGCTGCGAGAGCTGCATGCCTATCCGGAGGAAACGGCTGGAGCCTTAATGAGTTCGGACTTTATCACACTGGCGCCGGAACTTAATATGCGTCAGGCGATCGAAGTACTACGTGATATTGCCGGAAATCATGACACCTTATATCTGATCTATATTGTAGATGCGCAGCAGCATCTACTGGGTGTAATTTCCTTGCGGCAGATTATCCAGGCAGCGCCGGATGCCACGATTGCCGAAGTCATGACTACGGATGTGGTGTATGCCACAGTCGATGAAGACCAGGAACAGGTCGCCCGTACCTTGGCCTATTATGATTTTATTGCCTTACCGGTAGTCGATGCTGCACAGAAGCTGGTCGGCATTATTACCTATGATGATGCCATGGATATTGCGGAGGCTGAAAGCACCGAGGATATTTTAAAATCTGGTGCCGTCACACCTTTGAATGAACTCAGTCTGAAAACTGCACCGATCTTTAGCCTGTATCAGAAACGGGTATTCTGGCTGGTGATACTGGTTTTCGGGAGTCTATTGTCTGGAATTGGGATTGCGCATTTTGAAGAGATTATCGCCTCCCATATTGTGCTGGTATTTTTCCTGCCTCTACTGGTCGGCAGTGGGGGAAATGCAGGTTCCCAGTCCGCTACCTTGATGGTGCGCGCCCTAGCCACAGGCGATGTGCAGTTTAAGGACTGGTTTAGTCTGCTTGGACGTGAATCTCTGGTTGCCTTATGTCTGGGAGGCACCATGGCGATTGCTGTATCCATCTTGGGGTATATAAGAGGTGACTGGATGGTCGCTGTGGTGCTGGCCTTAAGTATGCTTGGTATTGTACTGATGGGCTGTCTGATCGGCATGAGCTTGCCATTTATACTCAATAAATTAAAGCTGGATCCGGCCAGTGCCTCAGCACCACTGGTTACTTCAATCTGTGATGCCACTGGTGTGATCATCTATTTATTTATTGCATCTAAATTACTATTTTAATCTACAACTGGATACACCTTAAATTAAAAAATACTTTATGCTCAATTACATTGGATTCATTTCTGGAAAAATACATGTCTGATCCTCAACAAAAAACAAAACTAAGCCAGCAAGAAGTGATACGTCTGGAACGTGATCTGGCCAAGTTTGCCAATATGATGGATTCAGTGGTGCGTATTCCGTTTACCAAGCAAGGCGTGGGGGCAGATGCGGCTTTAAGTACGATTCCGGTTGCTGGAGATATTGCCGGTTTTGTGTTGACCTGTTATGCCATTCATAAGGCCAAACAGATCGGGGTACCGAGTGCCAAACTCAATCCGGTCATGAAGCTGGCAGTAATGGATGCAGTGGTTGGATTTATTCCTGTGGCTGGTACCGTCTTTGATATTTTTATCCGGCCGAGTCGCAAGGCGCTGGATGTCGTGCATCTGCATATTCGTGAGGAATATCAGATTAGCAGCGACCGGCATGTGGTACATCCATTTTTGCATGAAAGTCTGGAACGTAAACAGCAGCAATCTGCTTTCTGGCGGAATCGTGTCGTGGCCTGGATCTGGATTCATATCCCGGATATTTTGGGCACTTTATTCCTGATCCTGTTGGTCTTCGCGATCGGATGGGGAATTATGGCGCTGTATCAATGGATCAGCTGATTAAATCGAGTTAAAGAATACGCGAATGAATCCAATAAAAAAGCCTGCAATTACTGCAGGCTTTTTTGAATTAATATGGGTATTACTTGTGCATGTTTTAGATTAAGCACAATCAAGCTGTTGTAATGCAGCGACACGCTGTTCGATGCTTGGATGTGTCTGGAACAATGCAGCAAGGCTAAAACCTTCCTCTTTACCCGCAGAAATCGCAAATGCTTTCATTTCTTTCGGCATGGCATCTGGCATTTCAGATTCTGCCTGTAAGCGTAGTAATGCTGAAATCATGGCCTGTTTGCCAGCCAGACGTGCACCGGCTTCATCGGCACGGTACTCACGGTGGCGCGAGAACCACATCACAATAGACGATGCAAGAATACCGAACACGATATCCAGCACAATAGTAATCACGAAATAGGCAATACCCGGGGCTTCACCTTCTTCACGACCAAAGACATTGCGATCAATAAAATCACCTGCGACACGTGCGAAGAACATTACAAAGGCGTTCACCACACCCTGGATCAGGGCAAGAGTCACCATATCGCCATTGGCAACGTGACCGATTTCATGCGCCAATACAGCACGAAGTTCGTCTTTGTTCATACGCTCAAGCAAGCCGGTTGATACCGCAACTAGGGCATCGTTTTTATTCCAGCCAGTGGCAAAGGCATTGGACTGGTAAGAAGGGAAAATACCCACTTCCGGCATTTTAATGCCTGCACGCTGAGAAAGCTGTGCAACTTCATGGAGTAACCAGGCTTCAGCTTGGTTACGAGGAGCATTCGGGTCAATCAGTTCAGTACCCGTGGTTTTTTTCGCCATCCATTTAGACATGAACAGGGAAATGATTGAGCCGACCATACCGAACACAAAACAGATGACCAACAGGTTGCCTAGATTCAAGCCACCTGCGCCATGGTAACTACCGACACCGAAGAGTGACAAGATAATGCCAGCTACAACCAGTACCGCGAGGTTGGTTAGCAAGAACAAACCAATCCGCATCATTGAGAAATCCTCTTATTACAGAAAAATAATCTGATTATTAAATGTAAATCATTGAAATCAATATGAGGCGAAATCGAGAAGAATTCAAGGAAAAAATAGCATTTGGCTACAAAAAATACAGGGTATTTTTTGTTCGAATTAAAACATAGGTGTTTAAAAACAAAGCTGTTTAGAGATTATTCACTCAAATAGATCTTTGCTGATGCCGTTGCATTTGCAGTGGCATAAGAGCCTGCGGGTGCATCAGTGAAACTACCATCGGCCTGTGCGATGATCTGACGCTGATACTTGGCAGCCTGAATATTGGCAGCGGTGGTGGAGCCCGTGGAGTAATTGTCGGAGCTGGCAATAATACGCCCCTGACTCGACGCAGGGCTAGGTGAAATACTATTGGTGCTCAGGCCTTCGGTATACAGATTCTGATAGCGACTGGTCACACGGCGCACATAGTCCTGGGTTTCACGAAAGGGCGGAATACCACCGTATTTGCTGACATTGCCTTCACCGGCATTATAACCAGCCAGTGCCAGACTGGTATTGCCATTAAAACGTTTCAATAACCAGGCCAGATATTTGGCGCCCGCCATAATATTCTGCTGGGGATCATAGGCATTGCTGACATTAAAACGACGGGCAGTGGCCGGCATGAGTTGCATCAAGCCCTGTGCACCGACTGGTGAACGCGCATGTACATTGAAACCAGATTCAGTATGCATCACGGCTTTAATCAAGCCTTCAGAAACGCCATAAGTTTGGGATGCCTGACGGATAATCGAGTCATAGGCATTTTTATTTCTACTATAGCTCGGCAACACGGAAGCTTCACTAGAGCCCCAGTTGCTATAACTGTGAATATTGCTGTCTGGATAATAAGTCTTCTTTTCTACCTGTAAGTGATTATAGCGACTTTTCTTGTTGGTCAATAAAGTACTGCCATTACTGTCACGTAACTGGTAAATCGTTTGACCGGCATAAACAAAATGACAACAACCTGCCAATAACAAGCTGCTGATCCCATAACGCCCCAAAACATGTACATTTATTTTCATTGTTTATATTAAGTAAACACAATAGAGAAAAATTTAATCAAGAGTTTAACAAAAAATTACGGAATGAAAAGACTTGTGCGCTGCATTTATAAACGAGTTTGTAAATGCAAGTCATTTTTTACATTTTAGCAGTAGAAAAAAAAATATGATTTAATTTAAAACCTTAGGCTTGACAGGTTTAAGTTGTTGATTTTTATATATAATTAAATTGATCAAAAAATGATCAATTTAAAGAAAAGCCTTATCTTTTGAGCCGGACAAGTTGTCAAGCCTGTTTCAATCCACAAAGTTATCCACAGCTTTTGTGGACAACTGTGGAAAAGTCCAAAAGATAAGCATTTTGCCTAAAAATTGAACGCAATCGTTCAATATATCAATCTAAATAAAACATGAAAATGAAATTAATAAGACATTTTCATGAAAATAAATTCTTTTGATGCGATACGGGGCCGAATCGGATAAAATTGCGCGGTATTTTTATTTATGGGTTAATCTCGTCTATGTACTCGCCAGTTGAGTCCGAACAAGGATTTAATTTCAAGCCTGAATTGCCAACAAGCTCAGCCTACTACCGTTTGTTGAAGAAGCTTCGCCGCCAAGTCGGACATGCCATTCGTGACTTCAAGATGATTGAAGAAGGCGATAAGGTCATGGTGTGTATTTCTGGTGGTAAAGACAGTTATACCCTGCTAGATATCCTGCTGCAGTTCAAGCGTATCGCACCGATCAACTTCGATGTCGTGGCTGTCAATCTGGACCAGAAACAGCCAGGTTTTCCGGAAGATGTATTGCCGCGTTATTTAGAAGAAAATAACATTCCTTATTACATTCTGGAAAAAGACACATACAGCATCACCAAGAAGCTGACACCTGAAGGCAAAACCTATTGCGCCGTCTGTTCACGTTTGCGTCGTGGTTCTTTATACGGTTTTGCACAGGAAATTGGTGCGACCAAAGTTGCTTTAGGCCATCATCGTGATGATATCTTGGCGACTTTCTTCCTGAACCTGTTCCATGGTGGCAGCTTGAAGGCGATGCCACCGAAACTGCTGTCTTCGGACAAAAAGAATATTCTGATTCGTCCACTGGCGTATGTGGAAGAAAAAGACATCATCAAATATGCAGAAATGCGCCAATTTCCAATTATTCCATGTAATTTATGTGGCTCTCAGGATAATCTGCAGCGCGCAATTATCAATGACATGTTACGTGATTGGGATAAAGCACATCCAAAACGTCTACATAGTATTTTTGGCGCCTTGCAAAATGTCTCGCCATCGCAGCTGGTCGATCGTGAATTATTTGATTTTGAAGTGCTGGACAGCCAGCGTGAATTCGACTTCAAAAGCAGTGATTCGACTGAAGAAGCCGTAGAAGGAGAGAATCGCCGGATCAATATGGTCAATCTGGGCTTTGCTGCAGAATAGTTTGAGAATTTGCAGACATCGGCCTGCGGGTTGGTGTCTGTGCTGTAAATATAAATAAAACAGAACTACAAAAATTGAACGGCGCGTACAAAATTCGTTAGCCTTTGCGCTAATGATCATGATATAACAAAGCACAAGCAAAATAGCTTCAACATGATGTCGTCTGGATAGCCGACACAAATGAACAAATAATTTGAGGAAAGATCATGCCTGCTTTTTTAACTGATGATTGGTTTTCAACTGTAGAAACTCTAACAGCGCAAGCTGGCGATTTGAATCTGCCACCGGCTTTGGCGAACCTTGCGATTAATTTGGTTGTAGCAGACACTACAGGTAATACTGAACTCTCTTTAGATGGTGGGGCAATCAAAAAAGGTTTGTCTTCAAACGCCAAAACCACGTTGAATATGGATGGCGAAACCTTACGTAAAGTTTTCCTGGAATTTGACATGGCTGCTGCAATGCAGGCGTTCATGACTGGCAAAATCAAAGTACAGGGCGATATGTCACAATTGATGGCACTTCAAACTGCCAAGCCAAGTCAGGAACAGAAAGACTTGTTCAAGAAAGTGCTTGAAAATACTACGGCTTAATTCTTGCTTGGATTGGCTCGAATAAAGACGAAAAAAGCTTACCCTAAGGTAAGCTTTTTTTATGGCATGGTGTTCAATGCGCAGGGTTAACCTAGATATTCACCAATTGCGGTGTGGTCTTGATATGTTCCAGATAAGCACGAATACGGGTTACATATTGTACTGCTTGACGGTAACGACCATTATTGGCTTTATTCTGATCCAGATAGGCATATAGGTTGACCCAGTTATCCGGGTTCTTGCCTTGCGACTGGATACGTTTTTGCAACTGATTCACTGCACCTGGGCCCATATTATAAGCTACTAGTGCAAACCAGTTCCGATCTGGAAATGGAATATGATCATAGCGACTAAGCATTTGATCATAATACTTGGCACCACCCTGAATACTTTGAGCCGGATCAGTACGGTTACTCACGCCCATTGCTTTGGCTGTACTGTTGGTCAGCATCATCAAGCCGCGAACACCTGTTGGAGAAACCGAATTTGGTTTCAGATAAGATTCCTGATAACCAATGGCTGCCAGTAAATGCCAATCCAGATCATATTGCTGTGCGGTTTGTTTAAAGCTGGCTTTATACATCGGCAGTCGGTTGCTCAAGTCACGTTGAATGGTTGTCCAGGATTCCTCTTTCACCACATTCTGATTATAAAATGAAGCAAGCTGCTTGATGGCACCGCTTTGTTTGCCTTTACAGATAAACGCACTGGCAGTCTGGCTTAAAGGATCGGTGGCAGATTTAAATACCAGATTTAAATTGGTATTCAGGCCATTATTTACCAGAATTGACTGATCTCCACACGTGGCTGAAAATGAGGTCAATTTCTTATTTTCAATTGCACTTAAATCGGTCGTGGTCATGGCCAGGTTGGCTTTGCCCTGCGCAACCCACTGTAGGGCGGTCTGATTGTCAGGAACAATCTTAAAATCGAGCTTTACATTCAGGCTGTTGGCATAGTTGCGAACCAGATCATAACCAAAGCCATGCAGATGTTGCCCATCCTGAAATACAGTAGTCGGATTCGCAATCGCAACTACGGTTAACTTATTGCTGTTTACCACATGATCAAACTGGAGTGTGGTCTTACTTGCATTGATACTGTGTAGTGGAATAAATGCAGTGCTCAGTACAAGTACTTTCAAAGGGAGAGAGGAAATTACAGATCTTAGGCAAAGCCTCGACCCAGTGGATGAACTACTGTGCATGTTGTCTCCGCTACAAAGTAATTTATGCCCTAAAAATCACAGCTAAAACAGCCAGAGATTTTAACAGTTTGATAAATTCAATAAGGGTTGGGCAGTCATGACGTCATTCAAAATGACAAGAGATTTAAAGATAATTATGTAGAAAAACTACATAGTTTAAAAAGTAAGCATTTCCGGAAATTGTTGGCATATTAATGATCTGAAAAACGATTGTCAAATTTTGTACACAAATTATTTTTAAAAATAATTTTAAATTATTGAAATATAATAGTAATATTTTTTGAAATTTGGCATTGTTTTAAAATGGTAAATAAAATAAGCTGTTTGTGAGTTAAAACAGTGAAAATATGATCAGCAAGATGTATGAAATCTAACTTAATTACTCGTGGCGGACACGATAAATTGGTGGCAGAACTTAAGAATCTCTGGCATGAAGAACGTCCGGAAATTACCAAAAAAGTGAATTGGGCAGCCAGTCTCGGTGACCGTTCTGAAAATGCGGATTACCAGTACAACAAGCAACTTTTACGCAAAATTGACCGCCGGGTTCGCTATTTGGGAAAACGTCTGGAAGAGCTGAGAATTGTCGATTTTTCTCCAGAGCAGGCAGGCAAGGTCTATTTTGGCGCCTGGGTGGGCATTGAAAATGAAGAAGGTGAACAAAAGACTTTGCGCATTGTAGGAGTAGATGAAATTTATGATCATCATCCGCAGCATATTTCGATTGATTCGCCGATGGCACGCGCCTTACTGGGCAAGCAGATTGATGATGAGGCCGAGGTGCTGACACCCTCTGGAAAGAAGCTCTGGTTCATTAATTCAATTCGCTATGAAAAGCCAGAAAATTCAGAAGATTAATTGAATTGATTTTATTTTGTGCAGTTGATTCGGTAAAAGCATAAAAATATTTGCCAAGCATGATTTTTGTTTATATTATGTCGGCCATGGAAGCGTGGCAGAGCGGTTTAATGCACCGGTCTTGAAAACCGACGAGGGTGTGAGTCCTCCGTGAGTTCGAATCTCACCGCTTCCGCCAAATTTTAAAAACCCAGTCAATTTGACTGGGTTTTTTTATGTCTCAATATTTTTCGATTGTTGATCGGACTGGATGCCGAATGTGGTTATTTCTCTCATCATTCTCTACTGAGTTAAATTCAACTCAAGATCATTTCAAGATTCAAATCTTTGAATGGAAATACTCAGGTTGGCTTTGATTTCGGATGATTTTTAGCTGAATAAACTGCTTTTTATAGAAGTTTCGCTAAATTTTATTGCCAAAAATCTGATTTATTTATATGATGGCGGCCATGGAAGCGTGGCAGAGCGGTTTAATGCACCGGTCTTGAAAACCGACGAGGGTGTGAGTCCTCCGTGAGTTCGAATCTCACCGCTTCCGCCAAATTTTAAAACCCCAGTCGAAAGATTGGGGTTTTTCTTTTTAAGCTGCAAATACTGAATCTTAAATTCCTCAGTTCTGAAATCAAGCTACCAAATCTTGAAAATTGACACATCAGCCAAATATAGAGTCAGAAGCATCAACGCGCTATCATACGCCCAAGCATCATATGGATCTCATTATGAAAATTGTCGCAGATGAAAATCTGGCATTTACCGATTACTTTTTTTCCGAGTTTGGTGATATTCAACATCGTGCAGGACGAACCTTAAGCGCTGATGATGTCAAAGATGCTGATAGCTTGCTGGTACGTTCAGTGACTCAGGTCAATGAAGCACTGCTAAAGAATAGTACGATCAAATTTGTAGGAAGTGCCACCATCGGCACAGATCATTTGGATATTGCTGCATTAGAACAGCATGGGATTCAATGGAGTAATGCAGCCGGCTGTAATGCGCAAGCAGTGGCTGAATATGTGATTACCGCGTTATTGCAGGTGCGTCCTGAATTAATCGATGCCAATGCGACATTTACCTTGGGTATTGTCGGTTTGGGTAATGTTGGAATCCGACTGGCCTACATGGCGAAGCTCTTGAGCTGGCGCGTGATTGGCTATGATCCTTTGGTGCAAAGAGAGCAGGTTGATCAAGTTGAATTTCATGAATTATTGCAGCAGGCGGATGCAATTTCGATTCATGTCCCTTTAACCATAACAGGCGCATATCCAACCTATCATTTATTTAATGCTGCTTCGCTGGCGCACATGCGGCCTGATGCAATCCTGATTAATTCAGCACGTGGGCCAGTCATTGAAGAAGCCGCGCTGATCCAGGATATACAGGCGACACATCGCACCGTGGTTTTGGATGTTTTTGAGCATGAGCCGCTGATTTCAGCAGAACTTCTGGATCTGGTGACTTTGGTCACTCCGCATATTGCCGGCTATAGTCTGGAAGGCAAGGCACGTGGTACCCAGATGATCTACGAAGCTTTTTGTCACACTTTCGGTTTTGCGGCCAATAAACAGTTTGAATCCCAGCTGCCTGTCTGTGAGCAGTTTTTTCAGGGGCAGGATTTAAAAATGGCATTGCAACAGCATTTATCCCAAATTTATGACATTGCTCGTGATGATGCCAATCTACGTGCCTGTCTCAAAGAAGGTAAAGTCGATCAGCAGGCATTTGATCATTTACGTAAAACCTACCCACTACGTCGTGAGTGGGCAGCACATGGTGGGCCGAAGGCATGATGATGACATATCAACCCACTTGTGACCTTCAAGCCATGCATGCGCGTGCGAATTTATATCGTCAAATCCGTCAGTTTTTTGCTGAGCGCGATGTATTAGAAGTCGAAACACCGATTTTATCTCAAGCCGGTGTGACCGATGTGCATTTGACTTCGGTACAGGCCCAGCGTCATGTGCTGGGTAAAGCGCATACACATTATTTGCAGACCTCACCTGAATTTGCCATGAAGCGCTTATTGGCAAGTGGTTCTGGACCCATTTACCAGATCTGTAAAGTTTTCCGTGATGATGAGCATGGGCGTAAGCACAATAGCGAATTCACCATGCTGGAATGGTATCGTCCGGGGTTCAGTTTAAAAGATCTGATGTTTGAAGTATCTGATCTGTTGAATGTGACCTTGAAAGCACGTTTTGGCGAAATCCGTCCGACCATTCTGAGTTATAAGAATGCATTTATGGATCGTCTGGATCTCAATCCGCTTCAGGCAACTATACAAGAACTGAAAGACTGCTGCTGCCGCGTCGGTCTCAATCTGGATTTAGGCGAGGATCGTCTCGCTTATATCGACCTGTTATTTTCACATATGGTTGAACCTAGTCTGGGGTTTGATACCGCAGTATTCCTGACCGATTTTCCCCCTGAAATGGCTTCTTTGGCCAAAACCCGAATCGATGAAGATGGTGAACTGGTCGCCGCACGTTTTGAACTGTATATCGAAGGTTTAGAATTGGCCAATGCTTATGATGAGCTGATTGATGCCGAGGTATTGCGTTCGCGCTTTGAGGCAGATAATGCTGAACGAGCCAAACTTGGCTTGCATGTCATGCCCATCGATGAATATTTACTGGCGGCTTTACCGAAGATGCCGGAATGTTCAGGAATTGCTTTGGGAATTGACCGTTTGTTGATGATTGCAACTAATCAAATGAAACTGGAGCAAGTAATCAGCTTTCCGGCAGATATTTCCTGATGGTACTGATTCAATATTTCTTAATTTTTTTGTGATAAAGAGAAACTAAGCCATTAAAAAAGCACCCGAAGGTGCTTTTTTATTATTCAATCGCTACGGTTTGTTGCGCTTTGAGCTGACCAAGTGCCTGAATCCGTCGTTCAATCAGCATTTCGCCAATATCCGGACCCTGAATATCGGCAGGAAGGTCTTGTGCCTTGATGGCACGTACGGTCTGCATAGCATCAAGAATATACTGTGCTTGTGGATAAGCACGATCTTCCAGACCCAGGCGGCCACGTGAATCACATTCACAAGCCTGTACAAAAGCTTCAACACGTTCAGGGCGACGTAATACATCCAGGCGTTGTAATAATCGCCATAAAGTTCCCGGTTTAAGATTGAAGGCCTGATGACATTTCAGATGTTCTTTGCACACCGCCAAAGCCAGTTGCTTGGTATAAGTCGGCACTTTTAAACGCTCACACAGTTCATTCACTGGTTTAATGCCACGTTCTTCATGCATGATATGTCGCGGTAATTCTTCAAGCGGCGTTAAAGCCTTGCCTAAATCATGCACTAAAACGGCAAAACGTACATCCAGGCTGTAGTTTTGACGGCAAGCTTGCTGTAAGGACATCATGGTATGAATGCCACAGTCAATTTCCGGATGATATTCAGGACGTTGCGGAATGCCATAGAGTGCATCAATCTCAGGGAATAGCACCTTTAAAGCACCACATTGACGTAATACTTCAAAATACACATCAGCATGACGTTCCGATAATGCACGCGAAGTTTCTTTCCAGACACGTTCAGGTATGAGCGCATTTAATTCGCCAGATTCAGTCAAGCGCTGCATCAATGCCATGGTTTCATCGGCAATCACGAAACCTGCACTGGTATAGCGTGCAGCAAACCGGGCAATCCGCAGTACCCGTAATGGATCTTCAACAAAAGCATCGGAAACATGACGTAGAGTCCGGTTTTCCAGATCTTGCTGACCGCCATAAGGATCATAAATCTGACCAGCTTCATCCATGGCCATGGCATTAATGGTCAGATCACGCCGGATCAGATCCTGCTCTAGCGTAACGCTAACATCAGTATGAAACTCAAAACCATGGTAACCATGCCCAGATTTACGTTCAGTACGCGCCAGTGCATATTCTTCTTTTGTTTGGGGATGTAAAAAAACAGGAAAGTCTTTGCCTACCGGCTGATAGCCTAGCTCAAGCATTTGTGCGGGAGTTGCACCCACGACGACATAATCTTTTTCGTGATAGGGGTGTCCGAGCAAATGATCTCGAACGGCGCCGCCTACTAAATAAACTTGCATGAAAAAACCTCTATTCTTAGAAGCATCATGCTACAGAATAGAGGTTTTCTCAAGTTAAGAAACGAGGCGAATGCGTCGTTATCTTGTCATTGGCTTAAAGTGCATCTTGTTCCGCTTGCTGGATTTCTGCCACAGTGAGCGCAGTCATATTGATCACACGGCGCGTAGTTGCAGTCGGTGTCAAGATGTGTACAGGTTTTGCCGCACCCAGAAGAATTGGTCCAATGGTCACATTGTTGCCTGAAGTTGCTTTTAACAGGTTAAACGAGATATTGGCAGCATCCAGATTTGGCATGATCAGCAGGTTTGCAGAGCCTTTGAAACGTGAATTCGGGAATGCAAACTGACGAATGTTTTCATCCAGTGCTGCATCGCCATGCATTTCCCCTTCAACTTCCAGCTCAGGCGCGATTTCAGACAGAATGTCATACACTTTACGCATTTTTTGCGCGCTGGCATCATGCTGGTCTGAACCAAAGCTTGAATGAGAAAGCAGGGCAATACGTGGTGTCATACCAAAACGGCGAACTTCTTCAGCCGCCAGAATGGTCATTTCAGCCAGCTGCTCAGCCGTTGGATTGGTGTTGACATAGGTATCGGCAATGAACAGGTTGCGGTCTTCAAGCATCAAGGCATTCAAGGTAAAGAAAGTGTTATGACCATCTTTCTTTCCAATGATGTTGCTGACGAAATCCAGATGAATATCGTAGCTAGAATACGTACCACACAGCATACCGTCTGCCATGCCATGTTTTACCAACATCGCAGCGATCAGGGTAGAGCGGCGACGTGCTTCACGCTGTGCATATTCAGGCGTTACACCCTTGCGCTGCATGATATTGTAGTAATCATCCGCGAACATTTCATAGTTCGGGTTCTTTTCCTGATCAATGATAGTGATATTTACACCATCTTCAAGGCGTAAACCTAGTTTCTTGATATTGGCTTCGATGACTGCCGGACGGCCTACCAGAATCGGTTTTGCCAGACCTTCATCCACAGCAATTTGTGCAGCACGTAATACACGCAGGTCTTCACCTTCTGCATAGGCAATACGTTTAGGATCAGATTTCGCCTGTTCAAAAATCGGTTTCATGACGAATGCCGAGTTGTAGACAAACTCCGACAGACGTTGACGATACGCCGAGAAATCCTGAATTGGACGAGTCGCAACACCAGAATCCATTGCAGCTTGTGCCACAGCAGGTGCAATCTCCAGAATCAGACGTTGATCCAGTGGACCAGGAATCAGGTATTCGCGGCCAAATGAAGCTGATTTTTCACCATAAGTTGCCGCATCGGCTTCAATATGCGCCATACGTGCAATTGCATGGACACAGGCAATTTTCATGTCTTCATTAATAGTGGTTGCACCCACATCCAGCGCACCACGGAAGATATACGGGAAGCATAGCGCGTTATTAACCTGGTTCGGATAGTCAGAACGGCCAGTCGCCATGATGACATCATCACGAACTTCATGTGCATGTTCAGGCAGGATTTCTGGATCCGGGTTCGCCAATGCAAAGATGATCGGATCTTTTGCCATGACCTTGACCATTTCTTTGGTCAGAATACCGGCAGCAGAAAGACCGAGGAACATGTCTGCGCCTGCAATCACGTCACCTAGCTGAGTAGCTTCGATGTCTTGTACATAGGCTTTCTTGGATTCATCCAGACCTTCACGATGCGTAGTCAGCAGACCGCGTGAATCGGCAACAATGATGTTCTCTTTTTTAGCACCCAGAGCACAAAGCAGATTTAAGCAAGAGAGTGCTGCAGCACCGGCACCTGAAGCTACAATCTTGATCTCTTCAATTTTTTTGCCATTAATTTCCAGGGCGTTAAGTAAAGCAGAACCGACAATGATCGAAGTACCGTGCTGGTCATCATGGAATACAGGAATATTCATGCGTTCACGCAGTTTCTGCTCAATATAGAAGCACTCGGGCGCCTTGATATCTTCTAGGTTAATCCCGCCAAAAGTCGGTTCTAATGCCGCGACAATATCTACAATTTTGTCTGGATCATTTTCAGCAATTTCAATATCGAATACATCCACACCAGCAAATTTTTTGAATAATACGCCTTTACCTTCCATCACCGGTTTAGAAGCCAAAGGGCCAATATTACCCAAGCCCAGCACAGCAGTACCGTTGGTTACTACAGCAACCAGGTTACCCCGTGCTGTATACAATGCAGCAGTTGAAGGGTCGCGTTCAATCTCAAGGCAAGGTGCGGCTACGCCAGGCGAGTAAGCAAGGGCCAAGTCACGTTGGTTGACCAATTGTTTGCTTGGTGTAACGCTGATTTTCCCCGGGGTGGGAAATTCGTGATAGTAAAGGGCCTGTTGCTTTAAAGATTGTTCGTCCATCAGTCTCTCGATCGTTGTAAAGATTACCCAGTCAGTGGGCAAAAAATTTATTTATGTTCCTGAATATACCATTTGTTAACCAGTTCGGACAGACAAAGACGGCCGTTTTTCCAACAAACTTATTGTGGCCAAATATAGACTTAAACTTGATATGTATAAGATTGAGCTGTCTTGTCTCGCACTAAATAAGCGGTTGCTTCTCGTTCAGGTAGGGCTTTGGAAAATAAGAAGCCTTGGGCTATATCGCAGTCTAAATCCCGTAAATATTCTAATTGTTCTTCAGTCTCGATCCCTTCTGCAACCACGGTCATACCCATGGCTTTACCCATGGCCACCATAGCACTGACAATTGCTTCATGTTTGTTTTTTCCGATCTTAGAAACAAAACTGCGATCAATTTTTAAGGTATCAATTGGAAAATCAGCAAGATAGGAAAGGGATGAATAGCCTGTGCCAAAATCATCCAGCGCAATATGAATATGTCGCTGTTTGATCTCGTTCAGCAGGTTTTTGACTGCTTCTGAATTTTCAATTAACGAAGATTCCGTAATTTCCAGTTCGAGACTGTTGCCTGAAATCTGGTGGTCTGCAATGGCCTGATCCAGATCATCGAGCAACTGACCGCGACGCAACTGCTGGGCCACGACATTGACTGATACACAAATATGATTAAAGCCCAGATCATTCCATTGGCGAATCTGTTTAGCAGTCTGCTGAATGACCAGACGGCCAATATCTGAAATCAGGCTGGTTTGTTCGGCTAAAGGAATAAACAGATCGGGTGCAATAATCCCTTTTTCTGGATGGGCCCAGCGAATCAGCGCTTCAAAGCCATAAATGCTGTGATCACTGAAATTGATTTTTGGCTGATAATAGACAATCAGTTCATTATTCTGGATCGCTTTACGTAGATCCCGTTCCAGGAAGATTCCATTTTTCTGCAAGGCATCATTTTCACTTGAATAAAAATGAATGGTATTGCCGCCTAGGTTCTTGGCTTCTTTTAATGCCTGTTCAGCACAGTTATTTAAATAATCCAGCTGGCGGCCATGATCCGGATAAAATGCCACGCCCATAGACAGGGTAATTACATGATCCTGACCGTAAATATTAAATGCTTGGCTAAAGGCTTGAGCAATGCGTTCACAGTGGTGCTGAACGGAAGGGCGAATATGTGAAATTTCATAGAGAATGGCAAAATCATCACCATTCAGATGGGCAACAAACAATGCTTCTGCATTGCTCAAGCGCAGGCGCTGTGCCACCTGACGTAAAAGTTCATCACCGCCATTATTGGACAGGTATTCATTTAATGGCCGGAAACGGTCGATATTAAGTCGAATCACAGCCATCTGCTTAAGAGAGTCTTTTTGTGAAACCAGATATTGGTGCAGCTGATAGTTATAATAGAAACGGTTGGGCAAGTCGGTTAGGGTATCGTAATTTTCCAGATAGGACAGGCGCTGTTCCTGTAATTTGCGTTCAGTCAAATCCGATACGATGCCAATATAATGGGTAATCCGGCCTTCATCATCGGTAACGGCATTGATGTGCAGCCATAAGGTTGACTCCTTGCCAGACAGAAATTTTGTGTTGACCTCTCCATCATAAGAGCCAATTTTCTGGATCTGCTTGACGATGCTGGCCTGAAAAGCGCGTTGCTGGGATTTATTTTTCGCTACAATATCAAATAGGGATTTACCAATAATCTGATGCCGCTCAAAACCGCTCAGGTATTCGTAGTGAGGATTCACATCGATATAATCTAAATCAGGATTCAAAATGAAAATCCCTTCTGCGGCCTGTTCCAGTACACTGGCTACCAGCTTTAAACGCTCTTGAGACAGCCGTTCCTGTTGAATATCACGACGGATACCAACCATTCTTAAGGGTTTATTATTGTTAGGGTCGCGGCTGATTACCCGACCAATGTCATGTACCCAGCTCCATCCACCTTCACTAAGCCTGATCCGGTAGGTAGCATCGTAGCGTTCAGTCTGACCGCGTAGGTGCTGTTTCATATTGCGTTTAAAATGGTCCAGGTCGTCTGGGTGGATCAGATGCTGTAATTGCAGATGATGATCTTTGGAATCACGCAGAATCTTTTCATCTTTATGATTGGTGAGGGTGATATTGCGTGCTTGAATATTCCAGTCCCAAGGGCGGATACCGGCAATTTTATGTGCCAGTTCCAGATCTTGCTGCTTATTCTTCAGATCCTGATTGATCTGCTCGATATCATAGGTGCGTTCCCGTACTTTCTGTTCCAGTAACTGATTGCTGAGCTGTAATTGAAGTTCAATATCTTTAGATTTATTGACTTCTGTTTTGAGTTGTTGACAAAGTTCATCTGTCCAGTGAATCTGCTGTTCTGCATTTTTCACCAGAATATCATTTTCTACATACAGACGTGAGGTACGGCTATGGATGCGGTAACTGCTTGTTGCACATATTAAAATCACAATCATGGAAAAATTTAAAGCCAGTGCAAAGAAAGGATTGGAATCACCTGTCGGATAAATTTGCGACAGTAAAAAGGGCAGTAAAGACGGAAAAAATGCCAGACAGAAATAACTCAGTTTCTGGGTTAAATAGGTTAAACCGAAAGCCTGGCTCACAATCAGCAACAAGGCGGACAAGGTCAGTGCTTCAATATCATTAAAGGCTGGGTTGGCTTGAGGCAAATAATAATAAATGGTAAAAATACCTGCCGCGATACTGATCCCCACAGCCAGACTTTGAAACTGTAACCAGCGATGCGCATTCTTCTGGTTATAGTGCTCAGGTTTAAAGTACAGCGTACTCACCAGCCAGCACATGCTGACAAGGAGCTCTGTCAGAATAAACCAGATATTAAAATAGGTATTAGAAGGTCTGTATTGAATGTGATAAATACAAAAAATATAAAGACAGATCACCATTATGCTGAGCAAAAAATAGCGACTATGACGCAGCGTGTTCGCAATCTGAGCATCATGTAGGTGCTGCTGAATATAATCGTCTGGATTATCAACCATGTGAGTCAATGCCTGTATTCATCCTATACGGTTTTCGTCCTTGTGCATTGTTATTATAAAAACCCCCAGGAAATGTGTGAAAATCAATTAATAAGTAGTTGTTATTCTTTAGTCGAGATTAGTTGTCTTAAAAATAAAAATCAACAAAATTAAAGACAAAATTTTACCTACCCGATGAACTAAAGTACATAATTTAAAATAGACAGGGCTACAACAGGGGCAGTTTCAGTACGCAGTACACGCTCGCCTATACACCAGTTACGAAAACCTTTGTGGTTGGCGGCATTAATTTCCGCTTCACTCAGACCTCCTTCGGGACCAATCAATAAGGCAAGATCCAGGGTCGCATCTGCCAGTACATCTGTTTCATCTTTATTAGGTGCTAAAACCAGTTTGGTGTCTGGCAATTCATTTTCCAGCCATCTTTCAAGGGAAATGGGTGCTAAAATCTTGGGTACAATATTTAGACCACACTGTTCACACGCAGCAATAGCAACACCTTGCCAATGTTCCAGTTTTTTCTGGTCGCGATCATACTTTAAACGCATTTCGCAACGTTCCGAGGTCAACAGCTGAATCTCAGATACGCCCAGTTCGACAGCTTTCTGAATTGCATAATCCATACGGTCGCCTTTGCTCATGACCTGACCGAGCAAAGCCTGAAACTTGGGTGTGCGATTAGCGGGATTGAATGCATTGACCGAGACCGTAGCTGATTTTTTAGCAACTTCAGTAAGGGTCACTTCATATTCACCACCCTGTCCATTAAACAATGTTGCGGTTTCGCCCACTTGAGCGCGTAATACCTTCACCCAATGATGAAAAACGGTTTCTGTTAACTCGACCGCAGTATCAACATTTAAGTCTGCTTCAATATAAAAACGTGGCATGGGGTGATTACTCTCAGGTGGAACAAAACAGGACTGCATTGCTGTTTTCCCTCTTTGAATTTCTTCCAGAGAAAGAAAGAGTGGGGAAACTCAATGCAGCCTAGAAACTTATGCGAGACCTAAGTCTTTCACAAGCTGGCGTGTAGGATCAGTAGTATTCATGGTGTAAAAGTGCAGGCTTGGCGCCCCACCTGCAAGCAGACGCTCACAGAATTTAACCACAACTTCATGGCCAAAGGCTTTGATGCTGGCCGTATCATCACCATAAGTTGCCAGTTGTTTACGAATCCAGCGTGGAATCTCAGCACCGGTACCATCAGCAAAGCGAATCAGGTTGCTGGCATTGGTAATTGGCATGATGCCAGGGGCAACCGGAATATCGACGCCTGCTTTCTGGATACGATCTACAAAGTAAAAGTAAGCATCTGGATTGAAGAAGAACTGGGTTAATGCCGCATTGGCACCCGCATTGACTTTATCAACAAAGTGCTGAATGTCTTTGTCAAAGCTTTCAGCCTGTGGATGCATTTCCGGATAAGCTGCCACTTCAATCTTGAAATGATCACCTGAATGTTCACGAATAAAGCGGACCAGATCCTGTGCATAAGGTAATTCACCCAAACCGACCTGACCAGAAGGTAAGTCACCACGCAGGGCAACAATACGGTCAATACCTTGAGATTTGTACAGGTCTAGAAGTTCTGCAATACGTGCCTTATCATCGCCAATACAAGACAGGTGAGGGGCAACAGGTGCACCTTTGCCATTAAAGTCATTGATAGTAGACAGGGTGCGTTCACGGGTCGAACCACCAGCACCATAGGTCACAGAAAAGAATTCTGGATTTAAGAGTTGTAACTCTTGATGTACAAGCTTGAGTTTTTCCGCGCCTACATCAGTTTTGGTTGGGAAGAATTCAAATGAAATTGGAATCTGTTTAGACATGTTCAAATCCTTTTTATAAATACTTTTTATTCACCCTCTCCCTGACCTCTCTTGCGCTTCACTTTAAAGGAGTCCTTAAAGTTTACTCAAGAGAGGAGCATTCATTACTGAATGGCGCAGGGTTTGACTCATTTTTTACATACTAAGCATGAAACTTGGAATGCAAATAGCTTGAGAGATTCACCCTCTCCCTATGGGAGAGGGATGGGGTGAGGGTTGATTAATATTTATAAGCATCCGACTTGAATGGGCCTTCAACTTGAACGCCCAAGTAATCCGCTTGTTCTTGAGTCAATTGAGTCAAGACACCACCGAAACCAGCAACCATCGCAGCAGCCACTTCTTCATCGAGTTTCTTAGGTAGCAGTTCAACACGAATTTGTGCAGCTTTTTCAGATTCTGGAAGATCAGCAAATTTCTCAGCGAATAAATGCATTTGACCCAATACCTGGTTGGCAAATGAACCATCCATAATACGTGATGGGTGACCAGTCGCATTACCAAGGTTCACCAAACGGCCTTCAGAAAGCAGGATCAGGTAATCATTTTCATTTTCTGAACGATACACTTGGTGTACTTGAGGTTTAACTTCAACCCACTTATAGCCACGTAGGTAAGCTGTATCAATTTCAGTATCGAAGTGACCGATATTACATACAACAGCACCCGATTTTAATGAATCAAGCATTGCGGAATCACAAACGTGGTAGTTACCCGTAGTCGTTACGATCAGGTCAGTGTTTTGAAGAAGGTCAACATTGATGTCTTCTTTCTTGCCAGTTTGCACGCCATTTTTGTATGGAGATACAACTTCATAACCGTCCATACATGCTTGCATTGCACAGATTGGGTCAACTTCAGTTACGCGTACAATCATGCCTTCTTGACGAAGGGATTGAGCAGAACCTTTACCTACGTCACCGTAACCGATTACCAGCGCACGACGGCCAGATAAAAGCATATCTGTACCACGTTTGATTGCATCATTTAGTGAATGGCGGCAACCGTATTTGTTGTCGTTTTTAGACTTGGTTACTGAATCGTTTACGTTGATTGCAGGAACTTTTAAAGTACCGTCACGAAGCATTTCGTACAGACGTTGAACACCTGTCGTTGTTTCTTCAGTTACACCGTGAATTTTTGCAATCACTTCTGGGTATTTTTCGTGAACAAGTAGCGTTAAGTCACCGCCATCGTCAAGAATCATGTTGGCATCCCAAGGCGTGCCATTTACATTGATTTGTTGTTCAAGACACCACATGTATTCTTCTTCAGTTTCGCCTTTCCAAGCAAACACAGGAATGCCCGCAGCAGCGATAGCAGCAGCAGCATGGTCTTGAGTAGAGAAGATGTTACATGAAGTCCAACGAACTTCAGCACCCAATTCAACCAGTGTTTCAATAAGAACAGCAGTTTGAATGGTCATATGGATACAGCCGAGAATTTTCGCGCCTGCCAGTGGTTTTGCTGCCGAGTAGCGTTTACGCAGACCCATTAGGGCTGGCATTTCAGCTTCAGCAAGTTTGATTTCTTTACGGCCGTAATCAGCAAGTGAAATATCAGCAACTTTGTAATCTGTAAATGAAGCAGTAACCGCGTTCATCAGGATCTCCTAGGAAAAAATAGATTGGATCGTTCTGTTCGCGGATGCCGTTGTTGATCAGAACGAATGTCTGACCGATGGTCGAGCCTAGCGATTTTACATTTTTAGTGCCTGTAAAACGTCGCAGCATCCCTCGACTAGCGCCGTATTGTACTTGGAATCTAAACATGAGCCAAGTTGAAAAAGATAATATTATTTATTTTCTGTATTTTGAGCTTTTAATTGATCAAAAGCCTATCAATATAAATACGATAAATTGAATGTTTTCTTTTAAGATTCTTTTGATTCTTCTGCATCATGTAGAAGGGAGTATGAGAGTTAAATAAAAAGCCCATCATCTGACGGGCTTTTCGTTTTATTTAGCTTCTTGCTCAGCAGCATCCGCTTTTTGGGTCCAGAACTCAGCTAGTTCTTCATCGCCATCTACACCTAAACCATTGGCATAAATAAAAGCAAGATCGCGCATGGCCTGAACTTCACCCCATTCCGCAGCCTGTTTGACTAAAGAAATTGATTTCTCAACATCTTTTTCAATCACATCACCGCGACGGTAGAAACCGGCCAGCTCTAAAGTCGCAGCAGGGTGCTTCTCGATATTGGCCTTGCTTAACCAGTAATAGGCTAACTCAAAGTGAGTTTTGGATTCTTCCGGATCTTCTTCTGCTAATTTTTTGGCATAAACGGTATAACCTTCACCTAACCAGTACATCGCATCCACCAGACCGCCATTGGCAGCTTTCAATGCCCATTCTTCAGCAAGAATGATGTCATCATCATGCTCGCTTTGCATATACAGTTCAGCCAGTTCAAATTGTGCTTTAGCATTGCCTGATAAAGCAAGATTAGTCAGGGCAGCAGAGGGAGAAACACGCTGGGTCATATCAACATCTCAAAAATATTGTGCGTAGACTAAAAGGTTTAAAGAAAAAAAGCCAATCCGAAGATCAGCTTTTAAAAAGGTAGTGATGAATCAATCAACTAGATCAAGCAAAAAATCCCTGAGATCGAGGCGATGAATACACAGAACATTACGATCACTTTAATTTTACTTGCCAGATAACTCAGACTTAAACCGACCACCAGTGCTGCAAAAGTCAGACTGCCCAGCCAGTAACTGATCATATTGCTGACAGCTCCTGTCAACAGGCATAGAGTCAGGGCAATTATGAGCAATACCCAGCCGAGAATAGGCGCAAGTTGTGTTTTTGCAGGGTCAAGTTCTGTGTCAAAAATCTGTTTTTGATGTTTGGACATCGACATTGCAAGCGCAAAGAAACCCAGTGAAGTTAAAGCCCAAATCAGTAAGAAGAACATCATGCCTGCTTCTCCTTGAGAGCAACCTTGACTTTTTTAGACGGCAAACCTTTATGGTTTTTCACTTTTTTAAATGAAAACCAGAACAGGATCGCAAGCACCCACATCGCCAGATCAAAAGAAGCAATGACCCATTGACCATGCATGATGCTATTCCAGATCGCCTGACCGCCGGTCATGAAATTCACGATTGGCAGCAAGGCAAATGCAGCAGTGGCAAGCAGTAATAGTTCCAGCCAGGCCTGACGATGACTGCGAATCATGGCATACAGCAATGTCAGTAACCAGACAATAAAGAAGCTACGAATTTCCCAGTTCAAACGCATCTCCATGTCTGCCGGAATAAAACGGTTGGCATAGAAATAGGCAGCACAGGCAATCGGTAAGCCAATAATGGCAGCGATAGTGGTGACTTCCACAAGACGATATCCAAACGATTTATAGCCTTGTTTCTGTTGCTGCGGTGCACGTTTAACACACCATAGAATCAAGCCGGTCGCAATCATCAAGGTGCCGACCACACCTGACATGAACAATAACCAGCGTAAAGCCAGATCCACGCCACGTGCTTCATGCAATGTGGTGAATATATTATAAATACCATTTGCGACTGAAGGTATTTTCAGGGTGGTTTGATCCGGCTCTAAATCACCTGTTACGCCATTAAAAGCCAGACTTGGATAAACATTGCGATAAGCTACGCTGACTCCGTTTAAGGCACGAAGCTCAATTTCAGCTTTTACGGTATTCGGCTGGATAATGGTTATCGTGCCAACCGAGTTGTTTTTCCATTCTTTTTCGGCTGTTGCCAAGATCGGAGCCAGATCGGTTAATGGTGCAGGAGATGCAACTTGCATTTCATCACGAGAGCGGCGACTTTCACCACGTGCAGACATTTCACCGCGCTCGCCACGATTTTCTCTCTCAGCTTGCGGTCGACGTTCTTTACTTTCACTACGGCCATCACGGGATTCAGCTTGAATACTGGTGTTCTGAATCAAACTTTTACGTTGATCCTGAAGGAAAGCACCTCGATTTTCATAAATCTGGTTTACGCCCCAAGGCATCAGGGTAAAGAGTAATAGTAATAAGCCACTGAAGGTAATCATGATATGAAAGGGCAGGGCAAATACCGCAGTAGCATTATGTGCATCCAACCAGGAACGCTGACCTTTGCCGGGACGGAAAGTAAAAAAATCCTTGAAAATTTTCTTATGGGTAATGACACCGCTGATGATTGCCACCAGCATGAGCAGGGTTGCAATACCGACAATCCAGCGCGCCCAGATTCTTGGCAAACCATACAATTCAAAGTGGAAACGGTATAAGAATGAACCGCCGCGTGTTTCACGCGCTTGCAAAACTTCGCCCGTGGCGCTGTCAATTGTCACACGGGTACCACCACGACGGGCACGCGGATCTTCACCGGTACTACGAATAGTCAGGGTGGTGGTATTTTGGCGTGTGGTAGGAAGCTGAATCGCCCAGCTGCCGGCATCCGGATGGTGCTGTTGCAGATAAGCCAGTGCCACACGGGTTTGTTCGATTTGAGTCTTTGGTGGAACTGACTGATGAAATTCCGGTTTCATCCAGACGGTAATTTCGTTCTGGAAAAAACTCAAGGTTCCCGTTAAAAATATCGCATATAAAAGCCAGCCTAAAATCAGACTGGCCCAGGTATGCAACCATGCCATCGATTGGCGCGGACCTTCGGGTTTTGCATCTATTCTCATTTTAATTTCCTAAAAGCTTATAGGCGATATAGAGCAAAACACCGGGAATCGCGATCCCGAGCGTAGCTTTGAGCGTTTTATTCACCATAAATACCCAGATAAATGCAGCAGTATTCAAGCTAAAGCCACTCAGGGTCGCGGACATGGCAGCACTGCTTCCACTGTCGATAAAAAGCTGGGCAATCACGATCGTTGCCAGTGTAGCCAGTAGATAACCGCCCACACCCGCCAGAATAAAGCGATATAAAATCATCCCACGGTAAGCCAGCATATTGGCTTTGACTTTATTTTTGCTTGAGGGATTTGGTGCAGTAACTGTTCCAGTCGCTATGGTTTGCATATTCGGACTATTCATCATCGGAAATTCTATTTACAAATTTATGAAGTAATTAGTGAGAATGATAACAATTATTATTTATATTTAAAATAAGAAATATAAAGCTATTTAAGTGAAAAATATAAAGAACTATTGATAAGTCTAAAAAAAGGGGGGGAGGGGGAGCGTGGATTAAAATATATAGAATTTAAAAATAAAAACAGCGGCTTGAAAGCCGCTGTTTAAAAACAATCTATTACGAATTAGTCTTGCTGAATACCTGCAACCACCCAGTCCTGATTTGAAGCTGCTGGTTTGGTGAAATGCCAGATTTCTGCGAACGGTTGCGGCAAGCTGTTTAAGTCTTCGCTTACCGTACCGGTAAAGCGTACGCTGACAATATACTGGCCATTGTCAGTCGATGAGTCGACAACCATCGCATTCAGATTTAAAAACTCGGCAACATCCTGATCCTGATTACTCATGATGTCGTTATACATTGACTGATAAAGATCAGGAGTCAGATAACGCTGAATTTCAGAAATGTTGCTTGCTGTATTCATGGACTGAATATGGTTAAAACGCTGACGCGCTACACGCAAGAATGCAGCAGGTTCAGTACCATCCGGTAACTGGCTGCCACTTTGGGTATAAGCTGCACCAAAAGGCGCATTATTTACCGGAGCGGAACCAAGCGGAGCATTATTGCTTGACGTTTGACCACCCACGTTCTGGCCAAAAATATTGGTACTGTCACCACCGCGAGGTGCAGTCGGTGCCTGACCAAAAGGTGCTGTATTACCAGCACCGCTATTTGGTGCAAAAGGGTTAGAAGCTACTTTTTTTTTTGCGCTCATTTTACGGAAAATGAAGAAGGCAACAGCAGCAGCAAGAAGGATCCAGATCCAGCCCGGAATACCACCTTTTTCCTCTTCTGCTTGAGCAGCCTGAGCTTCAGATGCTGCTACACTTTGATCATCCGCCAAGGCATTGGCAGCAACTGCACCAATCGCAGCACCGGCTACACCCGCGGCCACCATACCGCCGACACCCGGACCAGATTTTTGCTGGGTTGCAGCACCGGCAACTGGCGCTTGTTGAGCAGGCGCAGTTTGACGAGGTTGTTGATAAGATTGAGTAGGTTGTGCAGAACGTTGCATGCCGTGACTTTTACCGCCACCGGCACGTTTTGCTTCAGCTGCAAAAGGCGCAACCAATAAAACTGCTGTCAAGAGACCTGTGATCAAACCGCGCTGTCGAACTTCCATTCATTTTTCCTATGAGAATAAAACCTGTTTGTACAGTCTATTTATATAGGCTTTGTGTGGAATTTCAATCAAAAATCTGTATTTTTTTGCTCTTTGTACCAAATAGGCCAGTTTACAGTTAGTTGAGTTCATCACTCAGCGCCATCGCCTCGCTTAAGGCTTCATGTAAACGCGCAACTGCAATAATTTGCACGCCTTCAATGGGTTTTTGCGGTGCATTGCCGCGAGGGACAATAATATATTTAAACCCATGTTTAATCGCTTCTTTTAGGCGTTCCTGGCCGTTCGGCACAGGACGAATCTCTCCAGACAGGCCGACTTCACCAAAAACCGCCAGCTGTTGCGGTAAGGCTTTGCCACGAATGCTGGAGGCGCAGGCGAGAAGTACCGCCAGATCCGAACCGGTTTCGGTGATTTTCAACCCACCGACGATATTGACATAAACATCCTGGCCGGAGGTTTGCACACCACCATGCCGATGCATGACTGCAAGGAGCATATTTAGACGGTTCTGATCCAGGCCAAGCGCTACACGTCTTGGTTGGCCATGTGCATCATCGACCAGTGCCTGAACTTCAACCAGGAGCGGGCGCGTACCTTCCCTGCTGATCATAACAATTGAGCCTGGAATGGCTTCATCATAACGGCTTAAAAAGATGGCTGAAGGATTAGATACTTCGCGCAGACCTTTGTCGGTCATGCCGAACACACCGAGTTCATTAACCGCACCAAAACGGTTTTTGACTGCTCGGATCATTCGGTAACGTGAATCCGACTGGCCTTCAAAATACAGCACACAGTCGACCATATGTTCCAGTACACGTGGGCCGGCCAGTGCGCCTTCTTTGGTCACATGACCGACCAGAAACAAAGACGTGCCGCTATTTTTGGCAAAACGGGTCAACAGAGCCGCTGATTCACGAATCTGTGAGACACCACCCGGTGCAGATTGCAGGGTTTCGGTATACAAGGTTTGGATCGAGTCCAGGATTGCCACCGCAGGACGTTGCTGGGCCAGCACTTCACAAATACGTTCGACGCAGGTTTCTGCCATGACTTTGAGCTGGTCGGTCGGCAGATCCAGACGCTGGGCACGTAAAGCCACCTGAGACAAGGATTCCTCACCGGTCACATACAGGGCCGGATTTTTGGCAGATGCCATGTGCGTGGCTGTTTGTAGCAAGATGGTAGATTTACCAATCCCGGGATCACCGCCGATCAGGACCACCGAACCGGTCACCAGTCCGCCACCCAAGACCCGGTCAAATTCGCTGATACCCGTCGGAAGACGGGTTTCATGAGAGACTGAGACCTGATTTAAGGTAGTAATGCTAGACGCCTGGCCGGCGTATCCACCACCAATTTTTGGCTGGGCGCGATGCGTCACTGCCGGTGCAATGGTCACCTCAACCAGGCTGTTCCATTCCCCGCATTCAGAACACTGCCCCGACCATTTGGGATGATCGGCACCACATTGTTCACAACGATACACACTTTTTGCTTTAGCCATATTTGAAGATGAAGCGATTGAAATTGAGTGACAGCATAGCGGTGAATGCTATCGAA
Organism: Acinetobacter pecorum; assembly: GCF_014837015.1. Classification (GTDB taxonomy): domain Bacteria; phylum Pseudomonadota; class Gammaproteobacteria; order Pseudomonadales; family Moraxellaceae; genus Acinetobacter; species Acinetobacter pecorum. The sequence goes on from NZ_JACSPT010000007.1 coordinate 36,074, forward strand.
AACCAAGCCTTTCACCTGAAAAATCATGGTTTTTACGACAAGGTTTGTCGCTTTTATTTATGCTGATTTGAATACTGTGCGGTAACGCCGTCTATAATGCCCGTCTTGTTATGCTGGAATGGAACAGATCTTGTCACAATTGCTGAAACATATTGATGCGATCGCACGTGAAAAAAACCGTGATGTGTTATTTGTGCATTTTGATCATTATATACATCCAGATCGGAACGCAGACTCGGTTCGCCAAATGTTGATCGGCTGGCTAGAGCAACAGGGGATTGCCTATATGCCGTGTTTAGGTCTGGATCAAACCGTCCATAGTGAAATCTACCTGGGTGGGCTTTATCTGGATGTACCTTTTGATCTGCATCATAAAACCTATCAAAAACTGAGTGGATATCTGGAAGATGAACAGGGCAATATGAAAATTGAAGGCATTCAGTTCTTTGTTTTATCTTTAGGACTGGCACTGGAGCTTGAATCTGAGCGGGACAAGCTCGCCTGTAGTGGTTTACGTTGCTAAAATTTCATAATGAAAAATGGGAAAACTGAAGTATAAAAAAGCCACGATTTACGTGGCTTTTTTATACTTGGATTGAGTATTTACAAAACTTATCTATTAATACAGCTCACCAGATTTACGTTTTGCAATGAAGTCTTTCGATTCTTTGGCAATGACACCAGACAGTAATAATAATGCGATTAAGTTCGGCACCGCCATGAGGCCGTTAAAGGTATCGGCGAATAGCCAGACCAGATCCAGTGTTGCAATGCAGCCGATAAACACTGAGGCAATATAAATAATGCGATAGGGCAAAACGAATTTTTCGCCAAGTAAATAGCTGGTACATTTTTCGCCATAGTAGCTCCAGCCCAAAATAGTGGAATAAGCGAAGAAAATGATTCCGAAAGTCACCACCCAGCCACCAATACCAGGTAGCAGCTTGTCGAATACACCGATGGTTAATACGGCACCGGTTTGGCCTCCGAATGAATTGCCTGCCATGATATAGCCCATGACCAGAACAATACCGGTGATTGAACAGACAATAATGGTATCAATGAAGGTACCGGTCATAGACACCAGACCTTGACGGGCCGGATGATCGGTTTTTGCCGCTGCGGCCGCAATGGGTGCAGAGCCCATACCCGCTTCGTTGGAGAATACGCCACGTGCTACACCATAACGAATCGCCGCACCAATTGCACCGCCCACTGCGGCCTCTCCAGTAAAGGCATAGGTGAAGATGATTTTAAGCGCAGGAACGACCAGTTCGAGATTATTAAAGATGATAATTAATCCCCCTGCCACATAGCCTATAGCCATAATAGGAACAATCAGTGACGCTGCTCTGGAAATTGATTTAATCCCGCCCAAAATCACCAGTGCCGAAAAAGCGGTGATAATGATACCCGTCATCCAGGTTTCGATGCCCAAGCTGTTTTGCACTGCCAATGCTACGGTATTGGACTGTACGGAGCTGCCGATTCCAAAAGAAGCCAGAGTTCCGAACAAGGCAAAAATCAGCGCCAGCCATTTCCATTTGAGGCCTCGTTCGATGTAGTACATCGGGCCACCGGACATTTCACCTTTCTCATTTTTAATTCGGTATTTGACTGCCAGAACACCTTCACCGTATTTGGTTGCCATACCAAAGAGGGCAGTCATCCACATCCAGAACACAGCCCCTGGACCACCAAGAACACAGGCAGTGGCCACGCCGGCAATATTACCGGTACCAATCGTGGCAGAAAGTGCGGTCATGAGTGAAGCAAATTGGGAAATATCACCTGCGTGGTCTGGGTGCTTGCCAAAGACCTGTTTAAAAGCCAGTGGCAACATGCGGAACTGCCAGAACAATAAACGGAAGGTGAGGAATACCCCGGTACCGACAATCAGTACCAACATATAAGGGCCCCAGACCCAGCCGCTTAAAGTTTCCATTAAACTTTGTAAATTTTGCATAAAATTCTTCTTATGGATCCATGTTTGCGTCGTTCGAGATATTGATTAAAAAGCAATTGCTATGCCAGATGCCTTCATCCTGAGTGCATAAAATGGCTGAATAGTGTTCCATTTTTTACATAATTTTAGGGGTTTTACAAGAAATTACTGAAATCTTGCAGGTCAAAAATAAGGCAGAAATGTGTTTGGAGAGCGATATAAGAAAAATAAATTAACTTCTTCAATTAATCAGGAAATACAAATGATGTGATTTTTATTTTTGTATTCAGCATTTTTTACGTTAATTTGTCGCAAGTAAAATTCGAAGTTGTAATTAATAATGTCAGAAAACTATAACAATTCGTCGGCGGAGCACGATGAATTAAAGCGGAGTCTATCCAACCGGCACCTACAGCTAATTGCCATTGGGGGTGCCATCGGAACCGGCCTGTTTATGGGATCGGGTAAAACCATCAGTCTCGCAGGACCTTCGATTCTGGTGATCTATATGATCATCGGTTTTATGGTCTTTCTGGTGATGCGTGCACTGGGCGAACTGTTACTTTCCAACTTGCAATATAAATCATTTATTGATTTTGCCACGGATCTGATTGGGCCTTGGGCCGGATACTTTGTTGGCTGGACCTACTGGCTGTGCTGGATCACCATCGGGATCGCAGATCTGTCCGCCATCATTTACTATCTGCAATTCTTCAATAATGGCTTGCCCTTTAGTCCTGAAGAGGGGGTAATGATCAGTATTGCCTCGATTGTGTTTATCATAGGCTTGAATCTGGTTACGGTAAAACTGTTTGGTGAAATGGAATTCTGGTTTGCCCTGGTCAAGATTATTGCCATTGTGGTGCTGATTGCCGTCGGCCTCTGGATGATCTTTACAGGATTCACTTCTGATGCTGGAACGGTCGCTTCATTTAGTCATATCTGGGATCATGGCGGGATATTCCCTACAGGTGCCATGGGCTTCCTTGCCGGTTTCCAGATTGCCATCTTTGCCTTTGTCGGGGTGGAGCTGGTGGGGACTACTGCGGCTGAAACCAAAGATCCAGAAAAGAACCTGCCAAAAGCAGTGAATTCTATTCCGATCCGTATCATTATTTTCTATGTTTTGGCATTGCTGATTGTGATGTCAGTGACACCCTGGAACCAGATTGACCCGAATGTTTCGCCCTTTGTAAACCTATTCAGTCAGGCTGGCATTGCAGCGGCTGCGATTATCATGAATCTGGTGGTGTTGTCCTCGGTAATGTCATCAATGAACAGTGGTGTATTCTCGACCAGCCGTATGCTGTTTGGCCTGTCACGTGAAAAGCAGGCACCGGTGGCTTTTGGTCGCCTGAACCGTCGTGCGGTTCCTGCCAACGCCCTGTATTTCTCAGCGGTATGTTTGTTGCTGGGAGCAGCACTGCAGTATTTTGTTCCAAATACTGTCCGGGCATTTACCTTGGCCACGACTTTGTCCACGATTCTGTTTATCTGTGTCTGGATCATTATTATCTGGAGCTATATCGTGTATTACAAAACACGTCCAGAACTGCATGCCAAATCAACCTTTAAGTTGCCGGGCGGTCTGGTGACATGCTGGATGGTAATTATCTTCTTTCTCAGCATGATTGTGGTCTTGGCACTGGAAGAAGATACCCGCCAGGCCCTGATGGTCAGCCCGATCTGGTTTATTTTGCTCATCATTGGCTATTTTGGCTTCTATAAACAGAAACATAAATAAACCTTATCAATAAAAACGTCAGCGATCTGCTGGCGTTTTTTTTTGTCTAAAGATACTCTCTAGCGTTTAACGCTTGGGTCATGCTGAATGATCGCGTTATACTTCATCGAAACTATTACATTAGGTGGTCAGATGCGCCAAGTCATTTGCTACATCAGTATCTTAGCGACAGGTCTCGTTCTTGCAGGTTGTGGACAGTCAGGTGCTTTGCACTTGCCAAATGATCCGAATTACGACAAGCGGGCCAAGTATCTGTTATACAAAAATACTGAAAATGAGTCCAAAGCGTCCGATGAAGAACGCGAGATACCCATGCCACAACAGTTTGCTGCACCTGCCGATTCAGACGTTAAAACCACACCATAACGCTTTCACAGAAAGGATACCTTCATGAGTTTCACCCGCATTAATGGGGTATTGCACGCTGAGCAATGTTCATTACAACAGCTCGCGGAGCAATTTGGCACACCACTTTATGTTTATTCCAAAGCCACTCTGGAAAAACATTTTTTAGATATGGACCGTGCTTTTAACTTTATCGATCATCAAATCTGTTTTGCGGTAAAGTCCAACTCTAATCTTGCGGTATTGAATGTATTGGCAAAGCAAGGTGCAGGTTTTGATATTGTGACCGGTGGTGAATTGGCCCGTGTGCTAAAAGCCGGTGGTGATGCATCGAAAATTGTATTTTCCGGTTTGGGTAAAACTGAAGCAGATATCAAAAAAGCTTTGGAAGTCGGGATTGCGTGTTTCAACGTGGAGTCTTATGCTGAGCTGGATCGTATTCAAAAGGTGGCGGCTGAATTGAATGTCAAAGCACCGATTTCATTGCGCGTGAATCCGGATGTAGATGCCAAAACCCATCCTTATATTTCAACCGGCTTAAAAGAAAATAAATTCGGTATTCCATCGGATAACGTGTTTGAAACATATCAATATGCGGCGTCATTGCCAAATCTGGATGTGGTCGGAATTGACTGCCATATCGGTTCACAGCTGACCGAAACCCAGCCATTTGTGGATGCACTGGATCGGGTTATTGTCATGATTGAGCAGTTAAAAGAGCTGGGCATCCATCTTAAACACATTGATATCGGTGGCGGTCTGGGCGTGACGTATAAAGATGAGACCCCGCCGTCGGTTGAAGAATATGCCAACGCACTGCGTCCAGCTTTAGAAAAACTGGGCTTGAAGGTGTATATGGAGCCGGGACGCAGTATTTCTGCCAATGCGGGGGTGCTACTGACCAAAGTGGATCTGCTGAAGCCAACCAGTCACCGCAACTTCGCGATTATTGATGCAGCGATGAATGACCTGATTCGTCCAGCTTTGTATGAAGCATGGATGGACATTCAACCTGTTAGGCCGCGTACTGATGTCGAAAGCAAAGAATGGGATGTCGTGGGTGCCATCTGTGAAACTGGTGATTTCCTGGGTAAAGAGCGCAAGCTTGCGATCAAGGAAAATGATGTGCTGGCAGTGCTTGGTGCGGGTGCATACGGCTTTGTCATGAGTTCAAACTATAACAGCCGTGGCCGTGCTGCTGAGGTGATGGTCGACGCCGATCAGGCGCATCTGATTCGTGAACGTGAAACGATTGAATCCCTCTGGGAACGTGAGCGTTTATTGCCTTAAGGAGTAAATCAGGATGTTATTAGAATTTACCAAGATGCATGGCTTGGGCAATGACTTTATGGTAGTGGACCTGATCAGCCAGCGTGCTTATCTGGATACCCTGACGATTCAACGCCTGGCCAACCGTCACTTTGGGGTTGGTTTTGATCAGTTATTGATCGTTGAGCCGCCTGATATTCCGAGTGCAGACTTTAAATACCGGATTTTTAATGCTGATGGTTCGGAAGTGGAACAATGTGGCAACGGTGTGCGCTGTTTTGCCAAGTTTGTGCATGATCGGCAGTTGACCGCCAAAACCAAAATCAAGGTACAAACCAAGTCAGGTATTGTAGTACCAGAATTGGGCGCGAATGGCTGGGTGCGTGTGAATATGGGCTATCCAAAATTCCTGCCTCAGGAAATTCCATTTGTGGCTGATGCGCCGGAGAGCCTGTATGACATCGATCTTGCTGGCGGTGAAAAGCTGACGATTGATGTGGTGAATATGGGCAATCCACATGCGGTAACGATTGTACCGGATGTGATTGCTGCCGATGTCGCACGTATTGGTCCGCAGGTCGAGTCGCATGCACGTTTCCCTGCACGGGTCAATGCGGGCTTTATGCAAATTATTGATGATAAACATGCGCGTTTACGTGTGTTTGAGCGTGGTGTAGGCGAGACCTTGGCCTGTGGTACAGGTGCCTGTGCAGCCGCAGTGTCTGGTATGCGCCGTGGTCTGCTGTCGAGCAAAGTCGAAATCGAACTTGCAGGTGGAAAGTTGCAGATTGAGTGGAAAGAAGGTGATGTGGTGTGGATGACCGGTCCAACGGCTACCGTGTATGAAGGTCGTCTGGATTTACGTTACTTCCAGAGCTAGATTTCGTGCCGCTTGAGAAAAAGCACTGTCTGATCGATGGTGCTTTTTTTTATGCTAGGATGGGAAAAACTGTAGAATTTGAATGAGATGAATAAGCTTGTTTTCCTGCCGGGTGCTTCAGGAAGCCAGCACTTTTGGCAGCCATTAAGAGCAGCATTAACCGAATATACAGATCAGCAAGTCATTGCCTATCCAGGCTTTGATGGTGTAGCACCAAATTTAGCTATTCAAAACCTGCATGATCTGCAAGAATTCGTGAAAAAGCAAATTGAAGATGATTCCATTCTAATTGCCCAGTCTATGGGCGGGGTCTTGGCCATTGGGTTGGCACTTAAGCATCCACAGAAAGTCAAAGGGTTGGTATTGTTGGCGACATCTGGTGGTCTGAATTTAAAAACATTTCATTGTGCAGACTGGCGAACAGATTATCGTGAACTGTTTAAAACAGCGCCGGACTGGTTTGAACAAGACCAAACTGAATTTAGCCGCCTTCAGCTCGCAAGTCTGGACGTTCCGATCTTGCTGATCTGGGGCGATCATGATCCTTTAAGCACTGTTCAGCTTGGACAATACTTGGCAGGAATTTTTAAAAATGCAAAATTGCATATTATTAAAGGTGGAGATCATTTCTTTGCTAGCACTCATGCAGATCAGGTTGCAATGCTGATTCAAGATTATCTGGAGCAACTCTAAATGGAGCAAGCAGTGATTGTCCCACCTCAACTCTTGCTCAACATGTGGCTGAAAGAACGTGAAATTCAAAACCAGTCCAAACATACCTTGCAAGCTTATGGGCGTGATGTCTCGGATTTTTTAGAGTTTTGCCAGCGTGAACAGCTCAATTTAAACGATGTGGAAGCCACCGATTTACGCCAGTTTCTGGCTGAGAAAGTCGAACAGCATCAACTGAGTCCCAGCAGCATGCAACGTATGCTTTCAGCCATTCGCCAGTTTATGAAATGGGCCGAGCAGGCTCAGCATATGGCTTTTAATCCTGCGGATGATTTTCAGTTAAAACGTCAATCGCGCCCTTTGCCGGGCATGGTGGATATTGAAACCGTCAACCAGATTATTGATCAGCCTGCGCCTGAAAATGAAATACAGCAGCAAATGTGGCTCCGGGACAAAGCGATGTTAGAGTTGCTTTATTCCAGTGGGCTGCGTCTGGCAGAACTGCAAAGCCTGAGAATTAAAGATATTGATTTCAACCGGCAGTTATTACGCATTACTGGTAAAGGTAATAAGACCCGGATTGTGCCTTTTGGCTCCAAGGCCAAAGACAGCGTGATGGCCTGGTTGCAAGTCTATCCCTTATGGAATGGTGATTTTGTGCCGGAGGCGAACGTATTTATTACCCAGAAAGGCAATCCGCTCGGTGCAAGACAGATTGAGAATCGGGTTAAATTTCAGGCGCAGCGTGCAGGCGTCAATGTAGATTTACATCCGCATTTGTTAAGACATTGTTTTGCGAGTCACATGTTATCCAATAGCCGGGACTTACGCGCCGTGCAGGAAATGCTGGGACACAGTAATTTAACCACTACGCAAATTTATACCCATGTCGATTTTGATCATCTGGCTCAAATTTATGATCAGGCTCATCCGCGTGCGCAACATAAAGAAGATTGATCATATGCCAGGTTTTAAGGAATAGAGATCATAAAAAATGTATTTTTGGCATAAAACTTTCATATATAAACCTTAAAATGGAATTCAACTGAACATTGGCGTTGGGATTGGCATTTCACTATTGTCTTATTCGTTAAATGCGCCATTTCAGGTATAACAATAAATACTATTTAATATTTAAAATGAAATATTACTGAGCAGAGTCTCAGTATTTGACCGATGGGAGGCAATATGGACACACTGGTAATTGCGGACATAGAACAAAAATATGCACAGTTAAGTGAGGCTCAAAAAGAAATGTTTGCCGGTTATGGTTTGCGGCAAATCAAGCATTTTGTGGACATTAGCTTACCCAATCTTGAAGCGACTTTGCCTGAAGGTGCCATTATTCAAGGCATTAATGCCGATGGTAAAGTTCAGGCATTTAACGCGAGCACCGGACAATACTATTTATGGATTTCTGACCTGCAATGGCAATTGTCGAATCGTGCGACACAGGCAGTCGACTTAAAAGAAGATGCAGTTGCGATTTGGCAAATTTTTGAGTTGGCAAACTATGAACTGGTGGATTTAAGCCATGTACATCGTGATTTTTTGGCACAAGAAACTCATTAAATGTTCCTACAGCTACCATAATATAAAAAATTAAGACTCGGGCTGTATTCTGGTTTTGCTCAAGAGGAGAGGGTTGTCTTTAAGCATATCAGCACAGGCAACCTCACTTTTATCTTTTAATAAAACTTGCAGCTTAGTTAATTTCAGTCCAGCTTCGGATTAAAGATACTGTTCAGAATTAAAATTAAACCTATGCCAGCGTCGCTACTTGTAATTCATTCTTTTATAGATCTTCTAAAGGCAGCTGGAAACTCTGTTTGATAATCTGGCTGGGTAAATCCGTTTTGACACTGGTAATGCCATTTTTTTTTGTCAGATGAGTCGACTGGAATTTCCGGTAACTTTCCAGATCAGGCACCACGACTTTCAGCATCGCATCACTTTCCCCCAGAATAATGTAGCACTCCATCACCTGCGGCAGTTCTTTCATTGCTTCAATAAAGGTGTCGATGGTTTCGGCATCCTGACCGACCAGCCAGATGCGCGAAAATAGGATCAACTGAAACCCAATTTTTTGTTGATCAACGATAGTGGTGTAATTCTGAATGACACCTGCATCTTCCAGTAATTTTACCCGGCGCAAACAGGATGATGGTGAAAGTCCGATTTCCCGTGCCAGATCATTATTCTGAATACGGCCGTTGGCTTGTAAGTAACGAATGATATTTTTATCAATCCGATCAAGTTTTACCCGCACAGACTTGGTGGATATTTTCATAAATTAGAATAATATTCGAAAAATGAAACTTATTATAGAATAAAAAGAAAGCCAATTTTATAAAAAATCACAGATACTTATTGCATTTTCTGGAGTTTGAAAGGAAAAGGAAATGTCTGTATTTGCACTCTTTGCACTGACCGTGCTTCCCCTGATTTTTACGCCTGGACCCGATATGTTGTTTATCCTGTCTCAAGTGATGGGTAAAGATGCAAAAGCAGGCATGATGGCAACCGTAGGAGTGTGTTGCGGTTATCTGGTGCATTCGATCCTGGTAGCGCTAGGTATTGCCGCCATCATTGTTTCTTTTCCTGTACTGTTTGAAACCATTCGCTGGCTCGGGATCGCGTATCTGTTGTATCTGGCTTTTGGTTTGCTTAAATCGGTATTCAGTAAAAATGCGCTAAATATTGAGAAAAAAACTTCGCCCAATCCGATTCAAAAAGGATTTTTTACTGCCCTGTTAAATCCAAAAGGTATGCTGATCTATTTTGCAATTTTACCGCAGTTTATTGATAAATCAGCCAATACAGTGAGCCAGGGTTTGATTCTTTCTTTTATTTTTATCAGTCTTATTTTTGTGGTGTATTGTGGCTTAAGTATTCTATTCAGCAAAATCAGCCAGAAAACTCAAATAGATGAACGTAAACAAAAATGGGTGGATGGAACTTCGGGTGGTTTACTGGCACTTGCCGCAAGCTGGCTCATCATCAATTAATCGGATCCCGAAAAAGTATACTGTTCGCAGTATGCTTTTTTATGATTGAGAAAATTTGAAAAGAAGTAATTACTTTGTCAGAGTCGGATGAATGTACTGGTTTATTATTTATTCAATTTGTCTATATATTGAGTTTAATTCGCTCTCAATATGATTTCTGTCTAAAATGACAAAAGCTGACATATCTATATTTCGTCTATTTTGCTTCAAGCGGCTTTAAATCAATTTAAATTTAAAGTCATCAATCAAAACTTCTGATGTGATTAATCAGATAAAAAAATAATATAAATCAATGGTTAAAATTTAAGTAAATATTGATAAATTTCATTGTAATAAAACGATAACAATTAATTGTGAACGCATCGTTCAGGGAAAATTACGCATTTTTACAGCTCTTTGTTGAATTGTGACTTGACCGAAATGCCGTACACATTGCAAGATAGGGCACCTAAAAAAATTTAAGTGAAGAGTTACACTAACTTTTCTCAACATTTACATTTGCTAAAACAGCCGAGGATTACATGAAGGCTCTTGTTGCTGTAAAACGTGTGGTTGATGCCAACGTTAAAGTTCGTGTTAAACCGGACAACAGTGGTGTTGACTTAACTAACGTTAAAATGTCAATTAATCCATTCTGTGAAATCGCAGTGGAAGAAGCGGTTCGTTTAAAAGAAAAAGGAACTGTTTCAGAAATCATTGTTGTTTCTATTGGTCCTAAAGAAGCTCAAGAACAAATCCGTTCTGCAATGGCGCTTGGTGCTGACCGCGGTATTCTGGTTGAAGCTGATGACAGCCAACTAGGTGCGCTGGAAGTCGCTAAAATTCTGAAAGGCGTTGTTGATGCTGAACAACCACAATTGATCCTTCTAGGCAAGCAAGCGATTGATGACGACTCTAATCAGGTTGGTCAGATGCTGGGTGCTTTATTGGGTGCAGGTCAGGGTACATTCGCTTCTGAAGTGAAAGTAGACGGCGATAAAGTACAAGTAACACGTGAAATTGACGGTGGTTTACAAACTGTTGAACTGACACTTCCTGCAATCATTACCACTGACTTGCGTTTGAACGAGCCACGTTATGCGGCACTTCCAAACATCATGAAAGCGCGTAAAAAACCGCTTGATACCAAGTCACCTGCAGATTTCGGTGTAACCACTACAACTAAACTGAAAACAGTAAAAGTTGAATCTCCTGCAGAGCGTAAAGCTGGCGTACAAGTGAAGTCTGTAGACGAACTTGTAGAAAAATTGAAAAACGAAGCGAAAGTGATCTAATACAGAAGGATAAAAATCATGAGTATTTTAGTTATCGCTGAGCACGACAACAAAGCATTAAACGCTGCTACTTTAAACGTTGTTGCTGCGGCGCAAAAAATCGGTGGTGATATCACTGTATTGGTGGCTGGTTCTGGCGCTCAGGCAGTTGCTGACCAGGCGGCTAAAGTTGCAGGCGTAAGCAAAGTATTGCTTGCTGATGATGCGGCTTATGCAAACCAGTTAGCGGAAAACGTAGCAAAACTGATTGCAGAATTGGGCAAAGATTATAGCCATATCCTTGCTGCTTCTACCACGACTGGTAAAAACATTTTGCCACGTGCAGCTGCGCTTCTTGACGTAAGCATGATCACTGACATCATTGCGGTAGATGGTCCTAAGACCTTCAAGCGCCCAATCTATGCCGGTAATGCGATTGCGACTGTAGAATCAGGCGAAAACATCGTATTGGCGACTGTTCGTGGTACGGCATTTGATGCTGTAGCTGCGGAAGGTGGTTCTGCTGCGGTTGAAGCTATTGCTTCTACTGGTGATGCCGGTATTTCTAAGTTTATTAACGAAGAAATCGTAAAATCTGAACGTCCTGAACTGACAGCTGCACGTATTGTTGTTTCTGGTGGTCGTGGTGTAGGTTCGGGCGAGAACTATCATAAAATCCTTGATCCGCTAGCTGACAAGCTTGGTGCTGCTCAAGGCGCGTCACGTGCTGCAGTAGATGCCGGCTTCGTACCAAACGATATGCAAGTGGGTCAAACTGGTAAAATCGTTGCACCTGACCTGTACATCGCTGTCGGTATTTCTGGTGCGATTCAGCATTTGGCTGGTATGAAAGAGTCTAAAGTGATCGTTGCGATCAACAAAGATGAAGAAGCGCCAATCAACGCAGTTGCTGACTACTGGTTAGTAGGTGACTTGAATGCTGTTATTCCTGAATTGGTTTCTAAAATCTAATTCCTGAATTAGCTTCAAAAAACGTTCTTGTGCGAATAGTGAAAGTAATCTTTTACTGTTTTGTGCAAGGGCGTTTTTTATTGATTTTTTAAAAATACTCGGTAGTCGAAACTAGAGTATGTCATTTGGAGGAAAAGTGATAAAATCCCGGTTTGATTTTTCTCCTGTTTCTCATCATGTCCTTTTCTAAAACCGCACATATCCTATTCATTAGTTTCCTGCTGATCGCGCTTTATCTGGGGATCTGTATTCATACCGCCCTGAATGCACCGATTCTGGTGACCCAGTATTTGTTTAGTGAATCAGGTGCTTTTGAAGTCATGAGCCCATGGCTCTGGTACTTGCTGGCAGTGCTATGTTTGCTGAATGTTGAAATTAAGCCTGATACCCGGGTGTTTGCAGCTTTAGCGGCAGTATTGCTGGGGTTACGGGAAATGGATTTTCACAAGCGCCTGTTCGACATCAGCTTCATCAAAACGAATTTCTATCGCAGTGCTGAAATTCCGCTCATGGATAAGCTGTTTGGATTTATTTTGTTGATCGGGATTATTTTTGTCTTTCTGGTGCTGGCAAAAAAACTGGTGCAAACCGTACGAAGTATGAAAGATTCCTTAAATATTGCACATTTTTTTATCTTTCTTACCATTGTCTGTGGTGGACTGAGCAAGGTGCTGGATCGCACGACCTCAACCCTGAAAGAAGAATTTGGAATCGAGTTGCTAAAACATAGTCAAGTCATGATTATGACGATCGAGGAAGGGGTAGAGATGTTGTTGCCAATTCTATTGATTGTTGCAGTTTTAAGCTACCGTAGAGTATTGAATCAGCCTCACTAAAAATATAAAAAAACCGTTAAAGATACGCCAGTAAATTGGCGTATCTTTTTTTGTATTATTCTATTTTTGCACAATTTAAAGATTAAAAAGAAGCGGATCGGACTGACTGATTTTTGCTTTTTTAATAATAAGAAAATGATCACTAAAATGAAGATAATTAACAAGGTTAAGCCGAATATTTCGACACAAAAATACAAGTGTGTATGCTATAATTTAGGGCTGTATTTTAGTTTTTAACTCAGTCGTTTGAGTTAATGATTTTGCTAGTTTTACGACATATAAATACAAGCCAAAATTGGCTTGTAGAATAAGGAGTATGCATGAGCGTATCGGAAATTAGACCGATTGCCATTGAGGATGAACTTAAAAGCTCATATCTCGATTATGCGATGAGCGTGATTGTGTCACGTGCATTGCCCGATGTACGAGATGGTTTGAAACCTGTTCATCGTCGTGTGCTTTTCGCAATGCACGAATTAGGCAATGACTATAACAAAGCTTATAAAAAGTCTGCACGTGTAGTCGGTGACGTCATCGGTAAATATCACCCGCATGGTGACTCTGCCGTATATGAAACGATTGTACGAATGGCGCAAGATTTCAGCTTGCGTTACCAGTTGGTAGATGGCCAGGGTAACTTCGGTTCGGTCGATGGCGACAGCGCAGCAGCAATGCGTTATACCGAAGTGCGTATGCGTAAACTGACCCACGAACTGTTAGCGGATCTTGAAAAAGATACCGTAGAGTGGGAAGACAACTACGATGGCTCTGAGCGTATTCCTCAGGTCATGCCAACCCGTGTTCCGAACTTGTTGATTAACGGTGTGACCGGTATTGCAGTCGGTATGGCGACCAATATGGCGCCGCATAACATGACTGAAGTGGTGAATGCATGTCTGGCCTATGCCAATGATCCCCAGATCAGTATTGAAGGGTTGATGGAACATATTTCTGGTCCGGATTTCCCGACAGGCGGCATCATTTACGGTAAATCAGGTATCGTCGATGCATACCGTACCGGTAAGGGCCGTTTGCATATCCGTGGGAAGTACCATTTCGAAGAAGACCCGAAGAATGGCCGCACCACGATTGTCTTCACTGAAATTCCGTATCAGGTCAATAAAGCAAAAACCATTGAGCGTATTGCTGAACTGGTCAAAGAGAAAAAGCTCGAAGGCATTTCAGAGCTTCGTGACGAGTCTGACAAAGACGGTATGCGTATCGCGATTGACCTGAAGCGCGGTGAAAACGCCGAAGTGATCGTGAACAACCTGTTCCAGAACACGCAACTTGAAAACTCTTTCAGCATCAACATGGTCTGTCTGGACAATGGCCAGCCGAAGCTGATGAACCTGAAAGACATCATTGCGGCATTTATCCGTCACCGTCAGGAAGTGGTCACCCGTCGTACCATGTACGAATTACGCAAAGCGCGTGAACGTGGTCATATCTTGGAAGGTTTGACAGTTGCACTTGCCAATATCGATCAGATTATTGAAACCATCAAAACATCTGCAAACCCGGCTGAGGCGCGTGAGCGTTTACAAGCGGGCGAGTGGGCAGCAGGTGGTGTAGCAGCTTTACTTGAAAAAGCCGGTGCTGTTTCTGTACGTCCTGACGAAATTGAAGGCGAAGATCCTAGCCGTCCATTCGGTATTGATGGCGATGTATATCGCTTATCGCCGACGCAAGTTAACGCGATTATGGAACTGCGTCTACATCGCTTGACTGGCCTTGAGCAAGATAAACTTCAAGCTGAATATTCTGAAATTCTTGCGCAGATTGCTGAATACACGGCTATCTTGAATGACTTCAACTTATTGATGAACGTGATTCGTGAAGAGCTGGCCTTGATTCTGCAGCAGTATGGCGATGCTCGTAAAACGTCAATTGTCGAGTCACGTATCGATTTCTCTCGTGAAGATCTGATTCCTGAAGAGCAAATGGTGCTGACGGTTTCAAAAACAGGTTATGCAAAAACTCAACCATTGTCTGATTATGCCGCACAGCGTCGTGGTGGGCGTGGCAAGTCTGCAACCAGCATGAAAGAAGATGATTACATCCAGCATATGGTGGTCACTTCGAATCATGCAACCGTGCTTTGCTTTACCAATGTGGGTAAGGTTTACCGTCTGAAAGTCTACGAAGTGCCACAAGCCTCACGTGGTGCCAAAGGCCGTCCAATGGTGAACTTGTTGCCACTAGACGAAAACGAAACGATTACAGCCATCTTGCCTGTGATTGATGCACCGAAGAAATTCAAGGAACGTCTGGCTGACTTCAAGGCATTTGTAAAAGCAAATGCAGCACAATTGCAAAGTAATGAAGTGATCAACAGTCATTTTGCTGCGCTTGAAGCTGCATTGGCTGAATCTGAAGATGGTGCAGATGATATTTATGATGCACTTCGTGCGCAGCTGAAAGAGTTAGGACAAGCACTTTCAACAACTGAGCTTGATGATGACATCATCAATGAGTTTGTACAGCAGGTGGAAGCTGTACGTAAGAACTTCTATGTGTTTATGGCAACCGAATACGGTACGATTAAACGTGTAGAGCTTGAACAGTTCTCGAATGTTCGTTCAAACGGTTTACGTGCGATTGAACTTAATGGTGATGACACCCTGATTGGTGTGGCGATTACTGATGGCGAACAGCAAATCATGTTGTTCTCAAACGAAGGTAAAGCCATTCGCTTCGCAGAAACGGACGTGCGTTCAATGGGTCGTTCGGCCAAAGGTGTACGTGGTATGCGCGTGACCATTGGTGCAGCAGCACAGCTTGAAGATCAGGACGATAATGACATTGATTCTGATGATGAAGATGGTTCAGATTCAGCAATTGTCAGCCGTATTGTGTCACTGGTAGTTGTGCCTGAAACAGGTGAAGTGCTGTGTGCTTCTGAACATGGTTATGGTAAACGTACCCCAGTAGATGACTTCCCAACCAAAAAACGTGGCGGTAAAGGTGTTATTGCACTAAAAACTTCTGAGCGTAATGGTCAGTTAGTCGGTGCAGTGGCAATTGATGCGACTAAAGAATTGATGCTGATCTCTAATGGCGGTACGCTGGTTCGTACACGTGCATCAGAGGTTGCGCAAACAGGTCGTAATGCACAAGGTGTTCGTCTGATCCGTTTAGGTAATGACGAATTGCTGGTCGGTGTAGTTTCTATTGAAGCTGTTGAAGAAGACGAGTTTGTTGAAGCGATTGAAGGTGAAGACGTTTTAGTGGCAGAAACAAATTTAGTGACTGAAGCTGAACAGCTTGAAAAAGACGGTGAAAATTCAGTAGAAAAATAATTTTCCTACTGATAAAAAGGGCGCTTCGGCGTCCTTTTTTATAAACCTTGACGAGATAGAGGTAAGCGATGAAAATCAAGTTAATGTTGTTAGCAGTAGCGCTGGCATTGAGTGGCTGTAATTCAATGGAAAATATTCCAAATCCGAGTCCTGAGCAGGAAAAGGCGGCACAGCTGGCTTATGAGGATTTACGTGACGGGAAGTATGATGAGTTTCTGGATCAACTCGAACCACAATTACAGGCTTATTTTAAGGACAATGAAAAGTTGATGAAACGCTTTTCACGTTCAATTCCTCAAGGTGAATACAAGTCTAAAACCTTAATGACCAAGCAGATTGAAGAAGCGACCAATCAGCCGAGCCAGTATAAGGTCAGCTATGAAATTGCTTATCCGAATAATCTGGTTCAGTATGATGTGAGTTTTGACAAGCCGAATGGCAGCGCCAAGATCCGTAATTTTAATATTCAAGTGTTTGGCGAATCCAATCCTTAAATCTGAACAGGCCTTAATGGTGATGCCGGTCAGTTTTTAGGAAGCTGAATCAGGCGTTGATAGCCCAGCAAGAAACACAAGCTACCGAATACTCCAAGATAAATTAGTTTTGATACCACTAGTGCGGTAGGAACTCCCATCTGGTTAAGCTGAATGAACATCTGCACAATTTGGGTAGAGGGCAGGATTTCGGCCAGGATTTGCATCCAGACTGGCATAGAAGAGTGGGGCCATGCGATACCCGAGAGTAAGAACAGAGGAATTGAAGTAAATACAATCACATGGCCTGCCCGTTCTGGCATATCCAGAAAGCTGGCGAGCAACCAGGTCATACCAATAATACAGTAGATAAATACTGGAACGGCAATGAGCATGCCGATAAAATTACCGCCACGCGGATAATCAAATAACCAGAATGTAAAACCGAATAAATAAAGACAGCCCAGACAACCGATCGTAAAGATTGCCAGACAGATCCCGATAAAAGCATTGCGGTTTAACTCTACTTTTCTTTCCCGGTACATCAAAATCAGCATGCTCAAACCTAATAAAATAGTTTGATGAATAATTAAGGGGGCAACTGCAGGAAATACATAACTGCCATAACCAGACAAAGTATTAAACAGGGGAATCTGATGTACGGAGAGTGCAGGAGAAAACTCCGATATATGTTCAAATTGTGCAATGTAGTCAGATAGGGTTTGCTCAACTGAAGCAGCCAGGCCCAGACCAATCTGTTTGGTCGCCAAAAAGTTTGCAGCATTTAAATAGAGACCAATTCCTCCAGATTCACCGTGGAGCACAGCTTCAGATAAATTGCCCGGCAGCAGTAAAATTCCGTCTGCCTGTTCAGATTCGACCCATTGCTTGGCTTCCGCGAAATTGCCTGTAATTGCTTTGACATTGACATTTGGGCTTTCCTGCACTTTTTGGATGATCCGCGTGCTTAAATTGCTTTGCTCTTCGTCGACAATAATAATGGGCAAGGATTCTGCTGTCTGAGCCTTATATGCAGTAGGATAAAAAAAACTGTAAAACAGTACAGAAAGAATCAGGGTGGTAAGAATACTTTCGTGCGAAACAATATCTTTAAAGCTGTGCAGATAATAAGACCAGCAGGATTTCATTGGACTATTCCTTTAGCAACTCTTTTTAAAAAAAGATAGGCTAGCAGGGCAAAGATCACGACAAACATGAGCAGGATAAATAAGGGCTGTAGTGAAATATTAACGGGACTACCCATCACCCACTGTTCGGTCTGTAACCTGGCATAGGAAGTATAGGGAATAATGTGAGCCCAGAAATGGGTAAATAAGGGTGCATTATTTAAGGGAAGGGTTACCCCTGCAAAACTTAAAGATGAGCCACCATATACCGCAATTAAACCGAACGATTTGGTTAAATCCTTGGTCACTAGTACGATAACACTACTCAAGAACGCATAGGCACTATAAAACAGCAACTGCGCCAATAAAATCAGACCAAGAGAGCCAGCTATAAACCAGCCGCGGATCTGAATCAGCCAGAACATCCATATCCAGGTCCATATGCTAAAAATAGCTACATAAACCAGATTTTTCGATAGTAAAGCCATCCAGAGTGACTGATGGCTAATCCAGTCTTGTAAGGTTCGCCGTTTGAGTTCCTGACCCACTGAAAATGCCACGCAACAACAGAGCAGTAAATGTAGAACTGCCGGAATGACAAAAGGTTCTAAATAAAATTCATAGTCAAGATCTGGATTATACAGCGGGGATAGTTTGATCTGGGGGATGGGGAAGTCGAGATAAGGCAGCCGATTTTCCAGATAATGCTTTCCTAAAAAATCAGCTATGGCTTCAATGGTGCTGATCAGCATGGCAGATGAAATAGTATTACCAATACTAAAATAACTCTGATTATAAACAATACTGATGCCCGCATCCTGAGCACGAACCAGACGTTGCTCGGCACCCTGCGGAATATGAATATAGCCCCAAATTTTATTTTTATTTAGCAGAAGTTCAGCTTCTTCAGTTTGTCCAGTGACAAGATCTACTTTAAGTGTCTGATTGACTGAAATATAGGTATTAATATTCTGGCTGAGTGCACTTTGGTCCTGATCAATAATTGCAATAGGTAAATGCTCAGGTTTACCCTGTAGAAACATGCTACTGAATATAATAATGACGAAGGCAGGCGCAAGCGTGACTAGGCAGAGATCCCATTTTTCCCGGAGCAGATAGCGCAGTTCGCGCCCTATCCCCCTCCACATCAGGAACCCTCTTTTAATTTAAACAAGACGCTCATGCCAACTTTAAGTCCAGGTATGGCAGGTACAGGCACAAGATGGACTTTAAAACTTCTGATATCGTATCCACCAGTCTGACGTGTCGTTTTAATGGTCGCAAATTCACCTTCGGCACTGATATTCTGGATTCGGAATTCAGATTTCTTATCCAAGGCTGGAATATAACCTTCAATTGTGGTCATGTGCTGGAATGGTGCATACTGGTCTTCGCGAATATTCAGACTCACACGCATATCATCTTTAATCAGGCTCACCACAGGGACCGCAGTTGCTACCAGCTCCGAGACTTCGCCATAGATTTTGGATACAGTTCCATCGATTGGAGCAAGCAGTTTTGTTTCTGCGACCAGTGAATTGGCTTCTTCCAGTGCAGCCCGGGCAATTTCAACCTGTGCATCCGCAGAGGTTTTCTGTTGCGGAGTGCTGCCCCGGTTAGCGCGTAGATACTGTTGATAGGCTGCTTCGGTCATTTGAGCAGCAGACTGACTGGCAGCATAAAGTTCATCACGCCGTTGACGGGAAATGACGCCTTCTTTAAACAGATTCTCACCACGTTGAAAGGAGACTTTGGCTAAATTCTGTTGGGCTTTCAACGCTTGCCAGTTGGCATACAGGCTGGCGATATTCTCCTCTTGAGAACCCCGATCAACAGTCGACTGTAAGGCCAATGCAGATTGCAGGGCAGCAGCAGCCTGCTGTTTTTTGGTTTCCACTTCCGGGCTATATAAGCGGACAAGAATCTGACCTTTCTTGACCTGCTGGCCTTCCTTTACATAAATTTCTTCAATCCGGCTAGGTACCTTGGTGGCGACCTGTATCGTTTCCGCTTCTACCTGTCCCTGTAATTCAAGTGTCGTCGGGTGATAGCTTTTCCATAGACCAAAGGCAATGATGGCCAGTAAAACAGGTATTGCCGCCAGTAACAGATATTTTATGGGTTTAGAAAGTCCAGAGGATGGTTCATGCTCTGCAGAAGTTGCAGCATTTTTTTCTTCTACCGATTCGGACTCAAGCTGTGAGGTGGAAGGGCTACTTTTATTGTTTGAGGAGACTGAGCCATTCACAGGATCATCTGGTTTTTGATCTTCGTTCATGTCTGTCTCCATTAGCGAATATAGTGGGTATTAGTTTGCTGGATATAATTAGAAAACTCGTTAATCGAGCCATAACTTTGTAAAAGGGTGGCGAGGGACATGACATATTTATAGGCATTCAAGGCAGTTTCTGCTTTTAATCCACTCAATATATTCTGTGCATCAATGACCTGTGTCGCCGTACCCATATCTTCTTTAAAGGATAATTGCTGGATACGTAGATTTTCCTGGGCCGCCTTTATATTTTTTGCCAAAAGCGTATCGCTCTGCTGCGCACTCACTGCTTCACTATAGGATTTGTAAATCAGGTTTTCAATTTCTTGCTGAGTACGTGCAGTGAGCAGTTCAGCAGCATAACGTTTAAGTTCAGCAGCCTGAATGTTTTTGTTTTTATCAATCCCGGAAAACAGGTTATAACGGGCAGCCACTCCTACAATCCAGTTTTCGTTACGATCCAGACTGTATTCTCCAAAAGCAAAGACACTCGGTTTTTTTGCCGCTTCCTGAATTTTTACATTGGTTTGTGCCAATTGAGTATCTAACCGCATTTTTTGAATCAATGGCGAGTTTTGGCTGAAAGTCTTCAGCAAATGATTTAAGTCCTCAGATTCGGTCTTATTCACAAATAAAGGAGTGGTCAGTTCAGTCAGGTTGCCTTGCTGAAGCAGGTTATTCAGCTGAAATAGACTCGCATTTAGATTGGCCTGAGTATTTTGCTGGGCACGTTCGGCATCATTGCGTGCCACTTCAAACTGCATGCGCTGGCCTTTGCTGATAAAGCCCTGCTGTTGCATTTTTAAGGCATTCTGATAATGCTGCTGCATGGCATTCAGGTTGAATACAGCCGCTGCATGAAGCTGTTTTTGAAGTTGAACATTAAAATAACTCTGAATGAGTTCAAAACGCTGTATATCTTGCTGTTCTTTGTTGTTTAGCGCACTACGGTTCGCCTGAATGTTGGCAACTTCCTTGGTATTGGCAGTCAGGCCTCCTGTATAAATAGGCATGATGACTGACACTGTAGGGCGAATGACCTGATCTTCAAGGACTACATTGGAGGTGTCCGGAATCAGGCCGACGCCGCTATGAATAGCATTGTTGACTCCTTCCTGAAGAGGGCCGGTAATGTCAGGAGGAAGTACGTTCCCAAGATTATCTTCCCACTGGTTGATCTGCCCCGTGACACCTTGGGACAGTACATTTTCCAGATTGTTTTTAAACTGCTTCAGGGGAATATCTACTTCACTGTGGAAAGCATAGGCACGAACATTGAGATCGACACGAGGCAATCCCAAACCTTTGCTGGCTTCAGCTTCAAGTTGCGAGGCCTGTTCCAGACTTTGATAGGCCTGACTACTATAAGAAGACTGTAATAATTGTTTTTCGGCTTCTTGAAAACTCAAGGCTTGGGCATATAAATTCAGACTCGTACACAACAGTCCTGAAAATAATCCGCACCCCAAAAATAATCTGCTTATATCGTTTATCGTATTCATGAAAGCAAGTTGCCAATTTGAATAAAGTGAAATTTATTTACTGACATTATAAATCAGTGCCTTATAGCTCAGTCAGTGGCATGGTTGTAATATTGTTTATTTTACAGTTGTCTAGGAAAAGTGCAGGTTAGTAGGACCTGAATTAATGTGTTGCTAAACTTTTTAAAATTACCATGATTGATATAAAACGCTCATTACTACTATTTGGCCAGTTTTGCTGAGTTACAGGTTTAACATGCGCAATAGCCAATCTGAAACGATGAACGAAATGATCCATTTTTATCTCACTCATGATTTTCTAATTATTGTGGTTTTATCATAATAGTTTTATTTTTAAACTCAAACATTTAATTAAAATATGCATCATCAGCAGGATTATTCTTATAAATGGTCAACTTATCTTATGAATCTACATTGTTTTTTTGACTGTAATTACAGTTTTGTATTGAAATAATTTTGTGCAAGACCCTGCCAGATATGGTTAAATGCCATCATTTGATTGTGTTTCACTCTGAAAGGAAAAATCATGCGCGCGTACAACTTCTGTGCTGGTCCTGCTGCATTACCGACTGCCGTACTTGAAAAAGCTCAAGCTGAAATGCTCGACTGGCATGGCAAAGGTCTTTCGATCATGGAAATGAGCCACCGTAGTGCAGACTATGTTGCTGTTGCTGAAAAAGCGGAAGCAGACCTACGTAAACTCATGAATATTCCTGAGAACTACAAAGTATTGTTCTTGCAGGGTGGTGCATCACTACAATTCTCGGCAATTCCATTAAACTTGCTCGGCAAAAATAACAAGGCAGACTATATCGATACTGGTATCTGGTCTGAAAAAGCCTTGAAAGAAGCGCAACGTTATGGCGATATCAATGTTGTAAAAGCCGGTATTAAAATTGAGGGCAAACATGCCATCAGTGCACAAAGTGAATGGAACCTGTCTGCAGATGCTGCCTATGTGCACTATGCGGATAACGAAACCATTGGCGGTTTGCAATTCGCATCTATTCCCGAAACAGACAAGCCTCTAGTTTGCGACTATTCATCTAGCATTTTATCTGCACCATTAGACGTATCTAAATTTGGTGTGATTTATGCAGGTGCACAAAAGAATATCGGGCCTGCCGGCTTAACACTTGTGATCATTCGCGAAGATTTACTTGATCAGGCCAAACCTGAAATTCCAAGCATCCTGAGATATGCAGATCAGGCAAAAAACGGTTCAATGGTGAATACACCATCAACCTATGCATGGTACTTATCGGGGCTGGTATTCGAGTGGCTGCTGGACAATGGCGGTGTAGAAGCCATCCACAAAGTGAACCTTGAAAAAGCTAACTTACTTTATGGTTACATTGATCAAAGTGATTTCTATGCTAATCCAATCGCAAAAGCGAACCGTTCGATCATGAACGTGCCATTTACCTTGGCCAATGCAGAGCTAGAGAAACAGTTCCTGAAAGAAGCCGAAGCACAGCATTTATTGAATCTTGCCGGTCACCGTTCAGTAGGTGGTATGCGTGCCAGTATTTATAACGCTGTTCCACTTGAAGGCGTACAGGCACTGGTGAATTTTATGGATGACTTTGCCAAACGCAATGGTTGATCCATGAAACGGAAAAACCCAGCATATGCTGGGTTTTTTATGAATTGAATTACTTTAGAAAATAAAAGTATGCAGGATGAATCCGCAGATGATCATCCCCAACATGAAAAAAAGGCACGACATCATATCAATATTGTAGCGAGAGCTAAGATGATGCTCGGCCTGTTGTAATGTTTCTTCTTGCACGATTTTCATAGATATTTATTGTCCGATCTATTTATCGTTAATACTATTTGTTGTGAGTATTTTTATCATAAAAAATTGATTAAATAAAGTACATTCTTGATTAAAGGTCATAAAGTTTCAATTTTTTTAAAATGTCAGATTTGCACGACAATAAATTATATTGATGATAAATCAATTGCTTATTTTTACGGAATTTTAAAGGTTATTTAAAGATTTAAAATAAGTTATTTGAATTTAAAAATGTGGATAACCGGATTTTTAATCAGTTTAAATACCAGACAGATAAACGAGTAAATCTGTATAAAAAATAGTCATAAATTAAAGTGACAAATAAAAATATAAATAGATTAAAAGAAGATACGCATCTAAATGAGTATCTCCCTTGTAGGCTGAATTCAGGTTGCTTTGCTGTAGATACTGGCCTGGATCCATAAGTTGCCACGGATATACTGGCCAATTTCAAAATTCTTATACTCTGCGTTGCGTGTTGCAATGCGGATCAGGGTTGCAGGCTGGCCTTCGTCATGAATCAGGGTGACATCATATAGGGTATAGTCCTGATCCATAAACTGCATGCTAGTTTTACCGACGATATTGCCTTGGAACCAGGCTTCATCTTCCTGTCCCAGGGTTTCGCCATAGAGATAGGCCACCATTTTAGAAAAATCTACAGTGACAGATTCTTTATCTTCTTCTGATTGCGGCTGCCAGGCATCAATCTGTTCCTGCAAATTATCAGGGGCTATGCCATTATTGCCAGCCAGAATAGCATTCAAGGCGCGGTGATGTTTGATTGAAGCTGGATCATCAACCACCAGATGCTCATGATCTGAGACTGTTTCAAGTTCATAGGCCCAGGCGTTCAGATTTACCACATAGAGCTGATCTTTTTCATAACAGAGATGATTAACGCTATACAGGTTATCGAAAGCATAAATAATGTTGTTAGCACCCAGATTCAAGCGTAATACAGCTTGAGTATTGGATTTACAGCTAATAATCCGGTCAATCGTGGCTTTCACCTGATAAGGGCTATCAAAACAGGGGAATGCAGTTTTTACGGCTTGAGGTTTATTATTTTCAACGGCAATCACTTGACTTAATTGTACTGGTGCTTTGCTCGGTCCCTGGATCAGCCAGGTCTCTGTATCCATATCACATTCTTGTGTACAAAGGCCCATCGGCATGATTGGTTCATCAAGAGCTTTGCCTAACCACTGTGGTACATCTGTGCCAGGATTGTCGGTGAGCAAGGTCCAGTGTTCGACATGACTACCGAAATTTTGATCATCAATGGTGATGATCTCTGGGCTATTCTGATTTTTCATATGCACAATTGATCTTGGATGATATATCTGTAGTTAATCGAGGGTCATTGCAATTTTTCAAGTCAATTGAATGAATTTTAAAATTAAAATAAGCATCTGGTGAATTCAAGCTTTTCCCATATGAATTACAATAGTTTTACCAATCATATACTTATTTAAAATATACAAGCCAGATCTCAGGAAAATGAAGTGATTTAATCATCAACCTGATCCTTCCAATTTGCTAGAATAACCATGATTTATACTTTAATGGAAAGCCCTGTGTTGCCATTTAAACTTTGGGTCGATGCCGATGCACTGCCCCGTATTCTGCGAGATGTAATTATTCGTGCTTCGGATCGCTATCAGCTTGAAGTCACTTTTGTGGCTAACCAGCCGGTAGGTATTACCCCTTCGGTGAGGATTAATTCGATTCAGGTGATGAGCGGAGCAGATGCTGCAGATAAGGAAATTATTTCGCGCATGAAAAAGCATGATATCGTCATGACCCAAGATATTCCCTTGGCTGCAGAAGTGATTGAAAAAGGCGGAATTGCGATTCATCCCCGGGGGGAAATTTATACCACCGACAATGTCAAAGCGCGTTTACATCTGCGTGATTTTATGGACAGCTTGCGCGGCGCTGGCGTGCAGACTGGCGGTCCGCCACCGATTTCAGAACGGGATAAACGCGAATTTTCCAGCGCACTCGATCAGACCATCCAAAAACAAAAACGCAAAACTTCTGCACTTTAAGCCTTATTCAGAGTGACTCACATGCCCACACAAACCAATATGATTGCCACCTATCTTCTATTGGTTTTTATCTGGGCAACGACGCCACTTGCGATTGTCTGGAGTGTGACAGACCTGCATCCGCTCTGGGCCTTGGCATTACGCTTTTTTCTGGCTTTGCCTTTTGCATTTGCTCTATTGTGGCTGTTTAAAACCCGTTTTCCCTTAGATAAATTATCCATGCACAGTTATCTGGCTGGTGCATGCAGTTTTATCGGATCACAGATTTTCACTTATCTTGCAACCGACTATTTGAGTTCAGGTATTATCGCCTTGATGTTCGGTCTGGCACCAATCATGACCGGATTAATTGGCCGCTTTGTGTTTCAGCTCAAGCTGTATGCTTCACAGTGGAGTGGTATGGCGATTGCCTTGCTGGGCCTGGGGATTATCTGTGTCGGCGGGAAGGATCAGCATATTCAGCCGATCGGGATTGGCCTGATGTTGCTCAGTGTTTTTATTTACTGTGCTTCTATGTTCTGGGTGAAAAAAGTCAATGCCCCTTTAGAGCCTATGGCGCAGGCTGCCGGCTCTATTGCGGTTTCAGCGGGCATGGCCTGTGCCATGTTGCCATTTATCTGGCAATTTGCACCGACCCAGATTCCGCAGGCTAAGTCGCTGATTGGACTTGGTTATGCTGTCATCATGGCTTCCTTAATTGCTATGTTCTGCTATTTTAAGCTGGTACAGAAAATCAAGGCGACGACTTTGTCATTGACCACCGTGTTGACGCCGATGCTGGCATTAGTTGTCGGCGTGATTTTAAATAGCGAGAAATTATCGGGTGGAGCGGCCTTGGGTATAGTCATCTTACTGGCTGGTTTGTTGCTATATTTTTCCAGAGAAATTAAAGCGAGCTATAATGCTCGCCTTACATCGTCTCATCGTACTGACTAAAGTAACTGACCTGATGATTTAAGCGAGGTGAGCTTTGACGCATTCGCCCAGCTTGACGCGGTCTTGCGGATGCATGGTAATAAAATAAGCACCGATCCGATATTTGCCATTTTCTTCTTCACGACTGTAAACCACCTGGGCAGTGGCAGCAATATGGAAGAAATTTTCCGGATGGCTTAAAGTCACATGCAGATAGGTGCCTTCAGCGATAGGGCGGTCATTAAAAAAGCTAAAACCGGTTTCCGAAAAATTCACCTGTTCTGGCACAGGTAACATGCTTTGTACAATTGCGTCATACAAAGACCCGGTAATAAGGTTTAATTTTTGATTAAATAAGGATAAGATTCGAGCAATTTGTTGATCTTTTTCAGATAATTGTTCTAATTCGTAGTTAACCGCATGATCAAATTGATCTAGTTCTGCAAGTAGTAGAAAATAGCGGGGCAAGACGAAATTAGGATCGTAAGGATCATTCAAGGCAACATCATCGGAAATAATCTGATAATTAATTCGTAAGGCAGCATCGATTCGAGACATGACGCGTCTTTCCGCAAATCCGTTTGGATGCTGTACATTTTCCATAATTTATTACCTCGGACTAGATGGTTATGTTCAAACCAATCTCGCTGTATATAGGGTTGAAATATACTCGCGCACGGCGTAGTAACCACTTCATTTCTTTTATCGCATTGGTCTCAATGATCGGCCTCACACTCGGTGTGGCAGTTCTCATTACAGTCTTGTCTGTGATGAATGGTTTTGACCGAGAATTAAAGAATCGTGTCTTAGGAATGATTCCCCAAGCGACTGTTTCCTCAACACAAATTTTAACAAATTGGCCAGAACTTGCAAAGCAAATTGAAGGACATAAACATGTCCAGGGGGTTGCACCTTTTACCCAGTTACAAGGAATGCTGACTGCCCAAGGCCAGGTTGCCGGCATTATGGTCAGCGGGATTGAGCCCGAGTATGAGAAAAAAGTATCAATCATACAAAACCATATGGTTGAGGGCAGTATTGACAGCCTGAAAAAAGGTGAATTCGGTATTGTTTTGGGCAAGCAAATGGCTGATGCCATGGGCGTCGGTTTAAACGACAATATTACCTTGGTTCTGCCAGAAGCGACTCCTTCACCAGCCGGTGTGGTCCCGCGTTTTAAACGTTTTAAAGTGGTGGGAATTTTCAGTATCGGGGCTGAAGTTGACTCGATGATGGGTTATATCGCTTTAAATGATGCGTCAACTTTACTGCGTCTGCCGGATGGTGCGCAGGGTGTGCGTCTGAAACTGGATGATATTTTCCTGGCACCACAAGTGTCTCAGGAAATCGTACGCGATTTACCGGCGAATTTCTATGCTTCGGACTGGACTTATACCCATGGTAATCTGTTCAGCGCGATTCAGATGGAAAAAGCCATGGTCAGCCTGCTTTTATTCCTGATTGTGCTGGTAGCGGCATTTAATATTGTGTCTTCACTGGTGATGGTAGTGACGGATAAAAAATCGGACATTGCTATTTTACGGACTTTGGGTGCTTCACCTGCCACGATTACCAAAATCTTTATGGTACAAGGTACCGTGATTGGGGTGATTGGAACTTGCGCAGGAGCGATCCTCGGAATTATTGCCGCAACCAGTATTAGTAGCTTTATTGGCTGGCTCAATAATACTTTCGGTCTGAATATGTTTGATGCTTATTTTATTAACTATCTACCTTCTTATCTGCGCTGGCAGGATGTTCTGGTGATTGTTGGTTTATCACTGGCCTTAAGTTTTGTCGCAACGATTTACCCCGCTTTACGTGCAGCAAAAATTCAACCGGCAGAGGCTTTGCGTTATGAGTAATCTGATTTTAGATGCCCAGAATATTCACAAGTCCTTTACCGATGGTAAAGCCACGGTTGAGGTGATTCGTGGCTTGTCGCTACAGGTAAAAGCAGGCGAGTTTGTCTCGATTGTTGGTTCCAGTGGATCCGGGAAAAGTACCTTATTACATGTTCTGGGTGGATTGGATCGTCCGACTTCGGGTCAGGTCATGGTGAATGGTCGCCGTTTTGATACCTTGTCTGAAGCAGAACGCGGTTATGTACGAAATGAGCATTTGGGTTTTGTTTACCAGTTTCATCACCTGTTGCCAGAATTTACGGCACTGGAAAATGTGGCCATGCCACTGATGTTACGCGACAGCATAAAGTTTAAGGAAGCCAAACAGCAGGCTGAATATTTGCTGGAACGTGTTGGTCTTTCGCATCGTCTCACCCACAAGCCAGGTGAATTATCTGGAGGTGAACGTCAGCGTGTAGCCTTGGCGCGCGCAGTAGTCGGTAAACCTAAACTGATGATGGCCGATGAGCCGACCGGTAATCTGGACCGTAAGACTGCAGCAAAAATTTTTGAACTGCTGACTGAATTACAACGTGAGTTTAATATGGCGATGCTGATTGTGACGCATGATGAACAGCTGGCCCATGCTGCAGACCGGATTTTGCACATGCAAGATGGTCTATGGGTTGCATCCTAAATAACGAGAATATTCGCATTTGATTGAAGCTCACTCTGGTGGGCTTTATTATTGGGCAAAATAATAATAAAGAATAAAATTCAATGTTGCAGTGGCTATGTATCGGCTGGATTTTAGGCCTTGCCTTTATGGGGAAAAATTTCCTGTCTGTCCAACTGAGCGGGACGGCAGTTTTGATCGCTGCGCTGCTCTGGTATCTGTGTTGCCATAAATTAAAGCTCATCTTGAATACACCGCTGCGAAGCCTGTTGATCACTGGGTCCGGCCTGCTTTTAGGACTGTTTTTAGGCCATGCTTATGCCAATCTGCAACTGGCTGAACGTTTATCCAAGCGGGAGCACGAGGTCTCTGAAGAAGAAATCGTGGTGTATATCAAAGAGCTGAATAAACTGGGTGATCAAAATATCCAGCAAGCCCTGCATGTGCTTAATCCTGATGGTACTACAGTTAAGTGGATGGGTTTTCTGCCAGTTTCAGATCCTGCCACTTCATCTAGTTTAATTTCTGCTGAGACCAGGCAGCGAACCTTTAAGTTAGGACATTATTATCTATTACAAGGCCAGATTCGTCCGCATCACAGTTATGCCACACCAGGTACTTTTGATGCAGAAAAGTGGGCATTACAGCAAAATGTCATGGCCGGGTTTAGGATTAAACATATCCAAGAGTTGCAACCGCAAAAACTCTATGCACTAGGTCATGCTAAGTATCTACGTCAGCAGCAAAATTTGAATCAGAGATTTTTGCTATGGGTAGAACAGCAGCGACTGGCCTTAAGAGAGTTTGTGGCCAGACAACCCGTACAGCAGAAAGGCTTGTTACTGGCTCTATTAAGTGGTGATGAAAGTCTACTGGATCAAGCGACGGAACAGCAATTCCAGCGTTTTGGTATGAGTCATTTACTGGCGATTTCCGGACCGCATGTACTGATCTTTGCTTTTATCGTTTGTGGCACGTTGCAATATCTGATTTCAAGGTACGCACCGCAGATTTATCTGAAATGGCCAAGGCAGTATTTTTTGAGTCTGCCTTTTTTATTATGTGTACTGCTGTATTGTGCCTTCGTCGGCTTTGAAATTCCCGCACTACGCACTTTACTGATTTGTGTGATTGTGACTTTTACATTATTGCTCAGGCAAAGCGTGCAGCCATTAAAGCTGTTGATTCTAAGTGCTGCCTTATTGTTGCTCTTTGATCCTTTTAGCATTTTGTCGGCTGCATTCTGGCTGTCTTATGGGGCCTGTTTTGTCTTGCTGCGAATCTACCAGACCATTCAGCAACAGCCTCGTCAGATAGTACACACAGCATTACAACGGCTGTATTTTGCAATGAAAGTTTTGGTAGAGTCGCAGTGGAAAATTTTTCTGGCCCTGTTTCCCTTAATGATGCTGTTTTTTAAGCAGGTGGCCTGGATTACCCCACTAAGCAACCTGGTGGCCATCCCCTGGATTGGCCTGCTGATTGTTCCAGTAGATATTCTGGCGGCTTTACTGTTTTTCATTTCTGAGCCATTGTCGAGTCTGTTGTTTCAGCTCAATGATATTTTTATTCATATGCTGCTGGCATTTCTAGATCTGCTTGATCGGCTGTTTGCACCGCAACTGATTCCGGTGGCCATGAATGTCTGGATGATTGCTCTATGCATATTGGGCTTATTAATTGTCTTTTTGCCGCGGGGCTTAGTACCCAAAAGCTGGACAGTACTTGCCTGTATACCGCTGTGTATTCCTCAGCTCAATCAGCATGCATTTCAGCTGTCTATTCTGGATGTCGGGCAGGGACAGGCAATTTTTATTCGTGACGGACAACACAGCATGATGATCGACATGGGTGGTTATTATAATGAGGAAAAATTCAGTATTGGCCGGCAAGTGATTATGCCATTTTTATCTGTGCAAGGCGTGAGAGAGCTGGATCAACTGATTTTGACCCATCTGGATCAGGATCATAGCGGTGCTTATTTCAGCATTAAAGATCTATTGAATATCAAACAAGTATCATCTAATCAGATGCCTGAGACAGCCGGAACTTCTCGTTTTCAGTTTTGCTATGAAGGACAGCAATGGCAATGGTCTGAAGAGATTAACTTTAGAATTCTGGCACCCCGGCGGCAGCAGTTAAACACGTCAAACTTCAATAAAAACGACCGCTCTTGTGTGGTATATCTGCAAATCAAAAATGCCGGACCGTATCAAAACTTTTTATTGATGGGGGATGCGGGCTGGGAGACTGAATATCAGCTGCTTCAAGACTATCCCGAACTTCAGGTCGATGTGCTGGTACTCGGCCATCATGGTAGTCAGCACAGTTCAGCCTATCAATTTTTACAGGTTTTGCAGCCTAAACTGGCGATTGCCTCGGCTGGGAAATTTAATCGCTATGGCCACCCAAGCCAACTGACTCAGCAACGGTTAAAAGCTCTTAATATTCCTTTATTGACCACGGCAGAACAGGGCAGCGTGCACTTTCAGCAACAAAGCTCAAAGCTGGTACTTTCTGCCGAACGACATGGATGGCAATGGCTGTATCGTCAGCCTTTAAGTGAATGATTCTATTACAGATGAAGCTTCATGAGCATCAGTATCTTGTGTTCTTAAGGCATTTACTTTGCTCAAGGCCTGTTCATGTTCAAGTTTATAAAGATTGCCTAAATCTTGATGTGCGTTAAAGCGTTTATAACTCCAATGGTAATGTTCTGGATGGCGACGAATTAAATTTTCAATACTATTAATAATAACTTGGGTACCCTGATTGGCATTACCACTATAAATTTTTTCATCAACCGTTTCGATAAAGATATCAAATCCATCATCAGTATTACGTAAGGCATATAAAAACAGGGCACGGGCTTTGGTCTTTTGGATCAGCTTGGCACTCAAATTACTCGTAGCCAAGGGCACGCCGAAATAGGGAATATATTCACCGCCAATATTCGGAGTATGATCAGGCAGGATCACAGTCGTACCTCCCTGTTTTAAGGCTTTAAAAATCTGACGGACGCCTGATTCATCGGTTGGTACCAAATGTGCTTTTTCCCGGCTACGGGCGGCACGTACAAATTGATCCGCAGCCTGATTTTTCACAGGTTTGTACATGATGGTCATCGAAGTAAACTGGGCAACATAGGCATTCATAATTTCCCAGGTGCCAAAATGCGGCACAATTAACACCAGGCCTTTATTTTGTGCCAGTGCATCATGAAGTAAATCTTCACCAATCACGCGATGAATGCGTTTAATATTTTTTTGATTGCTTGAGCCCCAAATGGTAAAGAACTCGAAATATGACATTAATTCATTACGCACTGCAGCACGGTTAATCTGTTCACGTTCCTGATCGGGCAGGTCGGAGAGACTGATTTCAAGGTTCAGGCGAATAACTTCCGAAGTTTTAGTGACTTTAAAACTGTTCACAATAAAGGCCAGCATACGGGCCATCCATCGAGAAACCGGAAGCGGTTGGCGGCTAATATACTTGAGTAAACCGTAAGCTGAATTCCGTGAGCCCTGTTTCGTCATTGATTTAGTCTAAGTACAAAAAAAGAGAACAAAATTTATTATAGGCGAAAACGTTTTGTTTAGACAGAATTACCCGATTCAGTGTATATAATGGGTTCAATATAAATCAATTTATTGGATTATTTATGTCCGATTGGCCACCAAAACCTGAAAATCAAATACAAAATACGCAACAGCCAGTTCAGCCGACTGGTCCCGAGTGGAAACTACTGGAAAAAGCAGTTTTAGCTTCGGTTGAAGAACAGCGTCGTGCACGTCGTTGGGGAATTTTCTTTAAATTTCTGACGTTTGCGTATCTACTTGTTGTTATTCTGGCATTAGGTAAAAGCTGTAGTTCTGTTTCTTCAGATGCCAGCGCTGGTGCAGGTTCTCATATCGCAGTCGTGGACATTGTGGGTACGATTGCAGCCGACAAACAGAGTGTGAACAGTAGCAATACCATTAAATCACTGAAAAAAGCCTTTGAAAATAAACAAAGTAAAGCGGTGGTGCTGAATATCAACTCACCTGGCGGTTCACCGGTACAGTCCGATGAAATCTGGCAGGAAATTCAGTATCTTAAAAAACAGCATCCCGGTAAAAAGCTTTATGCTGTGATCGGTGATACCGGTGCATCAGGTGCCTATTATATTGCCTCGGCTGCAGATGAAATTATTGTTAATCCTTCCAGTTTGGTGGGTTCTATCGGTGTCATCATGCCGAATTATGGCGTGAGCAATTTAATGAAAAAACTTGGTGTTGAAGACCGCACCATGACTTCGGGTGAGAATAAAGCTTTATTGTCGATGACCCAGCCTATTGATCCTGCGCAAAAAGCACATGTACAGGGTGTTCTGGATGATGTACATCGTCACTTTATTAATGCCGTGAAAGAGGGCCGTGGCAATAAGTTGAAATCAAACGACCCTGCGATTTTCTCTGGCTTGTTCTGGACGGGCGATCAGGCAGTAAAACTTGGCATTGCTGACCGAATCGGAAGTTTAAATACCTTGAAGCGTGAACTAAAAACGGATAAAGCCTTGAATTACACGATTGAATATAGTCCATTCGACTCAGTACTGGGCCGTATGGGAGCATCGATTGGTAATGGAATTGCTACTTCGGTTGCACAGAAACTTCAGTCAGAAAACAGTACGACACTGCAATGAAACCATTGATTCATTTCGCGCACGCCAATGGCGTGCCATCAAAAGTCTATCAAAAACTATTTGATGGACTGCAAGAGAATTACGATATTATCTATGTGCCGTTATTAGGGCCTGATAAGCGCTATCCAATTGATAATCATTGGAAAAGCCTGACCCAGCAAGTGATTGATAGTATTGTACGACAGTCTCAAGGCCGCCCTGTGATCGGTTTGGGGCATTCATTGGGCTCCGTATTAACGTTTCAGGCTGCTTTACAGCGCCCGGAACTGTTTTCACAAATGATCATGCTGGACCCGCCGATGATTATGGGCAAAGAAGCCTTTGCCTTGCATATTGCAAAGACTTTTCGCTTAAAAGCATTGGATAAAATGTCCCCGGCCGGTCTGTCCAAACGCCGTCGTGATCATTGGGACTCACGTGAACAGGCAGCGGAATTGTTGCGTCCTAAAGGTTTTTATCAGGATTTTGATGCAGATTGCTTCCAGGCTTATATTGATTATGCCTTGCAGGAGGATCCCATCCGGGGTGGAGTAGAACTCACTATCCCTAAAAGGGATGAGGTCGCAGTCTTTAGAACCAATCCGTCACTCTGGTGGTTGCCTCAGGCCAAACCACAAGTCCCGGTGCATCTAGTCGTTGCCGATAAAGGTCCATTTCTGGCTCGCAAGTTCCCGCAGCAAGTACAAAAGAAATTTGGTATTCCTTTTACTGTGGTCGATGGTGGTCATATGTTCCCATTAGAACAACCCAATCAAGTAGCGGACTTGGTCAAACAGTTGATTCAGCAACAGTCTGCCTGAGTCATTGGGAATTTTGGAAATAAAAAACGCATCCGAGGATGCGTTTTTTATATCTAAATTTTTTTAGAACTTGCAGAATTGAACAGGCTCTTGCATTTTCTCATTTCGATACAGCACACCATCTTCGGTATGTTGGATCGTACCGCTACAAATCCATTCTACAACTTGTGGATAGATCACATGCTCGAGACTATGCACACGCATTGCCAAACTTTCTACCGTATCATGGTGAGAAACCTTGAGAACACCTTGAGCAAGCGCTTGCCCTGCATCCAGCTCAGCCGTGACATAATGCACCGTACAACCGTGCAGAACATCACCGGTATTGAGTACACGCTGATGCGTATGCATGCCTTTATAATGAGGCAATAGGGAAGGATGAATATTCAGCATTTTCCCTTCCCAAGCTTTCACAAACTTTTCACTTAAAATTCGCATAAAGCCGGCGAGTACCACCAGATCCACATTCCAGTCCAAAAGCTGTTGATGCATCACATCATCAAAAGCCTCACGGTTTGGATATTGCTTGTGTTCAATAACTGCAGTTTGAATGCCTGCATGCTGTGCACGCGTTAAAGCAAAGGCTTCAGGTTTGTTGGAAATCACGCCCACAATTTGCCCCGAAAGATTGGCATCAATCAAGGCTTGCAGATTTGATCCGCTACCTGAAACAAGTACAGCAATTTTAATCATGCGCAATTACGCGAAGATCACACGAATTTTTTCGTCTGCACCTGCAACCGATTCAGCATTGTCTTGAATCTGACCCATTGCCCATGCTTTTTCGCCAAGCTTGTTGAGTAATTCAACGGTTTTGTCTGCATCAGCTGCATCAACAACCAGCACCATACCGACGCCACAGTTGAAAGTACGATACATTTCAAACTGTTCTACACCGCCTTCACGTTGTAGAAGCTTGAATAGCTCAGGCCATTCCCAAGAAGATTCATTCACAAGTGCTTGAGCGCCATTAGGAAGTACGCGCGGTAAGTTACCCGGCAAACCACCACCGGTGATGTGTGCCATCGCATGCACATCAACGTGTTTTAACAGCTCAAGAATTGGTTTTACATAAATGCGTGTCGGTTCCATTGCAACATCTGCAAGTGGGCGACCATCCACGATTTGATTTAGATTAACGTTTTTTACGTCCAGGATTTTACGAAGCAGTGAGTAGCCATTTGAGTGTGCACCTGAAGAGGCCACACCAATTAAAACGTCACCCGCTTTGACTTTAGAGCCATCAATAATTTTGCTTTGCTCAACAACACCGACACAGAAACCTGCAAGATCGTAATCTTCGCCTTCATACATGCCTGGCATTTCAGCAGTTTCACCACCGACCAATGCACAGCCTGCAAGCTCACAACCAGCGCCAATACCAGTAACTACATTGGCAGCAACCTCAACATTTAAATGACCAGTTGCGTAATAGTCGAGGAAGAACAGTGGTTCAGCACCACAAACAAGAAGGTCATTCACACACATTGCAACCAGGTCTTGACCAATCGTGTCATGACGGTTCAAATTCAGTGCCAGACGTAATTTTGTACCAACACCATCTGTGCCAGATACGAGAACAGGTTCTTCATAACCTTTAGGAATTTTACAAAGTGCACCAAAGCCACCTAGACCGCCCATGACTTCAGGACGTGAGGTACGCTTGGCGACAGATTTGATACGATCGACTAACGCGTCGCCCGCCTCAATGTCGACACCTGCATCTTTGTAGCTTAAACCAGTGTTTGGGGTAGAAGTTGAGTTGCTCATAATGAAGTCTCCGCATTCGCGGGTGCGATTATAACCTGAATATGAAAAACTCTTATGGTATTTGTGGCCTAAAATGCTATCTTTATTAAAATATTTTAATTTTTATAATGATTAATAGAGAAAAGGCGAAACTTTATGGTAGATCGCACATTGCGTCGCGTGTTTATCCTGGCTGGGATAGCTTTATTGCTATGGATTTTATATTTACTAAAACCCGTTGTAATTCCATTTGTTGCAGCATTTTTAATGGCGTATCTATTCAGTCCTCTGGTAGATAAACTGCATGATATGGGTTTGCCGCGCTGGCTCTCTATTAGTATTGTTTTTATCGGGATCGGGGTTATCCTGATCCTGGCGACCTGGTATCTGATTCCGCTAATCTGGCAGCAGCTGGTGTATGCACGTGACAATATACCCGCGATAATTGGATGGATTAATTCAACCTTTTTGCCTTGGTTGTCTCATACTTTTAATGTCGTCGAAATGGAAATTGATACCAATCAGATTTCTGATGTGGTCATGGATTATGTACAAACCAATTATAGTGCAGACAGTATCCAGACATTCTTGCTACGTCTTGCGCAATCTGGCATCAACTTTCTCCAGATTGGCGGTACAATTGTCTTAATTCCGATCATTGCCTTCTATTTTCTGCTGGATTGGGATCGTATGCTGGAAAGCTTGCGTCGCCTGATTCCACGTCCTTATGAAGACAGCACCTTAAGAATCGTAGGTGAATGCCACAGTGTGCTGGGCGCCTTTGTTAAAGGACAGTTTCTGGTGATGATTCTATTGGGAATTGTTTATGCAGTGGGCTTACAACTGATTGGTCTTGAAGTCGGTTTGATTATCGGTATGGTGGCAGGCCTGGCCAGTATTATTCCTTATCTGGGCTTTGCTGTCGGTATTGTTGCGGCTGTGATTGCAACTTTCCTTCAGTTTGGGATTGACTGGTGGCAACTGGTTCTGGTTGGTGTGGTCTTTATGGTCGGTCAGGCTGTAGAAGGTTATGTACTGCAGCCATTTCTGCTTGGCGATAAAATTGGCTTATCACCAGTAGCGGTTGTATTTGCGGTACTGGCGGGTGCTCAACTGGCGGGTTTCATGGGGATGCTGATTGCATTGCCGGTTGCAGCAGTCATTGTGGTTCTATTGCGACATGCACGTGAATATTACGAACACACACACTTTTATGGAAATCAGGCTGTCATTATGAATGATCCGGCAACGGGTTCGATCAGTGTAGAAACAGAAGACTTAGATGTTGATATTGAAATGAAAAGGCCAAGAGTAAAACCCCTGCAAGAGGAAGAAAAATCCAGTAAGATTCATGATCCTCATCGTAAAGACTGATAAGGTCCAAAAAATCATATGCGTCAATTACAGTTAGATATAGAACCTCAGCTTGATGCCCGAATCAGTGATTTTTCAGGGCCGGGCTGGGGACATGTGATTGATGCTGTCCGTCAATTACATGCAGGGCTGATCAGCCGTTTTTATGTCTATGGAGGAGCCGGTACAGGTAAGAGTCATTTGTTGTCTGCCATTTGTGACTCTTATTTGGAAGTAGGTAAATCTGCAATTCAGGTATCCTTGCTTGAACTTCTAGATGCACCGACCGAGGCGATTACTTCGCTGGATCGTTTTGATCTGGTCGCACTTGATGATATTGAGGCAATTAGTGGGGTACCACATTGGCAACGCGCCGTCTTTCACCTGATTAATTATAATAATGAAGGGGGTGGCCAGTTGGTATTTTCCTCACGCTTTGCCCCTATCGAACTGAAGCTTGAATTACCTGACTTGCAATCCCGCCTCACTCAGGCGGTTAGTACCCGGGTTCCGAGCGGCAGTCTGTATGCTGATCGTTATGCCTTGATTTCATCAGTTTTAGATCGTCGTGGTATTCATCTAGATCCTCAAATTTTTGATTATTTACTGAATCATGGACCACATCAAACTTCGGTACTTTTACAGAGATTAGAGCAGATTATTCAATTGCTTAAAGGGGAAAAACTGAAGGTCAGCAATGCCAATTTGCGACAGATTTATGCCTTGATTGACGAATATCGGTAAACTATAAAAAATCTTGAGTAATTACTCAGTCTATGCCACAGTAAGGCAAAATAATTCGTTGTTGCAAGGATTCTGCAACTTTAGAAGAAAAAGAAAGAGATAAAAATTAAGGAGAAGGTTATGCTCAAGAAGAGCATAGGCATAGCTTTGCTATGTATAGCGGGGCAGGCATATAGTGCAGATATTATTGTAACTACTACAGAAGATATTGAAAAAGATGACAAGGAATGTTCACTTCGAGAAGCGATTGAATATGTTAATCGTGGCTTAGCCAAAGCCGGTTTTATGGGGTGCGGCGGGGAAAACTCATCCAGTACTATTATTTTAAAAGAAAAAAATACCTATGTGCTAAACAAGCATATTGCGATTAAAAAATCTCTTACAATCCGTGCGCTCGCAGAAGTTGATGGGGAATTCAGTACGGAAGAAAAAGCATTAGGCTTACATAATGCTCATATTCAAATGAAAGGGACTGATAACCTATTTAGGGTCAACAGTACAGACACACTGATTCAGTTAAACTTGAAAGAACTGGATCTTGAAGGTTGTGGGAAGGCCAGTTGTACTGAACAAGGCGGCTTGATTTATAATAAAGGACAGTTAATTTTAGAACATAGCCGTCTTTTTAATGCAGCTGCCAATTTGGGTGGCGCAATTTATAATGCTGGAAAGTTTGGCCAGAACCTAACCAGCCGTGTAGAAATTAAAAACAGCCTGATCGAAAATAATAAAGCGCAACGAGGCGCGATCCTGTATAGCGAACTACCGGCATTCCTTATTTCTCAAAGTGTACTTAAAAATAACCAGACACTAGATAATTCAGCGACCAATATTTTTAGTGCTGGACAATTTGCTAACACCAGTAAAGAGCAAAGTATTAGTGGAGAAGTATTAAGTAGCACCATACTCAAAAATAAAGGGATACTCATCAATGTCATGGATGGAATGGGGCTAAATAATCTCACCATGGTTGACAATGAAGATACTGCTTTGCGTATCCATGCTCCGAATGGCAGGGCTTATGTGGCTAACAGCATTATTTTAAGAAATGGTACACAGGATTGCCAAATTATCACTGGTGACAAGACTTTGTCGCAAAATAATCTGCTGACTACATCTTGTGGTGCGGGAGATACAATTGCACCGAATCAATTCTGGAATAATACACAATTATTTGCTGAATCTTCAGATAAAAGTGAAGGTATGTGTCAAACCCTGAATGAAAATAGTACAGCTATCCTTTGTCCATATAGCGTGCCTAAAGGACAGTTTCTCGGATATATGCGTCCCCGAATTTTATTAAACTATATTCTTGTGAACGAATCACCGATCGTAAATAGAGGCACAGCACTGAATCTGGCAAATCCTACCGTTGCCTGTGAGGCTGCTGATCAACGCGGGATCAACCGTTTGATGGATAATTTATTTTGTGATCGTGGAGCTATTGAAATCACGATTCCAACCTCGGGCAGTCTGGTTGGACAAGACCTGTTAAAGGGAGAAATTGCCAAGTTTTCAATTGAACCTTATCTGGGAGATAGTGATTTAATTCCAAAACAGTACTGTAATGCGATTGTGGGGCAGAATCCTGATGATCAATCTTGGCAAGACGGCTGTTTGAAAGTAGTGCAAACCAAAACAGCCTCAAAGGGTAAAACAGTCATCGATATTCATGGCAATGTTGTTTATACCCCGAATTCTACCTGGCATGGAGCAGATATTTTTGAACTACAAGTGGTGACCTCCTCGACACGGTTTAATAAAACAAAACCTTATCTGACCATTACTACTCAAGTTGTTCAGGCGCCAAAAAATGAAATGGAAGACAAAGCAGTCAAAACGTCAGGCGGCTCATGGGGGGGTGGTGGACTGTTGATATTACTCGGCTTAATGGGTTTACGCCGTAAACTAAAAGATTAAGGAAAAATCATGAAAAATTATAAAAAAGGACTGCTTGCGGCCATGATTTTATCTGCCATGAGTTTGATGGCAGCCGAAGATAAAACAATATATGTCACTACTTTTGTCGATGAAGACGGCGAGAATAATGAAGCCTGTTCTTTACGAGAAGCAATTAAAACTGCAAAACTGGATAAATCTTATGGTGGCTGTAACGTAGGACGTACGCTTCGACTGGACGGTTCGGCCCCAGATGTAATTCAGCTTGAAGCAGGTGAGTACAAACTGGAACGAGAGCTTATCGTAGAGTCTGCCCTCAAAATTTATGGAAAAACACCATTTAGCTATACCCGTCGTAGTCCGATTACGAATTTATACCCAACTCGAGAAGCTTTAAAAACTACAATTTCAGGCCAGAAAAAAACCCGATTATTTAATAGTATGGCCAGTCAGTCTAGCTTGGAGATTCATCATCTGATTTTAAAAGATGGCTATGCAGCAATAAATGGATTGGATAAAGGCAATGGTGGTACTTTCTATGTAGCGGGACCTCTAAGCATTAATACCAGTGAAATAGTGAATTCCCGAGCAGCCGCAGAAGGGGGAGCTATTTATAGTGTGGCAATGAATACAGAAAAAAATATTACCATTCAGGATTCTTTGATTCACCAAAATCAGGCGAATTCATATGGTAGTGTTCTGGCGATGGACTGTCAGGCAAATTTAGGTGCGACTCAAACCAATGTGAAAATCAATTCTAGTAGTATTACTCGAAACGGTTCAAGTCTTACGAACAGTATTCTTGATTTTTGTGGCTATGCGACAGTAGAAATGGTGAACTCAACTATTGCGAAAAATACTGCGAGTGCCACTGGACATATTGTGCGTATGACGAATCAGGTTAATCGTCCGCTCAGTGCCTTTTCCAGTTTAACAGCCGCGAGTAATACCATTGTCGAAAATACAGCCAAATCTACGCTATTGTATGACAATGTAGGCTCTAAAGTTTTTGGGTTTAATGTCCTGGCATTCAATCAGGGCTTATCTTGCGAATATGGCTTGAATCAGGGGAATCCAACCAAAGAACAACAAGTCAAATTTTACACAACACAAAATGCAATTCAAAGCACTGGCCCTTCGCGTTGTGTACTACCTCCCTTAGAAGAAAATGCCACTTCAAATAATCTGGATGTCTCGAGTAGTACGTTCAGCAGTTTATTAACCGATTATCTTGAGCCTGCGATTGATAATCGCTATTTGGGGCTGTATTACCCGCGGGATAATAAGACGGCAACAGATTTGGTAGATATTGGTGAAAGTGGCTGTATCGAACAAGACCAGCGTGGTGTTGATCGTGTGATTGGTTCCACATTAACATTTGATCCAGATGCAAAAAATACCTGTGAGATCGGCTCAGTTGAAATCCGACGTTTGACGGCCGCAGATATTACCGATTTGAAAAATACAAATTTGGTGGGACTTAATGATTTTTATCAAACAAATATAGATGATATTAAGAAGATTATTGCGGATAAAAATACACCGGCAGATGAGTTGCCCGGTTTAAAGGAAGAATTAAAAGAGTACGAAGACCTGCTTAAATATACCAAGCAATATCAGAAATATCGTGCAATTTATATCAATCCATTTGTTTTGGCTATGCCGCAGGAAACCTTATCTGGCAATATCATTCAAACTAAAATATTTAACTCAAAAAATTACGATATTAGTGTGAGAGCTCTGGGTGTGGGTAAATTAACTGGTACTGGTAATTCGGCCAGTGTAGAGGGAAACCCCAATGATCCAAATCTTAAATGTGAATGGAAACCAGATTTGAACCGCATCATGATGTATCGTACTGATGCTAAGGACACCAGCTCGGTGGATATGGAGTTCTGTAGTTATACTATTAAAGACCGAGCAACGGGTGCGAGCAGTACAGGTCTTTTAAGAGCAGCTTTTACCAATATTGCACCTATTGCAAAGAATGATGAATACCGGATTAGCCCAGAGAATAATCTTACGGTGACTGTAAATCCGCTTGAAAATGATAGTGATGACGGGGACGGACCATTACCATCAGGAAAGTCGGCTTTTTATCATGATAAAGATGGCAAAGAGATTCCGATTCGTATTCTCAAGCTTCCTGCAGGAGTTTCACTTAAAGCTGAGCGACAAGGAGCTTGTCCGGATCCCTATCAGAACCAGACTTGTTATGGTGGAAAGCTGACATTTAGCGTGAGGAATAACTTAAGCCAGGCAAATTACAGCATGGAGTATGCAATTTTTGACGCAGATGCAAAAATCTCAGAAACAGCCACGATCTTGTTACGTAATACAGTTAAAAATACCAATACTTCCTCCAGTGGTGGGGGAGCAAGCGGTATTTGGGCGCTACTGGGATTATTGGGACTGGCAGCTTATCGTCGTTTAAGAAAATAAAATACGATTGAAGTTATAAAAAAGCCTCTATTCTATATGGAGGCTTTTTTTATCTATATCGCTTAATGTGAGGGAGGTTGTTGAGTCACTTGCTGATATTTGAGAATGTATTCTTCCCGAATGGCGAGACGCTCTTCCGGTGTCGCTTTTTGCATACGTGTACCCAGTTCCTTACGCTCTTGGCTGCTCATCATTTGCCAAGTTTCACGCATTTTTTGTTTTTCTGCATCAGGAAGTTGGGTAAACCAGTCCATACGCTGCTGTAAGCTGACACGTTGTTGTTCTGGGATTTCTTTTAGGGATTGATAACGTTTAATGAGTGCCAGTTGTTCGGCATCAGAAAGATTATCCCAAGTATCGGTAACTTGGGAATTAGCATCTTTGGAAAATAGCCAAAAACGTTCAAATCCTGCAAAGCTAGTTTGTAGAAAGCCGAGTGCACAAAAAACAATTGCCAACTTTTTAGCTGCCATGTGGAACTTTGTCCTCACCTAAAACCATTAACATTTCTAAATCTTCAAGCATTTGCGGAGACAGTTTTGGTACTGAAACCATTTGAGTTTGCGGCTCGTTGTGGTCCGAAAGATTCGGTAACACTACCACGCCTGCAATCGCAGCTGCCAACGCAAATCCGGACATTTTTAGAAAGGCAAAGCGTGAATGTTTTGCATCCTGAATTTCTTCAAGAACATGATGCATGACCACAGGTTTATCTTTATGTTGCTGTGCCAGCCCGTCAAGTTTGGAAGTTACTTGTTTTAAGAAATCATCTTGATTCATTCTGATGACCCTCCCAGATATGGATTTAAATGTGCTAAAGAGGCACGTAAGCCTTGAATGGCACGGTGATAATGGGTTTTTACACTGCCTTCGGTGCAGTTCATAATTTGTGCGGTGGTATGGGTGTCGAATCCTTCCCAGGCTCTTAGCATAAATGCCTGTTGCTGACGCACTGGCAATTTTGCAATCGCTTCCTGGATTTCTTCAG
Source organism: Acinetobacter pecorum (assembly GCF_014837015.1). GTDB lineage: Bacteria > Pseudomonadota > Gammaproteobacteria > Pseudomonadales > Moraxellaceae > Acinetobacter > Acinetobacter pecorum. Next base: position 79,626 of record NZ_JACSPT010000007.1, read on the forward strand.
CAGTCACTGCCTGATCGAGAAATTCCAGAGGTGTAGGTGTTGATTCATCGACAACATCATCAAATTCAATTTCGTCATCATCGAGGCTGACTTTTTTGAAAAATGAAAACATTTGACCACGTCGTGCTTCTTTGCGACGCCAATCCTGTAACTTGTTGTGCAGGATAGTATAAAAAAGCGGATACCATTCTTCAGTCGTCTTTTCTGCATAGGATTTATGCAAGGAAATGAAGGCTTCCTGAACCAGATCCATGGCAATACCATGCTGACCTTGGGTTGCACTTTCCATCATCACCAAAGCCCGTCCCGTCACATCCTGCATGAAATTCTTCAGACGTGCTTCGGCCGTACTCTTTAGAATACTTACATCCTGTGACTGCAACTGTTTTGGTGCTAAATCCATAGAGATGGAAAATCCTGTCATTGGACACCCACCATTATTCCCAAGTTCATGATCACATAACGTTGGGAGTAATGGTTTGGTTGACAATTAAGTTTATTATTTTTGTAGTTTAATCTATTTTATACATGGGCAGGGTCGTATTAAAACACTGTAACCTAAATCCCTAATTAGATACGTTGACGAACCATTTCAAAGAAGCAGATCGAACCCGCAACAGCGACATTAAGCGATTCCTGGCCCCCTGGTTGCGGAATCGTCACAGCTTCAGCATGCTGCATGGCATAATCCGATACACCTTGGCCTTCATTACCTAGGATCCATACGCAAGGTTTACGTAAGTCTTTTGAATACAGGCTTTCAGCGCGATGTGAGCTGGTGACATAAACCGGGATCTGAAATTGCTCAAGAATTTGTTCAAGGGCAATATTTTCAAAAGTTTGCAGTGTGAAGTGCGCACCCATGCCGGCACGTAAGACTCGTGGAGACCAGAGAGACGCAGAACCTTTGGTACAAACAATCTGTTCAATACCGGCTGCTGCTGCAGAACGAAGCAGCGTTCCGACATTTCCTGGATCCTGTACATTTTCCAGAATCAAGGTATCTGCCTTGAAATCAAGAGCGTAGTTTGCTGTCGGTAGAGTCACCACAGCCAAACAGGCCAATGATGTTCCTAAGGTACTTAAATCTTTGTACAAGGATTCGCCCAGAACAAAGACTGTACCTGTATATTTTGTAAGAATTTTCTCGAAATCTGGGTGGGAAAGGGCTTGTTCAGTGGTGAAAATCGAATCAATTTTACGGTTTTCATGCAGCCAGGCGAGAGACAGATGTGTGCCTTCCAGGACAGTCTGGCCCTGTTTTTTACGATAGGTATTCTGTTCAATCAAACCACGTAAGTGTTTAATCTTCGGGTTGTCTTTAGAGTCAAGAAAAAAAGTTGCCATGGGAGATATAATCCACGGCAGCCGATTCAATATCGGCCGCCGCTATAAAAAATTAGTTGTGGTAGCTGGTCACAAGATCAACTTCGTTTTTAGAACCAATGATCACAGGAACACGCTGATGTAAATCAGTCGGTTCGATCTCAAGAATACGTACGCGACCTGTAGTCGATGCACCGCCAGCCTGTTCCATCAACATACTCATTGGGTTGGCTTCATACATTAAACGCAGACGGCCTGCTTTAGCCGGATCTTTAAGATCATATGGATACATGAAGATACCGCTACGGCAAAGAATACGGTGAATATCGCCCACCATACAGGCAACCCAGCGCATATTGAAGTCTTTTTCACGAGGACCGGTTTTGCCAGCTAACAATTCATCGATATAACGCTGTACTGGTGCTTCCCAATGACGTTGATTTGAGGCATTGATGGCATATTCTTTGGTGTCGGCAGCAACCTGAATACCTTCAGAAGTCAGCAGGAATTCTTTTGTTTCAGGATCAAAGGTAAAGAACACTACGCCTGCACCTACTGTTAATGCCAGCATGGTAGATGGACCATAAAGCACATAACCGGCAGCCACTTGGTTTACACCAGCCTGCATGAAATCTTCTGCCTGAGTCACAGCATTTTTCGCAGGAAGAATCGAGAAAATAGTGCCGACACACATATTGATGTCGATATTGCTAGAGCCGTCTAGTGGATCGAACAATACCAGAAACTGGCCATTTTCTTGTGCCGGGGTGAATTCATCCAGTTCTTCTGAGGCTAGACCGCCCACATTTGGATGTTGCTGCAGGGCATCAATCAGATAATCATTAGAAATGACATCCAGTTTCTTTTGCTCTTCGCCTTGAACGTTTTCATGCTGTGCACTTCCCAATACACCAGCCAAAGCACCTTTTTGCAATAACTGATCGATATCTTTGCAAGTATTTGCAATCGTTTCAATAACTTGTGAAAGTTCTGGGGTGAGGTTTCCGCTTTGTTGTTGTAGAAACTGGGATAAAGTGCGGTATGACATAGGGGGGAAACTCCAAGACTTAAAATCGGGAAAAAATGATCAAAACGATATGCGGCTATATTTTAGATGAGAACGTCTGAAAAGGACAATTAAACTGGGTTATTTGTTGTGATTTTGCCCTTGCAACTCCTGTGGAAAGTGCTATGTTGAATGCAATGGAACAGTAAAAATAGGAGCACAGAGATGACAACATTGAAGTTTGATGCGACTCCAACCCCAAGTGAAGCAATTAATCTCGATGAAATTTCTGAAGACAAGATGAAAGAAGCGTGGAAGGGTTACGAATCTAAACCTGAATACAAGAAATTCAATAAACATGACATGATTGAGTCGATGCAAGCTCATGAGGAAGGCGAAGAGAAGGAATAGATTATTCCTTGCACTTTCAAAATTTCTTTCAATAAAAAAGCACTCATTTGAGTGCTTTTTTATTGAGCAGTTTATTGTTTAAGCAATTCTTTATTTCAACAATGGCGGAACCGCTTCATAATTGATTTCTACACGACGATTTTCTTTCCACGCGTTTTCATCGTGGCCCGGGTTAATCGGCATTTCTTTACCATAGCTGACAGCTTCCAGCTGACCTGCATTGACCCCTGAAGTGGTCAGGAAACTTTCAACTGCTTTGGCACGACGTTCGCCAAGTGCCATGTTGTATTCGCGTGTACCACGTTCATCCGTATGACCAGTTAAGGCTACCCGTGAATTGGCATTGGCCATCAGGAACTGGGCATGTGCCTGCAAAGTACGAATATCATCATTGCTCAATTCGCTACTGTCATAGTCAAAATGAACCACACGTTTTGCCAGATAGGCCTTATTTTCTGCAGTAACACCTTTGGCTGATGCGCCCGCCAGGTTTTGTGCATTTAATGCTGCATCTTCGCTCAGACCCTGAGTGTTAACCGTAGTCGTACCGGTCGTATCCAGATTACCCGTCTGAACTTCAGCAGCAGGTTTACGGCTGGCGCAACCTGTCATGACCACAGCGGCTGCAAGCAAAGGCAATGCAAATAATTTTACTTTGTTCATTCTTCATCTCCATGAAGTTGATTATGGGTTAAAGCGGTTTTAAGTATTCAACTATTATTTTGGTGCCCAGGCGGGTTCACGAACTTCACCAGTTTCGCTTGGCAGATTCATACGGAAACGACCATCTAACGACATAATGGATAATAATCCACGATTACCTTCGCGTGTGGCATAGACCACCATCTGACCATTTGGCGAGAAGCTTGGTGATTCATCCAGGCTGGTCGGAGTCAGGATGTTGGTCACACCTGAGCTGATATCCTGTACGGCCACTTTATAATTACTGCCACTTGGGCGATGAACCAGTGCAAGTTTCTTGCCATCTGCGCTTAGAGTCGCACGGGCATTGAAGGCACCGCGGAACGTCAGACGTTTGGTACTTTCACCATTAAAATCATAACGGTAGATCTGTGGAGAACCACCACGATCTGACGTAAAAATAAAGGATTTGCCATCTGGTGAATAACGTGCTTCGGTGTCAATGGCACTGTCATTGGTCATGCGTTTTAACTGGCGTGTCTCCAGATTCATCTGGTAGATCTCCGGGTTGCCGTGCATTGAAGCAGTAAACAGCATGCTCTTGCCATCTGGCGAGAAACTCGGTGCGCCGTTTAAGCCACGGAAACTGGCCAGCTTTTCACGTTGACCGGTCGCCAGATCCTGTACATAAATGGCTGGACGTTTGGTTTCAAAAGATACATAGGCAATCTTTTTCGCATCCGGTGTCCAAGCTGGTGATAAAATCGGATCACGGGAAGTCAAAATTGTTTTTGGCTGTTCACCATCCGTATCGGCAATCTGTAGGGTATAACGTTGCTCAGGGGTTGCCGGGTTACGCAGCACATAAGCAATCCGACCGCTAAAATCTCCAGGAATACCGGTTAATGCCTGATAAATGGCATCACTGATCATATGTGCTGCCTGACGGGTGCGCGACGCCGGCACAGTCAACAGTTCATTGAGCAGATACTGCCTTTTTTCCACATCATACAGTTGATACTGAATACTAAAAGAGCCATCGGGATTGGTCTTGGAAGAACCGGTCACTACATAGGGAACACCTGCGCTTGCCCATGCTTCTGCATTCGGAGTATTCATTGCGGCAGTAGCAGGCAGATTTTTTGAAGCGCTGGTAAATCTGCCGGAACGATTCAGGTCATTTTCTACAATAGGGTAAATACTCTGGTCCTGGCTAAAAGGCACAATGGCAATTTTCGGCGCAGCTTCCGGCGCTTTGGTAATTTCCAGATGTAGCTGAGCCTGTGACTGGGTAGTAATGATTGTGCCCAAGCTTGTCAGGACTGCAAGGCAGAGCAGGTGTTTGCGAGTTTTTTCCATCATTCGTTATTTACTCAAATCAACGGAGTTATTCTATAAGTGATCGGGCTCCATCATCGCATGAATTGATACGAACAAAACCCAGAATTTTTCACTCAACTGTTATCACACTGTGAAAAGTGAATATTGTTTAAGCTATTTCAATTGAAGTTTAACTTAAAAAATCAGCCATAACACCTGTTCTTGATGACGGCTGGTTTTTTTATTGAGCTGTAAAGGTTGAAGTAAAACTTCGTGCTTCACGGCGGGCATCCGGATCGGAAGGCATTGGATAAGGAGCAGCAGCACGTACTGCAGCTTCTACACTGGCCTTCATGTCCGGGTCACTCGAATTCACGATTACAGAAACCACAGAACCGCTATCGCTTAGGGTGACACGAGCAGTCGCTTTTTGACCTGAAGAACCTACTGGCGTATCCCAGGCACGTTTGATTTTATTTTCAAAATCACGTTTTGCGGTGGATGCAATCCGTTTCGATTCCGCTTTTTTCTGTGCCGCTTCTTCAGCAGCCTGTTTGGCAGCGGATGCTTTGGCCTCTGCATCTGCCTTGGCTCGCGCATCGGCATCCGCTTTAGCTTTGGCTTCTGCATCTGCCTTACGTCTGGCATCCGCGTCAGCTTTGGCTTTAGCTGCTGCATCGGCTTTGGCTTTGACTACTGCATCTGCTTTGGCTTTCGCATCAGCGTCCGCTTTGCGTTTCGCCTCTGCATCATTTTTAGCCTTAGCTGCCGCGTCAGCTTTGGCTTTAGCTGCTGCATCGGCTTTAGCTTTAGCGGCTGCATCCGCTTTGGCTTTGGCATCAGCGTCCGCTTTGCGTTTCGCCGCTGCATCATTATTGGCTTTTGCTGCAGCATCGGCCTTACGTTTGGCCTCAGCCTCTGCTTTGGCTTTCGATGCAGCCTCTGCTTTTTGCTTGGCAGCTAAATCGGCTTTTTTCTGTGCTTCCAGTTTTGCTTTTTGTGCAGCATCGGCTTTGCGCTGTGCATCCAGTTCAGCTTGGCGTGCAGCTTCGGCTTCCGCCTTGGATTTTTGCGCTGCCTCTGCTTTAGCTTTGGCTGCTGCCTGTTTGGCCTGTTTAGCGGCTTGGGCACGTTTTGCTGCTTCAGCTGCTTGCTGTGCAGCCTTGGCTTGTGCTGCCTCTGCGGCTTTCAGTTCCTGCTTGGCTTTTTGTGTATCGACTTTTGGCGCAGGTGGAGTAACAGGTACAGCAGGGGCTGCAGTTGGAATGACAGGAGCGGGTTCTATACTAGGTTCTGCCGTTTGAGTGATTTCTTCTGCAACATTGTTATGTGCAGTCTCCTCAAATTCAGTTTCTTCACGAGTGACCGGCTTGAGCTCCTCTGGCTTGATCAGAACAGTTTTAATCTGTTTCGGTGGTTCAGGGGGTTTACTCATCCCTAGAAAAAGCAGGCCCACCAAAGCCACTGCATGGATGCCGAGCGTAAATCCAATCGCAATTGCTTTTTTTTGAAAGGGCGGTTTCTGATAATTTTTCATACTTTATTCTAGGGGTTTGGTCAGTAAACCGACCTGAGAAAGGCCAGCATCTTGCAGGCTCGACATCAAGGCCATGACCTCACCATAAGGACGGGTATTATGGCCATTGATCACGACATTCAGCACCTTGTTTTCATTTTGTGCCTGGGTTTGGGCATCAACAAGCGTACGGGTTAATTCTTCCAGTGTGACCGGACCAGTCGCCTGATTTTTATATTCTAGATAATATGAACCATCTTCTTTGAGTGTGACAATTGTCGGCGCATCCTTGGATTCGATCGGCAAACCGTTGGCCTGAGGCAAATCGACCTTGATGCCGCTGGTAATCATCGGGGCGGTGACCATAAAGATCACCAGAAGTACCAGCATGACATCGATATACGGCACCACATTCATGTCACTTTTCAGTGGCTTTTTAATACGCTGAAAGCGTCCTGAACCTTGAATCGCCATTAGTCTTTGTCCTGAGTTACGCCCACAGACTGACGTTGCAATAGCGCTACCATTTCTTCGGCAAACAGCGCACGGTCAGAGTAGACCGTTTCACCTTTGGCCGTAAAATGGTTGAAAGCCAATACCGCTGGAATAGCTGCGAACAGACCGATCGCTGTTGCAATTAGTGCTTCGGCAATACCGGGTGCGACTGTGGCTAGCGTTACCTGATCGACATCTGCCAGGCCAATAAAGGCATTCATAATGCCCCAGACTGTACCGAACAGACCGACATAAGGCGCGACCGAACCAATACTCGCCAATGCGCCCAGACCTTGTTCCAGATGACCTTGGTCACGGCTTAAACCGACACGCAGAATACGCTCTGTTCCTTCAATCGACTGGGCAGTTGGCGCATGGCGTTTTTTCAGTTTCAGGAATTCGCCCAGACCCTGATAGAAAATATCTTCAAGGCCGGTACGTTTAGAATTGAGTTGTGCATTGTTATACAGAGTATTCAGCTCAGCACCAGACCAAAAGATTTTCTGAAAATGTTCATCATCGGCCTGGGCTTTCTTATAACTCATGTAGAGCCTGGCAATCAGATACCAGCTATATATTGAGGCTAACAGCAGAGAAAGCATCACCAGTTGTACGACAGGGCTTGCTTGTAAAATAAGATCTGAAACTTGAAGAGATGATTCTAACTGAGTCGCCATAGTTGTTACGTGTGCCAATAAATTTTTTTAGTCTTGTTCCAATTCTTTTTGAATTAGTTCGCGGATTTCATCCGGGAGTCGACGTGGTCGCATCTCTGCACTGATACATGCCAACTCAACCTCACCTGATGCAAGCATGATTTCACCACGATAAATATTTTGTTGCAATACAAATGATGAAGCTTTACATGAAATAACACGTGCTGTAACAGTAATTAAGTCATCCATCAGGATCGGACGCATGTATTTAACATTAATTTTATGCACCACAAAGTTGTAGTCTGTCTGATGCCAGTAATGACTCACTCCAGCGGCACGTAACCACTCGGTACGGGTACGTTCCATATAGCGAATATGATTGGCGTGATAGACAATGCCACCCGCATCAGTATCTTCAATATAAACGCGGATATTGAATTCAAAGTGATTCGCCATAGTTTTGTTCCATGCAGATTTTCGAAATTTTTGCTTGTTTTTTTGAGGCAGGAGGAGGCTTAGAATTTGCCGGATTCCTGCCAAAAGTCAAGCAATTTAGCGGCTCAAAGTTTAGCATTGTGAGTTTTGAGACCAATGGCACAAGATGTCAAATCTGGATGAAAGTGGGTAAGTTAGGATAGAGGACAATTAACAGCTCATTTATGAAACAGCAGCAGCTACTAAAATGCGCGAGTCTATTGAGTCGCGCATTTTTTGTAGCAGATGATTAACTTTTATCTTTCTGTTTCCAGTTGGCCTGAACCTGCTCAGCCACTTTTGGATAGTCCAGAATAAAACGAACATGGCTTTCGACTCCGGTTTTCAAGGTCGCATCATCGACAATGAAATTCGGGTTGTGGTTCGGTGCGGCTTTTGCCGGGTCCTGATCTGCCGGTGTGGCACCGACAAAGACAAATAAGGATGGCATAAGCTGGCCATAGTAAGCAAAGTCTTCACTGGCGCTGGCATTGTTATCTAAAACATGCAATTTATCTTCACCATGCACGCTCGCCAATGTCGGGCGCATTAATTCAGTCAAGGTTTTATCATTGGTGGTTACCGGGGCATAAGGTGCAATTTCGACTTTCACCTTAACGTCATTGGCTGCGGCATTGTGTTCCAGCATTTTCGGCAAGTCTTTTAAAATGCCCTGACGTACATCTTCACTATTGGAGCGAATAGTTCCGACCATATTGACCTGATCTGGAATGACGTTACCGGTGGTGCCGCCCTGAATACTGCTGATACTCACCACACCCATCCCTTTAGTCAGGTCAGCTTTACGGCTGATCAGACTTTGTAAATTGGTCACCATCTGGGCAGAAGCATAGATCGGGTCTTTACCTGCCCAAGGCATGGAACCATGTACCTGACTGCCATTGACCTGAATACGTAGATGATCGGCACTGTTTAAAATTGCACCATCTTTATAGAAAATATTGCCACTTGGCATGCCTGCCATTACATGCATCCCGAAAATCACTTCAGGTTTCGGACTGTTCAACGCACCATCGGCAATCATTTTGCGGGAGCCAATCTGATCTCCATGAGTGAAGTTATCGATATCTGCACCGCCTTCTTCGGCCGGCTGGAATACGAACACCACTGTGCCTGCAATTTTATCTTTATTGGCGGCCAGAACTTTGGCTGCCCCCAGGAGCATGGCAGTATGTGCGTCATGACCACAGGCATGCATCACATAGGCTTCTTTGCCTTGATAAATGGCTTTTTGTTTGCTTGCAAAAGACACCGGTGCAGTTTCCTTGATTGGCAATGCATCCATATCTGCGCGTAAGGCCATCACAGGGCCGGGTTTTGCACCTTTTAATACACCGATTACACCGGTTTTGGCATAGCCTTTACGTACTTCAATACCGTAGGATTTTAATTCTTTTTGGACCAGTTCCTAGGTTTTGAATTCCATGTTGCCCAGTTCAGGATGCTGGTGGATATGCTGGCGTAATTTGATGGTGTGTGCTTCAGCAGCTTGTACAGAATCATCAATCCAGTCGGCCAGGCTGAACTGGCTACAGAAAAGAAGAGGGAGACAAAGGGAGATCTGCTTATACATGTTCATACTTCGGGAGAACCTTAAGAATTTTAAACGGTTAAAGTGATTCTTTAGGATGGCATACTGATCTAAATTCGACCAAAACCCTCTAAGTATTTTTTGATACTTTAAAGGTATTCTAGGTGTTAATAGCTGTTCTCAAAGAGCTTTATTTTCTCTTTTACATTGTAAAAATATGTATCTATATTAATTTTTTATATTTATAAGGTATGGGAATGATAAAAATAACCACATGAAAAATGATTAGGAAAAAGAAAAAATGATTCCATTTATATCTATAGCCTGGATGAAGTGAAGATTTTTTTTAAACCTCTTAAAATAATTTTGGCACTTAGATTGCATTCACTCTTCCGTAATATTTTTTATGACGGAAATTGAACACATGTTAAAACCTTTGGCTTTATCTCTGGCAGTGGCTTCAAGCTTAAGTTTTATTTCGACAAGCATATGGGCTGAAGACTTTAAAATACTGAAACAGCTGGAAAATAAACCGACATTACTCAAAAGTGGTGAATATAAAGGTCATTATTATGTGCCGAGTACCTTGAATACGATTACGTGGGGTTATCTGCCAAATAAAGATGCAAAACCTGTTTTGACTGTCCCTTCAGGTAGCACAGTTACTTTCGATACGGTTTCCCATGAAGGGCTGCTAGAAGATCAGGGCCGCAATGCAGAGAAATATTTCACCTCAAAAGGTGTCAAGCCTGAGCATGTTTTAGATGAAGCCAAGCTGATCACGAATTCCACATTAAAACATGATTTCCATAAAGATGGGCCACACATTATTACCGGGCCTGTCTATGTAGAAGGGGCAATGCCGGGCGATATTCTAAAGGTGGAGATTCTAAAAGTTGAACCGCGTGTGCCTTATGGCGTGATTTCAAACCGTCATGGCAAAGGGACCTTACCCGAATTCCCGAAACGTCAGAAACATGAGCATGCATCTCCAACCAATCCGGAGACTTATGGCAACGTGTCCATTTTTACCCCAATTGAGAAAAATGCGGATGGCGTATGGGAAGGCGTTTTAAAAACTGAATCTGGCAAAGCGATACGTTTCCCGCTGAATCCGTTTATGGGCACGATGGGCGTTGCACCGAATACCAGTGAGCCTGTGCATTCTGTGCCACCATCATTTTATGGCGGAAATATCGACATCAATGAATTAGGAGCAGGCGCAACGGCTTATTATCCTGTACAAGTGCCAGGTGCTTTATTCTATACAGGCGATAGTCACTTTGTACAAGGCGATGGCGAGGTGGCTTTAACTGCCTTGGAAGGATCAGCACGTGCGACTTTAAAATTCACTTTGCTTAAATCTGGAAAAGACAAAATTCCGGGTGCAGAGATTAAACAGCCGCTGGCTGAAAATGCTGAATTCTGGATCACACCGGGTCTGGATGAAGATTTAGATGAAGCTATGCGTAAATCTACCCGTGAAGCGATTCGTTTTCTGGTCAATGAATATGGCATTTCTGAAGAAATTGCCTATGCCTACTTAAGTGCTGCCACTGACTTTGAAGTATCACAAGTGGTCGATAAAACCAAAGGTATTCATGCCATGATTCGCAAGGCGGATTTTAAGGAGTTTAAGAAAGAAGAGAAGTAATTTTTTTTATTTAGTTTTTTTATTTTGTGCTTTTACCAACTGATTAGACATGGTCAGTTGGCTTTTTAATTTTTGATACCTTGAAAATGTTTAGAATGCGAGAAATAAACAATCAAATAAAATATATGGGGAAACGTGGAAGAACAACAAAATCAAGCTGTGGTTTTACAGCAGCCAAAAGATTCAATGTTAGTTGTTAAAGTTGAACAAGATACAGACTTGGTTGCTATAGGTGCTTTAGTAGTATCGGTTTTGGCATTCTTAGTAACAATTCACATTGTGAGGCAATCTACGAAGAGTCAAATAGAATCTAATAAGCTATTAATTGAAAAACAAAATGAATTAAAATTAGCAGAGCTAAGAATCATTAATAGAAAAGCAGAAGTCGATAAATTAAGAGATAGTATTTATGAATATATTAGCGTTATCCAGAATTTCAAATATTACTATATTCAAGTTTTTTACTTCAAAGAAGATGGGAGTTTTTTCCACAAAGAATTTAAAAAATTCAAAAAGTTATTTTTAGAAAATAAAGAAAAAATAGGCGAAGTTACATATAAGGTATTTCTTAATTTCAATCCAATAGATTCCAATCAATATGAGCTACAGCAAGAGATGATGGAGCTATTAATACTGTCAAACAAAATGTTATCTGATGAACGAGATGAAAACATTATTCGCTTAAAAAATGATGAATTTATTAAAAAATTTGAGACAATCCTTTTTAAACTAAGATTGATGATTCAGTTATAGAAAAGGGAGAATAAACCTCCCTTATAAATCACTTGTCTTTCGGCTCAGGCGGTGTCATCCCAAACTGCAAATACGCCATATTGGTGGCAATACGACCACGCGCAGTTCGCATCACATAACCTTGCTGAATCAGGTAAGGCTCAATGACATCTTCCAACGTACCAGAATCTTCTGCCATGGCTGCTGCGAGCGCTTCTACGCCAGCAGGGCCGCCATCAAAACGTTCAAGCAACATTGATAAATAACGGCGGTCTAAAGTATCTAGACCATCTTTATCGACTTTGAGCATGTCCAAAGCACGTTGTGCCATATCCTGATTGATTTCACCAGTACCTTTGACCTGAGCATAGTCACGCACACGACGCAATAAACGGTTAGCAATACGTGGTGTACCTCGTGAACGACGGGCAATTTCTTTTGCACCATCTCCCGTCATCGGTACATCCATCAAATTGGCTGAACGTTTGACAATGTGGGTTAAATCTTCAACCGAATAAAACTCTAAACGTTGCACGATTCCAAAACGGTCACGCAGTGGTGAAGTCAATAAACCGGCACGTGTAGTTGCAGCTACCAAGGTAAATGGCGGTAAATCCAGTTTAATCGAACGGGCAGCCGGGCCTTCACCAATCATGATGTCGAGTTGATAATCTTCCATCGCCGGATACAGGATTTCTTCAATGACCGGTGAAAGACGGTGAATCTCGTCAATAAACAGGACATCGCCTTCTTCCAGATTCGTTAGCATGGCTGCTAAATCACCGGCACGTTCTAGTACCGGGCCAGAGGTTGACTTGAGATTGCCCCCCATTTCACGGGCAATAATATTGGCCAATGTCGTTTTACCCAGACCTGGCGGGCCAAAGATCAGCGTGTGATCGAGAGCTTCTTCACGGCCACGGGCTGCGCCAATGAAAATTTCCATTTGCTCACGGACCACCGGCTGACCGATATAGTCATCTAGGGAAGTCGGACGGATGGCACGATCAAAGTGATCTTCGGGTTTTTCAGAACCACTGATGAGACGGTCTTGCATCTTTTGAGTTAATCTCTATGGTTTATTTGAGGTGAATAAAGTCATAGCCTCAAAATGCTCTTGGAATTTCTATGCCATTAAGTCGGCATGCTCTTACTTTTGACTGGGCAAAAGTAACAAAACCCATTTGTTAAACTGATGCTACATCCTGATCGCACAGTTTAGCAGGCGACATCCATGTCGCTAGGCAGATTCTGATACTGGCATAAATTCTATATCCAGTATCTGTGCTATTACTTATTCATCGACTTTAATGCAGCGCGGATAATATCGCTGGCTTCAGTAAATTCACCTTTGGCAGCATTCACCAGTTTTTGTGCTTCAGCAGGTTTATAGCCCAACGACTGTAATGCTGCTTCCGCTTCAGCCACGGCTGAATTACTCATAAACTGAATTTGTGGTGCAGTTGAATTACTTGGTGCAGCACCTGAAGCCATGGCTTTAAAGCGGTCACGTAATTCAATCATCAGGCGTTCTGCAGTCTTTTTACCCACCCCCGGAACCTTGACCAGAGTATTGATATCTTCATGTTCAACGGTGTGGATCAGCATTTCCACACTTAAAGTGGAAAGGATACCAAGCGCCATTTTCGGACCAACGCCGTTCACCTTTAATAAGGTACGGAAAATGGTTTTTTCTTGCGCATTGATAAAGCCATAAAGTAACTGGGCATCTTCACGAACAGCCAGATGGGTCCACAGGGTAATTTTCTGGCCTTTTTGCAACTGACAGAAAGTGGTTAAAGGGGTGTCAATCTCATAACCTACGCCGTTCACATTTAATAAAACAGTCGGTGCTTCCAGCGCCAGCACTTCCCCAATCAGGCATCCAATCATTTTTTATATACTCAAATTTAATACAGGCATAGTAGTCAGCATTTTTGATAAAGGCAAAACTCTATCAGTTAAAAGCAGTGATTTTGCTGAGATTTTCATCAGGTCTTCACTGCTTAAAGCAAGCCGGCTTTATTGCCATGCAGTTCCTGCGCCAGATTATAAGCCTGATGATCAGAAAACTTGGAGACAATATCCAGCACCTGCATGATATTGGCATAGTGATCATTTGCAAAATATGCACCTGAGCGTTTTAAAATAGCCATTAAACGTTGTTCCTTAAAGCTTAAGGTTTTGTGTGGCGTGGTCAAAGGAATAAAGGCATCCAGAATGGTTTGCAGACTTTGATGCGCGATAATTTCCAGACCTGCTTTTTGCGGATGTTCAAAGATTTTGTCTCGCGCCAGTTCTTTGGCCCGGTTAATACCCATTTCAATATCAGCACTACAATAACCCAGCAATGAGCCTTGCAATTGGCCCATCAGAATTTCCTGCTGATGTCGTGCAAATGCTGTAGTAACTTCTTCTACCAGACGTTTCATTACCCGGCCACGCAGCGCGGCAATTTTTTGTTGCCAGGTGGTATAAGGCATATTGATTTCTTCAGGTATACCATAATCACCCAGCAAGTTCAGAAAGACTGGTTCAACTTCCGCATAGCTGAGCATATTCAGGCTGATACCATCCTCCAGATCAATCAGGGCATAGCAGATATCATCCGCAGCTTCTAAAAGATAGGTCAGGGGATGTCGGCAATAATGATAGTCACCTAGCTGGATCAGGCCCAAATGTTCAGCAATTTCCTGCAAAACCTCTTTTTCAGACTGGTAGCAGCCGAATTTCGGACGACGGCTGGCTGGCGTGTTGCCGGTCGGGTCAATGGTCTGCGAGAGCCACGGATATTTGAGATAAGCACCCAGAGTGGCATAGGTCAGACGCATACCGCCATCATTAGGATGATAGTCAATCTTGGTCAGCAGACGCAGGCCTTGGGCATTACCTTCAAACTGACGGACATCCGCTTCCTGTTCGGGACTCAGGTTGTTTAAGAAGTCGGTATGTGATGCATCGTCAAACCACTCCCGAATGGCATATTCGCCGGCATGGCCAAAAGGTGGATTACCAATATCATGTGCCAGACAGGCGGCCTGAATGATGGCACCAACATCAGCCGGAGAAATCCAGGCAGGTAAATTATCTTTGATTTTTTCGGCAGCCAGCATACCCAATGAACGGCCAATACAGGAGACCTCAAGCGAATGGGTCAAACGGGTATGAATCCCGTCATGCTGAGTCAGTGGATGGACCTGGGTTTTGCGGTTTAACTGACGGAAACTGTGTGAAAAAATAATACGGTCATAGTCTTTATGGAACGGGCTGCGTGCCAGTTCAGTTTTTTGCTTTTTACTACCCATCCGAACTGTCGAGAGCAGTTCTAACCAACGCATTTGAGTCATTTATCATTATTCAGTTATTAACTGTTTGCATCATGCCAAAAAACTGGTTCGGGGACTAGGGCAGTGCGACATGAATTGTCATGCTGCATATGGTTATTTTAGCCAGCTGTAAAAGACTGAGAATTAAAAATCAAAATTATCAAATGAACAATAAAAAAGCAGGCTATTAAACCTGCTTTATACGGTAAAGAATCAGATTAGCTCTTTACCATTTTTCTTGGCCTGTTGTGTGTCTTTATAGACATTCAGGCAAATCGTGAACAGGACCAGGCTTGCCACTAATGGCCAAAAAAGTACATATAGGGTCAATAATTGACTTGTCATCTGAACTCTCCTTATTTACTTTTCTCAGATAGCTGGTGAAATTCAATCACCATCTTATTGATTTGTTTAAAATCAAATCGTTCTTTACTGTAGATCAGCGTCAACACAGTACATACCAGCGCACTACTGCCATACGCTGTCAGTGAGCTTAACAAGGTGCCGTATTCACGCAAAAAGCCGGTGGTCCATGGCATGAAGCCAATACTGGCCAATATACCAACGACCATACCCACTTTCTTGCCAAAGAAACCAAAGGTCATCAGACCCAGCACCACACCAATCCCCAGGGTCGCAATGAGTTCAAAGCCAAGTGCGATCATTCCCTGAATCGGAAGCCATTCAAAACGTACAATCAGAAAGCTTAAAAATGCCAGGCCCACTGACCAGTTAAAGGCCCGGGCATTCACCTTGTCCCAATACAGGCTGACAATCACCGGGAACACAATAGAGCCCCAAAGCGCACCCACAAAAATCAGCATCGACAAAATGTCAAATTTCAAGGTGGCAATCAAAATTCCAAGCATGGTGGCAACGATCATGGTCATACGGCCAATAAATAGCATTTTCTTTGGATCAGGGCGGTTTTTCGCAATCTGTTTGCCATAAATGTCCGTCATGACAATCGCAGACAGAGCAGACAGATCCGAGTCAGCGGTAGAAGACAGGGCTCCAATCACCATGATGAATAACAGCGCGACCATAAATGGCGAAAGATAAGTCGCTGCCATTTGTGGAATCAGGTTATTCAGGTTGCCATCAATGGGTTGAATACCTGCAAATAGTGCCAGTAATCCAAGCATGCCTAGACCAATGACAATTGCAGCATAACCAATGGTTGCAGTGATAAAACTCGGTTTGATCAGGTCTTCACGGACTGCAAACAGGCGCTGGGCAATGGTCTGATTACCAATCGCATAGGCCAATACGGCAACAAAAAATGGTGCGCCTTGTTCCAAAAAGGCTGTTTTAGAGAAAAAATCCAGCTGTTCCGGTTGCAGGTGATGAATTCCGCTTTGAAACAGGGATGGCCCACCTAAGGTAAAGAATAAGGTTGGAATAATGATCACAGCCGCGACAATCATTGCCACCAGTTGACCAAAATCGGTAAAGACTGAGGAACGGAACCCCGACCAGAGGGTATAGGACAGTACACCGATACCAGTAATCAGCACGCCATGGATAAAGCTTAAAGGAGATAAAATTTCAACCAGTGCCCCGGCAGCGGTAAAGTTCACCATCAGGCTGATCACGCTACCCACAATATTGGAACCTGCCAGAATCATCTGACTTTGATTGCCATGCCGGGCATGCATGATTTCTGCCAAAGTATGTGCATTAGGTGCCAGTTCACGAAAGCGCTTGCCAAAGGGATAGATAAATAAAATCATCAGCGCACCCCACAAACCATAGTGGAGGGCACCAGACACGCCGTATGTATATCCGGATGAAGCTGCTGCATAAAACGAGGCAGCCCAGATCCAGGTGGCGGTCATACTGGCAGCAGACATTCCAAATCCGATGGAGCCATTCGAAACCATGTAGCCATCGACATTTTCATTTTTCTGTTTAATGCGTAACGATAGTAGAAAGGTGATGCCATAGAAAAGCACCATCAATAGTACAGTTGCTGTACTAGTGAACTGAAACATACATACTCCTTAAGCGGGTCACCTTTTGTTTTTGAAAGTTAAATCATTGGTGACAGATTAAGGCTCTAAAATAGACAGAGCAGTGAAGCTATAGAACATCAAAAAGTGAGTGTCCGAATATAGAATTTATATTCATCTCTACAGCAGAAAGGAAAAACCATTGCCAGGCCCGGAATTTGGACGTTTTCTCAGCAATGGAGCAAGAGCCTAACATAAAATCATCAAATTTACTGATGAAGTATCTATTTTGTAAGATTTCTGGCTGATATAGAGATGTAAGCTCGTTACTCTTACCTTTGAATAAAAAAATATTTTTTTGTCATTTTTTTAGCAATTACAAATATTTATTTTAAAATTTTTGAGTTAAATAAAAACTGAGAATACGGATTAAATAAAAAAGGTAACAAAATTTTATTATTAATCATTTCTTCATTATTTTTTTAGATAGTCCTCATAATTACTGGTAAATTTTTTCATAAATACGAGTGGTGTTTTGCTATTTATATTGTGCTTTTTACGCATAATAGAACTAATGAATAAGTGATGAAATTTCAAAATATTGGATATGATGGGGTAATTTTATCGATATAATCTTTGGTCTTTTAGATCAGTAAATTTTACTTAATTATGATCTAAGAAGATAAACATCAAATATGAAAAAATAAAAGGATCAAATAAGGAATTTTATTTTTATTCTTTTAGAAGATGAGAATAGATGTTCGGTTTTTGTTCTGAAGATTATGTTAAATTAAAATACCACTCAGTATTAATTATTCGTTTATAGAGGGTGGTAATTTGCCTCTAGTGCCCTAATGGAGGAGATGGGCAGAGAACTGTTCCTTGTAGTGCAGAACGGCAGAAGACCTTTAACCAATTTTCTAATCTTGAGGGTGAAAGGTGAGAGTCAATCAAAATAATTAAAAACAGCGTGCAAAAATAGAACTTCATGAAAAACCTGGTTCTTAAGTATTTTATTCTGTTTTATACAGGAGTTTTGGCAAGTTATAGCCATACAATCTGAACAAGAATTTGTCATGATTGTTGTTGAAAAATAATACAATTTTTATATATAAAATTATTCTGAACTGGTTTTGATTTTTCTTTAAAAAAATGTGATAACCTGTGCGACTACATTCAATTTTCCTGACTGAAAATAAACAAAATTTTTTAAAAGTCCAGGGTATTTCAGCTATAGTTTTCTGATTTGGCATCTAGCCGATTTCCTTATTTCACAGTAGAATATGCGCTCTCTCAAGTCACATTGTGGCATGGTTGTTCAGACCATCCCGTGGAGCCAAAATCAGCATGTTTATCGTTGCCGGTGCACCCGCACATTCTTCTTTTAAGAAAACTCAACTATTATCGCGTTTGACGTCAATTAGTTCTGTTCAATCAATTGAAAGTCAATGGGTCTACCTCTTTGACCAAGCGCTCAGCGAGCAACAACAGCAATCAGCTTTACAGCTTCTCAACGATGGTCAATCTTTTGAATTGCACCAGGCTGCAAGTGATGAAATTCAGATTTTAGTCACACCGCGCGTCGGAACCATCTCTCCTTGGTCCTCTAAAGCGACGGATATTTTCAAAAACTGTAATACGCCGGTTCATCGTTTAGAACGCGGCGTTTTATTTACTTTGAAAGGCACAAAAGAGCTTTCCAAAGAGGCTCTACAGGTCCTGCACGACCGTATGACCGAAAGCGTATTCAATGCGATTGAAGATGCTGCGGTATTATTTGTGGAAACGGCGCCCAAACCATTGAACTCCATTGATATTCTGGGGGAAGGTAAAGAAGCGCTGGTTAAAGCCAATAATGAATTTGGTTTCGCATTATCAATGGACGAAATTGATTACCTGACTGAAGCTTTCATCAAGCTGGGTCGTAATCCGAATGACATTGAACTGATGATGTTTGCACAAGCCAACTCTGAGCATTGCCGTCATAAAATCTTCGGTTCAGAATGGACAATTGATGGTGAAGTTCAGCCATTGTCATTGTTCCAGATGATCAAAAATACGTATAAAGAATCACCAACAGACGTATTGTCAGCTTATAAAGACAACGCTTCAGTGATTGTGGGTTTTGATACGCAACGTTTCTATCCAACCCTGGAAAATAGTGGACAACACGTTTATAAGTACAAGAGTCAGGCTGCACATATCCTGATGAAGGTAGAGACGCATAATCACCCGACTGCGATTGCACCATTTGCCGGTGCTGCGACAGGTTCAGGCGGTGAAATCCGTGATGAAGGCGCAACTGGTCGGGGTGGTAAACCAAAAGCAGGTTTAACAGGTTTCACTGTTTCTAACCTGAATATTCCAGGCTTTGAACAGCCTTGGGAAGAAAACTACGGCAAACCATCTCGTATGGCATCTCCACTTCAAATCATGATTGAAGGCCCATTGGGTGGTGCAGCGTTTAACAACGAATTTGGTCGTCCTGCATTAAACGGTTACTTCCGTACCTTTGAACAAAACGTCAATGGCGATGTTAAAGGTTTCCATAAGCCAATCATGATTGCCGGTGGTTACGGGAATATCCGTCCGGATCACGTTGAAAAAGATCCGATTCAGCCGGGCGATTTATTGATCGTTCTTGGTGGTCCAGCCATGCTTATTGGTTTAGGCGGTGGTGCAGCGTCTTCTGTAGACAGCGGTAAATTGGGCGAGAACCTGGACTTTGCTTCGGTACAACGTGAAAATCCGGAAATGGAACGCCGTTGCCAAGAAGTGATTGATACCTGCTGGCGCATGGAAGATCACAACCCAATCGTGTCGGTGCATGATGTAGGCGCGGGTGGTATTTCCAATGCCATGCCTGAACTGGTGAATGACCACGAGCTTGGTGCAGTGCTGGATCTGCGTAAGATTCCATCGCTTGAGCCAGGTATGTCTCCAATGGAAATCTGGTCAAACGAAGCGCAAGAACGTTATGTTTTGGCGATTCGTCCATCTTCTTTAGAATTATTTGAATCGATCTGTGCGCGTGAACGTTGTCCGTTTGCAGTACTGGGTGAAGCGACTGAAGCACGTCATTTAACCGTTGAAGATCCATTGTTCGGCAACAAGCCGGTGGATATGCCAATGCAGGTGATGCTTGGTGGTACGCCACGTATGAGTCGTTCATATGAAACGATTGAACGCAAAGGCGATGACTTTGACGCGGCTAAAGTCACTGATCTGAAAGATGCAATCTACCGTGTTATCAAGAATCCAACTGTTGCTTCTAAATCGTTCCTGATCACCATTGGTGACCGTTCAATTACCGGTATGGTTGCGCGTGACCAGATGGTTGGTCGCTGGCAGGTTCCTGTCGCGGATGCTGCTGTGACTACAACAAGCTTGGTGGGTTACACCGGTGAAGCAATGGCAATGGGTGAACGTCCACCAGTAGCCTTGTTGAATCCTGCTGCGTCTGCACGTTTATCAGTTGCTGAATCGATCTCGAACATCATGTCTGCGAAGATTGAAAAAATCAGCGATATCAAACTGTCTGCAAACTGGATGGCGGCTGCCGGTCAACAAGGTGAAGACCAGGCATTATTCGAAGGCGTAAAAGCTATCGGTATGGAAATGTGTCCGGCTCTGGGTATTGCAATTCCGGTGGGTAAAGACTCATTGTCTATGCGTACCACCTGGAATGACGAAGGTGAAGACAAATCTGTTACTTCTCCAATGTCAGGCGTAATCACCGCATTTGCACCAGTGACTGATGTGCGCAAGACATTGACGCCTGAAATGAAAGATATTGAATCTGTACTGGTTCGTATTGATCTGTCTAAAGGTCAGTTCCGTTTAGGTGGTTCGATTCTGGCGCAGGTATACAAAGCGATTGGTTCGGTTACTCCTGATGTTGATAGCTTTGATGACTTCAAAACATTCTTCACATTGATTCAAGAATGGAACAACCGTGGCTTGATCAAGGCGTACCATGACATCGGTGATGGTGGCTTATTGGCAACTGTTGCAGAAATGATGTTCGCTTCACGTCTTGGTGTCGCACTTGAAGAGCAATCGGTTGCAAGCCTGTTCGCTGAAGAAATTGGTGCAGTGCTGCAAATCTCGAAAGCAGATTGGGAGGTATTACAGGCTGAAGTTGCAGCATCTACGCTTAAAGATGCAATTACAGTGGTGGGTACTGTCAACAATACAGATACTTTAACTGTAAATGGCTTGAGCTTAGATCGTGCTGATCTACAAGTGGCCTGGACTGAAGTATCACATCAAATCCAGCGCCTGCGTGACAACGTGGAAACGGCGGATCAGGAATTTGCGTTAATTACTGATAAAGCACACCAAGGTATTATTGCTCAACCGACATTTGACCTGAACGAACCTGTTGAAGCGCCTTTCATTAACTTGCGTCGTCCAAATATGGCAATTCTGCGTGAGCAGGGTGTCAATGGTCATGTAGAAATGGCTGCAGCATTTGATAAAGTCGGCTTCAATACGGTTGACGTACATATGAGTGACTTGCTGGCAGGTCGTATCAGCCTGGATGATTTTGAAGGCTTGGTAACTTGTGGTGGTTTCTCGTATGGTGACGTGCTGGGTGCAGGCGGCGGCTGGGCAAAATCAGTCTTATTCAATGCCAAGTTACGTGACCAGTTTGAGAAATTCTTTAACCGTCAGGAAACTTTCTCATTAGGTATCTGTAATGGTTGCCAGATGTTGTCCCAATTGGCTCCACTGATTCCGGGTGCTGAACACTGGCCTCGTTTCTACCGTAATAAGTCAGAAGTATTTGAAGCACGTGCAGTGAACGTACGTGTAGAAAAATCGAATTCTGTCTTGTTGCAAGATATGCAGGGTTCGATTCTACCGATCGCTGTAGCGCATGGTGAAGGTCGTGCGGTTGCAACTGCGGAAAACTTTGCTGCACTGAATGCATCGAATCAGGTCGTTTTACGTTATGTCGATAGCCATGGCAATGCAACTGAACAGTATCCATTGAACCCGAACGGTTCACCAGAAGGTATTACTGGTGTAACGTCGCAGGATGGTCGTGCAACGATTATGATGCCACATCCGGAACGTAACTTCCGAGCGATTCAGCATTCTTGGAAACCGGAAGACTGGGATCAGGATGGTGCCTGGTTACGTATGTTCCGTAATGCACGTAAGTTTATTGGTTAATCCATTTTAAATTTCAAGAAAGGGTCGCAAAAGCGGCCCTTTTTATTGGAATATCCGCTTTCAGAGAAAGCTGAATGATTTATTAATTATTCTACTGAATTTATATAGATAGGTTACAAATTAACCATAAGAATATCAAAAATCATAAATATAAAAAGGCATGAGAAGAGTAAGCTATTTGTTAAAACTCGAAAAATTAAAAACCCCGAGGGTCCACAAGATGAAAAGAATAAATCTGTTTTGTTTAACAGCGACTTGTGTATTTCTAGCTGCTTGTGCGATGACACCCGAGCAAAAAGCGGAGCGTGCACAAGAAAAAGCGAAAAAACGTTTAGCCTTACAAGTACAGATGGCTCAGCAATGTGATCCTGTAGCAGCTAAACTTATGTCTCAGCTACCTACCATTAGCCAGCTACCTCCAGCACAACGTACCCAATTTGACCAGCAATATGAGGCGCGTGTAAATAATCCAACTTTCCAGTCATGTTATAACATGGCGTTTAAGGCATATAACGAGCAGCAGCAACTGAATCTGGCAGAATTAGAATGGGATACTGATGCCGGCTGGTTTAATAATTCACCATTTAACTGTGAATTCCCGCGTCCAGAAGGACCATTTTGGCGGGCCTGCTAATACTTAACTTAGGTAAGATGATCTAGTAGAAATACTTATAACTGGATAATATAAAGATTTTTATTTAGACTAGCTTCATGAATTGCCACCTTTGGGTGGCTTTTGTTTTTTAAATATTTTGATTTTTTAATTTTATTTCTCCTGCTGATCTGGTTTGAATTTTGCTTTCATATGATAGATAAAGTGTTAAGGTATATTTTATGCACAACTTTATTGCACTATAAAAGAAAGATGGAATAGATCGATTCAGTATCAATTCTCAAGTATGAGGTGATGACATGATAAAGACATTTAGAATAATGGATAGGGCGACAATGCGTCAGAAAGGTTGGTGGTTGTTTGGCTTTGTTGTTAGCCTACAAATATTGTTTGTACTCGGCAGTTGTTTGATGCAGGGTTCTTGATATTTAGATTTAGAAAAAGCCACCGAGAGGTGGCTTTTTACGTATGGTGTGTAGATAGAATTGTTACTTTGAAGGATGAGAAATATATTCCGTAAAGTAACCAAAATTCTTTGTCAGACTGATGGAACGTCCATGTCTTACAGTCTGACGGGCGATATCCATATCGTAATGTAGGTAATTAGATTTAATCTTTGAAAATAAGGTATATTTATAATTTGTTATAAGTGTTTGAACTAAAATAAATTTAGGTTGATTAAATTGAAGAAAAATATCGTTTGGGGACTTATTGTTGCCATTTTGGGTATGGGGAGTAGTTTGTGGCTTCTTATCGATCTTGAGAAACTTTCAGGAGCTGAGTTTGTTACTTTATCTCTAGGATTTGCCGTAATAGGATTAATAATAGCTTTTGCTGCTGAGGTCCAGGAGTTCTCAATTGTAGGGAATGGAGTTAAGTTAAAAGAATTAAGATCAGAAGCTGAGAAAACAATTGAAGAATTAAGAAAAGGTCGTACAGAGTTATTTCGCATTTTAATTCAAACAAGCACTGAATTGTCAGGAGGGTTAGCAGGTCCTTCAAAGGTAGAAAGTAGAGCTAAAAAGTTTATTCATATCTTTAAAGAAGTTGAAAAATTTGATTGTATAAAAGAATTAAAAGCTGATTTAGAAAAATCTTTACAAGTAATAGTGATTGCTCAGTATAATAAATTAAGCTTTATTCATAAAAAACAAAAAGAATTTAATAATGAGTTTACTGATTGTGAAAAAGCGACTTACTTATATATTGCCTTGAGTGATGATGTAATTAGAGATAGTTACACAAATAGAAGACCAGAGCCAGATTTTCAAACTGAGAAAGATGACATTATCAAAGCGATAGATGTATATGCTGAACTTTATGAGATAAAACTTAAGTTAGATGAGGCTTGAATATAAAAAAGACCATCTTTCGATGGTCTTTTTTATCAAATTAAACAGTTAATTGAACCAGCTTTAATACCGCTTTCAACGTATGTTCATAATCAAAAGCATCATTAGTATTGTCCTGATAACGCCAAGCTACATAACCATCTGGACGAACCAGGATTGCACCAGATTCATGAATTTCAGACTTTGCATTCCAGGTGCCATACACATCACGATAGTCACGTGAACCAATCTGAATCACATCCAGATATGGCAGTTTCAATGCTTCAGCCGCCTGTTTCCAGCCTTTGCCAGATAAACCCGTCAGGAGAGTAAAACGACCTTTACCAGTAATATCTAGCGTGGACTGCTTTTGACCTTTGGCATTGATCAGCCAGGTATGCGGCACTTTGGCACCCGGGCGCGTTGTTGCTTGCAAATAAAGCTGCTCATCTTTTTCAAAAGCTTCAGGCTCAGATTCTGCAATCACCGCATTTGAATTATAGCGCTGGTTCAGCTCTACACCTTGGGCATTAAATTCGAAGTTTTTAATTTCCAAAGCTTCAAACAGTTTTTTGCGGATTTCAGCACCTTGCTCAGTTTCAGCAAAAATACGTTCCAGCATTTGTTTTTGTGTAGTTACACCATTGTCAAAACCAAAGACTTCTTTCAGGTATTTATAATCAAAACGTGACTGGTTCGCTCGCGCCACAATCTGCTTACCCACCGGTGCACGTTCAGCCGTATAGGAATCCAGCAGGGCAGGCACAGCCCAGCCTTTCACAGCATATGCCAGTTTCCAGCCCAGATTAAAGGCATCCTGCATACAGGTATTTGAACCTAATCCGCTTGAAGGTGGATGACGGTGCACTGCATCACCTCCGCAGAATACACGGCCTTTAGAATATTCAGTTGCCCAGGTCTGGTTCACATACCAGTATGACAGTTTCTGAATCTCGACTTCTTCAACTTCAGTACCGACGAAGGCATTCAGGCGGGCACGTACCTGTTCCTCAGTCACTTGTGGTTCGCCTTTGGAAATGTCAAAGCCCCAACCCATAATCCATTCATTCCATGGCGTAATAGCACGTAACAATCCCATACCGAGGTCGCCAAAGCTGGCTTCAGGATTGACAATCCATTGCAGAATAGCAGGGCGGTGTTGCACGTATTGAGAAAGATCAGCTTTAAAGGTCACATACACTGTGCCGGCTCGTGCCATTATACCTTCAAGAGGTAAATCAAGCTGTTCCAGCACACGGGATTTTGCCCCATCCATTCCCACCAGATATTTCGCTCTCAAGCTAAATTCAGTGTTGGTAATCCGGTTGAGGAAAGTGGCTGTCACGCCAGCTTCGTCCTGCACATGCGACAGATATTCAGTATTAAAATTATAAATCGCACCACGCTCAGCAGCATTCTTAACCAGCAAGGCTTCCATTTTGGGCTGGATCAAATCAACTAAAGGACATGGGCTACCTTTTATATAATCGCCATGACGTTCATCGCCCGTACCCCAGGCACTTAAACGGGCAATTTCTTCACCGACCAGACTGGTGGTAATCAGGCTTTCACCCATCTGCTCCCAAGGTGTAGCGATCTCTTTGACCTGCTCTTCAATACCTAAATCACGTAATACCTCCATGGCACGTTGATTGGTAATATGTGCACGTGGGCTATTGGCCAACCAGCTAAACTGGGTAAATAGCTGTACTTTGATGCCATAATTGGCCAGGGCCAGACCTAATGTTGAACCTGCAGGACCGGTACCAATCACCAAAACATCGGTGTCATATTGCTGTGCCATTACATACTCCATGAATGTCGCTATTACATGAACAATCTATCTGTTAGCTGAGGAGTCTAGGCAAAATTCAGCGCAGGCTATAGAGCTATTCATATAAACTATCTGCCTATAGATATTTTCACTGCATATACGAATATGACGTGGTGTTTTGGATAGAGCAAGATATGGAACTTCGACATTTACGCTATTTTATTACTGTAGCGCAGCAACAAAGTTTTACCAAGGCTGCCGAAAAACTGTTTACCGCCCAGCCGTCATTAAGCCAGCAAATTAAGGATCTGGAGCAGGAAGTAGGCGTCATGCTGTTTGATCGTTCATCCAGAAAGGTCAAACTCACCGATGAAGGACAGGCTTTTCAGATTTATGCCGAAAAAGCACTGGAAAATGCCAAACTGGCAGTAGCAGCAGCGCGTCAGGTTGCGCAGCAGAAAAATAATCAGATTCATATTGGTTTTCTGAATGTGGCAGAAATCAAAGTCATGCCTCAGATATTGGTGCAGCTTAAAAAAAACATGCCGGACTTAAAAATCCATCTGCATAGCCTGACCTGTATGGAACAGATTCAGCGGCTGAAAAATGCGGAACTGGATTTGTGTATTACCCGCTTTCATCTGGACCATCCAGATTTTGAGAATATTCATTTATTAACCGAGCAAATTTATCTGATAGCCGCTCAGCACTTACATTCTACAGATCGAATCCTGAAATTACAGGAACTAAAAAACCATAATGTAATTATGTGTGAGCAGAATGCTTCACCCGTATTTTATGAAAAGCTGGATAAATTACTCTGTATTGATCAGCTTGAGCATGAACAGGTTTTATGGGTGACTAATGTGTTGCAACATATCAATCTGACCAATATGGGGATGGGCTTTAGTTTTGCACCTGAATATTTACTTCGTTTTATGAATGATCATGTAAAAGTGATCCAGACTGACCAGGTGCTACCAAAACTGGATTTATATGCAACATTTAACAAGAACTCTCAAAATCCTGCATTGAAGATGATTGCCCAAGCCCTTAACAATATGAGTAATATCTGAATTTCAGGAAAGAATACATGTTAAAGCTGATTTATTACGTACCAGACGAAAACCTGGAAGATACCAAGAATGCGATATTTGCAGCAGGAGGCGGCGGTATTGGGGAATATACGAATTGTGCCTGGCAGGTTTTAGGAACCGGACAGTTTAAGCCGCAGAAAGGTGCAGATCCTCATATTGGTGAAGTCGGCCAACTGGAACAGGTAGAAGAATGGCGGGTAGAAATTCTGGTGCCGGATGAAAAGGCGGTGGAAGTGGCCAAAGCGCTGAAAGAAAGCCATCCTTATGAAGAGCCGGCCTTTGAATTTATTCAGCTTTTGGATATCAAAGTCTAAAGTTACATTATTTCTGCTTTATCGGTGTGTTCGACTTGACGCACCGTTAGTCCAAATTCAAAAAATGGCCAAACTGCTTTTGTTATTATAATTTCTGCCAGAATAATCCATAGAAAAAATATAATTAAGGAAAATAATAATGTCATGGCTTAAACCGCTGAGCAGCGTCTGGAAAAATACGCTCAGTAAATCCATTCAATACGGTGCAGAAATCCTGCACAGCCGTATTCCGTATTCGCCGGATAATCCCTATCTGGAAGGTATATTTGCACCCGAGCGGCAGGAACATTTTTCTATAAACTTGAAAGTTGAAGGGCAGATTCCTGCAGAACTGGATGGCGCACTGATGCGGATTGGTCCGAATCCTATTAACGTCAAAAACCCATGCAACTATCATTGGTTCACCGGCGATGGCATGCTACATGCGCTCAGGCTTAAGGACGGTGAGGCACACTGGTATAAAAACAGTTATATCGGGTCAGCCAGTGTGCAGGAAAAACTTCACCGGCCACAGATTCCCGGCAAAACGCGAGGTGTCGCGGATGCTGTCAATACCAATGTCATCAGCTTCGCCGGGAAAATCTGGGCACTGGTTGAAGCAGGAGCATACCCAGTTGAATTGAATGCTGCACTGGAATCAAGACGGCATCATTTATTTGAAGATGATCAGGATATGCCATTTACTGCCCATCCGCATATTGATCCTGAAACCGGCGATATTCATGCGATTTGTTATGATGCTTTAAGTCAGAACAAAGTTTTTTACTTGCAGATAGATTCAAAAGGTAAGTTGAAACATCAGGTCGAAATTCCAGTGAAACATGGCCCGATGATTCATGATTGTGCCATTACCAAATCTCAGGTGCTGATTCTGGACCTGAATGTAAATTTCTCTGTACGTAGTGCTTTAAAAGGTTCAATGCTGCCATATCAATGGAATCCAAAACGGCAGGCGCGTATTGGCATATTGCCATTTGGTGGTCAGGTGGCCGACATCCGCTGGTATGAGATTGATTCCTGTTTTATTTTCCATACCGTGAATGCTTATGATCTGGATTCCGGTAATGTGGTGATGGATGCAGTCGTGCATTCCAAAGCTTTGGTTAGTTCGAGTCAGTGTCCAATTGAAGATCAGGATATACGCCTGGAGCGTTTTATATTTGAGCATGGCACGGGAAAAGTGTTTCGGACAGTATTATCCGGGACGAAACAGGAGTTTCCACGGATCAATGACGCTTATACGGGGCGGAAGCATCAGTATATTTATAGTATTTCCTTTGGCGAGTTTGATGATCCTTATCATGTCAGCAGTAATATGCTCTTGGGGCATGATCTGGAAACTGGCCATTCAGAAAGCTATTCCTTTGGTGAGAACTGGGTGACAGGTGAAGTGATATTTGTCGCGCGGGGAGGTGCTCAAGCCGAAAATGATGGCTGGCTCATGTCTTATATCCATGCTCTAGATGGAAATCCATCCAGAGTGGTGATTCTAGATGCACAGCAGATGACGGCAGGACCGATTGCAACGATTCATTTACCGGTTCGGGTACCTGTCGGATTTCATTGTAACTGGATTGATTATCGGAAACTAAGAATTAACTATTCTTAGGTTTGAGCTTAAAAACTTGAAACTTTGTCTTGGTGATTAAAAGGCATTAACTTAGAAAGCTCGAATAAGATTCATATCTGATGGTAGGCGGATATTACTTTGAGGAATGAGAAATATATTCGCTAAGGCAATCAAAATCTGTTGTTAGGCAGAAGACTCGTCCCTGAATCTCAGCCTAACATTGACATCTATACCGCTAATCATAGAGCAGATGAAAGATTTAAATTTGAGATACTGCTTACATCTTCTGAATAAACAGTTCACGATCAAAACGATACTGCGGGAAGAATACGCCATCTTTGGCACGTTCACCTGCACCAATCACCATGACCGGATACTGTTCGCCATTTAATTCAAGAATTTCACGAACCATCGGCTCATCAAAACCTTCCATCATACAGCTATCAAAACCGTAAGCACGTAAAGCCAAGACCAGATTTTCACAAGCCAGTGCCGTAGTTTTGGTTGCCCACAGTTTTGCATCAGCCGGACTGAAAGCAGAGACTGGCATTTGCTTGTCCAGTGTACGTGCAACTTTGAAAGCGACTTTCTTAAAGTTGCCGAAGGCATTCAGATAGCCCGTTTTATAGTTGTATGGAATATATTTATAGTATTTTCTAATCGCTGGTGGTGCTTCTGGGAATGGAAATTCATTCACATTACGCTTTGCCATTTCATCAATACGGTCGGTACGTGCCACGCAAACAATCAGCTCGGAAGCAGTTTTTGCTGCCAGTTGACCCATGCAGGCTTTAACCAGACGTTTTTTCCTGCCCGGATTTTGTACCACATAAAAAGTCCAGGGCTGCAGATTGGACGAGTTCGGTGCCAATAGTGCCAGATCCAGACAGGCATCCAGAACCTCATCAGGAATTGGTTTCTTGGTAAATTTACGTACTGAACGGCGGCTTTCAATGACTTTGCGAAAATTTTCTACATCTATATCCTGAGGAGCTGGTTCGTAATAGCGTTTTTTGTCAGGATTGACGCTATCAGACGTTTGATGAGATTTATCATTCAAATTTTCAGTAGACATATTCTTTATTCTGGCAAGTAAAGGTATCAAGAAGGCAGTTTAAACTACCTCATTGACATCCTGAGTTTGAAAATTAGTTGAATTGTGTGAAATCAGGTTTCCGTTTTTGCATAAAAGCCTGAACTGCTTCCATCATTTCGGCTGAACCAACACGGTTCATAAAGATTTCTGCCTCATGATCAATCCATTCAACAATTTCATCCAGATTATGTTTCATCAAAGCTTTGCTCTGCTTCAGAGAGGCCAATGGTAAAGCTGCCAGAGTTTGTGCCTGTTTTTGTGCAGTAGCATAGGCATCTTCTTCGATACTGTTCACCAGACCTGCGCTCAGTGCTTTTTCACTATTGAATTTTTGTGCAGTCAGCAATAATTCAGCTGCTTTATGATAGCCTGCCTGTTGAATCAGTAATTTGCTTGACGCGCCTTCAGGCGATAGACCCAGACTGACAAATGGAATCTGGAACAGGGCTGTATGGTCACTATAAACCAGATCACAATGCAGTAAGATCGTCACCCCAATCCCGATCGCAACTCCACGCACAGCAGCAATTAAAGGCTTGGAAAATTTTGCGGCAGCTTTTAATAAAACAAATGGAGGGCCATCTTGCGGACGAATCTGGTCCTTATTGGCTGCAGATTTCATAAAATCCTGCATATCATTGCCTGCACTAAAGTCAGCGTTCTGACCGCGTAAAACAACTACACGCACTTCAGGTGCCTGATCAGCTTCATCCAAGGCTTTCGCAATCCATAAATAAAGCTCGCTGTATAATGCATTTTTAGCTTCCGGGCGATTGATTGCCAAAGTGAGTACACCATGTTCTAAATTCGCATTCAAATGCTCATGAGGTTGTTGAATACAGCTCAGTGTCATCGTACTATCCTTGCTTTAAACTTGATTTGATTTTATGGGAATTATTATGTCGCATATTTATTGGAGCGGCACAACTCATGAGTCATAAAAAAACTGATCCCTTATGAACTATACATTTGATTATCTGGTTTTCATTGGCCGCTTTCAGCCTTTTCATCTGGCGCACATGCAAACCATTAAGATCGCCTTGCAGCACAGTCAGAATGTGATTTTGGCTCTTGGTTCTGCACAAAATGAACGTAATATCAAGAATCCATTTTTGGCTTCGGAGCGTGAAGCCATGATCCTGTCAAATTTTAGTGCTGAAGATCAGGCGCGCATCAAATTTGTAGAAGTCATAGATGTTTATAATGATGAAAAATGGCAAAAACTGGTGAAATCGCTGGTGAATCAGGTCATTGAACCGGATGCCAAAGTCGGGCTGATTGGGCATTTTAAAGATGATTCTTCCTATTATTTAAAATTTTTCCCAGAATGGGAAATGGTCGAACTTGATAGTCTTGAAGGAGCCCTATCTGCCACGCCGATGCGTGAAGCTTATTATCGTGGCGAAATTCAACGGGATAAATTCCCACAAGGCACGATTGAATTTTTAGAGCGTTTCCAGCATACAGCGACCTATCAACAGCTCAGTGAAAAATTCGCCCGGAATGATAAAACCAATCTGGTTTAAAACTACAAGTTCAATACTGGTTGATTCATGGCAGCTTGAGCATGCTGCCTTAAACATTCACCTAAAATCTCCAGAGCAGGAGACTGTTCTTTCCAGTGATGCCAATACAGGGGGACTTCGATGCGTAATTCCCTTGAAAGCTCAAGCAGTTGACCTGATGCCAGCAAATCTCGGACCTGATAGTCCGGTAACCAGCCATAGCCCAGTCCCATCACAATTGCATCAAAAAATGCATGGGTCGATGGGATGAAAAAGTGAGGGTATTGAGCAGGATTCAGGCCAAACTCTTGCTGGATAAACTGGGTATGCAACTGGTCTTTTTCATTAAAAAGAATAGCAGGAGCAAGACGTAGCGTATTCCGATGTACGCCTTGATGAAACCAGTTTCGGGAAAATTCAGGGGTGGCAACGAGACGGTATTGCATCTCTCCGATCAATTCGGCCCGGCAACCTTTCATTGCCTTGGCTTCCGTACTCAAACAGGCATTGACGAGGCCTGCTTCTAACAGATGATGAGTCTGTGATTGGTCATCTACCTGAAAATGCAACACAATTTTGTGCCGAATCAGCTGGTCTTGTAAGGTCGGTAACAGCCAGGTCGCGAGCGAATCAGCATTGGTGGCAATATTCAGACAATAGAAACCTTCTTGTTGCAGCTGTCCCCCCAGATCCTGCATTAGATTCTGTTCTAGCAAGCGTTGATGCTGTAAATAATGCAATAAAGTTTGCCCAGATTGAGTCACGCGGCAAGGCCGATCTCTGACCAACAGCAGATGTCCCAATTGTTTTTCCAGACTTTGAACACGAAGAGTAACTGCTGAGGCAGTAATGTTTAACTGCTCCGCTGCAAGATCAAAACTTCCGGTTTTTGCAACTGCATAAAAAGCATCACATTGTTTCGCATTCAGCATCTTTCTTATCTAAATAATATTTAGTTAATCTGATATTAACTTAGTTTTAATTAATCTTGCCGATTTTATTGAATAATGCCTTTCTTTAAAAAAGGGGGAAGATGATGTTCAGTTATATGGTGAGTGGCTTTGCTGTAGGAATGAGCCTGATTGTGAGTATTGGTGCACAAAATGCCTTTGTTCTAAAACAAGGTTTAAAACAGCAGCATGTGTTCTGGGTCTGTGTAATTTGTGCTTTATCTGATTCTATTTTAATTTTGCTGGGTGTCTTTGGATTCGCGCGTGTCATCGAGCATTACCCGCATATTGTTATGTTTTCTAAATATATTGGTGCAGGATTTCTGTTTTATTATGGTTTGCAACATGCGATTAGTGCATTTAAATCTACAGAGGTATTGGCATTGAGTGATCAGGCAACAGAGCATTTTGTACAGGTGCTGATGATCTGTTTGGCTTTTACCTGGCTGAATCCGCATGTTTATTTAGACACCGTAATCCTGATCGGATCTATTTCAACCCAATACAGTCTGGGGAAAGAATGGTTTATGCTAGGCGCAGTCCTTGCTTCTTGGTTTTTCTTTTTTTGTTTGGGATATGGCGCAAAAATATTGACGCCGTGGTTTCAACATCCAAAAGCATGGAAAATTCTGGATGCTATTATTGCCTGTACCATGTGGGCGATCGCCTTGTCATTAATAGTCAGCATTTGATTTACTTATAACCTTGAGAAACTGTTTCAGAATAAAGCCAGCGTATTATTTAAGATATTTATCAATGATTTTTAATATTTTATTCAGCTGGAAACAGCAAATTCTTTGTTCTATAAAAGGTAGCGAGAACAGAAAGTTGTAAGATCAAAACAGTTCTCTGCTGGACAGACACGATTCCTGAAGAAAGAAATCAGGACGATTATTCTGTCCATTAGTCATGAATGATTTTACAAAAACTTCAAAAAACTGATATAAAAATAACGAAACCATGTGGGAACACACAACAAGAAAATTTAATTTCAGATTAAGCCGTTGACTTAAATCCGATTAATAAGAAATTAAACAAGGTGGATTTAAAATTGAAAACAATAATAAAAACCGGGCTTCTTAGCTTGGCGATCTGTCTAGCTTTAATCAGTCAGTCTTTTGCAAGATCATGGACCCTAACCCCCAAAAGCGATGTAGGGTTTGAGATCAAGTCCATGGGACTTACTATGGTTAAAGCCAAGTTTAATCAGGTTCAATCCACGATGCAGTTTGATGCCAATGCACCGCAAAACGCCTCAACCCATCTGGTCATGGATGTAGAAAGTTTAAGTTTTAGTAAACCTGTATTTAAAAATATGATTTTGGGCGAAGACCTGTTTTATGTAGCAAAATACAAGACTGTAATTTTTAAAAGTATTCAGTTTAAAGACTTGGGCAATGGCAAATACAAGGTATTAGGACATTTAACCTTGCGTGGTGTAACAAAGCCCGTAATTTTTGAGACAACTTTTAAGCCCAGTATGTCGGATGCCAATCTGTTGGATGTTCAGGCATCTGCCGTGATTAATCGCAGTGATTTTGGTATGAAAAAGGGAATTGCAGGTATAGGGGACAAAGTGAATCTTCATCTTTCAGGTCAATGTGAAGTCAATTAAGAAAGTACTCACTTATATCTCATCATGCCTGATGATCCTGCATCATAAATTTTTTAGAATGCTGGGTGCTTATTATTTTCAGGTTTAAATCTTTATCAGGTAAATATAAAATATATGCTGCTATATAAAACCATTAAAAAAGCTCGAATATTCGAGCTTTTATGCCTGGGTCTTAGCAGTTAATCAGGCCGCTTGTAAGGCTTTTAAATCTTCCAGAACTTGTTCTGCATGGCCGGCTGCCTTGACCTTACGGTATTCTTTGACCAGTTGGCCGTTATGGAAAATAAAAGTTGAACGCTCAACTCCCATTACCTGTTTACCATACATATTCTTTTCTTTGATTACATCAAAGTGATGACACAATACTTCTTCTTTATCACTGATCAGGTTAATGCTCAGGTTTTGCTTTTCAGTAAAATTCTGATGGGCTTTTACCGAATCACGGGATACCCCGAGAACTGTAGTATTTAAAGCCTCGAACTGGTCTTTTAAACAGGAAAAGCCAACAGCCTGAGTGGTGCAGCCCGGCGTAGAATCTTTAGGATAAAAGTAGATGACTAGCCATTCTGTATCTAGCTTGGTTAAATTGATCTCGCCTGTGGTCGCAGGAAAATTCTGGTCAATTAAACTAATTTCAGACATAAAAACTCCTGTTTTATTTAAATTTTTTCAAAAAAATAAGCCACATTATAGTGGCTTATTTCATTAAAGAATAAGAAAAATTAGATCTTATTTCTTTGGTGCAGCTTGAGCTGATTTCATTGCTTCTTCAGTCAAAGTTTTCAGTTTACCGGTTAACTGTGGACCAAAACACGCTTGAAGATCTTTATTCTGCTTTTGTACAAAAGCTAAACTACCTGGGCTTTTTTTCTGGTTAATGGTACTTTGAATTTCCCATTTTTGCGCATTGGTTAATTTACCATCTGCTTCAACCGCACAAGTACAATATTTACTGACTTCAGCAGAAGTTAATTTCTTGCTTTTGCCAGTTTCATCTTTACAAACATTGATCAATGCAGCTTTCACATTGGTGCTTTTATAAGCTTGTTGTAATTTGTCATCAGCTGCTTGAGCTGTAGTGGTGAACATCGCAGCAGCTGAAACAATTGCTGAAAGTACAATGCCTGATTTTAAATTCTTCATAAACTCTACCTTGTTATTACGGTATATAACGTGTCGGGTCTTCAACACCTGCGTCCGCAAAACCCTGTTTACGTAAACGACAACTGTCACATTTACCACAGGCACGTCCTTGGTCATCTGCTTGATAGCATGACACCGTTTGACTGTAGTCTACGCCATGTTCCATACCTAAGCGAATAATATTTGCTTTGGATAAATGTAACAAAGGTGTTTCAAACTTGAGAGCTTGGCCCTCTACACCAACCTTGGTTGCAAGACGGGCCATGTTGGCAAATGCCTCGATAAATTCCGGACGGCAATCCGGATAACCGGAGTAATCGACCGCATTAATCCCGATCACAATTGCTTCAGCTTTGAAGACTTCTGCTGCAGCTAAAGCATATGACAAGAAGATGGTATTACGTGCAGGAACGTAAGTAATCGGAATGCCGGCCTGTTCGTGATCAGGTACCTCAATGCTATGATCGGTAAGGGCTGAGCCCCCCAGATTACCCAGATCAATATTGATCACTCGATGTTCTACACCCGCACGTTCAGTTAACGCTTTTGCTGCATCCAGCTCGGTGGTTGAACGT
Organism: Acinetobacter pecorum; assembly: GCF_014837015.1. Taxonomy (GTDB): domain Bacteria; phylum Pseudomonadota; class Gammaproteobacteria; order Pseudomonadales; family Moraxellaceae; genus Acinetobacter; species Acinetobacter pecorum. The sequence goes on from NZ_JACSPT010000007.1 coordinate 115,452, forward strand.
TGACCATAGCGAAAACTGAGTGCGATACATTCATAGCGTGCCTGTGCCCAAGCCAGACATGTGGTTGAGTCTAAACCGCCAGATAACAGGACAATGGCACGAGGGCGCATAAGCTGATTCTCCAAAAAATACTTTACAAAAAATTAACGACCAGTTTCATCATTCCATAACAACTTGTGCAGTTGTAACTGGAAACGAACAGGGAGATGGTCTTCTAAAATCCATTGAGCTAAGTCACGTGCCAATTGTGGTAAATGAACTGCACCTTTTTCTACCGCAAATGCAGGCGAAAACCAAACTGTACTGACTTTCTCTTGAAGTTGATACTGTTCAAGCTGCTGCTTTGACCATTCATAATCCTCACGATTGCAAATGACAAACTTGATTTGATCGTGTGCAGTTAAATGATCGAGATTAGCAAGCAAATTTCGTGCAACTTCACCTGAAGTGGGTGTTTTTAAGTCGAGGACTTTGGAAACACGTGAATCCACCTTGGACACATCTAAAGCCCCACTGGTTTCAAGTGAAACCTGACATCCTAAATCTGCCAGACGCTGCATCAGGGGCAGGGCATTGGGCTGTGCCAGAGGTTCGCCACCGGTCACACAGACATAAGGTGTTTTAAAATCAAGCGTAGTCTGGATAATATCTTCCAGAGACTGACGCTCGCCACCTTCAAAGGAATAGGTGGTGTCACAGTAGCTACAACGTAGTGGACAACCGGTTAAACGGATAAATACCGTTGGCAGTCCTGCGGCATTGGCTTCACCTTGTAATGAATAGAAAATCTCCGTAATGCGTAAACCCGCAGACGGATCAGAAACTGGGATTGCAGAAGATCGAAGCGTATTCATAACAAAACTAACCAATGAAAAATAAATAACCGGGTATAAAAATAAAAATCCCTACGATTATTACTAATCGTAGAGACGAGGAGCGGTTGAAGCTCCGATGAACACAAATGTGTCCTCTAAGTTAAGACATCTTAGTCTTCGCGTAATAGATCGTTCAAGCTTGTTTTAGAACGAGTTTGTGCATCAACTTTTTTCACGATAATGGCAGCATACAGGCTGTAAGTACCACATTTAGATGGAAGGCTACCCGCAACAACAACCGAACCTGCTGGTACGCGACCATAATGGATTTCGCCAGTTGCGCGGTCATAAATCTTGGTCGACTGGCCAATGAATACACCCATTGAAATTACCGAGCCTTCTTCCACGATTACGCCTTCCACGATTTCAGAGCGTGCACCGATAAAGCAGTTATCTTCAATAATGGTTGGATTTGCTTGAAGTGGCTCAAGAACACCACCAATGCCCACACCACCTGACAAGTGTACATTTTTACCAATTTGCGCACATGAACCGACAGTTGCCCAGGTATCTACCATTGTGCCTTCATCGACATAAGCACCGATGTTGACATAAGAAGGCATCAAGATCACACCTTTAGCCTGGAAAGAACCCTTACGTGCTACTGCAGGCGGTACAACACGTACACCCGCTGCCTTGAATTGTTCTTCAGACCAGCCTGAGAATTTAGTATCTACTTTGTCATAGAAACGAAGATCACAAGCTTCCATTGGTTTGTTGTCGTTTAATTTAAATGATAACAATACTGCTTTTTTAATCCATTGATGAACAACCCATTCACCATCGATTTTTTCAGCAACACGTAAAGTACCATTGTCTAGACCAGCAATTACTTCCTCAACTGCTTGACGAATTTCAGCAGAGCAATCTGCAGCTGTAAAATTTGCACGGTCTTCAAACGCCTGTTCAATGATTGTTGAAAGCTGCGACATGATCTTCCTTCCAGAAAAAAATTTTCTAGATTTTACACTATATTGCAGGAAAAATAGTTGAAAGCACCAAAAATAGGTGAAAAATAACCAAAACTATAGAAGAGGTAAAATTATTAAAGTGATAATTATTATTTTCCATAAAATTAAAGTGTAGGAGAAGTGTTAGAAAATGCTTGCTTCTAAACAAGAAAAATTAATTTGTATCAAAAAATAACAAAAGATTAGCAAAATGTGAATAAAAAATATTTTTTAAGTCCTTTATATTGAGCCTATCACGAATAACTAATGATCAAAAATAAGTTCTTTTGAGGAGAGGAATAATGAAACCTTTGAATAATATTTTAGCAGTATCTATTTTAGCTATAGCCGCTAGTTCTGCTATGGCCGCAGATGAAATTATCGTAACAGATGAGGGCGTTACTGAATTCTCTTTCTTTAAACCAGCTTCTGTTCGTGCTGAAGTAGGTACTACCGGTTACGGTGGTGCAATTTCCTGGAGTGCTAACCCATATGTAGGCGTCACTTTAGGTTATAACGGTGGTGATATTTCCTGGTCTGATGATTTATCTATCAATGGAACAAAGTATGATTTGGATCTGGATAACAACCTGACTTACTTGAATGCTGAAATTCGTCCTTGGGCGAACTGGTTCTATATGGCAGCAGGGGTAGCATATACTGATAATGATTATGGTTTAACTCGCAGTATTGGTGGAGGTAACACTTTAAGTATTGATAACAATGATTATCAGCTTGCTCCAGGTGCTACTGAAGGTCGTGTGGATGGTAAACTATCATATAAAAACAGTATTGCACCTTACGTAGGCATTGGTTTTTCACCAGCCATTACCAACCGTTGGGGTATATTTGGTGAAGTTGGTGCCTATTACAATGGTAACCCAGAAGTTAATTTAACAGCTACTGGTCTTGCGCCTGTAACAGGTTCCCCTAGTGTAGCGGAAGCAATTCAGAACGAAGAACGCAAAATTCGCGAAGATAACAAGTATGAATGGTTCCCGGTAGCGAAACTCGGTGTAAGCTTCCGCTTCTAAGATTTGACCTTAAAAAAAACGAGCTTCGGCTCGTTTTTTTATGCATTTTTAAAAGTATTTTTAAAATCTTAAACTGGTTTTAAGTCTAGGACCCTCTCGTAAAAAGCTATGTATAAATCTATAAGCCGTGTAATAGGCCTATGTGGTATAAACGCAAACTTTAAAATTTTTATTAGATTGACCTGTTACTACATCCTAAGTTGCTTGCATCTGTTAGAGAGGTACTACTCTAATATTTGAACTGGTATCTGGAGTGAATGTTGCCCTCGGAGTTCCCGTTCCAGAATTTTATAACAAAGGTTTGATCGAATTGTTATACCTGACAGCTGATTTCAGGTTCAACCCAAGTAAAGAGAACTTCAGCTGTAATGAATTTTTCAAAATTAATATTTTCAATGCTTGTCTATATAAAAATAAAAAAAGAGGCCACTTAGCCTCTTTGATCAAAAACTGAAAATCATGCAGTTTATTCGTCTGGATAAGCCACTTTTTTCAGTGCTTTAATATCCGCATCTGGCGAGCAGAGTGAAATAAACTCGTAGCCATAACCACGCAGTAAGTGACCTTTACGTACTGCAATCCAGGTGGTATTTACTCCGAAAACATCGGTTTTAATCTGTTTTAAACGGTAATCACGCTCAGGGTCATAAGCCACATCGTTAACGATGCCGACGCCCATATTCATTTCTACATAGGTCTTGATCACATCAGCATCAAGAGCAGACATCACAATATCTACATCAAAACCGGCCTCTTCAAAAGCGGTGTCAATCTTGGAGCGACCGGTAAAACCACCATGGTAGGTAATGATCGGATAATTTGCCAAGTCTTCGATAGTGACTTTTTCTTTCTGGGTCAGAGGATGATTCTGTGGGGTAATAATACTGTGCTGCCAGTTATAGTAAGGCACACTGGCCAGATTATCTTCAGTGGTGAGTGCTTCAGTTGCAATACCGATATCCGCCTGACCTTGCAGCAGCATTTCCGTGATTTCAACCGGGCTTGCCTGTTGTAAAATCAGGTGAACTTTGGGGAATTCTTTTTTAAACTGACTGACAATCGGCGGCAGCACATAACGTGCCTGCGTATGCGTGGTCGCTATGGTCAAGGTGCCTTCATCGACTTTGTTAAAATCATCAGCCAGACGTTTGATATTGTCAGCATCAACCAGCATGCGTTCCACAATCCCTAAAAGTGCCTGACCTGGCTCAGTTAAGCCTAACAAACGTTTACCCTTACGGATAAAGAGCTGCACCCCGAGTTCATCTTCCAGATCTTTAATGTGCTTACTTACCCCAGACTGTGAGGTATAAAGTGCAGCTGAAGCTTCAGTTAAGTTAAAGTTCTGTCTAACTGTTTCTCGTATAATTCTTAATTGTTGAAAATTCATGATTTTCTTTACCCTTTAAGAGGATGGGGTATTTTAAAACCCCATCTTTTGATCTTAAGCGACCTGGTTTTCAAATAGATGCAAGTTAACTGCACTTAACCACACGGTTTGATTTGGGCGGAATTGATGTGCTCTCGCTTCATCAGGTGTGAGTAAAATTTCAATCAGGTTGCCTTGTCGATCATTCAGTTCTGCAACCACTTTGCCAGCAATCCACAATTCACGAATAAAGGTGGCCTGAATTGCATTGTCATGTGGCTGCGCATGAATGCGTAAGTCATCTGGACGTGCGAATAAAATAACTTCGCCTTGAGCAGCATTTTTTGCACCCTCAAACTGGATGCGGTCTTCACCGAGCTGGAGGAGGCCACCATGATTCTGACCTTCAAAACGATTTGCCTGACCCAAAAAGTCAAATACAAATGGCGTTTTCGGTGTTTCATAGACTTCACGTGGTGAACCGATTTGCTCCACATCACCTTTGTTCATCACTACGATCTGATCCGCAACTTCAAGTGCTTCTTCCTGATCATGAGTTACAAAGATCGATGTAATATGCAGTTCATCATGCAGGGTACGTAACCAGCGACGTAGCTCTTTACGGACTTTGGCATCCAGTGCACCAAAAGGTTCATCCAGTAATAATACACGTGGTTCAACTGCCAGAGCACGTGCCAGTGCAATACGTTGACGCTGCCCCCCAGAAAGCTGGGCTGGATAACGATCAGCCAGGAAACCAAGCTGAACCAAGTCAAGTAAACGCGTCACACGTTTTTTAATTTCAGCTTCTGATGGACGGGTTTTACGTGGGCGCACACGCAGGCCAAAGGCAATATTGTCAAATACCGTCATATGGCGGAACAGGGCATAGTGCTGGAATACAAAGCCGACTTCACGCTCCCGTACATGCACATTGGTAGCATCTTCGCCCTCAAGAATGACCTGACCGCCATCTGCCGATTCCAGACCAGCAATAATACGTAGCAGGGTGGTTTTACCACAGCCTGATGGACCCAGTAGAGCCACTAACTGACCATCCGGGAAATCTAGTGAAATGTTTTTCAGTGCATGGAATGCACCAAAGTGTTTTTCAATATTTTTAACTTGAATACTCATGTGGGCATTCCTTAAGAAACTGTTAAATCATCATTACGTTTGTCTTGTTTTTCCTGGCGCAGTTCTACCCAGGTTTTTAGAACCAAGGTCACAATTGCGAGGAGAGCCAGAAGTGAAGACACGGCAAACGCAGCACTGAAAGTATATTCGTTATAGAGAATCTCGACGTGAAGCGGCAAGGTATTGGTTTCGCCGCGGATATGACCAGAAACCACCGATACTGCACCAAACTCGCCCATGGCACGTGCATTACATAGAATTACACCGTAGATCAGGCCCCACTTGATGTTTGGCAGGGTCACTTTCCAGAAAGTCTGCCAGCCAGAAGCACCGAGTACAATTGCCGCTTCTTCTTCTTCAGTACCTTGTGCTTCCATTAACGGAATCAGCTCACGGGCAACAAAAGGTACGGTAATGAAGACGGTTGCCAGAACAATCGCAGGCACCGCGTACAGGATCTTGATGTCATTGTCCATCAGCCAGGAACCCATCCAGCCTTGGGTACCAAAAATCAGTACCAGCATTAACCCGGCAATTACGGGTGAAACCGAGAAAGGCATATCGATCAGGGTGGTGAGGAATGACTTGCCACGGAAATTAAACTTGGCCACTGACCATGCAGCAGCAACACCAAATATGACATTGAGTGGTACTGCGATTGCAGCAGTCAACAGGGTGAGTTTCACTGCCGACAAGGTATCCGGATGTACCAGAGCCTGGGTATAAACACCTATTCCCTGTTTGAAAGCTTCTACAAAAACCAGAATCAGCGGCAGAATCAGACAGCTCAAAAAGAAAAGCAGTGCAATGGTAATCAGGGTATAACGTACCCAGGTTGGCTCGCGGGTTGCATCACGGGATTGCAGCTTTTCAGCCAGCGCATTGCTGTTGGTATTTAAACTCATCGTGCAGTTCTCCCGGTACGGCGGCTTGCCCAGGCTTGCAGTAAGTTAATCAGGAACAGCAAGACAAAAGAAATCAGCAACATCACTACTGCAATGGTGGTTGCACCTGCATAGTCATATTCTTCCAGGCGAGAAATAATCATTAAGGGGGCAATTTCTGTTTCAAAAGGCTGGTTACCAGCAATAAATATCACGGAGCCATATTCACCAACACCACGGGCGAAGGCCAAAGCGAAGCCAGTGATCAGCGCAGGCAGAAGGATTGGAAAAATCACTTTGGTGATAATCTGAAAACGGTTGGCACCCAGTGCAGAAGCCGCTTCTTCCAGTTCAGTTTCCAGATCACTCAGTACCGGTTGGACGGTACGCACTACAAAAGGCAGACCAATAAAGATCAGCGCTAATGTAATACCAATCGGGGTATAGGCGACTTTGATACCGATCGGTTCTAGATATTGACCAATCCAGCCGGTCGGTGCATATAAAGAGGTCAGGGCAATACCCGCAACCGCGGTGGGTAAGGCAAATGGCAAATCTACCAAAGCATCGACAAGACGCTTGCCCGGAAAGCTGTAACGTACCAGACACCAGGCCAGTAACAGGCCAAATACTACATTTACCAGTGCGGCAAAAATCGCTGCGCTGAAACTGAGTTGCAGTGATTTTTGGATACGTTCAGAGCTCAGGATCTCCCATAAGCCTTCCCAGCCAATGCCTAGTGATTTAATAAAAACAGCAGACAGGGGGATCAGAACGATTAATGACAAATACGCTAGGGTAAAGCCTAGAGAAAGACCAAATCCTGGCAGCACTCGGGATCGCTGCGACATGATTACTCCTCAAAAGAGAGAATGCTCGTTAAAAATAACCAGCGAAATTAGAAAATAAATTTGGCACAAGCATAGTTTGCAGCGACTAAAATGCAAATTTAAAATAATACTTGCTATCATCAACTTTACTGATATAAGGCATAGCGTTTTCTGAAATCAAATATTGTTTAATTTCGGGAAAAGGACCGAAGCCTGAAGCGACATTGACATGACCGACTGCCCCCAGATTGACCGGTTTGATTTTCCAGGCCTGGGCCAGTAAGTGCGCATCTTCAAAGCTTAACCATGGATCATTTTCACTGATCAATAATTTGGTAGGTACTTGAAGTTTGAGCTGTTGAAAATAGGCGCTGTAGTCTGTTTGACTATCACGCGCAAAACCATTTTCCCCAAATCGTGCCGGATTAGCTGGAGCTACCAATAGCAGATTTTTTACTTTTGCATTGAGTTCCGGATGTTGGGCAAGGGCAGCTACACTGGTCAGACAGCCAAAGCTGTGTGCCACAATCTGTACGTCTTCTGGAATAGCTTGCAGGATATTGACAAATTCAATGATCCATTTCTGCAAAACCGGATGATTCCAATCCTTTTGTTGCACACGAGAGCATCGAGTTAGCCGTTGTTGTAACCATGTTTGCCAGTGATTGTATTCGCTACCACCGACACCTGGAACAATAAGCGTATGGGTCATATCAATGCTCCTCAGAGACCAGCTGTGAATTACTTTGCGCTGTTTGCCTTTACAATTTGATCAAACACGCCACCATTTTCAAAATGTGTTTTCTGCACTTTATCCCAGCCCCCAAATTCCTGATCAATGGTGACAAGTTTTAATGGCTTAAATACCTGGCTGTATTTGGCCAGAACTTTGGCAGTACGTGGACGATAGAAGTTACGTGCCGAAATTTCCTGACCAAGGGGGGAATACAGGAAGTTTAAATAACCCTGAGCCAGGTATTTGTTGCCTTTTTTAGCAGCATTTTTTTCTACAATCGCAACCGGCGGCTCAGCCAGAATCGACAGTGATGGGGTTACAATTTCAAACTTGCCCGGCTGTTCACGAAGGGCAAGATGCGCCTCATTTTCCCAAGCCAGTAAAACATCCCCAATCCCGCGTTCAGCAAAAGTCGTGGTTGAGCCACGTGCTCCAGAATCTAGCACTTTGGTATTTTTATAGATTTTACGGACAAATTCTTGCGCAGTTTTATCGTTTCCACCTGCCTGATGCTTGGCCCAAGCCCATGCAGCCAGATAATTCCAGCGCGCACCGCCTGAGGTTTTCGGGTTTGGCGTAATGATCGCTACACCGGGTTTAACCAGATCTCCCCAGTCTTTAATCCCTTTGGGATTGTTTTTGCGCACCAGGAAAACGATAGTTGAAGTATAGGGTGTCGAGTTATTGGGTAAATTCTTTTGCCAGTCTGCAGGTAACAGTTTGGCTTTCGCTTCCAGTACATCAATATCAGCGGCCAGAGCTAATGTCACGACATCGGCATCCAGTCCATCAATTACCGCGCGAGCCTGTTTGCCTGAACCGCCATGCGATTGCTTAAAATTGATTTTTTGACCGGTACGGCTTTCCCAGTATTTGCCAAAATTCTTATTTACATCTTCATACAGTTCACGGGTCGGATCATAGGATACATTGAGAAAATCACGTGCTGCTGCACCAAATGAGGTTACCGAGATAACAGCTGCTAAAACCCCAAGTTTTAATGTATTTGAAATGCTCATCTGGACTGAATCTCTGATATGTTCTGTAACATAAGTGCAGAATAAACTCATTCTTTATGCATAAAAAATAATTAAAAATGAATTTTATATGAAAAAAAGAGATAAATAACCTCTTAAGTGTTTGAAATAAGAATGGCCTTATGAATAAAGGCCATAATGAACTGCATTTAAAGTATTATTTTGCGTGATTGGCTTTAACAATCTGGTCAAACACACCGCCATTGTCAAAATGCTGTTTCTGAACTTTGGTCCAGCCACCAAACTCTTTATCAATGGTTACCAGCTTCAATGGCTTGAATACATTATTGTGCTGCTTCAGGACATTCGCATTACGTGGACGGTAAAAGTTTTTCGCCGCCACAGTTTGCCCAGCAGGTGAATAGAGGTAATTTAAATAGGCTTTGGCGAGGTTTTCATTACCGTCTTTTTTTGCATTTTTTTCTACAATCGCCACCGGTGGTTCAGCCAGAATAGACAGAGAAGGGGTAATAATCTCAAATTTACCCGGTTGTTCACGGACAGCTAAATGCGCTTCGTTTTCCCAGGCCAGTAATACATCCCCAATCCCACGTTCAGCAAAAGTCGTTGTGGCACCGCGTGCTCCAGAATCCAGTACTTTGGTCTGTTTATAGATTTGACGCACAAAGTCTTGTGCTTTAGCATCATTGCCACCTTTTTGATGTTTGGCCCATGCCCAGGCAGCCAGATAATTCCAGCGTGCACCACCTGAAGTTTTTGGGTTCGGGGTAATAATGTCTACGCCCGGTTTAACCAGATCTCCCCAGTCTTTGATCCCTTTTGGATTGCCTTTATGTACAAGGAAAACGATAGTTGAAGTATAGGGTGTCGAATTCTGCGGGAATTTCTTTTGCCAGTCTTTAGGCAGCAAACCTCGTTCTGCAATCTCATCAATATCTGCTGCCAGTGCCAGTGTCACAACATCGGCATCCAGTCCGTCAATCACGGCACGTGCCTGTTTGCCTGAACCACCATGTGACTGTTTATAGTTAATATCCTGACCGGTGGTTTTTTTCCAGTATGCGCTGAATTCCTTATTGAAATTATCATATAATTCACGAGTCGGGTCATATGAAACGTTTAGGAAATCTTTTGCAGAGACACTAAAAGCGCTTGCTGATACCAGTGCTGCCAATACCCCAATTTTTAATTTACGAATGCTCATTTTTGCCTCAAGTTTTTTAGCTTTTGTTAGATGAGGCAAGAATAGCTTGAGTTTTTTTGCATAAAAAATAATTAAAAAAGAATTGGATGTGAGTAAAAGAGATATATAGGTGAAGCCTGGATATTACTGCCCAATTTATATTTTAGAGACCGTAAAAATATGCTGTATTTAAAAAATGCCCAACGTGTCAGTCATATAGAGGTGCTGGATCGTGGCTTTCATTATGGTGATGGTTGTTTTACGACGGCCCGGATTCGACATAACCGGATTGAATTGTATGATCGTCATTTGACACGTTTGCAAAACAGCAATCAGAGCTTAAGCCTGAATGCCAATCTCGATCTGATCACGGAAAGTTTACAGCTTCTAGGGAAATCACAGGGTAAGCTGAACGGGACATTAAAGATTGTGCTCAGTCGTGGAGTGGGTCAGCGCGGTTATAGTTTGCCGGATCATCCAGCAGATCTCTGGCTGTTTTATTATCCTCAAGACATACAGGATTTTAGGTTTGAACAGATTCAAAGTGGCGTATTGCAGCGGGCAGTGGGATTGACCATGCCCAGTCTGGTTGGACTGAAAACCCTGAACCGCCTGGAGCAGGTTTTACTGAAACAGGAAGCAGATCAACGCGGCTGGCCTGAGGCAATAGTGACAGATGTACAAGGTGGCATTGTCGAAGGGGTGAGCAGTAATTGTTTCATTCTTATAAAGAATACATGGATTACGCCGGAACTCCGTTATAATGGCGTCTTCGGTGTCATGCGTGCAGAAATTCTACAACGTATGCAAGATCAGGGTATTGTCTGTGAACAACGATATATGGGTATGGATGAAATTTCCCATATTCGGAGTCTGTTTTTCTGCAATGCACTCAGCCCGATGAAAATTGTCACACAATTTGAGCAGCGCGCCTTGGATGGCAATGCTTGTATTGAACTTTTTAACCGTCTTCGATTAAACCAGATGTCTTAATATGTCAGCTTCCAAACCTAAAGCCAAAAAGAACAATAAGGTGAGATCTTCCTCATCTTTCAAAGGAATTGTCTTAGTACTGATTGGTATTGCTTTGATTTTGGGGTTAATCCTAAAGAGCAGTTTGTGGAAAGATTATCCTGTTGAAGGAAAAAAACAGCTGCTCGCGATTGAATCTGGTCAAACCTATTCCGGTTTCATTGATCGCCTGGCCAAAGAAGATCAGGTGAGTTTTCCGATCATCCTGAAACTGTATCAGCGCATCATGATTCATGACACCATGAAAGCGGGCGTGTATGAAGTACGCCAAGGCATGAGTTTTCGTCAGGTATTGGAAATGATTTCCAATGCAGACAATGCCCAGATGAGCCGGATTCTGGTGATTGAAGGCACAACATTTAAACAGCTGGTCGATATCCTGAAGAAAAATGATCTGGTTACTAAGGAAGTGCTGCATCTGCCTACTGCGCAATTACTGAAAGAACTCAATATTACGTATTCACATCCCGAAGGGTTGTTTGCACCGGATACTTACTTCTTTGCCAAAGGTGAAACAGACCGCAAAATTCTGACCAATCTGTATCAGCGACAGATGAAAATACTGGATGAAGCGTGGGCAAAACGCGCGGCTGATCTACCGTATCAGAATAAATATGACGCGCTGATTATGGCATCAATTATTGAAAAAGAGACCAGTATTGACCGTGAGCTGGAACAGGTTTCCGGGGTGTTTATACGCCGTTTAAAAAATGGTATGCGTTTACAGACTGATCCAACGGTAATTTACGGAATGGGTGACAGCTATAACGGTAATATTACCCGCAAGGATTTACGCACACCGACGCCGTATAATACCTATACCATTTCAGGGTTGCCGCCAACACCAATTGCCTTGCCAAGCAAGAAAGCCATTGAAGCAGCCATGCATCCGGATAATTCTGAGAATCTGTACTTTGTAGCGACCGGCGATGGTGGACATAAATTCACCACCAATCTGAATGATCACAATAAAGCAGTGCAGGAATATCTGACGATTTTACGTTCGAAAAGTAAGGAATGAGTATGTTTATTAGCTTTGAAGGCACAGAAGGTGTGGGTAAAACTACGCTCATTCGTTCGATCTATGCAGATTTTATTGCACAGGGCAAGGACGTTATTCTCACTCGCGAACCGGGGGGAACACTAATGGCCGAGCAGATTCGTTCGCTATTGCTGACAGTGAATCATGAAGAAACTATGGCACATGATACCGAGTTACTGTTGATGTATGCAGCACGTGCACAGCATCTGGCACAAGTGATTCTGCCTGCATTAGAAGCCGGAAAGATTGTGCTATGTGACCGTTTTAGCGATGCCAGCTTTGCCTATCAATGCGCGGGTAGGGGCCTGAGTGAAACCAAGTTGCAGGTACTGAATACCCACTTTGTTGCACGTATGCCAGACATTACCTTCTGGTTAGAAGCCCCTATTGAGCTGGGAATGAACCGTGCACGTGAACGTGGGGCACTGGATCGTTTTGAACAGGAGAAAGTCACTTTCTTTGAGAAAGTGAGGGCAGGTTATGAAAGCTTGTGGCAACGTTATCCAGAACGCATCAAACGTCTGGATGCGACCCAAACCCCTGAACAGGTATTTGAGCAGGCCTTAAGTTATCTAAAATAAGCTGGGTCTTAAAATACTTTTTTTATTTGAGTTTTCTCTAGGGTGATTCGTGAAAAATCTTCTATATTAAGATGAATATAGAAGATTTTTTATAATATGAGAACGACTAAAACTGAAATAGAACAATTTTTACAACAAGAGTTTCCACAAAGCCTGGAGAAGTGCCGGATTGAGGAAATTTCTCCGCGTGGAGCTACTTTGCTGTATCAGGTGAGATCAGAGGAATTGCGTCCAGGCGGCACCGTTTCTGGTCCAACCATGATGACCTTGGCAGATTTTGCTCTTTATGTTGCGATTCTGGGTGAAATTGGATTGGTCGGTTTGGCCGTGACCACTAACTTGAATATCAATTTCTTACGTAAGCCTTCAGGTGGAACCGATATACGCGGAGAATGTAAGCTGATCAAGGTCGGTAAGGCGCTGATTGTGGGAGAAGTCTGGATTTATTCGATAGATCATGAAGAACCTGTGGCGCATGTGACCGGAACATATTCAATTCCACCACAACGTTAAATATTTGAAAGTTAGAAGACTGGCTATAAATAGCCTAAGCTAAGTTGAAGCAAATAAAAATTTAAAAATAAAAGGAGATATGCTGCCGATCAGCATATCTCCCCAGATTATTTAAATATTGACCAGTGGGGTTTCGACTTCAAAATTTGGTGGGGTAAGTACAGTTTTGCGTAGTTCAGGCAATAGCGCTGGATAATCAAGCGTGAAATGCAGACCACGAGATTCTTTACGGTGCATGGCACAGCGTACAATCATCTCGGACACTAACACCAGATTACGAAGCTCGATCAGGTTTTTACTAACCTGATAATCCTGATAGTACTCGGTGATTTCTTTTTTTAGCATTTCAATACGATGCAAGGCACGTTCCAGACGCTTCGTCGTACGTACAATCCCGACATAATTCCACATGGTTTGCCGTAACTCGTCCCAGTTTTGCAGAATCACCACATCCTCATCCGGGTTGGTTACCTGGGAATCATCCCAAACTGGTACTGCGGGAAAGGTATAGGCAGGATTGAAATGAGTTTGGATATGTTCGGCCGCACTCATACCATAAACAAAGCATTCTAAAAGTGAGTTACTGGCCATACGGTTAGCACCATGCAGGCCGGTATAAGAGGTTTCCCCAATTGCATAGAGTCCGGCAATATCAGTCTGACTATTTTCATCGACCACCACGCCACCGCAGGTGTAATGGGCTGCCGGAACAACTGGAATCATGTCCTTGGTAATGTCGATCCCTAGTTCAAGTAAACGGGCGTACAGGGTAGGGAAATGCTCTTTGACAAAGTTTTCATCTTTATGGGTAATGTCCAGCCAGACATGCCGAATACCGAGCCGCTTGATTTCATAGTCGATGGCACGTGCCACGATATCACGCGGTGCGAGTTCCGCGCGCTCGTCAAAACGCAGCATAAAGCGTTCGCCATCTGGCAGGCGCAGATAAGCGCCTTCGCCGCGCATTGCTTCAGTAATCAGGAAAGAACGTGCTTGCGGATGATAAAGACAGGTCGGATGAAACTGGTTAAATTCCATATTGGCGACCCGGCAGCCGGCACGATAGGCCATGGCAATACCATCACCTGTGGCAATGTCCGGATTTGAAGTATATAAATAAGCTTTCATGGCACCGCCACAGGCTAGGGCGGTAAATGAGGCCAAGAAGGTATGCACTTTTTCAGTTTGTTCATCTAGGGCATATAAACCCAGAGCACGATTATTACCGTCTAACCCCAGCTTTTGTGAACAGATCAGGTCAATCGCAATATAATTTTCAAAGATTTTAATATTCTGTTTTTCTTGAGCCCGTTGGACCAGAGTAGTGGAAATCGCTCGACCCGTGGCATCGGCAGCATGAATAATTCGGCGCTGTGAATGACCACCTTCACGGGTAAGATGTAACTGTTCCTGTTCGTCGAGGGTAAATTGCACGCCGTGTTTTAGCAAGAATTCAACTGACGGTTTCCCACCTTCTACTGTCTGTTTTACCGCTTCCATTTCACACAGTTGTGCACCTGCAATCATGGTGTCATCAATATGCTGTTCAATTGAGTCCATTTCATCGAGGACTGCGGCTACCCCGCCTTGTGCATAAAAGGTACTGGCATCTGTCAGGGTAGATTTCGCTAAGACTGCAATATTAAAATGGTCTGGGAGCGATAAGGCTAAGCTTAAACCGGCACCGCCGCTGCCCACAATAATGACGTCAAATTGATGGGTAAGAGATGAATGAGACATGTCCATCAGCTAATTTTAAAAAAGTTTGGTAATAACAGCGCTTTTTTGTGCAAAAGGCAAGCATTGAAGTGCTCATTTATTGATGAAAAAAATTAATCAAAGTCTTAACTTAGGGTTTTGATAATGAGATATTGTCCAGAGAGACGTTTTGAAACATATTATTACTTAAACTTTACAGTGTTTGTGATAAAACCTATTTACATAAATTTATCAACAATTTGAGTGAATAATTTATATGAAAATTCTAGACTTAAAAAAAGGATTATTTGCAGCGACCCTCACCATGAGTGCTGCACAGTTGCAGGCGGTCACGCCGGTTGATTTTTCAAATCTGGTGGAGCAGGTCAGTCCTGCTGTAGTCAGTGTCAATGTCGTTAAAAAAATGAGCGAAGAAGAGCTCTTACAACAACAAGTTCCAGAAATTCTGCGCCGCTTTTTTGGCAATCAGGTGATTATTCCGCAGCAGCGTATGCCACAGGAAAAGACGGGCTATGGCAGTGCATTCTTTATCAGTAAGGATGGTTATCTGCTAACCAATCATCATGTGGTTGAGGATGCTTCCAAAGTCACCATTACCCTGAATGACCGTCGTGAAATTGATGCCACTGTTGTCGGTAGTGATGCACGAACTGACGTAGCTTTGCTTAAAGTTAATGGCTCGAATTTTCCAGAATTACGGACAGGAGATGTCGGACGCTTACGTGTTGGTGAGCCTGTACTCGCCATTGGTTCGCCATTTGGCTTTGATTATTCCGCTTCTGCCGGAATTGTCAGTGCCAAAATGCGCAACATGATGGGTGAAACTGCAGTCCCTTTTATCCAGACTGATGTAGCTCTAAACCCAGGTAATTCCGGTGGCCCTCTGTTTAACCAGCGTGGTGAAGTAGTCGGTGTTAACTCACGGATATTTAGTGGAACCGGTGGGTATATGGGTTTGTCCTTCTCGATTCCGATTGATGTCGCGATGGAAGTTGCGGATCAATTGAAGAAGAATGGTAAAGTGACGCGTTCATATCTGGGCGTAAGTTTGCAGGATATCGACCGTAACCTGGCTGAATCCTATAATCTGCCTAAACCAGAAGGTTCTCTGGTAACTCAGGTTGCACCAAACTCTCCGGCTGCACGTGCAGGTCTGCGTGCCAGTGATGTCATTTTAAAA
This sequence comes from Acinetobacter pecorum, assembly GCF_014837015.1. Taxonomy (GTDB): domain Bacteria; phylum Pseudomonadota; class Gammaproteobacteria; order Pseudomonadales; family Moraxellaceae; genus Acinetobacter; species Acinetobacter pecorum. Next base: position 131,515 of record NZ_JACSPT010000007.1, read on the forward strand.
TACAACGGTACCCCAATTTCACGTACCAGTGAATTGTTGAACTATCTGAACCGTACTGCACCCCAGCAGCAGGTACAGCTTGAAATCTTGCGTGATGATAAACGTCGTAGTCTTTCAGCGACTTTAAGTGCGGCACCAGATGATACGCCAGCAAAAGCAGGCACACAGGCTCAGCCGAATAAAGGACCAATAATCGGGGTTTCAATTCGTGATCTTAGTCCGGCAGAGTTAGCGCAGTTAGAAATCAAAGGTGGGGTAGTGATTCAGGATGTACGACCGGGGGGTATTGCGGCACAGGCACGAATTATGCCGAATGATGTGATCACGCAAATTAATAATCAGAAAGTACTGAATTCTAATCAGTTTGTGCAAGAGGTGTCTGAACTGAAAAAGGGTAGCATTGCGCGCGTGACCTTGATCCGTCAGGGTCAGCTTGCGGTAGTCGGCATGCGTATCTCATAAGATTGCTGGATTTTCTTGAAAAACCGCTTGTAGAAGCGGTTTTTTATTTTTTGCAATTTACCCCAGCGATAAATTCGGTAGACTCTATAACCTTAAAATCATGGAAAGGATAATAGCAAAGTGAGCGGTATTTTTGATCTTGCTTTAAAGGTTCAAGCCAAACATATTGATGGATTAGGTCATGTGAACAATGTGATCTATGTGCAATGGATGCAGGATGTCGCATCAGCTCATATTGAAAAACTGGGCTTGGGATTAAAGCAATATGTGGAACTGAAACATGCCATGGTCGCGGTTGAGCATCAGGTGCAATACCGTAAGGCGGCTTTTGAAGGCGATGAGATTATTCTGCGCACCTGGCTGAATGATCTTAATGCCCTGTATTCCTTTAGACAATACGCATTTTATCGGCCCCAGGATCAGACCCTGTTGTTTACCGGCAGTACTCAATGGGCCTGTATTGAAATGGCCACAGGGCGCCCAAAACGCATGTCACCGACATTTACCCAGGCTTATCAGCCACTTTCAGAACATATAAATCCTTTTGATTTTTCAAGTTTACATTTGGATTAATGAGACAAAATTTTCCAGTTTGAGCAGTACATCTGGATAATATTGAGGAAGAAGGGGAGTTGGGGAACTATTTTCTAATCATGGTGATCCAGACTTCATCTGACTGATATGTATGCGACATAGGGAATAAAGGAAAAAATATAATTCTTTTTCTAGATCACCATTCTGCTATAATCCTTCGCAATTTCTATTCGGCTTTTGTTATGTAATATTTTTAAATTACATAGCGCGTTTTTTCTCAAGGTAACCCATGGCGCAAGCTAAAAAATCTGTTGATATTAAAAACATTCGTAACTTCTCGATTATTGCGCACATTGACCACGGTAAATCGACCCTAGCGGATCGCTTTATTCAAACTTGTGGCGGCTTGCAAGATCGTGAAATGCAGGCTCAAGTCCTTGACTCAATGGAGCTTGAGCGCGAACGTGGGATTACCATTAAAGCCACTTCGGTAACCTTGTACTATACTCATCCCAATGGTCAAGAGTATCAGTTGAACTTTATTGATACGCCGGGACACGTCGACTTCTCTTATGAAGTATCACGCTCGCTCGCTGCCTGTGAAGGTGCATTGCTGGTGGTAGATGCTGCGCAGGGCGTAGAAGCACAGTCGGTTGCCAACTGCTATACCGCAATTGAGCAAGGTCTGGAAGTACTCCCGGTATTGAACAAGATTGACTTGCCGCAAGCTGAGCCTGAACGTGTGATTCAGGAAATTGAAGATATTATTGGAATTGAAGCTACAGAAGCCCCGACCTGTTCTGCAAAAACAGGTTTGGGTATTGAGGGTGTGCTTGAAACACTGGTCAATGTAATTCCTGCACCGGAAGGTGATCGTGAAGCACCATTGCAAGCCCTGATTGTAGATTCATGGTTTGATAACTACCTGGGTGTCGTTTCTCTGGTACGCGTCAAGCAGGGTCGTGTGCGTAAAGGCGACAAGATGTTGATTAAATCAACAGGTCAAACGCACATCATTACTTCTGTGGGGATCTTTAACCCGAAACATACTGAAACAGGTATGTTGGAAGCGGGTGAAGTTGGTTTTGTCATTGCCGGTATCAAAGATATTTTCGGTGCGCCAGTCGGTGATACGATTACCTTGGCAACCACACCTGAAGTGGCAACATTGCCGGGCTTCAAAAAGGTGAAACCGCAGGTTTATGCTGGTCTATTCCCGATTGATGCCAGCGATTTTGAACCTTTCCGTGAAGCTTTGCATAAGCTACAAATCAATGACTCGGCCTTGTTCTTTGAACCTGAAAGTTCAGATGCACTGGGTTTCGGTTTCCGTTGTGGCTTCTTGGGTATGTTGCACATGGAGATCGTACAGGAACGTCTGGAACGTGAGTACGATCTTGACCTGATTTCTTCTGCGCCAACCGTAATTTATGAAGCGGTGATGAAGAATGGCCAGACAATTTATATCGACAGCCCATCCAAAATGCCAGATGGTTCAACGGTTGAAGATTTACGTGAACCGATTGCTGAATGTCATATCCTTGTGCCGCAAGAATACCTAGGTAACGTCATGACATTGTGTGTTGAGCGCCGTGGTGTGCAAAAAGATATGAAGTTTATGGCGAATCAGGTTTCAATTACTTTCGAAATTCCAATGGCCGAAGTGGTCATGGACTTCTTTGATAAATTGAAGTCATGTTCACGTGGTTTTGCCTCTCTCGACTATAACTTTGTCCGTTTTGAAAGCTCCTCTTTAGTCAAAGTAGATGTCTTGATCAATGGGGAAAAAGTCGATGCCTTGGCGATGATCTGTCACCGTAACGATGCACGCCATCGTGGTATTGCATTGGTTGAAAAGATGAAAGACTTGATTCCACGTCAAATGTTTGATGTGGCGATTCAGGCGGCAATTGGGGCGCAAATCATTGCCCGTTCTACTGTAAAAGCCATGCGTAAAAACGTATTGGCGAAATGTTATGGTGGTGACGTGTCACGTAAGAAAAAACTTCTGTCTAAACAGAAAGAAGGTAAGAAGCGCATGAAACAGGTGGGTAGTGTAGAAATCCCGCAAGAAGCGTTCTTAGCCGTATTAAAAGTCGAACGCTAAAATAATAAGGATATAAGCCCATGGATTTTGATTTTAATTTGATTCTTGTGCCTGCGACTCTGTTTTTTGTCGCAGTATGGTTGCTAGACAAGTTTGTCTTGAAACAAAGGCAAACCCGGGGCAAGGGTAACGAGAATTTCATTATCACTTGGGCTTATGATTTTTGGCCGGTACTTGCCATTGTGCTAATCCTGCGTTCATTTTTATATGAGCCTTTTAATATTCCATCCGATTCGATGGTGCCGACCCTGGAAACTGGCGACTTTATTCTGGTGAACAAGTTCGACTATGGCATCAAACTGCCTATTGTGAATACCAAAATTATTGATACTGGTAGTCCAGAACGTGGTGATGTCGCGGTGTTCCGTTATCCGCCTCAACCTTCCATCAGCTATATCAAACGAATTGTCGGCTTGCCAGGTGATCATATTGTTTATGATCATGGTCAGCTGAGTATTAATGGAAAAAAAGTAGCAAAAGTTCCGGTTGAGTTTAGCCGCGAAAAAGACCGTTTAGATACACCGACAGCTATTTATCATAAAGAAACCCTGGGTGAACATACTTTTACCATGCGTGAGCTGGAAGGGGTTAATGTTGCTCGTCAGGCACCTTATATTAACTATCTGGAAAATGGTAAATATTCAGGTGAAAATGGTTTATATTGGGAAGTAACAGTGCCAGAAGGTCACTACTTCGCGATGGGGGATAATCGCGATCAGAGTGCTGACAGTCGTTTCTGGGGGCTTGTTCCGGAAGAAAACTTAACAGGTCGTGCATTCTATATCTGGATGCATAAAGAACCTGGCTTTAAATTGCCATCGTTTAGTCGAAACGGAACAATTGATTAATTGTTTCAAGCAGGAAAATAAAAAATGAGACATCAACAAGGTGCTTCTTATATTGGGGTTTTAATTGCAATCGTGGGCTTTGCATTTCTTGCAAAAGTGGCGATTGCGGTGTGGGGGCCATACTTTGATGATCGTATGGTCGATGGTGAGATTGAGGCGCTGTTAAAAAGTGCTCCTGCAAATATCACGCCGGAGAAATTTAATTCTGATCTGTCTAAGCGTTTAGAGATGAATAATATTCGTAATTTTGACATTAAACAGAATGTTATTCTCGATAATGCGCAAGCGATGGTCGTAAGAAAGAATTATGAAATTCGTAAAAATTTCATAATGAATATCGATTTAGTGATGAAGTTTGAGAAAGAGTTTGATCAAAGCACAGTCAAAGCTAAATGATGAACGTCTTGCCAAACGAATCGGCTATCAGTTTAAACAGGCTGATTTGCTGAAACTGGCATTGACTCATCGTTCAGTCAGTCATAAACACAACTACGAACGCCTGGAATTTCTGGGCGATTCGCTTTTAGGGATGATTATTGCGAATTATCTTTTTAATGCCTATCCAAGCGAAAATGAAGGCCGGTTGACGCGTATGCGTGCCACCTTGGTTCGTCAGGAAGCATTAGGAAAAATCGCCAATGATTTAAAACTGAGCCAGAATTTAATTCTCAGTACCGGTGAATTGAAATCTGGTGGTCATCATCGTGAGTCTATACTGGCAGATACGGTAGAAGCTATTATTGGTGCGATCTATGTCGACTGCGGTGATCTCACCGTGCTAGAACCGATTGTGTTAAAATGGTATGAACCCTATTTAGACCATATTGAGCCGACAGACCAGCTTAAAGACCCTAAATCCCGCTTACAAGAGTATTTACAAGCACGTAAGAAACCTCTCCCGGTTTACGAGGTTGTGGATATTCAAGGTGATGCACCCAATCAGCATTTTAAAGTGGAATGCCAGATTGCGGGATTACCGACTATGCAAGGCGAAGGTGCGAGCCGGCGTTTTGCTGAACAAGCCGTTGCGGCGGATATTTTGAAACTTTTGGAGCATAAGTCTTAATGACTACTCATTCCGATCACATTGATGCTGATCACGAGTCGCAAAGCGACAGTCACGACCTGGTAAATCAATTTTTTAGTGCACAAGGCACTGAGATTCCATCGGATTACCGCAGTGGTTTTGTTGCTATTGTCGGTCGTCCAAACGTGGGTAAATCCACATTGATGAACCATATTTTGGGACAGAAACTTTCGATTACTTCACGTAAGCCACAAACCACACGTCATAAAATTGTGGGAATTGATTCACGTGAAAAATCTCAGGCAGTATTTGTCGATACTCCAGGGATGCATAAAAAAGAAGTACGTGCCATCAATAAAATGATGAACCGTGCAGCGCACTCTGCACTGCGTGATGTTAATCTGGTGCTATTTGTAGTAGATGCCCAGAAATGGACACCGAATGATGACCTGGTTCTGGAAAAGCTGAAAAACGCTGAAATGCCAGTGATTCTGGTGATCAACAAGCTGGACACCTTTGAAAACAAGAACGAAGCTTTGCCGCTTATTCGTGAACGCGAAAAGCTGATGAACTTTGCGGAAATCGTGCCGGTATCTGCGCTTCGTGGTGCCAATCTTGAACATTTACGTGACACGATTGCCAAGTATCTTCCATTCCAGCCACCACTGTATTCGCTGGATCAACTGACCGATCGTTCAGAGCGTTTCCTGGCATCTGAAATTATCCGTGAAAAGATCATGCGTCAGTTGGGTGAGGAGCTTCCGTACGATTTGACCGTTCAGATAGAATCATTTAAAACTGAAGAACCGGTCTTGAATGAAAAAACCGGTCGTATGAAAGCCGCCTGTACCTATATTGATGCCACGATTTTTGTCGATCGCCCGAGCCAGAAAGCGATTGTGATTGGTGAGAAAGGTGTCAAACTGAAAAAAATCGGTATGGATGCGCGTCTCGATATGGAAAAAATGTTCGAACAGAAAATCATGCTGACGCTTTGGGTGAAAGTTAAAGGTGGCTGGTCTGATGATGAGCGTGCATTAAAAAGTTTAGGTTATAGTGATATCTAAGCGATAAAAATTTGTAAGACCCTTTAAGGAATGCCGTGATGATAAAAGTGTTAGCAGTCGTTACATGTATTGTATTTCTGCAAGGCTGCATTCATAAAGTAGTCACGGTTCCTGTCAAAGTGGCTTATAAAACCACAAAAGTCGCAGTCAAAGGCACTGCGGCTGTTGTGGGTGCCGTCATTCCTGATGGGGATGACGAAGAAGATGAGAAAAAATCAAAAAAGAATAAAGATTAAAGAAGTAATCTATGCGTAATGAAGTACTGCATGGATATTTAATTCATCATCGCAAATATCGCGATCGCAGCCATATCGTACATTTATTTACTCAGGAATATGGCCGTATTGACGGAATTTTAAGGCAGACGCCGCCGCCACAATATCAGCCCATTCGTTTGCAAGCCTCAGGTAAGTCAGAACTCAAAAATTTTACGAAGCTGGAAATTGTTAATCAGCCCATTTTCTTTTTCGGGGATGCATTCTTTTCAGGATTTTATCTGAATGAGATTCTGCTGCGACTGTGCCCACTTGAAGTCGAAATGCCGCAAACTTTTGCCAAATATGGCGAAACTCTAGTGGCCTTGCAGCAGCTTTCTACGCAAATTGATCCGAATACTTATCTCAAGCAGATCTTGCGTCAATTTGAACATATCTTGTTGGAAGAACTTGGCTATGGTCTGGATTTTTCAGTCGATGCCAATCAGGCGCAGATTAATCCTGAGCAACATTACTATTTTCAGCTTAATGATGGTTTCATGCCCTCTGCCAAAGTTTCACGTTCGACCATGTCTGGACAGCAGATTTTAACTATGCTGAGCCATGAAAATGGTAGGGATTTTAATCCAGAACAGTTACAATTATTGACGAAGCTTTATCGACAGGTCATCACTGCCTTACTCGGTGATCGACCACTCAAAAGTCGGCAATTGTGGATCCAAAATTCTCAATCTCAATCGTAGTTAGGAAAATATTATGGCTGCATTACTTGGTGTCAATATTGACCATGTCGCAACTTTAAGACAAGCACGTGGTACGACGTACCCAGACCCAGTCAATGCTGCATTGATCTGCGAACAGGCGGGGGCAGAGGGCATTACCCTGCATTTGCGCGAAGACCGTCGTCATATTCAGGATGATGATGTACGTCGTATGCGTCCGGTATTGACCACGCATATGAATCTGGAAATGGCGGTGACGGATGAAATGGTCGCTTTTGCTAAAGAAATTCAACCGCAGCATGTCTGTTTCGTGCCTGAAAAGCGCCAGGAAGTGACTACTGAAGGTGGTCTGGATGTGGTTGGCCATTTTGAAGATGTGAAAAAAGCCACTCAAGAACTGACTGCGATTGGCTGTGATGTGTCGTTATTTATTGATGCAGACATTGCCCAGATTGATGCTGCAGTTGCTTGCGGTGCACCGACGATTGAAATCCATACTGGTGCCTATGCCGATGCAGAAACTCCAGAAGCGCAACAAGCGGAACTTGAACGCATTGTGAAAGGTGCTGAATATGCTGCATCTAAAGGTCTGGTGGTGAATGCAGGTCATGGTCTGAATCTGGAAAATGTCACTCCGATTGCTGCGATTCCGCAAATTCATGAATTAAATATTGGTCACTCAATTATTGCAGATGCAGTTTTTGTTGGTCTGGCGCAAGCTGTACAACAAATGAAGGCTGCAATTAAAGCTGCGCGTTAAGATTTCAAGAAACATATGTCAAATAATGATTACGATGAACTCATGAAGCCTGTGATTGGTTTCCTGGGTTGTGAAACTCCTAAAGCCTGGGTGGATGAAGCATTAAAAAATTTAGATATTTTGATGCAAGACCATGCCAACTGTGAAAAGAAAGCCGCCAGTACCGCGATGAACCTGATGTTCCGTTACAGTTTCTTTGTGGATTTGCAGGTCAAGCTGGCACAGCTGGTCCGTGAAGAAATGCTGCATTATGAGCAGGTACTTGAACTAATGGCAAAACGTGGTCAGCAGTGGACTGGTCTCAGTGCAGGACGTTATGCCGGTGGCTTGCGTAAAGAAATCCGTACTTATGAGCCAGAAGCACTGATTGATGTGTTGGTGATTGGTTCATTTGTAGAAGCACGCTCCTGTGAACGTTTCTATGCACTTGCACCGCATGTTGATGAAGAGCTGGGGCGTTATTACCGTTACTTGCTCAAGTCTGAATCGCGTCATTTTGAGGACTATTTGGCCTTGGCGATAGATGTGGCAAGAGAGGCGAAGCTGAAAAATCCAAAAGAGGATATTCAGGCACGGATTGAGCATATCAGAGAAGTGGAAAAGAATCTGATTTTAAGCCCTGATGATATGTTCCGCTTCCATAGTGGTGTGCCTACCAAAGCAGCTTAGAAGCTATATTAAGATTAAGAAAATCCTCCATTGACTGGGGGATTTTTATTTTCTGATGAGGGTTGGTAAATCTCAGGCAATAAAAAAGCCCAAGTCTTAAATGCTTGGGCTTTCTTGAATTTGGCTCTCCCACCTGGGCTCGAACCAGGGACCTGCGGATTAACAGTCCGTCGCTCTACCGACTGAGCTATGGGAGAATCTGAATGCGATTATAGAGAGATTTCAGCAGGGGTCAAGCAAAAACTGTCATATTTCTAACAAATTCAATTTATATGATTTTAATTTAAACAATCATATAAAATTCATAAAAAAAGCTTGTCAGAATAAATATCACTTGCTAGATTAAAAATATAAAGTCGTTTGACCAGATGGTCAAACAGTGTGGATTTAAACCTACTTGCCAGCACAAAAATGGCTAAACCGGAGAAAGCGAATGAATACGCTCACCATCCCTCAAATTTTCTCGCAACTATCTTTTTATCAAGATCATTATCTCGAAATCATTCAAGATTCTGCACAGTATTTTACCCCTGTTGCAGATGCGAAAATTGATTTATGGCCATTTGCGGCTAAGCAGTTGTACTTGGGCGACTTGCTACAATTGTGGTTTGCAGAAAAATGGCTGGTTGAAAAAGAACGCCAATTCAGCTTTGAAGTATTCCTGAATATGCCTGAAACACGACCAAAAGAGCTCATTATTTATGCCATTTCAGGCAATCTACTAACTGGTACAAATCAGTCTAAAGTTTGGCAGGTCTCCTCTGCGCAGACCCAGAAACTGAGTGTTGCAAATGTCTCCAAACATTATTTCGAATATTGTGCTCTGACCCGCCCCAAACCTGCCAAAGTGGCGCAGACAGGATGGGGGATACTGTAAATCCCTGATTAGGGAAGCTGCCTCGATTTAACGTGTAATCACACAGGCGGCTGTTGCATAAGCATAAAGCTCGCCATTTTCATCGATGATTTTTCCTTCTGAGATTCCTAGTTTTTCACCGAGGTTAATGACCTTGCCAATGGCATTTAACGGTTTATTTTGCGGGATGGGACGACACATTTTAATATTGAGATCAACAGTGCCATATTTGGCGCCTGCTTCTAAAAGTGTATGAATTGCACAGCCTGTTACGGTATCCAGTACAGTCGCAGCAAAACCCACGTGTACATTACCCAGCGGGTCTAAATGGTGTTGATCTGCTTGTACCTCGAACGTGATCTCACCACTTTCAATTAAGGTGGGGCGCATTGGAATGGTTTGGCTCATGGTTGGTGCGGGAATTTTTCCATCCATCATCGCTTGTATCATTTCAAAACCTGAAAGATTCTTAATATCCATTGCTTGTCCTTATTATTTTAATTTCTAGTTTGGAACTTATATTTTATAGAGAGGGGTATTGGATTAACAAATTAAAGATTGTATAAGGAAATGTATAAAGGTTTTTACGTATAGCCAATATAGTAAAATGATTAAAAATAATAATACCGACGAGAAACAGCCATGAAAGCAAAATTTTTATGCGGTGCTTCTCAATTTGAAGTAGAGCTTAAAAACCACGAAGTGGTAGCATATCATTGTTCGATGAGTCGCCCTCAGACCTGATGGAACTTGAATGTCTGTTGATATAAAGAATATTCATTTTATTGACCAGCAGCATTTATCAGTCACCAATATTTTCGAATGGGCGGAATAATCCTAGAAAAAACGACAAGAGCTGAAATTATTGTTATGTTTCAGCAGCCTAATTCCTGGAAATAATAAGATTAAGATAAGTAAAGAATGAATCTGTTGTATCTGGCGAAAATATTCAATATGAAGCTAAAGCTCTCAATAAATCATTATAAACCCGCAAGTAAAAAATACGATTCCTGTAAAAGGGTCAAACTCTATTTTCGTAGAGCGATTAAAAACTCAAAAGAATAAATTGCAATTTCTAAACTAATCGAATTATTCTTCTTCAGAAGAAAAATTGAAGGCGGTTGCATGAATATTTTCTATAAAATTAATAAATTTAAAGATTTATGGCACAATAATGGTATATATTTTTACTGATATATCTCAGTTTTAAATAATCTGCCAAAAAACGAAAATTTATAAAAAAATTAAAAATCGAGTGCTAGGGTAATGAAACAGTTTTTGCATCTTTGGGTGCCTATTTTTCTCAGTAATGCCATTATTATGCTAAGTGGTTTATTCGATGTGATTTTCCTGTCACATTTTTCATCTCAGCATGTTGCTGCTATGGCTGTGTGTCTTTCAATTTATTCATTGTGTTTTGTTTCAGGGATTGGAATTCTGCAAGGCATGATGCAAGAACTGGCTGAGGCCAAGGGGAGACAGGCTTTTTCTGATATACAGCGGATTGTGAAACAAGGTGTTTTGATCGTACTTATCGTGTCTGTTTTTGCGGCTTGGCTATTTACCCATGCCACACCCTTACTCAATCTTTTAAAAGCCGATGATGAACTGCAAGCCCTGATTACACCATGTTTGATGTTAATGGCATGGATAATTCCAGGACACCTTTTATTACGTATTTTATATATTCTGACGCAAACTTGTGGACAGGCTAAACGGGTATTTTATGCTAACATTTTATATTTGATTTTCAAGGTTTTATTAGGATATTGCTTGATTTTTGGTATTGAAGGTTACATTGCTGCTTACGGTGTGCAAGGTGCTTTTATTTCAAGCTTGATTATACAATGGTTAATGTTATTTATTTATTATTTTGTATTTCTAGAGAAAAAATTAAGAATTCAATGGTCAGGCACATTTTTACATTGGGCTACTCTAGTTAAAATTCTCAGAATTGGTGTGCCTAATGGTATTGTCACGTTTGTGGATGTATTTGCAGTCAGTGCGATTGCACTGCTGATTTTACCCTTGGGTGACATTGTTATAAATTCCCATCAAATTATGCTGGGTCTGTTGGGCTTGATGTTTATGGTGCCGCTGTCAATGGGATCTGCCTTTAGTATTTTGGTATCGACGAAAATTGGTGCAGAACATATTGAATCAGCATGGCAGTTAAGCAAAAAAGCAGTGGTAGTTGTTCTGTCGATTGGATTGTGCCTTGCTAGTTTTGTCTGGATATTTCAGCGTTGGATTATTGCTTTATTTAGTGGTGACCAGCAGGTATTGGCGGTGGCATTCAGTTTGATGATGCTCGTGTGTTGGATGCATATCTTTGATGCCATTCTGGTGATTAGTGTCAATATGCTGCGCTGCTGGAAAGAAGTGGTGTTGCCCATGTTTATTTTTACCACTACAGTTCTGGTGCTTGGTTTGGGTGGCGGCTGGTATATTGCCTATCATCCTATTTCATTTATGAATATTGATTTCAATGCTTTGGGAATATATGGCTTTTGGTGGATGCTTGCTATTGCCTATACGGTTGCTGCCTGTTTATGTTTGCTATGCCTGAGCCTAAAGTATCGATATTATATTCGTCGCACATAAAAAAACCCGCGAATTTCGCGGGTTTTTCAAATCTGATGTTTCAGTCAGATTATTTGGCAGCTTTTTCAGCTTCGATTGAAGCAATTGCTTCATCTACGCCTTCGATAGAATCAGCAGCTTTCTTGATACGTGCCAGTGCATCTACCAGTACTTCGTCGGCAGTTGCGTAAGAGATACGCATGAAGCCGCCTAGACCGAATGCATCACCAGGAACCACTGCAACACCAGTTTCTTCCAGTAACCAAGCAGAGAATTCTGTGCAAGATTTAAGACCTTTGGCACGAATTAACGGTTTGATGTTTGCATATGCATAGAAAGCACCATCAGCAGGTAGGCAAGAAATACCTTTGATGTCATTCAAGCCATTTACAACCAGGTCATGACGGCGTTTGAATGCTTCAATCATTGGCTCAAGCACGTCTTGGGGGCCATTCAATGCAGCTTCAGCAGCAACTTGCGAAATTGAAGTTGGGTTCGAAGTAGATTGAGACTGGATTTTCTTCATCGCACCAATCAGTTTAGCAGGGCCCGCTGCGTAGCCGATACGCCAGCCAGTCATTGCATATGCTTTAGACACACCATTCAATACGATTGTACGGTCGTAAAGGTCAGGTGCAACTGTTGCGATGTTGTAGAACTCGTCCTCCCAACGGATTGGTTCGTACATGTCATCAGATGCGATAAATACTTCTGGGTATTTACGCAGTACTTCAGCCAAAGCAAGAAGTTCTTCTTTAGTATAGATCATACCTGTAGGGTTAGAAGGGCTGTTTAATACCACTAGACGAGTTTTGTCAGTGATTGCAGCTTCTAATTGTTCAGGCGTGATTTTGAAGCGTTGCTCTTCACCACATTTCACAATTACAGGTACACCTTCAGCGATGATGACCATGTCTGGGTAGCTTACCCAAAATGGTGCAGGAATAATCACTTCATCGCCTTTATTTAACAAAGCCAAAGCTAAGTTAAAGAATGATTGCTTACCACCACAAGATACTAGGATCTGGTTTGCAGCATATTCAAGGTTATTGTCACGTTTGAATTTGGCAATAATGGCTTTTTTAAGACCTGGCGTACCGTCAACAGCGGTGTATTTGGTGAAACCGTTGTTAATTGCTGCAATTGCTGCATCTTTGATGTGTTGAGGGGTATCAAAATCTGGTTCACCTGCGCCCAAACCAATCACGTTATGACCTGCAGCTTTTAATTCAGCAGCTTTGTTAGTCACAGCAAGCGTAGGGGACGGTTTGATGGCATTCACACGATCAGAGAGACGTACGTCCACGGCAGTATTCCTTCTTACTAGGGATAAAAAAATAAAAAGCACATTATCTTAGCCTAAAATGGTGCAGATAGGGCAAAAGAATTTAGAAAACTTTAAGGAAAAAATGGTGTATTGACCGAACTTTATCTTGAATTTCGATATGCTCGGAGTAGGAGAGAAGAGACTTGATACATCTCGGTCATGCATGTGGATGCATGAAATATAAAATAAAAATGGCCACTTTAAAGTGGCCATTGTGCTGCACTAAGATTGTAGTTATGCCGTAAAGCGTGACAAATCCTCTTCTGGACGTGCTGTCAAAATTTCCACACCAGTTTTGGTTACTAGAACTGTATGTTCGTATTGTGCTGACAATGAATGGTCTTTGGTGACCACTGTCCACTTATCACCTAATAGTTTGGTTTTCCAGTCGCCCCCATTGACCATCGGTTCAATGGTAAAGGTCATGCCTTCTTCAAGGATCATACCGGACTCTGGCTGGCCATAATGCAGGACTTGCGGTTCATCATGGAAAGTCGTACCAATCCCATGTCCACAATATTCACGTACTACGCCAAAACGTTCGGATTCAACATACTGCTGAATGGCATGACCGATATCACCAATGGTTGAGCCCGGTTTTACAGTTTCAATACCACGGTACATAGCTTCTTGGGCTACATTACATAGACGGTTGGCAAGGATCGTGGTTTCACCACCGACGATGTACATCATATTGGTGTCACCATGATAGCCATCTTTAATCACGGTCACATCAATATTCAGGATGTCGCCTTTTTTCAATTTTTTGCTGTCTGATGGAATGCCGTGACATACCACGTGGTTCACAGAGGTACAAATCGAATGTTGGAAGGCAGGTCGACCCGGTGCAGCACCATAGCCTAAACATGCTGGAATGGCCTGCTGCTGATTGACAATATAGTCATGACAAATCGTATCAAGTTCCAGTGTAGTAACACCAGGAACAATATGCGGTTTGATCATATCCAAAACTTCTGCCGCCAGTCGCCCCGCTACACGCATTTTTTCAATTTCGTCAGGGGTTTTGATAAGTCGACGTGGAGCTTGATAAGTGTTGTTCATGATCTCTAAAAACTTTTGGAAATTTGTGTGTGACTATGGTATAAATAGCCGCCCATTTTATCAAATGCTTTTTCGTGAATAAATTTCACGGGCTTTGTGCGATGAGGCAAAAAAATCCGCACATATATCGACACATTACTCTGGGTGCCCTTTGGGGTGGAGAATGCGGGTATATGGAGGCCTAACCCAAACTTTAAGGTAAAGAAAATGGCAGATTACAACGTAAGCATGCGCGACCTTCTTCAAGCTGGCGCGCACTTTGGTCACCAAACTCGTTTCTGGAATCCAAAGATGCGTGAATACATCTTTGGTGCGCGCAACAAAATTCACATCATTAACCTTGAGCACACTGTTCCTGCGTTAAATGATGCTTTGAACTTTGCAAACAACTTGGCTAGCAAAAAGAACAAAGTTTTGTTCGTTGGTACTAAGCGTGCAGCTTCTGCAATCATCCGTGAACAAGCTCAACGCGCTGGTCAACCATACGTAGATCACCGCTGGTTAGGTGGTATGTTGACGAACTGGAAAACACTTCGCCAATCTATCAACCGTTTAAAAGACCTTCAAACTCAATCTCAAGACGGTACTTTCGCTAAGCTCACTAAACGTGAAGCTCTAGAGCGTACTCGTGAGATGGAAAAACTTGAGCGTGGCTTAGGCGGCGTTAAAAACATGGGTGGTTTACCTGACGCATTGTTCGTAATCGACGTTGATCACGAAGCGATTGCAATCAAAGAAGCTAAGAACCTTGGTATTCCTGTAATCGGTATCGTTGATACAAACTCTAACCCAGACAACGTAGACTACGTTATTCCGGGTAACGATGATGCGATCCGTGCAGTAACTCTTTATGCTTCTGCTATGGCTGATGCGATTATTGCTGGTAAAGAATACGCTCAATCACAAGCAAATGCACAAGCTAAAGCAGAAGAAGCTCCAGCTTCTGAGGCTTAATGCGTTTGACGCTAGCTTGTCATTCTTGCGACATGTGATGGTGGCAAAGTAAGCGTTATGTATGCAGGCGGCCCATGAGAACTCCTCTGGGCCGTTTCTGTTCTAAAAAGAATTCATTTTCTACCGAATTTAGGAGATTAACATGACTGCAGTTACAGCAAGCATGGTTAAAGAATTGCGCGATCGTACTGGTCTAGCAATGATGGAATGTAAAAAAGCTTTGACAGAAGCGGGCGGCGACGTTGAACTTGCGATCGATAACCTACGTAAATCTGGTCAAGCAAAAGCTGCTAAAAAAGCAGGTAACATTGCTGCTGATGGCGCAATCACGATTGCTCAAGAAGGCAACAAAGCACTTCTTCTAGAAGTTAACTGCCAAACTGACTTCGTTGCGAAAGACGAAAACTTTGCTGGTTTCTCTGCGAAAGTTGCTGCTGCCGCTCTTGCTGCAAACGTAACTGAGCCTGCTCAAATTGCTGAATTGAAACTAGAAGATGGTACGACTGTTGAAGAAGCGCGTATCGCTCTTGTTCAAAAAATCGGTGAAAACATCCAAGTACGTCGTGCAAAAATTGTTGAAGGCGAAAACCTTGCAGTTTATAAACACGGTCTTAAGATCGGTGTTGTTGTTTCTTACACTGGTGATGAAGCAACTGGTAAAGGCTTGGCAATGCACGTTGCTGCGTTCAACCCAGTCGCTGTAAATGCTGAAGGCGTTTCTGCTGAGCTTATCGCGAAAGAGAAAGAAATCGCTGAAGCGAAAGCACTTGAATCTGGCAAGCCAGCAAACATCGTTGAGAAGATGGTTGTAGGTTCTGTTGAGAAATACTTGAATGAAGTTGTTCTTGAGCGTCAAATGTACGTAATCGACAACGACAAGAAAGTTGCTGACGTTCTTAAAGCAACTGGTACGACTGTAACTGATTTCGTTCGTTTCGAAGTTGGTGAAGGTATTGAGAAAAAAGCAGAAATGAGCTTCGCTGACGAAGTTGCTGCTGCTCAAGCTGCTGCTGCACAATAATTTGTCTCTTGACTAATTGTTGAGTAGAAAAAAGCCCCGTTTGGGGCTTTTTTTATGCCTAAAATTTGCGGGTTTAGGTCAGCAAATGATTTCTAAAAATTTAATAAAGGTTAAGATAAAAAAATATGCGTAAATCATCATGTCACCCAAAACACATGTTGCTTTAGTTTCGATTATTACCCTTTGTGATGCGTTATATGTCTATCTTGAAGAGCATGAATAGAGTGGAAAATTCAATGTGATTGACTGCGATGCAGTATGAGACTGAGTGAAAGTGTTCAGATCATGGCTTAAACCACTAGAAAAGAGCCTATCAATAAGGCTCTTCTCATAGGATAAATCGAATGTAGCATCAGATGCTCATGATTACGCTGTTATGACGCGATTTCCATTTTGGTAGGATTTTACCTAGATAGGCATCCATGCACCAAATTGGGCCAATGAGGAGGAATTGGAGGTCTTTAAGGAAAGAAGGCTTTTTGCCTTCAACTTTGTGCCCATAAAATTGTCCAATCCAAGCCAAGACAAACAGGGCGATAAAAAAACCTGTACCCACTGGCAGAATCCAGATGAGCCAGGCCATGACCAAAGTCAACGTAGTCATGGCCACAGCCAAAACAAGATCCAGGCGTGCATAGAAAATAAAAGCCAAAATCAGTAACAGGGCAGTCAGTAAGGCGCTAAAATGCGCCAGAATGCCAATAATCGAAAAATAGATCGTCGGTACGCAGACCCAGTGAATCAGTTTATTGGTTTTATTTTGGTGGCTGTCACTATATTCATCAAACCATTCAGATATTGTTTTCATTCTTCGCTCCATTCCATGAACATGTTTTGCGTATTAGGCAATATAAAGCAGAATTTGCATGCGGTCAAAAGTTAATCATGTAGGCAAATGAATTTTATCCGGTCTGAGGAACATGCCAAAATTTTTTTAAATCATTTAAAAATAGCGTTAAACCAAACTGTTTATATTCTCATACAATATCAAGTGCAATAAAAAAAGCCACATTGCTGTGACTTCTGTTAAATGTGTTGCAGGTCAAACCTTAAGAATTTGGACCAGCGACACGCTCAATACTGACTTTTGCAGTACCGGCACTGGTAATACCTAACTGTTTTGCAGCACCGTAAGATAAATCAACGACACGGTTACCATGGAAAGGACCGCGGTCATTAACTTTCACCACGACGCTTTTGCCGTTATTACGGTTGGTTACACGAATATAGCAGTTCAATGGCAGGCTACGATGAGCAGCAGTCATTGCGTTCATGTCAAAGGTTTCACCGCTTGCAGTTTTACGGCCGTGGAATTGACGACCATACCAAGATGCTGTACCAGTCTGACTGAATTTACGTACAGTATTTGAAGCCACTGTATTCAGTTTTTCAATCACTGAAGGCTCTTCTGCAGGAATTTCAATTTTCGCTGCGATAGTTTCACGGCGAACTTTATCGCCAGAACGCTCAGTGATTGAAAGGCTGTTCAAATTGGTGAAATTTGAATTGAAGCTTTGAGCTTCTTTATTGAGTACTCGCGTTGCAAGGCGCGAATTATCATTTTCATTGGTGAATGAAGATGACGGAACCATATCTGCCTGCGATTGCGTCAGCGTGACAATCGTGGCAATGGCCATAAAAGACTTCAAAATTGAAGAATGCATCGAATCAACTCCTAACAGCATATCTATTTGGTTGTTCATAAATGGCTGAAAAACCATGTAAACATGCCTGATATTTAACTTATGCAACTACATTTAACGAAATGGATAATATTCATGCTGACAACACCCTGTCTAGTGTTTAATTAAAATAGTTAAAAAAAGAACGCAAAATAAACAATGATTGATTAAAAAATAATCAATATTGTAACATAATATTAAAATTGCTTAAAATATGCTCAAATTGGCCCATAAAAATGTTGACTTTCATAATTTGTATTAATTATTAGTGTTAACGGTTGGTAATTTCCGTACCTAATAACCACAATGCAGTGGCATACATACGGCTGCGATTATAGGTGGTAATCACTTGAAAATTTGGATAAGTGATGTAGTAAATCTGGCCATAATTCTCTTGTAATTGAATCACATTGACCAAGTCCAGATCATCAATTTTTACAATCGGATTCATCGGACTAATGCCTTGAGTTTTGAGTACACCATAAGGGATAGGCTGGGTGAGATCCTTGGCAATTACTGCATCTGGATTTGAACCGGTATAACGTGCCGGAAAGGCAATCGGCTGATTACGCTGCCAGCCATGCTGTGCCAGATAGTTGGCAATCGAACCTATCGCATCTACTGCTGAATTACGCAGGTCAATATGACCATTACCATCGTAGTCCACACCAAACTTTGGAATATTGCTAGGCATAAACTGTGGATAACCGACAGCGCCGGCATATGAGCCCACTATAGAAGAAGTTGCCACCCCATCTTTATAAGACCAGGCAATCAGGGCAGCCAGTTCATCCTGAAAATACTGGGCACGGCGCTCATAACCAAAACCTAAGGTTGCCAGAGCATCACGAGTGATAAAAGAACCCTTGTTGCTACCAAAACCGGTTTCCACGCCTAAAATGCCTAGAATGATTGATTGCGGCACACCAAACTGCTGTTCAGCACGGTTAAGCGTATCCGCATATTGCTGTTTAAAACGTACGCCACGCTGAATGGTAGATTCAGACAGAAAATTGGTCTTATACGAATACCACGGCTTACTTTCACCTGGGCGATTCATGATGTTGATGATATTGGGCAGGTTACGCGTCCCGCTCATGGCTGAATCGACTTGCTGGGCACTCAGTCCATAGCTTTGCATGGCATTTTGCTTAAAACTTGCGTAAGAAGGATGATACTGGAAATCGTTGGCCAGGCTAAAACTGCTAAGACCAAATGCAGTGAATATGATTGAAAGCTGTTTCAACTTTTTATAAAAATCCGATTTCAACATCTTGCTACGATTTCCAGTTTTTTTAGATGGGTTGCTGGCGATGTCATTTGAATCATGCCATGAAAAAGATTGATAAATTTTTTCAATCTTAGGGCTTAAAGTGCCAGATTAAAGATAACATTCGGATGATTAAGAGACCTAGCCGCTTATACAAAAATAGCGAAAGTTTGGCTATTTTTGCGGCAGTATGGCTTGCGCGGCAGCTTATCTGTAACAATCTATTTCACTGATCATAAAAAAGCCTGACAAAAGTCAGGCTGGTTTCTCAAGATTTACAGAAAATCAGAGATTAGACTATCCAAAACTATTCTGTATAGAACAAAGTGTCGTGATATTCGGCCATGGCGCGCAGCTCATCTTTATTCAAATTCAGAATGATTTTATCTGCTGCCATATTAATGGCTTTGATCACTGCAGATGCGCCAATATCTGCAGCCTTACGTTTGATCATGCCAAGATCCAGGGTTTTATTAAAGTCGACCATAAAATGTCGTACTGTCGCTTCACCAAATTGCTTGTAAAGATTGCTAAATGCCTGTTTGTCGATACTCTGACCGGCTTTGAGTTCCGCATAATGATGTTTCAAATTCGTCACCAGATTGGCATCGAGCGACTCACCGACACGTAAATGTCCATCAGGATCTTTAAACAGGCTGCGCTCAGAGAAGGTAATGGATTCTCTAACCACCTCATTCGGCGCTTTACTCAAAAGCTGCTTCAGTAACACTGCAACAGTCGACTTGATATAACCTGCCAGTTTTTCCGCAGTATCGCGTTTATCGCTGGCAGGAAAGCGACGCACCAGCTCGGTGAGAATCGCATCAATAATTTCATCATTGATCATTAATGCAGTTTTATCACGCAAGGGGTAAAGCGGTTCACTGGAATTTTTGTTTTGTTGTGCAGTCTGAATTGTATTTAAAAGCTCTGCAGAAGGAATAAACCCAAAAAATGGCATTGTTAAACCTCAATGTTTTTATTGTCGCGCTAAACGAATAGGGCGAGGCATCCATGTTAAATCTGATACACGGCAAGGGTTGATATCCAATCCACCCCGGCGTGTATAGGTTGCGTAAACCATCAGCTTTTCAGGTTTTAGCTGTTGCCAGATATCGGCAAACATTTGTTCCACACATTGTTCGTGGAAACCATTATGCTGACGGTAGGAAATAATATAAGCTAAAATGCTCTTATAACAAGGTTTTTTACCCTGATAACGTATAAAAACTGTTCCCCAGTCCGGCTGGCCAGTAACTGGGCAGTTACTTCTAAGTAAATGTGAATACAGCTGGATTTCGCCTTCTGCTGCATCATCCGAATCCAAAGCCAATAAACTGGCATCTGGATAATTTTCCAGGCGCTCAGGTGTAAGCTCATCAATACAGATGCCTTCAGGTTTACTAATCTCTAACTCATCGACCTGAAACAGTTGCAGTTTGACTTCAGCCTCGGCCGCAACAGATAAATCTTTTTCTACGATCGCGATAAAGGCATCTTTAGATGCAAATTTGGCAAAATTCAGGCTATTAAAATACAGCTTCAAGGATTTGGATTCGATCAGATTCGGCGAGGACGCTGGCAAGCTGATCCGTCCAATAGCGACTTGCGGCACACCCGCTGGATTTAACCAGGAAATTTCAAATACATGCCACCAGTCAGTACCTTGCTGAATCGCTTCAATATGTGCGTATTGTTCACGGGCAGGCGCGCGCGAAATTGGAAACAGAACATCAGGCTGATATTCAGTAGGATAATTGGTATCTTTACCAAGGAGAGATTGTTCTACACTCATTATTCACGCATTCCTGAACCACGGGAGAGTAAATGATAGGCCACTGCATACAGCACGGCACAACATAAGGTAATCACTGTCAGTGAAACGCTGACATTGACATCGCTATGTCCTAAAATGCCATAGCGGAAGGCATTGACCATGTATACGACAGGATTAATCAAGGATAAATTTTGCCAGAATGGACTTAAGCTCGATATGGCATAAAACACACCGCCCAAATAAGTTAGTGGTGTTAATACAAAAGTGGGGATGATCGAGATATCATCGAAAGATTTAGCATAAACAGCATTGATAAACCCACCCAAAGAAAACAGCAGGGACGTAATCAAGACGGTATATATAGTCACAAACCAGTTGGTGATATATAAGTCAGCAAAAAATAAGCTCACTGCACTGACAATGATTGCAACCAGTATCCCACGAATCACACCGCCCAGCACATGACCCCATAAAATGGCATGCATCGGTACGGGACTCATGATCAGTTCTTCAATGCTTTTCTGGAATTTTGAGCTGAAGAAGCTGGAAGAGACGTTGGCATAGCTGTTGGTGATCACGGCCATCATAATCAGACCGGGCACAATGAACTCCATATAACTATAGCCGCCCATTTCTCCAATGCGTGAGCCGACCAGATTACCGAAGATCACGAAGTACAAGCTCATGGTGATTGCAGGTGGCAACAGGGTCTGCGGCCAGATGCGCATAAAGCGACGGACTTCTTTATAGACAATGGTATATAAAGCGACGCTGAGTTGATTAATGTTCATTGCGCAGCTCCATCCAGATTTTTCTCGACCATTTTCACAAAAAGTTCTTCCAGACGGTTGGATTTATTGCGCATGCTGCGCACCTGAATATTCTGTGATTCCAGCAACTGGAACAGATCATTCATGGTGTGTGCCTTGTCCATGGTGATTTCTAAAGTCATCGGATCGATCAGGTTAAAACGCACGCCGATAATATCCAGATGCAGCGGTTCAATCGGTTCGGCCAGATCGAAAATAAACGATTCTTCATTGAGCTGACTCAGGAAGTTTTTCATGGTGGTGTCTTCTTTAATCACACCGCGGTCAATAATCGCAATGCGGCGACACAACATTTCCGCTTCTTCTAGATAATGCGTGGTTAGAATGATGGAAGTACCTTGTTCATTCATCTCGTTCAAAAATTCCCACATTGAACGACGCAACTCAATATCAACACCTGCAGTCGGTTCATCGAGAATCAGCAGTTTCGGTTCGTGCATCATGGCGCGCGCAATCATCAGGCGGCGTTTCATCCCGCCCGATAACAGGCGGGCCTGAGTGGAACGCTTTTCCCATAAACCCAGTTTGGTCAGATAAATCTCCGCCCGTTGCTGTGCAATTTTTTTTGGAATGCCGTAATAGCCTGCCTGAGTCACTAAAATATCGAAGGTCTTTTCAAACTGGGCAAAGTTGAATTCCTGAGGGACTACACCTAGGCATTGTTTGGCCTGTGAAGGGTGGGTGTCCAGATTATGACCAAAAATCTCGACGGTACCGGATGTTTTTTTTGTTAATGAGCTGATAATACCGATGGTGGTCGATTTTCCTGCGCCATTGGGGCCCAAGAGTGCATAAAACTCACCTTCTGGTACATTTAAGTTAATTCCTTTCAATGCCTGAAAGCCATTGCGATAGGTCTTTGACAAATCCCTTAAGATCAGTGCATCAGTCATGAATATCTCAAATGGTGAAAAGTTGAGATATTGTGAGTGATCTAGCAAAATAAGCCAAGTGATTCACATGCAATTCTGTGTTGCTATTTTGGAACATTGTATAAAGCTTAAGCATAAAAATGATGAAGTTAGAGATAGTTGCTTTACCTTATGCTTTTTTTTGTTATGATGTGCGCGATCCAAAAAAGATGCGCTCATAGCTCAACTGGATAGAGTACAGGTCTCCGAAGCCTGTGGCGTGGGTTCGAGTCCCGCTGAGCGCACCATTTAATTTATTGTATATAACTGAAAAAAAATAAATTAATAACGAACGCAGTTTCGTCCATCATCTTTCGCCCGATAAAGATTGTTATCGGCAATTTTCAAAACGTCTAGTATGTTTTTAGAGCTGTCTGGCCAAGAGGCTATGCCAATCGAAATGCTGATGTTGCCAATGTTCTCAATCTCTTTGGACGCAATTTCTTTTCTGAACCGTTCCGCACTTTCATAAACTTCATCCAGATTGCTGTTTGGGATAATGACGATAAATTCTTCACCGCCATAACGGCAGCAAATATCCTCTTTACGAAAATTTTGCTGCATTGTATGGGCAATATGTTTTAAAACCATGTCACCTTGATCGTGACCATAATTATCATTCACTTTTTTAAAGTGATCCACATCCATCAGCAGGACTGAAAAAGGAATGTTCATTTTTATATTTTGAGTCATAACATAATTCAAGCCGCGCCGGTTCATCAGCCCGGTTAAAGGATCTGTATTAATATGATGATCCATTTTGCTCATTTGTTGTGAAAACTTGCGGATACTTAATAATAGTGCCAATTTGAATTTTGTGACCTCATAATACCAGGGCTGTATAGCTTTAATTTTTGAACTGATTTCTGCCTGATTCAATAGACTCGCCATATCTGCCAGCTGGTTTAACGGGGCCGAGATAGAATCAGAAAGCTTCCATACAATATAAAAAACCAGCAGGTAAAATAAAAAGAAGCCTGCGGCCAATTTATAAAGAATAGAATTGGCCTGTTTAAGTAATTCATGAGTAGGCTGTTGGGAAACCACAATCCAGTTTGAAGTCGGAATATGAGAAAAACCCGCGAGATTATCAACTCCCTGGCTATTCACTAAACGAATTTGACCATGCTTATGCGCATGCATATATTCTAGGCCAGAATTATTGCTGGCCGATTGACCGATTCTTTCAGGATCGGGATGAAAAATTATTTCATTTTCATTATTAATCACATACATATAACTATTTTTATAATTCTTATAGGTCGTTAGAAGCTGATTGATCACATTTTTTTCTTTTAAATAAATTGCAGAACCAATGAAACCCTGATAATGATTTGACTTATCAAAAATAGGTTGAGAAATAAATACGATCAAATTTTTTCGGACAGAAAAATACGGAGAAGATATATAAGTCGATTTTTTATGAAGAGAATCACTAATCCCCGGAGTATGTTGTATTTTACTTCTATCAATATTCAGAATATTCGGTGAAAAATTGATTAATCGGCCTTGGGGGTCGCTGATGACTACACTGTTATAGTGCTCAGACTGATATTTTAATTTATTGACCTCAGCTTCTCTAAGCTCATTGTTGTTAAAGTCTTGACCTAATATTTTTGCGCTATAGTTTAGCTCAAGAAGCATGTTTCTAAAGTGATTGTCTGTACTCAATGCAATTTTATGGGCATGGTCAGCATTTAAGATGAGAGAGTTATCGATTAACTGATTTTTTACGATTTGATAGCTAATAATGAGCGAAATAATAAAAAGGCTGGACACACTAAAGATAGCCAATAAAAGTATTAACTGCCTTAAATTGAGATCAAGGTATTTCCTAAAATTATTAGCTGACATAAAAATTTAGACATATCTCGATGTATTTATGAGCATTGTATTGTATTTATCTTCAATATTTAAAGCTGATATAAAATTAAATTTCCATTAGGGCAGCGTTGTTATCTTGAGCAGAATTAAAATTTCCAGACTGTTTGTATATAAACCTACTGGAATCTTAAAACCGGATAATGTTCTGAATATCCAGTCATGCTATACATTAAAAAATAATGTCGGGCTGTTTAGACAAATTTTTGAATAAACATACGATATGAGTAGATAGGAGGAAGAGTTTGGACAAAGTTATGAGGTATTTATCTTTATAAGTAGATGAGGTGATTACATGCAATCTATTTTAGAAATCGACGCGAGCCTGTAGAGATACAATATATTTTTACATCATCATCTTTCTGAAGGCGGGTGTAGATTAGGAATGCGATTACAGTTTAATTTTTAATATATTATTGAAAATAAATAGGTTTCTATCTAAGTGTATAACATGCCTTTGTATATAAAATCATATTTTAAAAATAGAAAAAATTTTGAAGAATAGGTGGATTCAAGTAGAGGGTTTTTCAATAAAATAGCCAATAATATTTTAGTCTTCTACGAAAAAATCACAATTAAAATCTTGTATAAGTCTTTTTTAGAAGTGTAAAAGGGTATTGTCTGCTGAAAAAAAATTGCTATATTGAACTCATGGTAGGTCGTAAAACCAATAAGACGCTACCGAATAGTTGGACGGATCAATGATAGTTAGTTGAGTTTGATGTTTATCATCAGACAATAAATCTAACACTAGCCATCCAACACAGAGCTCGCAGAAATGCGAGCTTTTTAATTTCTGTCTAAAATAATATTGCACTAATTTTAATATTTTACTTCTTGCAATTCATCCTTATAAAAAAGTTTACATTGCCAAATTCGCTAACATCTTTAACCTTAATCGTTGGACTAAGTGTGGTATAAAAAACTGCAAATTGGAGAATTTAGGAGGAAAAGAAATGTCTAAGATAATCGATATTAAGGTGAAAGATCAATTTAGCAAAGTGATTGAAGTGAAAGCCATGCTACGTTCCTTTGCAGAACATAACAATGATCAGGTAGTTGATTTAGTTAAAAAAATTGAACATATCGTGGTGGATGGAGAAACAATTCTGCCGAGTATTGAGCTGTTATTTGAAAGCCAGCAGTCTTCCAATATTTATCGTGTTGTAGAATAATTCAATCAGTGGGCATCAGATAGGTAGTGAAAATTGAACTTATTCATCCGACATCACCGATCCAGCATATAAAAAACTCACCTAATTGGTGAGTTTTTTATATGTCGGCAATTACTCACCTTGCACATAATTTATCTAGCTGTAAATAAAGCAATCTCTCATGATAATAAAGAGCTGATTTAAATAACTAACCGTTTAAATCTGCTTAAGTAATATGTTCACATCATATTTTTCAAATTCTTGCAAAATTTGCATTAAAGTCCGCTGAGCTGTTGGATGTTCAGGAGTTAAGGAAATTTCCTGACGGGTGGTGCTGTCAAAACATTCGATGGCTTGAATCAGCCAATGATGTTCGAGAGGACTTTTTTCAATCAACACACGGCGCGGTTGCAAGTTGTCGCACATCTGACGTGGAAGCACATAGGTAATTGCCAGTTGCACAAGTTGCAGTTCTTCCGCCGGGCTTAAAAAAGTAATCACCCAGTTGCCGACTTTGCTGAGTTGCATAGGATTATCAAACGCATCGAATTCTAAATAGCAGGACATATATATGATCCAATCGAATGTCTATGCTCATTATATGGCGGGATTATAATTATTTTTCTATCACGCTTAAGTCTGATATTCAGGGCTTTAAATTTGATCTGAATATAAATATTTATAATAACCAATCAGTTATATTATAAAATCAAAGAGAACTTATTGTTAAACTTGCTCATTTAAGAGTTTTAAAGACTCAGAAGGTTTTATTCATGAACTTCATTTCGCTGTAATTGATCTAGAGCAAAATTGATCTGCTTCAGAATATGATTCAGTTCTTGAGGGGCAATGCGGCTTTCCTGAAGTGAGGTGGTCCATTGCATTTGACAAAGTTTCAAACTGCGTGCATCCCGAGCTAGTGAAATATGCTGTACTTGCTGTTTGGCCATCAAGCCGCAGTATTTTTGTAAGCTTTCCATCATCAGGTATTTGAGGTCTTCAAAATACAAAGCCTGCGGTTCTGGCAGATGGGAATGATTGTCTTGATTCATCCCGCTAGATGAATTTAGAAGGCGATGGCTCTCGGAATGCGCCAGGTCAATTTTTGTATCTACTTTTATCTCAGCTGTTTTCTGACAATGTATTAAATCGCCGGTTTCAGCTGGCCCAATTAATTCCATGGCATAAAGTTGATCTAAAATTTCGGCAGGAGCAAGTTGCTGTTTTAAAGCGTCATTTAATAGGTTGAAATCCTGGCTGCCGATCAGAACCAATAAGCGGCGTTGACGTGCGGTGAGTGGAAGAGAGCGATCCTGGAGTACCTCGATCCCACGTTGAGTCTTATAAAAATGCATCATAGCTGAATAGATAGTTGCTTAAATTCAGCTTGAGCATAGTCTGTCAGAATTACACTAATATGAAGTATTTATTAAAATACCGAAGCGTATTTCGATAAGATTTATAATGTGGTAATCGCCGTATTTTCAAGGGCCTTACGTAAATAAGGATCAAGTTCGTCCTGACGCAATAACCATTGTACGTAGTCAGCCGGAAGTTCTGCAATGGCAGTACCGCGATGTTTACCAAAATTTATGGTACGTGGAATTCGGGCATCTTCAGAAGCCTCGAATAATTCCTGCATACTATTGATTTTTAAATGATGGACAATGTGCATCAGAATATTGGCAGTTAAAATGATGTCCATGTCAGCACGATGCGCTTTACGGATCATTTCACGCGCTCGCTCACTGCCTTTGGTGATCATGTAAATCAGGGCGGAAATATTATGTGCTTCTGCATCGGGCCAGACCCGGCGTGCTAAAGCCAGTGTACAGATCGCCTTGATTTTCGAGGTATCAACATCGCACTTTTGAATGGCACGGAGGTCATAATCAATATTATGACCGATCATGTAGACTGTCTCATTCGGCAGGCTAAAAGTGCTGTAATGCGGCTGGCCTTCCAGATCCGATTCCAGAATATGATGCACGGCCATGGCAGCAAAAGAAATGGGTTCGTCACAGGTATAGAGCTGATCAAAAAGACGGCTTTTATCCAGGCTGATTTTATGATCTACAATTTCGACAGGCGCATAGGCAATTTCAATGGGTTGACCATTTAAAGTATGCGTTTCGGTATCAAGGATAATGGCCTGCATGTCGGAAATACACCTGAAAAGAGAAGAGAGTAAAATCTAACATTATTATTTTGCTACTGACAATTGAATTGCTTTATTTCTGTATTGATTGCAGGCTTTTTAACTGGTGGCGACCATGTGTATGGTTTGGGAAGATGGAAGTTTTGCCTCGTTTAAGTTTGTTAATTTAATAATAAATTTAAACTAATGTAAATTTAACACAAAAATAACTCATTCTTTTCTTGATATTCTTTAGATAAATTGGGAAATTAAGTCTAGTTTTATCGTTTGTTTAGGATAAAACCAGAAAAACTCATTAGATATAATAAATAAGACAAGGATAAGATCGATGAAACGTCATGTACTGACCTGTACTCTTCTCACATTAAGTTTAGCCTTAACCGCTTGTAACGATGATAGTGATAATGATCTTTTTTACGAGGCAAAACCTGCTATTCCGGTAAATAATATAGATAATCCGGTGGTGGCAACACCTGCAGCTTATACTCAAACAGATTTTTCAGGGATCGCTGACGAAAGTGTGATCATGACCTATAAGATGTTAGGGGTTAATGGTAAAGAAACACAGGCCACTGCTTTAGTTTTTACACCCGAGGGAATGCCTCCAGCAAAAGGATGGCCGATCGTCGCATGGGCACATGGCACGACTGGTGTAGCTGATCAATGTGCGCCAAGTCGAAATGAACTTAATCCTTTTATCAAAAATATGATTAGTGGATTCCTTCAAGCTGGCTATGTCGTGGTTGCACCTGATTATGAAGGATTGGGAGAGCCGAGTGGCAAAGAACTCCATCCTTTCTTGAATCTTAAGAGTGAGGCATATTCGCTGACCGATGCAGTGGTGGCTGCAAAAGATTATTTAGGGCCAGAAGCTTCTAACCAATGGATGGCGGTTGGACATTCTCAAGGGGGCCAAGCAGCTTTAGGCGCGGCCCAGTATGCAGCACGTGCCTCTAAAATGACCTATAAAGGTACGGTCGCTTTAGCACCCGCTTCTAATTTCAGCCTGATTTTGTCAGGAGGTGAACAGCAGGCAGGACAGGAAACAGATCTGAATAAAAAAATTGAAACTTTAGCGTCTTTAGATACTTTTACTGCACTGATTGTTGCGGGGTTGCGAAACCCGAATCCAAATCTGCAATATAGCCAGATTTTCAAAATGCCAACCGATAACATTGCGAAGAATGCTGAAACAGATTGCTATGACATATTGGGCAAAAAATTTGGTAATGCAATGGGAATTTATCTTAACGATAAAAAGACCTTGGAAGGATACCCGCGTACTCAAGCTAATTTTATGAGTATTCCAGTGGTGAAAACCTTTCTGGAAAAGGATTCTCAGCCTTTACTGGTGAAAGTTTCTACACCGACCATTATTTATCAGGGTTCAGCAGATAGTACCGTTCCGAAAGCAGCAACAGATGTTTTAGTTCAATTAGCGAATCAGAAAAAAACCTCAGTACGTTATATTACGGATGAATCAAATACGACTAAATGGGATCATGGCAGCGTCTATGCACTGAATATTGCTAATATTATTTCAGATGTAAAATCTCTAATGCCAATTCAATAACTTATTTTTATCTAAATGGCTCATGTTTTTGAGACATGAGCCATTTTTATTGCAAAGTGGAGAAAGTTCATGATCGAAAATTCAAAACTTCATGCTACAATACGCGCCAATCTTAGCACGGCTTAAAAGCCCTAAATCAATAGGACCTCGCTAATGTTTGCCAATATCTCTATCGCTGAATTTGATCCAGAATTAGCTCAAGCAATCTCGAATGAGGATGCTCGTCAAGAAGCTCATATTGAGCTAATCGCTTCTGAAAACTATTGCTCACCAGCAGTCATGGAAGCTCAAGGTTCAAAACTTACTAACAAATATGCGGAAGGCTACCCAGGCAAACGCTACTATGGCGGCTGCGAATATGTAGACGTTATCGAACAATTGGCGATTGACCGTGCTAAAGAACTCTTTGGTGCTGATTATGCTAACGTTCAGCCACATGCTGGTTCACAAGCAAACTCAGCAGTTTACTTAGCGCTTCTGAACCCAGGCGATACAGTTCTGGGTATGAGCCTTGCTCACGGTGGTCACTTGACTCACGGTGCAAAAGTAAGCTTCTCTGGTAAAACATATAATGCAATTCAGTACGGTTTAAACCCTGAAACTGGCGAGATCGATTACGAAGAAGTTGAGCGTTTAGCGCTTGAGCACAAGCCACGCATGATCGTTGCCGGTTTCTCTGCATACAGCCAAATCGTTGACTGGCAGCGTTTCCGTGACATCGCGGACAAAGTAGGTGCTTACCTGTTTGTTGACATGGCACACGTTGCAGGTCTGGTTGCTGCAGGTGTTTATCCTAGTCCGGTGCAAATTGCTGACGTAACTACGACGACAACTCATAAAACACTTCGTGGCCCACGTTCAGGTCTGATCCTTGCGAAAGCAAACGAAGAGATCGAGAAGAAACTTCAATCGGCTGTATTCCCGGGTAACCAGGGTGGTCCTTTGGTTCATGCGATTGCGGCGAAAGCAATCTGCTTTAAAGAAGCTATGGCGCCTGAATACAAAGCTTACCAGCAACAAGTTGTAGTAAATGCTAAAGCAATGGCTGAAGTATTGATGGCTCGTGGTTATGAAGTCGTTTCTGGCGGTACTGAAAACCACTTATTCTTGTTATCTTTAATTAAACAAGACATCACAGGTAAAGAAGCTGATGCCTGGTTAGGTGCTGCTCATATTACTGTGAACAAAAACTCTGTACCAAACGATCCACGTTCTCCGTTTGTGACTTCAGGTATCCGTATTGGTACACCTGCTGTGACTACTCGTGGTTTCGGTGAAGCTGAAGTACGTGAACTTGCTGGCTGGATCGCTGACATTCTGGATGCCAAAGGCGACGAAGCTGTCATCAGTGCAGTTAAAGAAAAAGTTGCAGCGGTATGTGCTAAATTCCCAGTTTATGCATAATTGCTTATAAACGGAAAGGAGCTCCCAACCGGGAGCTTTTTTTATAGCTGTATAAAGTAAGGCTGCAGAATATGTTTGTACTTGATCGAGCTCAATTTCAGTTGAGATCACTATGTACAAAATGATGTTTTAAGTTCTATAAATGTCTGCCTGAAGACTATGATGTAAGACTAAATTATCAATAAAATCATATTGAGTTTTTCTAAATCTGGCTTAAAGTTTTCATCAACTCTCTTTATTTTTAAATGTTTTAAAAGAGTGGACCATTCGCTCCATGTAGTGCTTCACACCATTTACAGGGTCATTTTTCAGAATCTGATGTTTTAAAAATATTGGATATCCTGCTGGATGGCACGCTAGATAAAACACTTGAGTAAATCCCATGTTACTGTAAGGAAATACTGAAAAAGTGCTATGAATGACATCATTCTTTTTTATTTAAATATTCTATGGATTGGTGGCATTTGAATTTAGGCAAATCCTATATTTAAAGATGCTGCCGGCAGTTAATTGATTAATTTTTCACTTATGAATTAAACAAGGTAATAAGAATGACTAAACCCAACATTATTTTATCTGAGCAGGATTTGCAGCGTCTAGAAACGATGCTGGAGAACCAGAGCAAGCTGAGTGAAACCATGATTCGCTTAGAGGATGAACTGGCACGTGCCGAAGTAGTTGAGCCAAAAGAGATCGCAAGCAATATCGTGACCATGCATTCACGTGTCCTGTTGACGATTGCACCTTCAACCGAAGCGGTTGAGGTGACCTTGGTTTACCCACATGAATTTAACGGTGAAAAAGGGCAGGTCAATGTGGTCGCACCCATAGGTGCAGCCATTCTGGGACTTGCTGAAGGTCAGACCATTGAATGGCCACAGCCGGATGGTCATACGATGAAAGTGACTATCGAGAAAGTGCTCTATCAGCCGGAGAGCGAAGGGGATTATCTCTAAGCCCGTTGAACATCTTTTAAAAGCCATAGCAATATGGCTTTTTTTGTATATGGATTTTAAGTAAAACCTAGTATTGTAAGCATTTAGATCAGATTGAATACATTTTAAAATTCTAAATGCTTAAAGTTAAATAATTCTCAAAATGCTACGGAGCCATTTATCTCTCCAATTGGATTGTATTGCCAAAATCATAATTAAAATAAAGATAAAACATGGATTTAGTTAAAGTGATGTAACGAATTTCTGGATAAATATACACAACGTCGCCTGTTTTTTTGCTACATTCAAAGATGTTCAAGATTTCTTTAGTTCACTTTTTAAAGGATATCGTCTCTCCTATGTCGCGCTTTGAAGCCCTGCCTGCCTTAACTGACATGACGTTTGATCGTGAGGAAATTCTGGCGATCAAACGGAATGAGCTTGTACCTGTACTGGCTAATCAATATGGGCTGAACCATTATGCTGATGCCTTGATTCAGGCTCAGTCGGTTCTGCTGAATGGGGTCGATCCGCACTTGACCCAGCAACTGAGTCAGACCATTGAGCAATTGATTCAGGCACTGGCAGAATCTAAAAAGTATCTGAAAAAACGTAAATTCAATGCTCTTCAGAAATGGCTGGGCATTGATCTGGATTATGGCTCTAGTCAGGTTGAGTATTACCAGCGACTGGATCGTCTGCTGGATCAGGCTGATCACTTAAGCCGCAAATTGCAGATTGAAATCCAGAAATCGCAATCCCGATTCCAGCAGATTTTAGGTTTGCGCGAACAGATGGCCAAGCATATTGTCGCGGCAGAAGAGTTTCTGTCCGAATATCCGCAATTTGTGAAGAATCAGCATCCTCTGGATAATTTTTCAGAACGTCTCTCCAAGAAAATCAATACCCTGCGAACCTTGCAGAGTAGTAATGACATTGCCATTACCCAGATGCAACTTTCCCAGCAGCTTTCCTTTAGCTTGCTGGATCGCTTTAAGGAGGCTCAACAGGTATTGATTCCGGCTTGGCAATATCATGTCAAACAAAGCCAGACGAAACACTCGACAAGTGATCTGGAAAAACTTGATAATAGTCGTGAGCGTCTGATTAAAACGTTAAAAAAATCCCTCGAGAAACCCTCGAAATCATAACAATATAAGGTGAACTATGACCAAGTCTGATTTAGTAAATTTACCTGTTGAAAGCTCGAGTGAACTGGTCGAACAAAAATTCCAGCAAATGGACCTGAAAGAACTGGGCCTGCAGCCTGCTGACTTTCAGGAAGTGCTGGCTGCACGTAAAGAATTACAGAACATGAGCCATAACAGCGTGGCGGAATATGGTAAAAATATTGCGACCAAAACCTCGACCTATACCGATGAATTACTGAATCTGGTTCAAAATAGGGATCTGGATGCCACAGGACAAAAGCTGAATCAGGTCGTGCAGGTGGCGCAGCAGCTGAACACCAGCAGTATTCTTAATAAAAAGAAAAGTTCAGGTTTTTTTGGCAATATCATCAGCAAATTTAAAGGTGCAAAAGATAACTTTGATGCACATTTTAATACCACCAAAGAGCAGCTAGATGTGCTGGTGAAAGAAATCGAAACTTCACAATCCGGACTGAAAGCGCGAGTCGATACCCTGGACAAAATGTTCGATGGAGTGCAGGAAGAGTACAAACAGCTCGGCATTCATATTGCCGCAGGCCGTTTACGTGAACAGGAGCTACAACAGGAAATTGCCGCTTTAACCGCCTTGCCACAAGACCAGACCACCACACAGAAAATTTATGATCTGAATCATCTGGCCAATAATCTGGAAAAGCGTATCAGTGACTTACAGGTCTTGCAGCAGTCTGCCATGCAGACCTTGCCGATGATCCGGATTATCCAGTCAAATAACCTGATGCTGGTCGACAAGTTCTATGCAATCAAGAATATTACTTTGCCGGCATGGAAAAACCAGATCAGTCTGGCAATTTCCTTAAGCGAACAAAAGAACAGTGTCCAGCTGGCCAATACTATTGATGATGCTACCAATGAGCTGCTGCGCCGTAATGCAGACCTGTTACATCAGAACTCGGTCGCTACGGCTAAAGCCAACCAGCGCTCGGTGATTGACATCGAAACGCTTGAACATGTGCAAAATACCCTCATTAAAACTGTAAATGATGTGATTCAGATCCAGAAAGAAGGTGTACAAAAACGTACAGAAGCGACCGTGCGTTTAAAAGCTTTACAGGATAATCTGAATCATTTGGTAATTGAATCAAGTACCAGTGGATCCAAGCCCAACTAAATCAGGTAGGGCTAAAATCTGTAAGAAGGAGTAGAGATTGCCGCCCTTAGATGAATATGCCGTCAAACCTCAAGACATCAAGCAGGGTGTAATCGCACTCAAAAGACGTCAACGCAATTTGATGTTATTGGGTTTGACCACATCTACCGTATTTATAGCCTCATTGATCAGCCTGTTTTTCCAGCAGGAGCTGGTCTATGGCTTTTTTGGTCTGAGCACTGAAGTTCAGCAATTGCACTTACCAGTCAGTGTCGACGCTGCACTGGCTAGCATTGGTGACAGTCCAGATTATTTTTTTAGTTTGTTAAGCTGGATTGGCTGGCTAATTATTAAAATTTTTTCTTCTTTCATTGGCGCATTTATTGTAATGAGCCTAATGAAAAAGCTACGTTTCTTTTATGTGCGTTTTCAGTCTTTCGTGCTGAAATTTGTCGCATGGCTGATTGCATTTATTCTGATCTGGTCAGGATTAACTTACTGGCAGCATGATCTGCGGAATGATGAGGATGACGCTTATCAGCAAGTGGTATACTACGATAGCAATATCAATGACAGTGAAATTGCCCGTTATCTGTCCGATTCAGAGATTGCTGCACCAGTAAAGTCTTATTTACTGGCACAAACGGCACTGTTACATAAGCCCGTCGATTTCTCTGCAGCACGGCCTTATGTGGCCCAAGTGGTTGAGGCCGAGAAAAAAGATGCCAAGTTTGAGCAATATGGGTTCAAACCTGAACAGATCTGGACCATGCAGCAACAGGTCTATGGCAAAAGTTTGACTCCTGTGGCGCAAAGTGTAGAGCGTCAAGCACAGCAAGCTGATGAGGTCAGTAAGATCGTGAATATCGTAATCATTGGTATTGCTATCTTGTCTGCATTGCTCAGTCTTGTTCTATTTTTACTGGCTCATTCGATTAAAGGACGTTCATTGCGGATTGAACAACGAATTTTCTAAACTAAAAAATGCTTCTGGAAAGGGAGCATTTTTTTTTAATCTTTAAATTTATCTCTTTATAATTTGAATCGGTCATAATGTATAAAATTATTAATAGAATAATAATCAAATTTTTAATCATAAAATCCGATTAATAAAATAAAAACAACCTGTTTTACCTATTCAATCGATTATCCTATCATGGCTGTATCAAATAAACATTTACTCCTCTGGAGGCGTTAGCAATGTTAGACCAAAATACTTCTGCCCA
>NZ_JACSPT010000008.1 GCF_014837015.1 Acinetobacter pecorum
GCAGTGATGCATGAAGCTGACCAATACTAATTGCTCGTGAGGCTTGACTATACAACACCCAAACAGTTGTTGTATAACGCTCAATTGATTCGAAATCAAACGATCAAACTTGATTTAGTTGAAAAGCTAGATAAAATGGACAACCTAATTTAACTCAAGTATCTCTGTTAATAACTCATTTGACCAAGCCTTGGCATCTAAATAAGACCAAACGCAAAGTCATAAACAGTTGTGCTGGCGACCATAGCAAGAGTGAACCACCTGATCCCTTCCCGAACTCAGAAGTGAAACCTCTTAGCGCTGATGGTAGTGTGGGATTACCCATGTGAGAGTAAGTCATCGCCAGCTCATTATTCAAAACACCCCCGGTCTAAAGGCCAGGGGTGTTTTTTTATGGTGGGAAATTTATTGGAAGATAAGTAGAAACTCTTATTAAATGTGATTAATAAAAATAAAAATAACGTGAAAAGTATAATTAATTTAAGCTAGCTTTATTTTACTGGCGCTTTATTTAAAACCCTTCCTGCTAAAACTTTAGTCCAAATTTTTTAAAATTACTTAACTTGGTATGTTTTGCAGTAGACAAAGTAAAAATAATCATCCATTTTGTATACAAAAGTGAATGACCATTCATTTTTTCATAGAATAAAAAAGCTCACAATTGGAGGTGAGGAAAAATGACAGCAACAACGGTAAATGTGAATGCTGTAGTGGATGAGGCAAAGTTTAAACCTTTTCATTTAAAGATCGTACTCTGGTGCGTATTTGTCGTGATTTTTGACGGTTATGATTTGGCAATTAACGGTGTTGCTTTACCGCTACTGATGCAAGAATGGAATATGACGGCAGTTCAAGCCGGAATGCTGGCCAGTACTGCTCTGGCAGGCATGATGTTTGGTGCCATGTTTTTCGGTATGCTGGCAGATAAAATTGGACGAAAAAATGTCATTCTGATTTGTGTAACCTTGTTCAGCGGATTTACGTTCTGGGGTGGTTTTGCCTCTAATCCAACTGAATTCGGCATCCTGCGTTTCATTGCGGGTTTAGGTATTGGCGGTGTATTACCCAATCTGGTTGCGCTCACTTCTGAATATGCGCCACAAAAAATGCGTAGTACTCTAGTCACCACCATGTTTAGCGGTTATGCGGTGGGTGGTATTATGGCGGCCTTGCTCGGCGCCTGGTTAACCCCAAGTTTTGGCTGGGAAATCATGTTCTACATTGCCGGAATTCCATTATTAATTATTCCGGTTTTATGGTTCTTTTTACCAGAATCTTTAACTTTTCTGGTGAAAAAACAGCAAAATGACAAGGCCAGTAAAATTGTTCAGCAGATCAGTCCTGAGCAAAATGCTACTGCTCGTACCCAGTTTGTACTGAATGAAGTACACGCACCTGATGCTTCAATTGCTGCCCTGTTCAGACAGGGGAGGAGTATGAGTACTTTATTATTCTGGTGCTGCTTCTTTATGTGTCTGCTGATGGTTTATGCATTGGGTAGCTGGTTACCAAAACTGATGATGGCAGCGGGTTATTCTCTGGGTAACAGTCTGATGTTCCTGATGGCCATGAATATTGGCGCAGTGATTGGAACTATTGGTGGCGGTATTCTGGCTGACCGTTTCCATCTGAAACCGGTCATTATTGGTATGTTCCTGCTAGGTGCAGTTTCACTGGTCGGATTAGGCTTTAACTCTCCACAAGCCGTGATCTATCTACTGGTTGCCGCTGCCGGTGCTTCAGCGATCGGAAGTAGTATTC
This sequence comes from Acinetobacter pecorum, assembly GCF_014837015.1. Taxonomy (GTDB): domain Bacteria; phylum Pseudomonadota; class Gammaproteobacteria; order Pseudomonadales; family Moraxellaceae; genus Acinetobacter; species Acinetobacter pecorum. Next base: position 1,762 of record NZ_JACSPT010000008.1, read on the forward strand.
TGCTCTACAGCTTTGTAGCCCAGTACTATCCACTGTCAATCCGTTCTACAGGTATTGGCTGTGCTTCAGCAGTCGGTCGGGTAGGCGCCATTGTGGGGCCGATTATTATTGGATTCCTGTTGGGTATGGAGTTGCCACACAAGATGAACTTCCTGGCAGTTGCTATTCCAGCCATTATTGGGGCAATTTCAGTCGCTCTGATTGTACGCAAAGATCTGAACGCGGAAAGAAATGCGGAAACCTTACTCTCCAAACAGAAACTGAATTCGGTTAAAACCTAGTCACTTTTTGCCAATCACAATGACTTAAACTTCTATTGGATGACAAAAGCCCCTTCGATAAAAGGGGCTTTTGCATACAGTTCATAAAGAATTGAATAAATCAAAAAATAAATAATTCAAACACCTGTTATAAGTTCAGTTTAATTAAAATTACAATGATTCGAATATTCAGTAGTTTATCTTAATGAAAACGTGATATATCACGCAAAAAAATGATATTGAAATATGCATAGCAGAATATCAATTAGTCTTATTGTGCCTCAAATTCCACTTGCGTATATTGCTAAAACTTGAATATTCACTCGTATATTCAAAAGGATTTTACGGACAAGTACTCATGGGAGATGAGAACGATGACAACGGAAACAGTAGATATAAATTCTGTAGTCGATAATGCGAAATTCACGCCTTTCCACTTCAATGTAGTTGCTTGGTGTTTACTCATTATCCTATTTGATGGCTACGATTTAGCAATTAATGGTGTAGTTTTACCATTATTGATGCAAGACTGGGGCTTAAGTGCAGTGCAGGCAGGAATGCTTGCAAGTACTGCACTGGCTGGCATGATGTTTGGTGCGATGATCTTTGGTTCCCTAGCGGACAAGATTGGTCGTAAGAAAGTGATCATGATCTGTATTGTATTATTTAGTGGTTTAACTTTTGCCGGTGGCTTTGCTTCAAACCCAACCGAATTCGGTATTTTACGTTTTCTTGCCGGCTTAGGTATTGGTGGTGTCATGCCAAACCTGGTGGCATTGACGTCTGAATATGCCCCACAAAAAATGCGTAGTACGCTGGTGACCACCATGTTTAGCGGTTATGCAGTCGGTGGCGTAATGGCTGCGTTATTGGGTTCATGGTTCACGCCAAGTTTTGGTTGGCAAATCATGTTCTTTATCGCGGGTATTCCACTGTTTTTATTGCCAGTGATCTGGAAATTCCTGCCTGAATCACTTGCCTTCATTGTGAAACAGAACAAGCAGACGGAAGCGCGTCGCATCGTACGTCGCCTGGAACCAAACCTGAAAGTCACCGAGAACACGACTTTTACTTTGCCGCAGGAAAATGTGCCTGAAGCCGCTAACGTGGTGAGCTTGTTCCGTCGTGGTCGTGCGGTGAATACCTTACTGTTCTGGGTCGCGTTCTTCACCTGTCTGTTAACCATGTATGCGCTGAGCAGCTGGTTACCGAAGTTGATGATGGCAGCAGGTTACTCGATGGACAACAGTCTGATGTTCATGATGGTCATGAATGTGGGTGCGGTTGTGGGTATTGTCGGTGGCGGTATTCTTGCGGATCGTTTCCACCTGAAACCGGTACTGATGTTCCTCGGTATGATGGGTGCGATTGTGATGAGCTCAATGGGCTTTGCATCTAACCAATTCTTACTTTACATCCTGGTGTTCTTGGCCGGTGCAGCGTCAATTGGTTCACAAATGTTGCTATATAGCTATGTTGCGCAGTTCTACCCACTTGCGGTACGTTCGACAGGTATTGGCTGGTCTTCTGCGATTGGTCGTATGGGTGCGATTGTAGGGCCGATCCTGATTGGTGGCTTACTGGGGATGAACCTGCCTGCTTACTTTAACTTTATGGCAGTTGGTTTACCGGTATTGATTACTGCAATTGCGGTTGCATTGATCATGCATGACGATGAGTCTGAAAAGATTGGTTCAATTGAACCAGCAGTGTCTAAAGCTTAAAGCTAAGTATTAAATAAGAAGCCTCCGAAAGGGGGCTTTTTTATTATTATCATTAAATGATAAATTTTAAAAATATTAAAAAAGTGATAAATAAATGAACTTAAACGAAAGATTTAAAAAATTTGCTGATCTGGAATACGAATCTATTGATGATGCCTATGATATTCAATTTAAAGGACAAAAAGCTGATTATTTCACTTTTGATCGCTCATGGATTCTAGAAGTAAAGTTTTTAGAAACAGATAGGAGCCCCAATATTAATGATTATATAAATAAACAAGTAGATAGATCCTGATTTTCCTAAATTTTATGGAACTGTACATATTGAGGAGTTAATCCAAAAACATAAAAATCCAGATTTTATAAGAAATCAATTATTTAATTATGCTGCGCGTAATTTAAAGGCTATTTGTTCCAAGGCAGATAAACAGATAGCTGAAACAAAAAATGCTTTAAAAAATCCTTTGTGCATTGGAATCTTAGTTGTACTAAATGAAAGAAATGACTTCCATGACCAAAATTTTATATATCAAGAAATAAGTCGTTTACTACATAAAAAAAATCCTGAGGGAGATTTTGAAAGAAAAAATATCCACGCAGTGTGGTATATACACGAATATCAGAATAACAAAAGTAAATATGCAATTTCTGATTTTTTGATAAGACCTACAGATGAGTATGAGTCTATTAGGTCTTTAGCAAATCTCTTACATTTGGATTGGATTAGTTATAATGGATATGCTTTTATACCCTCAGACTTAAAATAAATCTTGAGGTAGATTCTATGCAATTCGACTCATTCTCCCCAATCCCTGAAGATGATGACGAATTACATCTTCCTGAACTGGTGTACTGGGCTTCTTTAGGCGACGTTGAACAGGTCGAACAGGCACTACAGGAAGGTCTGGACGTCAACTCCGCCGATGAAGAAGGCTATAGCGCCTTACAGGCGGCTGCTGAAAATGATCATCTGGAAGTGGTCAAACTCTTGGTTAGCAAAGGCGCAGATATTGCCCATCGTAGTCCAAATACTGCTTTAGAACTGGCCGAAATGGCAGGCAACAAAGAAGTTGTGGCTTATCTGAAAAGTCTGGCTGGTGGTGTCTGAATATAAAAAAGAACCTCAATGCTGAGGTTCTTTTTTATTGGTAGGAGCTTAAGCAGCTTCATCTTCAAGTTCTTTTAAAATGGCTTCATTAAAGGCCGGAATATCATCCGGATTACGTGAAGTAATCAGTACCCAGTCGCCGGTATTGCAACGATGAACTTCTTCATCGACCCATTTCGCACCAGCATTTTCCAGATCCAGCTTGATACTCTTATATGAAGTCAGATTCTTATCTTTAATTCGATCTGCATCAATTAAGGCCCATGGCCCATGACAGATCGCGGCAATCGGTTTGTGATTGTCGGCAAAATGCTGAATGATTTTCTGCGCATCCTGATTGATTCTTAGAGTATCCGCGTTGACTGTACCGCCTGGAATCACCAACAAATCATAATCATTCAGATCGACATGGTCGAAACTGGTATCCGGCGTATATTGGGTAGCAGCTTTGGTATCACCTTTGACAGTGGCTACATCTTCATTTTTTTCTGCGGCATGAATCACTTCAAAACCTTTGGACTTTAAAAAATTTAAAGGCTCAGTCAGTTCATCATGTTCAACGCCTTGATTGGATGTAATAAAGAGGACCTTTTTTACCATGATTGCTGTTCCCAAAAAATGTGAGGATTTTTAGCTTAACAACAAGCAGATTTTTACAATGTTGGAGTTTTAACTCGGAACTGTTAAGCAATGATAAATAAAGCAATGTATATGAAAAGGAATATGCAGAAAAAAAGCCCCGACATCCTGTCGGGGCTTTTCCGTATCTCGTGATTTAGGTATAACTCCTGTCGTACCTCACGTCCTGGTGTTGCGATGTTATTCTTGTTTTTAGGTCTTCTTGGAGCATCCTGCTCTCTATGTTTATAAGATAATATACATCCCGACAGGCTACTAGCAGCAGATTACGCTTATCAATGTACGCTTTGGCTTACAACAGCGCAGAGAAATTGAGCTGTGTAGACTGAAGCAGTGGCATGTCATTAAAAGTGTACATCCAGACCGATATAAGGACCTTTAAATTCCAGCCGTAAATCTGGTCGTTGATCCTGTTCAAAATCCACCTGCATCATGCGATAACCGACTTTGGCACCGACATCGACCAACAGATTATCAATAAAGTCATATTGCAGTTCGGCCTGTACATCGGTTTTTTTGCTATCGCTGCCATGCGTGTAAATGGCTTCGGCTTTGGCACTCATACCGGTAAATGGCAGTTTTACGCCAACTGTTGCATAGAGTAGCGGACTGTATTCATCCAGATCATACTGGTTTAGAGCACCTGCATTCAGGTTTCTCACCGTACCGTCCAGATTGTTAAGACCAGCACCAATATCGGCATGTACTACGGTATCGAGTAGTTCGTAATACAGAATATAGTCAATGTTATTCAGCTCGATATCTGCGGCATTGGCAGGCGAGCTTTGTTCGCTGTTACTGTCAAGATTGACATATCTGATTTTCGCATTGGGTAAAAGTGGTAGCGGATGCTCCACAGCAACAGATAGCTGTGCGGTACCTTGCCGATCCAGTTCATGCTTGAAATTGTTGTCTTGACTATAGCCATCAAAATTCCAGTAACTAAGATCAGCTTTTACGCCAATCACATCTGCATGACTGAATGTGCTGAGTCCAAAACCTAATAATAGTGAGGTGAGTATGTTTGCGCGCATGGCTCTATTTCCTTATAGCTTGCTTCAAATCGGGCCGGTCTGTTACTTAAAAACATCTTCTTTATATGTCTGAGCAAGTGCATGATATAGAGAATTTCAAAAATGTATATCCTTGGATGTTGAAGGACGAGAAGATGGTATCTGTAGAAGCAAAACAGCATAAAGATTATGCATTATATGTCGCCGGTCAGGCTGTTCAGACAGGGGAATGGCTGGAGGTTAAACATAAATATAGCCAGAAGCTGTATGCACGTGTCGCCCTGGCAGATGCCAGCACGCTGGAACAGGCAATTCAGTCTGCGACAGATGCTGAAACCGAGATGGCCGCATTAGAGCCGTTCCAGAAACAGAAAATTCTGCTGCACTGTGTGCGACGTTTCCGCGAAATTCATGAAGAACTGACTGAAATCCTGATTGCAGAGGGAGGTAAACCACGTAAAGCTGCAGAAGCTGAAGTAGAACGCCTGATCAATACCTTTCAGATCGCAGCAGATGCCGTGACCCAGATGGATCAGGGACGCATCCTGCCTTTGGCCGTCACTGCGGCAGCTTCAGGGTATCAGGGAATGGTCAAACAGGTGCCGATTGGTGCGGTGTCTCTGATTAGTCCCTTTAATTTTCCCTTGAACCTTACTGCGCATAAAATTGCACCTGCGATTGCAGCCGGATGTCCTTTTGTACTGAAACCGGCAAGTTTGACTCCAATTTCTGCGCTTAAAATTGCCGAGATTCTGGCAGAAACTGAGTTGCCTCATGGGGCATTTTCAGTTTTACCCTGTCCACGAGAACTGGCCGATGTGCTGGTCACCGATGACCGCTTTAAATTACTCAGCTTTACCGGCTCTGATGCAGTGGGCTGGGACATGAAAGCCCGTGCCGGCCGTAAAAAAGTTACCCTGGAGCTGGGCGGCAATGCTGCAGTGATGATCGAGCCAGATACAGAGATTAATGATGCACTGATTAGCCGCCTGATCGGTGGTGCTTATGGTCATGCCGGACAGGTATGTATCAGTGTGCAGCGGATTCTGGTACATCAGGATATCTATGATGACGTGAAACAGAAAATGGTAGCCAAGCTGAAAACGCTTAAAGCAGATGATCCGAATCTGAGCACGACTTTGGTGGGGCCGATGATCAAGAAAGCCGAAGCCAAACGGTTAGAAGCATGGCTAGATAAAGCCGTGAAAAAAGATGCAAAAATTCTGGCTGGTGGCAAACTGGACGAGGTACTGTTCGCACCGACCTTGCTGGAGAATGTGGATCAGAATCTGGAAATCTATCGGGATGAAGTCTTTGGTCCAGTGGCCATGATTGAACCTTATACCGATTTTGAATCCGGTATTGCCTGTATCAACTGCAGCCGTTTTGGCCTGCAGGCCGGGGTCTATACCCAGAATCTGAACAAGATGCTATATGCCTGGGATCATCTGCATGTCGGTGGTGTCATCATCAATGATATACCGTCTTTCCGGGTGGATAACATGCCCTATGGCGGGGTAAAAGATTCGGGTCTGGGCCGTGAAGGGATTCAGTCCGCCATTCGCGACATGCAGGAAGAGCGCATGCTGGTCATTAAAGCTTAAGTTCAGCATGTTCTTTGCCCAGATCGCAAGCCGGGTGGTTTTTCACTCGGGTGATGGGATCTGGGTCTATTGCATAATCTTAAATTTCAGGCCCGGGCAGGGGAAAGACTCTGCTCCGTATACTTCTACCAGAAAAGGCTTCATCCGTAGAGATTTGTAGCGCTTAGACCCAGGATATTAAACAGCGATTTATCCTGATGACAGGAAAAGCTTTAAGAACCATAAGTCTGTAGTAAAACTTAATAAAAAATATATTCCAAAAAGTTTGTCAATATATAACCTTAAAAATAAAGTCTTTTCCGTAGAATTATTGAGCAATTAATTCAAACAGATTATAAATAACGAATATTTTGAGCAGAATTTACAGAAAAAATTTACAAAAGTCAGTATTGTTAAATCATCTACAAGGTCAGTTTTTCGATCAGACTTTAAGCAAGCTGTAAGACCTGCTAACCTGTTTGTATATTAGAATTCGACACCCACAAGGTGCCCTCTAATTCAAACACCCAAAATTATTGAAATGCTTCTTTTTTTGCTTGCGCTATAACCATAACAAGCAGCATCTGAAGGAGTTAAAAGTTTAGGTGTTCTATGACAGAAACTCGTGAGAATTGGTCCGCCCGCTCAGGATTCATTATTGCAGCGATTGGTTCCGCCGTTGGCTTGGGGAATATCTGGCGTTTCCCTTATGTGGCCTATGAAAATGGTGGCGGGGCATTCCTGATCCCTTATCTGATTGCGATTTTCGCAGCAGGTTTACCTTTACTATTTTTAGATTATGCAGTCGGACACAAGTTCCGCAAAGCGCCGCCTATGGCTTACAAGAAACTCATGAATGCTGAATCCTTGGGGTGGTGGCAGGTCATGGTGACGCTAGTGATCGGGATTTACTATGCCAGCGTATTGTCCTGGGCCGGCAGTTATATGTTCTATTCCTTTGGACAGCAATGGGGTACAGATACCCAGGCCTTTTTCTTCAACTCCTACCTGCAAAATGGTGAAGGCCTGACCTTAGGTTTTGTGCCTACACTGTTCTTTGGTCTGGTGGTGGTCTGGGCTGCGGTTATGTTGATTCTTTACGGCGGGGTACGCCGTGGAGTAGAGCTGGCCAATAAAATCTTTATGCCATTGCTGGTGGTTTTATTTTCCATTCTGGTGATTCAGGCAGTGCGCTTACCGGGTGCAGTTGATGGCTTAAATGCTTTCTTTACCCCGAACTGGGAGGCCATGACTAACTATAAAGTCTGGCTGGCCGCTTTTGGTCATATCTTCTTCTCACTGTCGGTGGGTTTCGGGATTATGTTGACCTATGCCTCTTATTTGAAACGCAAAACCAACCTGACCGGTTCGGGAATCGTGGTGGCACTGGCCAATTCGTCTTTTGAAATTCTGGCGGGTATTGGGGTATTTGCAGCGCTTGGTTTTATGGCGTTCAGTTCAGGTGCTAAAGTTGAAGATGTAGTGTCTGGCGGTATTGGTCTGGCCTTTATTGCATTCCCGAAAATTATTTCCAGTTTAGGGACAGGTGGTGACCTGTTTGGCTTCCTGTTCTTCGCGTCATTGACGGTTGCCGGTATTACCTCGATGGTGAGTATCCTGCAAGTTCCGATTGCTGCGTTTCAGGACAAACTGGGCTGGTCGAAGAACAAGTCAGTCACAATCATTGCGGGTGGTTCGGCGGTCATTTCTACCCTGATGTTCTCGACGCATAGTGCCGTTACCTTTGTCGATATCATTGATTATTTTGCCAATAATATTGGTATTGTCGGTGGTGGACTGGTATCGATTATTCTGTTGTCGTGGTTCCGCCGTCCATTGATGAAACAGCTGGAAGACCATGTTAACCAGTTTGCCAGCGTGAAGCTGGGACGCAGCTGGAATTTCATGCTGACCTTCGTCACCCCTTTGTCGTTATTACTGGCACTCGGCCTGACTCTGAAATCGATTATGACCGAAGGTTATGGTGATTATCCTGCCAGTACCTTGTGGCTGGTTGGCGGAGGCGTCATGGCATTCTTTATCCTGGGTGCCATTCTGTTAAGTCTAGTCAAAGACCGTCGTAGTTAGGAGAATAAATATGAATACATCTGCACTGATCATGATGATTTTCTCCATCGTTCTATTATGGGGAGGGCTGGTACTGGCGGTTATTCATCTGGCAAAAAATCCGGAAGAACCAGAAGACTAAAAATCTTGACATAAACCTACATTTACAAGCAACGGAAGTCATTATCATCTTTGATGATAATGACTTTTTTAATGGCTGATGCTTTGACATGATTTCCGTTTCAGATGGACAAGTCTATACAGCTTTTGCCGTGACTTTTTTGGCCGGTCTGGCTACCGTAGTGGGGGGTGGACTGGTACTGTTCTTAAAAAAACCCAATTTCCGCCTGCTTGCTTTTGGTCTGGCCTTTGCTGCCGGTGCCATGGTCTATGTTTCTTTAACCGAAATTCTGAATAAGTCGATTGCGTCCTTCACTGTGGATTTTGGTGAAAAAACCGGTTTCGCCTTTGGCACTTTTGCTTTTTTACTGGGCGTGGTGCTGGTGTTATTGCTGGACCGCTTTGTCCCGAATCCGCATGACACTATTGAAACCCAGTCTGCCAAGGGAGTCAGTTCACAACAGTTACTGCGTACTGGCATGCTGACCCTGTTTGCGATTAGTGCCCATAACTTGCCGGAAGGACTGGCAACATTTTTTGCCACCCTGGAAAGTCCTGCTCTGGGTGCACCTCTGGCGGTCGCGATTGCGATTCATAACATACCAGAAGGCGTGGCGATTGCCTTGCCGGTCTATATGGCCACCGGCCGTAAAGATTATGCCCTCTGGGCCAGTTTGGTTTCGGGAATGGCCGAGCCTCTGGGTGCAGCCTTGGGGTATTTTATTCTGGCGCCTTATATGAATGAAACGGTCTATGGCCTGATCTTTGGCGTGATTGGCGGTGTGATGGTCTATCTGGCGCTAGATGAATTATTGCCGACGGCAAAACGCTATTCTGAAGGGCATGAAACAGTCTATGGCTTGGTGAGCGGCATGGCTGCTCTGGCTACTAGTCTGGTAATTTTTAAATTTATTCAATAAGCCTCATATTCCTGAATCACGCGCCATAAAAAAGGCAGCTTAGGCTGCCTTTCATTTTAAACACATGACTTATGCCGTTTTTTCTATACGGCAATAGAAGAAGCCGTCGCCTTGATCTGCTTTCGGCAACAACTGACGACCATGAATCTGTTCGATACCCCAATCGGCTTCGATCTTGATTTCTTTGGCATCGGCATGGGTATTAAAAAACTCGACCATCTGCTGTTCGTTTTCGGCTTTCAGAATTGAACAGGTGATGTACAGCAAAGTACCACCGACTTTCAGTTGCTGCCACATATTTTCCAGAATCTGCTTTTGCAGCTCAACCGTTTTCGGAATATCGGTAGACTGACGCAGTAAACGGATATCCGGATGACGACGGATCACACCAATTGCAGAACACGGTGCATCGAGAACGATACAGTCGACAGGCTCCGGAGCTGTCCAGGTGATCGCATCAGCCGCAATAATTTCAACGTCGGCATATTCAGTTAACAATAGACGTTCCAGATTTTCTGCCACACGGACTAAACGTTTGGCGTCCTGATCAATGGCATACAGTTTTTTCGGGCTATATTTTTCCAATATATGCGCGGTTTTACCACCCGGAGCGGCACAGGCATCGACCACGACTTTGCCTGCAAGGTCAGGAAGCAAGGTTGCGCAAAGCTGGGCATGTTCATCCTGAACCGAGAAACCGCCGGCTTCATAGCCTGGCAGGTTCGGAATATGCACATTCTGTTCCAGAACGATGCCAACTTCAGAAAGAGTGCAGGCACGTGCCTCATAGCCTTCTTCTTCCAGAATTTCCAGATATTCATCACGGCTGACCTGATTGACATTGACACGCAAAGTGAGCGGTGCAATCTGTTTCAAGTCATGTGACAGCTCGGCAAGCTGTTCCGGCCAGTCTTTCTTTAAACGCTTGTAGAGCCAGCTTGGCAGGCCATGCGCCTGATTTAAAGCCAGGTCAAATTCTTCTGTTTCACGTGAAACACGACGCAGTACCGCATTGACCAGACCGCTTAAAGGTTCAAAGCCCAGTTGTTTGGCAGCAGTTACGGTTTCTGAAATCGCAGCATGTGCCGGAATACGGGTACATAGAATCTGGTACAAACCCAAATATAAGCAGCTCTCTAGAGCCTGGTTATCGAGAGGTTTGGTTAACAGCGGCAGGGTGATGGCTTTAAGGCCATGCCACTGACGTAAACAGCCTAGAGTTAACTCGTGATAAAGACCACGGTCACGCTCAGACACGATGTTGATATGTTGATTAAGTACAGAAGCAAGTGATTGACCATTTTGTACAGCCAATAGCGTTTTTACAACTTGCGCGCGCAAATTCAAGTTTTTAGCTGATGATTGAATTTGGCTCATGCGAATTTATATCCTACCGATAGTTTTTGAGTTTGATTAATTTGAACAGCATTCAGGGCTTTGCCGCCTGGCCATTGCAGATTGGTGATGCAAATGGCATTTTGATCGCCACACATCACATGTACGCCGTCTTTATCCAGGGCAATCACTTCACCAGGCAGGGCATTGCTTGCATTTTGCGTGGAAAGTGATGAATTCCAGATGCGTAAATTGTTGCCGTCATCCAGTGGGGTAAATGCCACCGGCCAGGGATTAAAGGCACGAATATTACGATCAATGGCTGCTGCAGGCTGAGTCCAGTCAATTTGTGCTTCGGCTTTTGACAGTTTATGCGCGTAAACCGTCAGGCTTTCATCCTGGACTTCGCGAGTCTCAAGATAGTGCTGTAAGGTCTGTTCCGATTCAAGCACCGCCACAATCGCCTCAGCACCTTGCAGCGCCAGTTTGTCATGCAGGCTGGCAGAAGTATCCTCGGCAGTAATCGGACATCGTGTTTTATACATCATATCCCCGGTATCCAGACCGGCCGCCATTTTCATAATGGTCACACCCGTTTCGGTATCGCCGGTAGCAATCGCGCGCTGAATCGGGGCTGCACCGCGCCAGCGTGGCAACAGCGAACCGTGTATATTCAGGCAACCATATTTTGGCGTATCCAGAACCACTTGTGGCAGGATCAGGCCATAAGCCGCCACCACCATCACATCTGCATTTAAAGCTTTGAGTTCCGCTTGTGCCGCCAGACCTTCTTCAGTCGATGACTTGAAATGTAAAGGCTGATAGACCGGAATATGGTGTTCAAGCGCCAACTGCTTCACTGCAGAGGCCGTAAGTTTTTGTCCACGTCCAGCCTTGCGGTCAGGTTGGGTATAAACCGCCACAATTTCATGATTGGTTTTGAGCAGCGCAGCCAATGCAGTCGCTGCAAATTCTGGTGTGCCTGCAAATATGATCTTCACACATGAAATTCCAAATAAACTTAAAGCGTATTATAAGCCAAAAGCCAAATTTCAGCCTAATCCTTACCAAAACTTATCGGATAGGGCCTGTGAGTGCTTGAATTTCAGTGGAATTTTTATATAAAAAAAACTCATGCAAATTGTAAAAATTATTCATGAAAGTTTTGTATTGTCGCAAGGGTGATGGCGTTATAGTAGATTTCATCCAGAAATTTTTATCGTCAGATCGCCAAAACCTCTCTATAGACATTTTTGCCTGCATCTACATCCAAAAGGCCATCTGGTAAAACAAGGGCTTGTAGTATGATAGGTTTAAAATTCAACTGATTTAAGCTCCTTGTCAGTATGATTTAGCCAGAGTGGATCTGTCCGATTCATTGCAAGCTCAAACTTTGTTGGAAGTATAAAATGCCTGACTATCGTTCAAAAACATCGACACACGGAAGAAATATGGCTGGCGCACGCGGTTTATGGCGTGCCACCGGTATGAAGGATGAAGATTTCGGTAAACCGATTATTGCGGTAGTGAACTCCTTTACCCAGTTTGTACCGGGTCATGTACATCTCAAAGACCTGGGTCAGCTGGTGGCACGTCAAATTGAAGCATCAGGCGGTGTAGCAAAAGAATTCAATACCATTGCGGTAGATGATGGAATCGCAATGGGGCATGACGGCATGCTGTATTCACTGCCTTCACGGGATCTGATTGCAGACTCGGTTGAGTACATGGTCAATGCACATTGTGCCGATGCCATGGTGTGTATTTCGAACTGTGACAAGATCACCCCGGGAATGTTGATGGCCGCGATGCGCCTGAACATTCCAGTGGTATTTGTCTCTGGCGGTCCGATGGAAGCGGGTAAAGTCAAAATCCGTGGTAATGATAAAGCGATTGACCTGATTGATGCGATGATTGTAGCTGCAGACGACAGCTATACCGATGAAGAAGTCGCAGAGTATGAACGTTCTGCATGCCCAACTTGCGGTTCATGTTCAGGCATGTTTACTGCCAATTCCATGAACTGCCTGACTGAAGCATTGGGTCTGTCACTTCCAGGTAACGGTTCAACTCTGGCGACGCATGCCAACCGTAAAAAACTGTTCGAACGTGCGGGTCAACTGATTGTTGAAATTACCAAACGTCATTATGAACAGGACGATTACAGCTTACTGCCACGTTCAATTGCCACCAAAGCATCCTATGAAAATGCCATGACCCTGGATATTGCCATGGGTGGTTCAACCAATACTGTATTGCATCTGCTGGCTGCAGCGAATGAAGCTGGTGTGGACTTCACTATGGATGATATCGATCGTCTATCTCGTAAAGTGCCTGTATTGTGTAAAGTGGCACCTGCGAAGAATGACGTGCATATGGAAGACGTACACCGTGCTGGCGGGATCATGTCAATTCTGGGTGAGCTGGACCGTGCAGGTCTGCTGGATACGTCTGTACCCACCGTTCATGAAGCAACGTTGAAAGATGCCTTGGATAAATGGGACATCATTCGTACTGATGATGAAGAAGTGTATCAATTCTTCAAATCAGCTCCAGGCGGTGTCCCAACACAAACTGCATTCTCACAAGACCGTTATTATTCACGTCTAGATGGTGACCGTGAAAATGGGGTGATCCGTAATGCAGAACATGCCTTCTCTCAGGACGGTGGTCTGGCTGTACTCTACGGTAACATCGCGCTCGATGGCTGTATTGTAAAAACTGCGGGTGTAGATGATTCGATCCTGAAATTCAACGGTACTGCACGTGTTTTTGAAAGTCAGGATGCTGCGGTAGACGCGATTCTGGGTGGCAAGATTACTGCAGGTGATGTGGTGGTGATTCGCTATGAAGGTCCACGCGGTGGGCCGGGCATGCAGGAAATGCTATATCCAACCAGCTACCTGAAATCGAAAGGTTTAGGTAAGGAATGCGCACTGTTAACTGATGGCCGTTTCTCTGGCGGCTCGTCAGGTCTGTCGATTGGACATGTATCGCCAGAAGCAGCTGAAGGCGGTGCGATTGGTCTGGTTGAAGATGGTGACCGTATTGAAATCGATATTCCAAACCGTACTATTCACCTGGCTGTTGATGACGCTCTCATGGCAGAGCGCCGTGTAGCGCAGGACGCTAAGGGCTGGCACCCGGTAGAGGAGCGCCCACGCAAAATTTCGAAAGCCCTGAAAGCATATGCCATGCATACCACCAGTGCGGCAAAAGGTGCGGTACGTGAAATCTAAGCTGTAAATTTTTATAGCGCAAGAAAGCACTCCAGACGGGGTGCTTTTTTTATACAAGAAACTATGTTTAGACTTGCCAAATTTTGCCCAGTGGAGTGCGACAGGAAGTCGCACGTTTGCCCGTATGGTAGCGGAACAGCGACATCCATGTCGCTTGGTCATGTGATTCAAATTTTTAAGGATTCATCAAAATGTTTTTCTGTAGGCGAATTTCTTTTACATACTGAATGCTTTCTATACAATGACCTTAAAATAAATTGTCCAAGACCGACGCTTAAAATTGGTCATCGCCCAGGAAGAAAATAATGAGTAAAGATAATATCCGCGAGCATTCAGCCCCCGTTTATGAAGGCATTGAAAATGCACCGGCGCGATCCATGATGCGTGCTACCGGTTTTAAAGATGCTGATTTTGATCGGCCATTCATTGGGATTGCCTCAACCTGGGCCAATGTCACACCATGTAATATGCATATTGATGGTTTGGCCAGAACTGTCGAGCAGGGCGTGAGTGCTGCGGGCGGCAAGGGTATTATCTTCAATACCATTACCATTTCTGACGGGATTTCCAACGGTACGGAAGGGATGAAATATTCATTGGTATCGCGTGAAATTATTGCCGATTCGATTGAAACTGTGGTTGGCTGTCAGGCCTATGATGGGGTTATTGCGATTGGCGGCTGTGATAAAAACATGCCGGGCTGCATTATGGGACTGGCTCGTCTAAACCGCCCCGGTCTGTTTATTTATGGCGGTACCATCAAACCAGGTGAAGGTCATACTGACATGATTTCGGTATTTGAAGCGGTAGGTCAGTATGCCAAAGGTGAAATTAACGCGATTCAGGTCAAGCATATTGAAGAAGTATCCTTGCCGGGTCCGGGCTCCTGTGGCGGCATGTATACGGCCAACTCGATGGCCTCTGCAATTGAAGCACTTGGCATGAGCCTGCCGGGTTCCTCCGCGCAGGAAGCAGTTTCGGAAGACAAGCAAATCGACTGTGCCCGTGCCGGTGAAGCAGTCATGAATCTGTTGCGCCTGGATATCAAGCCACGTGACATCATGACCAAGGCTGCTTTCGAAAATTCAATCAAGGTCTTGATTGCACTGGGTGGTTCGACCAACGGGGTACTACATCTTTTGGCCATGGCGCATACCGCAGGGGTGGAACTGAGCCTGGATGATTTCGTGCGGATTGGCAAAGATATTCCGGTGGTGGCCGATGTACGTCCATCAGGTAAATATTTAATGTCAGAACTGATCGCTATAGGCGGGATTCAACCACTGATGAAGCGCATGCTGGATGCCGGCATGCTGGATGGGTCCTGTTTAACGGTCACAGGTAAGACGCTGGCAGAAAACTTGGCCGATGTAAAAGATTATCCGGAAGGTCAGCAGATCATTTTACCTTTTGACAAGCCGGTAAAAAAAGACTCACATCTGGTGATTCTCAAAGGTAACCTGTCACCAAAAGGCGCCGTGGCGAAAATTACCGGGAAGGAAGGCTTGCACTTCAAAGGACCGGCACGCGTCTTTGAAGGTGAGCAGGGTGCGATGCGTGGCATTCTGGATGGCGAAGTCCAGCCGGGTGAAGTAGTGGTGATTCGTGGCGTCGGCCCTAAAGGCGGGCCAGGTATGCCAGAAATGCTGAAACCGACTTCTGCGATTATTGGTAAAGGTCTGGGCGATTCAGTGGCATTAATTACCGACGGACGTTTCTCTGGCGGCAGTCACGGTTTTGTGATTGGTCATGTGACGCCAGAAGCCTATGAAGGTGGCCCGATTGGGCTGGTGCAAAATGGCGATGAAATTTCGATTAATGCCGAAACCCGGGAAATGACCTGGCATGTGGATGAACAGGAGATTGCAGCACGTCAAGCGATCTGGACCAAACCTCAGCCAAACTATACTCATGGTGCGCTGGCCAAATTTGCCAAACTGACCTCAGGTGCAGAAACGGGAGCAGTCACTGACCTGAATATTGATCTCTAATCTATTGTTAAACATTGAACATTTGCTTATGACTTGATATAAGTTTTTACACCATGCAGAGCTTTGGTTCTGCAATTTTAAAAATAGATTATTCTGTGTAGCTGCTACTGTATGGCGCTGTGCACAGTCACTCTTGTCGAGGCCGATCTCATGTCCCTGTTACGCCGTTGGTTTGATCCAATCCGATCGAGTTGGTTTTACCAAAAACCGACCCGTCAAACGGTGTTATCTATTGAAGATGGGCTGAGTATCCATTTAAGACTGGACGATGTCTACAGTTATCTGGCGGTACAGCAGTTGCCCCAGCTCGAAGAAATTTTAAGTCCGGCATTAAAACCGCTAAAAGTGATCATTTCTAGTGAGCATGCCGAACCGCCGAACCAGATGTCTTTTGATGAATGGCAGCACTACACGATTAATGATGCCAAGATCTTGTCGAAACAGCATCGCTTCAGTTTTCACGACACACCGGAATTACCGAGTGCTGAGGCCTTAAAACAGGCCGAACTGATTTTGCGCTATACACCGCTGCGGGGACAGGATTTTCTGTACTTGCTGGAAGATGTATTCCATATGCTCTGGCAGAAGCAGACCGGAAAGTTGCGCACCCTGTATGTCATGGCCAGTCGCCATCATCAGCCACAGGATTTTCCCGAACGTATTTTTGACCAGACGCCCATACTGGCCAGCTATTTTAATTTAGGCGGACGCCAGTATCAGGCAGTCGATGACCTGTTGCGTCTCACCCGGCGTCTGGAGCAGCAAAAACTGCTGACCGGTAATCCGATTTTTATGATCGATCACATTGAATGGCGTGAGCATCTGATCAGTGATGCCGAAGAACTGAACGAGATCCAGTCGATGGATCCGGAACTGGACTTGTATATCGCGCTGGAAGATCCGATTTCCTGGCTATTGCTTGCCTACATCAAGGAAGAGCTGGCGGATTTTTATAATATCCAGCTGAATGTCTATCCCTTGTCCTATCGTGGCCGGGACAAGTTTGACTGGAGTCTGGCTACTCGTTTATCCAAACGGACTGATGTTAAATTCACCCCGTTCTGCCGGCCGACCGAGCAGGCAATCGTACCTATGGCCCAGTTATTTTATAGCTGTCCTGAAGAACAGCGGATCGAGGCTATGTATGAGATTTTGCAAGCCGTGTGGACCCAAGGGGCAGACCTGTCTTATGCGCCACATTTCAGGCGTTTGCAACAGCAGTTAAATATTGTGGAGCTGACCCAGGACGACATTCTGGCCAAGTTGCAGGATAACGACATGCTGTGTGAAATGAAGTCGCAACCAAACTTTCCAGTGCTGGAATTACGCATAGATGATCAAAGTTATACATTTAATAGCTTATATCGGGTCTGGATGATTGAAAGTATTTTCAGTAATGTGTTAGAAGAAAAGTATAAGAGTAATAATCAAACTGAAAGTGAACTGAAAAAACATGGAAAAGATCAAAGCTGAATCATTACAACATGCACGTCACCAGATCGATGCCATTGATACAGCTTTAGTTGAGCTGATCGCTGCGCGTCAATTTTATGTTGATCAAACTACCCGTTTCAAGAAAACCGAGACTGATTTGCAGTCACCCGAACGTATGGAGCAGATTGTAGAAAATGTGAGAGCTCTGGCGCAAAAGCAGGGCGTTGATCAGGAATTTATAGAACATCTGTACCGTGAAATGTTCCATTACTTTATTCAACGTGAACTGAAAGAGTTTCGTCCTTAAGTGATGTTCAGATTCATTTTCTGCTGATGAATATGATGGTTTCTGGCATATCAAACTCGTGCCTCAAGATTTGCTTGAGGCTATCTCCTTAAAAACCTGATTTTTCTCTATCAGCAATAGCTATAACATGGTTCTAAATAAATTTAGGGCTATCGGATGATTGCTTTTGTTATTGCTGTTTTTGCTCTGGCTGGCCTGATTAAAGGCACGATTGGTTTAGGTCTGCCTGCAGTATCTATGGGTTTGCTGACCATATTTATGAGTCCTTTTCAGGCCGCGACCTTACTGATCGTACCTTCACTGCTAACCAATTTCTGGCAGTTATTTGCCGAAGGTCATGTCCTGCAATTAATCCGCCGTTTCTGGCTACTGCTGACCGGTATTATCATAGGTTCAGTGTGGAGTATTTTTCCGACTTTAGGTCATGCTGAATTTCATAGTGAAGCCCTCTTGGGAGGAATGCTGGCCCTGTATGGTCTCTACGGTCTATACGCCAGAACAATGCCAGATTTGAGCCGGCATGAAACATGGCTCTCTCCGATGATGGGTTATCTGGGCGGTGCCTTGACCGTGGCGACCGGTGTCATCGTAATTCCGGTCATGCCTTATTTACAGACTTTACATTTAAAACGTGACGATCTGGTCCAGGCTTTAGGCTTGGTATTTACCACCTCGACTGTATGTCTGGCCATCTTTTTGCATCAAAATCCTGTTGAAGATATCCCGACCGATTATACGATGTCAGCGATTGCACTCCTTCCTGCGCTGATCGGGATGTGGTTCGGCAAGAAAATCCGCTATCGTATTTCTGAACAGAAATTCCGGACGGTATTTTTTATTGGCCTGATGGTCCTGGGCAGTTATATGATGCTGCATCAATTCGGCTGGATTTAATCCAGAATTTTTTGTAGATCTGCAGAAACTAAAAACTGGCTGAAGTGCCGATAAGTCGTATTGAGTTCATCAAAATTTTTTGCGGCCAATAACAGTTTGCGGTTAGCCCAATCCCCATCCAGCTTGATTTGCCTAAATGCATATAATTTTGCCAGACGTTGCGCGGCGCGTTTTGGCATGATGGCAATGCCAACACTATTGGCCACGACTTGGGCAACCGCTGCAAAATTCGGTAAACGCAGGCGGTATTGAATCTCACAGTTCAGCAAACTGGCCTGGGTTTCAATCGACTGCTGTAATGAGTGATATTGCATCAAACCGACAAAGGGGTAATTTAAACAGTCTGCTAATTTTAATGTCTGAATATGACTTAAATCATGCTGTTCCGGACAGATCAGGACCAAAGGATCATCTGCAAATTCCAGTGTGTGTAATTCAAATGCAGGGAAAAAGCTCGAGATTAGTCCGAGTTTGGCAGTACCGTTGTTTAAAGCTGTAATGATGTCATTGCTTTCTGCTTCTTTTAAATCAATCTGGATATGGGAATTTTTAACCAGATATTGTGGCAGCAGTAAAGGCAGGTATTCGCTCTGTGCTGAGGAATTACACCATAAACTGATATTGGTGTTCAGTTCCTCACCAAAGATGGCCATGGCCTGAGACAGTTGGTGTCCCTGTTGCAAGAGCACTTGAGCATGGTCAGCAAAGACCTGTCCTGCATAAGTCAGTTTCACCCCGCCTGAATGACGGGTAAACAGACTGACCTGATAGTGTTGTTCCAGCTTTTTAATCCGCTCACTGACCGCTTGCAGGGAAATGGCAGAGCGTTCAGCACCTTTGGTCAGACTACCTGTTTCGACAATATTGAGAAAAAGATCTAAATCAAAAAAATCCAGACGCATCAGCAGGATGCTCACACAAAAGATCAGCCTTATCTTAAACAATTCTTGTGCTATAAAAAAAGCAGCCATGTGGCTGCTTGAAAAATTAAGTCCGAGAATTATTTTTTATCGGCCAGACCAAAGAACCAGTTCAATAGAAGGGCAGCAAAAGTTGCGGTACCAATCCCACCCAGATTGAAGCTGCCAAAGGTCAGGGCAAAATCACCTGTACCCAGAATAATGGTCACCGCGGCTACCATCAGGTTTTTGTTCTGCGAGAAATCAACCTTGTTTTCAATCCAGATTTTGGCACCGGCAATGGTAATCAAACCAAACACCACGATCGAAGCACCCGTCAGGATCGCTGTTGGAATCGTGTGAATAATCGCACCAAACTTTGGCGATAAACCCAGAAACACGGCAAAGACACCCGCGACGGCAAAGATGATGGTCGAGTAGACCCGGGTGACGGCCATTACACCGATGTTTTCACCATAGGTGGTCATACCCGGCGCACCCACACTACCGGCCAGCGTCGTGGCAACGCCATCTGCAACAAAGGCTTTACCAATATACGGATCCAGATTTTCACCGGTCATTGCACTTACAGCTTTAATATGTCCCAGATTTTCAGCCACCAGAATCAGTGCAATCGGTGCAATGATCAGCATGGCGTTTAATTCAAAGGTCGGTGCGTGGAAAGTCGGTAAACCGAACCAGGCAGCTTGTTGAACGGGAAGGAAATTGATGGGCGTGCCATAGCCCATGACATTGCTGAGTACAAAGTAGATCAGATAGGCCAGGAGCAGGCCAATCAACAGGAGCAGACGCTGTAACAAGCCACGGGTAAATACGGCAATTGAACCCATGCACAGAACGGTGACCAGGGACATCCACATATTAAAGGTATTGCCCATCACGCTTTTCACCGTGACGGGGGCAAGATTCAGGCCAATGATCATCACCACGGCACCGGTCACCACCGGGGGCATCAGCTTTTCAATCCAGCGGGTGCCCGTCGCCATGACCAGAAAGCCCATCAGCGCATAGAAGATACCACAGGCAATGATACCGCCGGCTGCAGCACCAATATTCGGATTGAGTCCGCCACCACCTGCATAACCGGTTGCTGCGATCACTACCCCAATAAAAGCAAAGCTTGAACCTAGATAACTTGGAACCCGGCCACCTGTTATCAGAAAGAACAGAATGGTACAGATCCCTGACATTAAAATTGCCAGATTTGGGTCAAAGCCCATCAAAAATGGTGCCAGTACCGTTGCACCAAACATGGCAAAAGCATGTTGTACCCCTAGGATCAGGGTCTGGGCAGGCGGTAAATACTCTGCGGTACCTACTGGTCGTGCATCGATACTACCCTCGTAAGGGCGCCATTTGGGAAACCAATTGGACATAAAATGAGCACTCGAAAGATAAATTGTGCACATCATACTCTTGTTTTTTTCAAGATTTAATTACCAGAACAAAAATTTTGTTCAAATTAATTCTATGACTTTATTTAATATTTTACCGTGCGGTAAAAGTTTTTAAAATTAAAACTAAAGTTAAATCAGTAGATTAATTCCCGAACAATTCATATTCAACTTCTATAACTAATTTTAATTTGATATATAAATAAAGCTTTTTGTAGCTATTGACTGGTCAATAAAAAAGCACATCGTATAGATGTGCTTTAAATTGAAGTCAGAAAATCAACCGGTATTGCGTAAACCAGCCGCAATTCCGGCAATACTGACCATCAGCGCATGATCCACCGGGGTGTTTTCGGCCTGTTGCTGTTCAAGATATAAACGGCGACGTTTCATCAGTTCGGCTTGCAGCAAGTGCAAGGGTAACAGATACGGTTTACGCACTTTCATGGACTGATCCAGTACGCCGTTGCTGCTCAGAAGTTTCGATTCACCTTTCAAGCTTAACAGGGTTTGTACGGCATCCTGCAAACGCTGGCGTAACGCTGTTCCCAGAATTTTCAGATCTTCATCCTGGGTCAGATGCGATTCATAATACAGCGCTACATGGGCATCGGCTTTAGACAGTACCATTTCCAGCATATCAATCAGGGTCTGGAAATATGGCCACTCGGCCAGCATTTCATCGAGTACAGTACGCTGTCCCTGATCCAGGACCTCATTCAGTGCGGCACCGGTCCCGAGCCAGGCAGGTAACATCAGGCGAATCTGGGTCCAGGCAAATACCCAAGGGATGGCACGCAAGGATTCAATTCCGCCGCTGACTTTACGTTTGGCGGGGCGTGAACCCAGGGGCAGCATCTGTAGTTCAAGCTCAGGGGTAACGGTACGCAGATATTTTACAAAATGCGGATTTTCCCGTACCGTCTGGCGATAGACCTGAACAGACAGTTCGGTCATTTGATGCATCAGGTCGCGCCATTCCTGTTTTGGCTCAGGTGGCGGGAGCAGGGTCGCTTCCAGGGTTGCAGCGGTATAAATTTCCAGATTTTGCAGCGCGATTTCTTCCAGCCCGAATTTAAAGCGGATCATTTCACCCTGTTCAGTCACCCGGATCGCACCGGAAATAGAACCTGGTGGCTGAGAGAACAAGGCTTGTTGGGTGGGCGCACCACCACGGCTGATCGAACCGCCACGACCATGAAACAGGGTCAATTGCACGCCATGTTGCTGGGCAACTGCGGTCAGTTCTTCCTGTGCACGATACTGTGCCCAGTTGGCCGACATAAAGCCGGCATCTTTGGCAGAATCCGAATAGCCAATCATGACCTCATGTTTGCCCTGAATATGCTGTTTGTACCAGTGCATATTGAACAGGGTCGACATGGTTGCGGCTGCACCATCCAGATCTTTTAAGGTTTCAAACAGAGGAACTACTCGTAACGCCTGCTCGATACCGGCTTCTTTTTGTAAAAGCAGTACCGCCAAGACATCACTTGGATATTCCGCCATTGAAATAATATAGGCACCCAGAGACTCGCTCGGCTGTTCGGCCAGTGTGCGCATGGTGGCAAAGACTTCCTGTACATCCGGATGTTCAATCAGGCTGCCGGCCGGTTCATTCAGATGTTTCGGCAGTAACGGACGCTTGCTTTGCAATTCCTGCAGTAAAAAGTTTTGACGGGCCTGTTCGGTCCAGGTTTCAAAATTCCCCAATCCCAAATATTCGGTAATGGCTGAAATCGCCTGACGGTGACGCCCGGATTCCTGGCGGATATCCAGTTTTAGCAGTTCGATCCCAAAACTGTTGACCCGGTAAATAAAGTCCAGCAGGCTGCCATTGGCAATTTCGGCCAGATTGCAGTTCATCAGTGAACGGTAGCAGGTCAGGAGCGGTTGTAAAAGTTCGTCTTTACTTTTAATCACCAGACTGTCATCAGCATCATTGCCTTTTAATTTTTCTGCCAGCCAGTGCCGCGTCGCTTTCAGGCGGGTACGGGTGTCACGTAAATATTCACGATAGGGTTCTGGATGGGGCTGGCCCAAGGCTTCGGAAATTTCCGGACTGCATTGCTGAATGGACAGTTCCCAGCGCAGGTTTTCAATATCGCGTACATAAAGGTCGGCTGCTTTCCAGCGTGACAGCCACAGTACTTCCTGAGTGACGGTGTGAGTGACATTTGGATTGCCGTCGCGGTCACCACCCATCCAGGAGGCAAAACGTACTGGTGCGACATCTAAGGGCAGGTTCTGGCCACATTGCGCTTGCACCATGCCATTTAGTTCGCGGATAAATTTCGGGACTGCATTCCACAGGGTCTGTTCAATGGTGGTAAAACCCCATTTGGCTTCATCGATCGGAGTCGGGCGATGCTGACGGATTTCATCGGTTTGCCAGGCAGAGCTGATCAGCTGTTTCAGATCGGCCAGAACTGCCTGACGTTCACGTGGAGTCAGTTTCTGCTGGTCGAATTTGGACAGGGCAGTGTTGATGCCATCATATTTTTGAATCAGAGTACGGCGGCTGACTTCTGTGGGATGCGCGGTCAGGACCAGTTCAATTTTCAGTTCACAGATTTGCTGATACAGCGTATCGGCAGAAATTTCCTGCTGTTTAAATTTTTCAAATAAAGGCACCAGAGGATTGGGCGATTCTGCAGTGTCATCAAACTCGCTCTGACGGCGACGACGTACCACATGATATTGTTCGGCAATATTGGCAAAGTTTAAAAAGTGGGTAAAGGCACGGGTCAGCGGCAGGATTTCGGCATCTTCCAGACTCAAAAACAGCTGTTCCAGTTGTTTTTCTGCTTCGACCTGTCCATCGCGAGCGCCTTTGGACAGGGCACGGATCTGCTCGATCTGATTAAACAAATCCTGCCCGGCATGTAATTTTAAGGTTTCCCCAAGCAAATTACCCAGTAAGCGTACGTCTTCGCGTAGTGGTGCATCAATCTGTTGAATCATTTTTTATTCCCTCACATGCATGCTTTGACTATACCGCGACTGCATGACAATCCAAGTCCCCTAGAGACAAAAGTTGCAGAGCATTGGCTACTTTTTTAGCAACTTTTAGGCCATATACGGTGATCGATGATCAGTCCGAAGGAAAGGAGTTAATCCGGCAGGGCATATTTCAGCATAAACAGTTCAATGGCCTCGCTAATAATCTGTTGCTGTTCTGCGCTTGAAGGGGGAGGGCTGAGACCCAGCAGGATTTTCTGATGACGGGTTCCGGTCAGCAAGGATACGATCAGCTCGGTCTGTTTTTCTGGAAGATCGATCTGAATAAAGCGGTATTGCTGGGCCAGGGTAAAAAAATCATTCCAGACTGCATCCAGTTTGCTATGCGAGGCCTGATAAAACTGTTCTGCCAGAGGACTTTGCTGCGAGGCCAGTTCCATCAGTAGCAGGTCCAGCTTGATCGCTTCTGGTAAATGAATAATATTTAAAGCGCGTTGACAGGCCTGATAAAATTCCTGCACAAAGTCACTGCTCGGCTGCAAGAGCTGAGGATGTTCATGCAGAATGGCTTCACAGGTATCCTCAATCGCACAGCTAAACAGGGTCGCCTTGTCCTGAAAATGATTATACACCGTCAGCTTGGTCACACCTGCCTCACGTGCAATCTGGTTCATGCTGGAGGCATGATAGCCATGCGCTAAAAACAGCGCTTTGGCCACACTCAGGATGCGCTGACGCTTTTCCAGATCCTTGGGTCGTCCTACAGGTATTTGCACAATTTCTTCCAAAAAAAGTCAACACGGTCATTGCTTTGAAGCTTGAGTTGTAATTAGTGTACCGGGTGGTATATTAATTAAAAAACAAGCAATTCAATATATCAGCATAGTTTGCCCTAAAAAAGACGATCAGATAAGAGCGAATAAGATGAGCAGGATTTACAGCGTATTGGCTGGCATGGTGGTGCTTTGCAGCGTGACCTTAAGCGGGTGCAGCAAAGATACTGCTGCAGCAGAACAGGAAGTTCCCTTTGTCATGGTGGCCACACCCATTACTTCACAGCATGAATTAAAAAGTTATGCCGGTGATGTGCAGGCACGTCAGCAAACGGCGCTGGCATTTCGGGTCGCTGGACAGGTGACCCAGCGCTTCGCCGATGTGGGTGACCAGGTCAAAGTCGGACAGGTGCTGGCAACTCTGGATGTCAAAGATGCCCAGCTGCAGCTGGATGCAGCACGTGCCCAGCTGGAAAGCGCGCAGTCTGCCACTAAGATTGCTCAGGATGAATTACAACGTTTCAAGCAGTTATTGCCATCCAATGCCGTGAGCCGCTCACAATATGACGCGATCGGAAACCAGTACAAGACCGCCCTGTCAAATCTGAAGCAGGCACAATCCAACTATGATACCGCTAAAAACCAGACTGCTTATAATCAGCTGATTGCCACCAGAAACGGCGTAATCACTGCACGCAATATTGAAACAGGTCAGGTGGTCGCTGCCGGGCAGGCGGCGTATGAACTGGCGATTGCCGGTGAGCGTGAAGTGGTAATTGGCGTACCGGAACAGGCTATTTCGGAGATCAAGGTTAGACAGGCAGCTACAGTGACATTATGGTCCAAACCTGAAGAAAAATTTGCCGCTTTTGTTCGTGAGATTTCACCAGCAGCGGACCAGTCGCGTACCTTCCGGGTTAAAGTTTCCTTACGTGAAGGCAATGGCCAGATCCAGCTGGGACAAAGTGCCCGGGTATTTTTTCAGCACAGCCGCGATAATATGCTTAGTGTGCCGCTATCCAGTGTCTCGGCAACGGATCAGCAGGCTTATGTCATGGTGGTCCAGCCGGATCATACCTTACGTAAAGTCCCGGTCCAGCTCGGTGCCTATGGCCGGGACAGTGTTCCTGTACTCAGTGGCCTCAAGCCGGAAGACTATGTGGTGATTGGCGGCGTACATCTGCTGCGTAACCAGCAAAAAATCAATCCGATTGATCGTGAAAACCGTCGTGTGACCATTCAGGCAGGGAGTTAAGCATGAACTTTAACCTGTCGGAATGGGCCTTAAAAAATAAAGGTCTGGTGCTGTATTTTATGATCCTGCTGGGTCTGATCGGCATCGTCTCTTATTCCAAACTGTCACAAAGTGAAGATCCGCCTTTTACTTTTAAAGTCATGGTGATCCAGACCTATTGGCCGGGTGCCAGTGCCAAAGAAGTATCCCTGCAGGTCACTGACCGGATTGAAAAGGAACTGATGACCACGGGACAGTATGACCGTATCATGGCCTATTCGCGTCCGGGTGAATCCATGGTGACTTTTGTTGCCAAGGATTCCCTGGCTTCGAAAGATGTCGCTGATGTCTGGTATAACGTGCGCAAGAAGGTGGGCGATATCCGGCATGAATTGCCACAAGGGGTACAAGGTCCGTTCTTTAATGATGAATTCGGCGATACCTTTGGCAATATTTATGTGCTCAAGGGTAAAGATTTTGACTATGCGACCCTCAAGGAATACGCCGACCGCTTACAGCTGCAACTGCAACGGGTCAAAGATGTTGCCAAAGTTGAGCTAATTGGCCTGCAAGACCAGAAAATCTGGATTGAAATTTCCAATACCAAGGCCATCCAGCTGGGCGTTCCAGTCATGGCGATTCAGCAAGCCCTGCAGCAGCAAAATGCCACCACCCAGTCCGGTTTTTTTGAAACCGGTTCAGACCGGATTCAGGTGCGGGTTAGTGGTGCATTAAACAGTGTTGAAGAATTAAGACAGATGCCGCTGCTGGTCAATGGCAAAACCATTCAGCTGGGGGATGTCGCGGAAGTCTATCGAGGCTTTAGTGATCCGGCACAGCCCCGGATGCGCTTTATGGGCGAAAACGGCATTGGTATTGCTGTATCGATGCGTAAGGGGGGGGATATTCTGGCACTGGGTAAACATCTGGAACAGGAGTTTGCCCACCTGCAAAAAACCTTGCCACTCGGCATGGAACTGCAAAAAGTCTCCGATCAGCCGGTGGCAGTTAAACGCAGTATTAACGAATTTATGAAAGTGCTGGCAGAAGCGGTGATTATCGTATTGCTGGTCAGTTTTTTCTCGCTCGGTTTCCGGACCGGTCTGGTGGTGGCTTTCTCGATTCCGCTGGTGCTGGCCATGACCTTTGCCGGTATGCAGCTGTTTGATGTCGGACTGCATAAAATTTCCTTAGGGGCTCTGATTCTGGCCCTGGGTCTTTTGGTCGATGATGCCATTATCGCGATTGAAATGATGGCGATTAAAATGGAGCAGGGTTATAGCCGTTTACAAGCGGCCGGGCATGCCTGGCGCACCACGGCTTTTCCGATGCTGACCGGGACCCTGATTACCGCTGCCGGTTTTCTGCCGATCGCCACTGCAGCCTCGAGTACCGGGGAATATACCCGTTCGATTTTCCAGGTAGTGACCATCGCATTGCTGGTATCCTGGCTGGCCGCGGTACTGTTTGTGCCATATTTAGGCGATAAACTTCTACCGGATTTCAACAAAGATTTAATTCAAAAAGCACCGTGGTATCAGCGGCTCTGGGCACGTCTGCGCAAACAGCCGGAACCGGCGCCGATTGTGCATCATGCCGGTGAACATTATGACCCTTATGAAACCCGGTTTTATCAGGGTTTTCGCCGTTGGGTCGATGCCTGTGTGACCTATCGTAAAACTGTCATTGCTGCCACCGTCGGAATTTTTATCCTGTCTATTTTAATGTTTAAGCTGGTGCCGCAGCAGTTTTTCCCGCCTTCGAACCGGGCGGAAATTCTGATAGATCTGAAACTTGAAGAAGGTGCATCACTGAAGGCCACTGAAGCTGCAGTAAAAAAAGTCGAAGCCTTTTTATCGAAACAAGAGGGCATTGATAACTATGTGGCTTATGTCGGGATTGGGTCTCCACGTTTCTATTTACCGCTCGATCAGCAGTTGCCGCAAAGCAGCTTTGCCCAGTTTGTGGTATTGGCTTCATCGCTGGAAGACCGTAATGAAATCCGCAAATCCTTAAGTGACCAGATTCGCAGGTTATTGCCGGAAGTGCGTACCCGGGTGTCCTTGCTGGAAAATGGTCCACCTGTGGGCTATCCACTGCAGTTCCGGGTATCGGGGGAAGACTTGGGGCTGGTGCGTGAATGGGCGCAGAAAGTCGCTGCCACCGTGAGTGAGAATCCGAATACCACCAATGTGCATCTGGACTGGGGAGAGCCGAGCAAAGTCATCAAATTGCAGATTGATCAGGATCGTGCCCGTCAGCTTGGGGTGAGCAGCAGTGAACTGGCCAATGTACTCAACAGCTCGATTTTGGGGGCCGGCATTGACCAGTACCGTGAAAAACGTGAACTGATTGAAATCCGTTTGCGTGGTGCTCAGGCTGAACGGGTGGAGGTAGCATCTTTAGCCAGTCTGGCTGTTCCGACCGCAACCGGTAGATCGGTACCTTTGGCGCAGCTTGCCAAAATTGAATACGGCTTTGAAGAAGGCCTGATCTGGCATCGTAACCGCTTGCCGACCATTACCGTGCGTGCCGATATTCGTAGCAAGTTGCAGCCCGCTACTGTGGTCAATGAACTCAAAGAGCCACTGGAAAAAATCCGGTCAGAGCTGCCGAATGGCTATCTGCTGCAAGTGGGCGGTACAGTTGAAGAATCGGCTCGTGGACAGAACTCGGTGAATGCTGGTATGCCCTTGTTCCTCGCAGTCGTCATGACTTTATTGATGATTCAGCTCAAGAGCTTCTCACGGGCTTTTATTGTGTTCCTGACTGCACCTTTGGGCATTATCGGAGTGGTGTTATTCCTGTTAATTTTCAATAAACCTTTTGGTTTTGTGGCGATGCTCGGGACGATTGCTTTATCCGGAATGATCATGCGCAACTCACTCATTCTGATTGACCAGATTGAGCAGGATATTCAGGCCGGAGAGTCGCAGTGGGATGCCATCATCAATGCCACGGTACGCCGTTGTCGTCCGATCGTATTGACCGCACTGGCTGCGGTGCTGGCCATGATTCCCTTGTCCCGCAGTATTTTCTTCGGGCCGATGGCAGTGGCGATTATGGGCGGTTTGATTGTAGCCACACTATTAACCCTGTTTTTCCTGCCTGCCTTATATGCACAGTGGTTTAAAGTGAAAAAAAGTTTAAATTCTGTTTAAATTTGTCATAATTTCAGGTGCGAAATTTTGAAATTTTCAATATAGTAGCACCTGAGATTTTTATAATTTAAAAAAATAAGTATTTGCTGCATTGGCCGAACTGCCAATATGGTAACGAGGTTGATCCAAACATGACTCAAGTTCCATTAACCAAAATGCGACGCTCCGTAGCGATGGCTTATGTCTTCATGTTTTTGGCCTTATTTACGCTGGTTAGTGGATTATTCGCCTACTGGTTTGCCCGTAAAGTCACCCAGGTCGATTATGCAGAAGTCTGGTTACAGGCACAGGCACTATGGATCATGCGTAATATCGTGATTTATACCATTTTGGCGATCTTTGCTGCACTGTGGTTTATTCCACTGTTTTTCTTTGCCTGGGATAGTCAGCTCTGGGTCAAAGCCTGTGTAGTGACCGGGGTGATTTTCAGCTTCATTGCTTTTATTTTTCTAATCAATGCCTGGTTTAAAGGTATCTACAAGTTTTCGCAAAACAAAGCAGTCTTCTAAAAACATATAATTTTTTTAAAATTTCCCCTTGTAAAACTAGGTTTAACCCCCAATTTTAAACCTCAATTGAATATTAAACAAAATTCCGTGAGGAGCATCGCCAGACATGGCTAAACGTGATTATTATGAGGTTTTGGGTGTCGCTAAAACCGCTAGTGATGATGAAATCAAAAAAGCCTACCGTAAGTTGGCGATGAAATATCACCCAGACCGTAACCCGGAAAATCCTGAAGCAGAAGAGAAATTCAAAGAAGCTTCAGAAGCTTATGAAGTCCTGTCTGATAGTGAAAAACGTAGCATGTACGACCGTATGGGCCATCAGGCCTTTGAAGGTGGTATGGGCGGTGGTGGCTTCGGCGGCGGTTTTAGCGCAGAAGACATTTTCAGTCAGTTTGGTGATATTTTCGGGGGTGCTTTTGGGGGTGGTGGTCGTAGCCAGCAACGTGCCCGCCGTGGTTCAGACTTACGCTATGTGATGGAATTGACCCTGGAAGAAGCAGTTAAGGGTGTCAAGAAAACCATTACCTTTACGGCTCCGGCACCGTGTGATGCCTGTGATGGTAAGGGATCAAAAAATCCAAACGATGTAGAAACCTGTCCGACCTGTCATGGTGCAGGTCAGGTGCGTATGCAGCAAGGTTTCTTCTCGGTACAACAGACCTGCAGCACCTGTCGTGGTCAAGGTAAAATCATCAAGAACCCATGTAATAAATGTCATGGTTCTGGTGTAGTAGAC
Organism: Acinetobacter pecorum; assembly: GCF_014837015.1. Taxonomy (GTDB): domain Bacteria; phylum Pseudomonadota; class Gammaproteobacteria; order Pseudomonadales; family Moraxellaceae; genus Acinetobacter; species Acinetobacter pecorum. The sequence continues at coordinate 32,084 of NZ_JACSPT010000008.1, forward strand.
CGTCAGCAAACCCTGGAAGTGACTATTCCTGCTGGGGTAGACAATGGCGACCGTGTACGCTTGACTGGTAAAGGTGAAGCGATCCGTGATGGCCAGCCTGGTGACTTGTACGTAGAAGTGGTGGTGCGTGAGCACGAAATCTTCCAGCGTGATGGGGCCGATCTGTATATGGATGTTCCGGTATCGATCGTGGATGCTGCCTTAGGCAAGGAAATTCAGATTCCGACCCTCGACGGTCGTGTCAGCCTGAAAATTCCTGAAGGAACGCAAACTGGTAAACTGTTCCGTTTACGCGGTAAGGGTGTTAAGCCGGTACGTAGCAGTATGCAAGGCGATTTGCTGTGCAGGATTGTGGTTGAAACACCAGTCAATTTAAGTTCACGTCAGCGCGAACTGTTAAAAGAACTGCAGGAAACTATGGATGGTGACGACAGCAAGTCATCACCAAAGAAAAAATCATTCTTTGACCGTTTATTCGATTAATTGAATGAAACTAGAAAAAGGGCGCTTTGGCGTCCTTTTTTATGGCTTATAGCAAATTTTATTCTGCTGTAGGTTTCTCAATTAGAAGGACCAGCATATTCTCAAGTCTTATAAATCCCGGCAAACCCCATTTTTAGATATAGTTTCCTAAATATGAATAGGTTTTAAATCTTTTCTCTGCCCTGATTTTCTCAAAAAGATCCCGGTCGCCTTTAGTAAATTTAATGATTTTAGGCAAGAAAATGATTTCATTTTCTCTATTAAACAACAGGTTGATATATCGATCTGGATTAGACCAGCCATGTCTATCTTTAAAATAGAAAGCTGAATAATCAGCACAGAATGCCTGAATACTCATATATTTTTTATAATCTATAAAGACTTTCTGCTGACATAAATAAGCTAGAAAATAGAGGAATGATCCTTCTGAATAGGTGTTTTTAATTTTTTCAAAGTTAATATCTTGTTTTAATTTTTCTAAAAGTGCCTCGGGTGAAGAATATAAGGCTTCTAGCAAAACTTCTAACCACTTTCCAATGATAAAACTACCTTTTGGAGAACCTAAGAACCAGGATTCGACACACGGCAGATCATGAATAAAATGACATTTTCTATAAAAGCCAATAAGTTCATAATGAGTTTGATTATATTGATTTAAGCCAGTAATGTTATTGATCGATGTATTGGTCAGAGTGGAGGCATCAATCCAAAAACCGCCATAATTGTATAGTAGAATAAGCCTTAATAAATCACTACGAAAAGTAGGATTCATATCATCCTTAAATAAATCATATTCTGTATAGTCTCTTATATTGTCTTTATTAATTAAGGTAATCTTATAACCCGGGTTTAAATTTTCAAGTTTTTTAACTATTTTGTTAATGAGCGGGGGAGGATTTGAATCCCAATATAACCATATATTTTTTTCAATAGATTTGGGTTGAGTGAGTTTATTGTATTCAAACAAATCTGAATAATGAAATTTTTCTGTTGTATCAACATAATCATTAAATTTTAAATAGAATTCTTCCCATCCTAAAGGTTTATCTGAGCCATTCACAATATTGAGATCTGATCTGCAGGATAAATATTTATTTTCTATTTTTATATTAAGGTGATATCCATGATGATGAACGATTAGATTTACTTCTTGTAAATTATCAGTTAAAGAAAATTTATTTTCTAGAAAGAATATATATTTCTTGGAATCATTTAGCTGAATAAAAATGTTTTTTCCATCAAACAGTACCTCATATATACCAATCGGGATACCATCCCTATAGCATTTTAATGAACTGGTCTCTAGGTCATAGCCCAATATACCACCATGGAAACCTACTAAATTTATATTATTCAAAATTAAACCCTGGATATCATTTATTTATATAAAATTATATTCAGCTTGCAAATATAATTAATGAGTCTTGTTGGATAGATAAATAAGTAATTTTATTGGAAATAGAAAAACTATATTATAAATTATTCCTCTTATAAAACCCCAAACGCAGATAAAAAATATGAGGAAAAAGCTTCATTATTACGTTCTAAGTAATCAATTTTTCTAAAATCAACTTACTATTTTATATACAATATATTAATTTTTATAAATATAATCAATATGATGGAGAACCATAATTTTTTATATTTTCCTCCTATTCGCTTGTTTTCAGTCCTTTGTCAGGGAGCTTCATGGTCAGCCACAATTGAAACAGGAACTGTAGCAAGTGTCTATAAGAACGGCTTTGTGACATGCCCACTGTCAGGGAGTTTCGTAAAAAAGTATTTTTATTGAATTTATGCAATGCATCTTAGTGTTATTCCAGAGTTTTGTTATAGTAAGAACAATTTTGGATCAACATCAGGACTATGTTATGTCAGCTACACCACGCATTGGGATTTTGGGTGCAGGCGGTCGTATGGGGCGTATCCTTATTCAGGCTGTGCATGAAGCAGGTTATCAATTGGCGGCTGCAGTAGAACGCCCTGAAAGTACCTTATTGGGTGCTGATGCGGGCGAACTTGCCGGAATTGGCGCAACAGGTGTGAAGGTCGTGGGTAGCCTTACAGATGTAGTCAAAGACTGTGATGTCGTGATCGATTTCACTGCACCCGCAGCCACCGTCAATCATCTTAAAATCTGCCGTGAAGCGGGTGTCGCCATCGTGATTGGTACGACGGGTATGAATGACGAGCAAAAAGCCTATCTGGAACAATCTGCGACGGAAACCCCTGTAGTCTATGCAGCGAATTATTCAGTGGGCGTAAACGTCTCGATCAAACTGCTTGAACTGGCCTCTAAGGTGTTTGGCGATACGGTTGATATCGAAGTGATTGAAGCACATCACCGTCATAAAGTAGATGCGCCATCGGGTACAGCTTTGATGTGGGGTGAGGCGATTGCGGAAACTTTGGGTCGTGACTTAAAAGAAGATGCAGTGTATTGCCGTGAAGGTCATACCGGTCCGCGTGAGCGTAAGAGCATTGGCTTCCAGACCATTCGTGGTGGCGATATTGTCGGTGAACATACCGCAATGTTTATTGCCGACGGGGAGCGTGTGGAAATTACCCATAAAGCCACCAATCGCATGAACTTTGCTTCTGGTGCGGTACGTGCTGCTGCCTGGGTAGTGGGCCGTGAAGCGCGTAAATATGATATGAAGGACGTGCTTGGTTTTAACGATATTCAGGTTTAAAACCGAGTTAAAATCATTTATAAAAAAATCTAAAACTAAAATAAGACGAATAAAAAATGCAAAAAATGATTTTCCTGCTCTGTGCAGTGGCGCTTGGTGTCATTGCGCAGGCCAAGCCTGTCGGGACGCCTAAACTCAGTATTCATAAAAATAATATCAAGGTCTGGACCTACCAGAATGAACAAAACCCGGTCTTTCTCTATAAAGCTGAAACTACCTATACCGCACCCATTGAAAATGCCGTCTCCCTCATTTTGAATGTCGAGCATGCCGTACAGTGGGTTCCCTATATGGGTAGCATCAAGATCCTGTCCCGTGATGATAAAAAAGGCGACTTTACCCTGTATATGGTGCTGGATTTTCCATTTCCCTTAAAAGACCGTGACCTGATTGTACAGGGCAAGATGATCAAGGAAGCCAATGGCCAGATCACCATCAAGAATAAAGCCATCCAAAGTGGTTATCCTTTAAACCCGGATTATGTGCGTTTAACCGATTATCAGGGGGACTGGACTTTTCAGAAACTGGCCAATAACCAGGTCAAGGTTTCAACCTATGGTTATGCCAATCCGGAAGGTTCCATTCCTTTGACTTTTGTGAATATGTTTGTGCAACAGCAGCCTTATCAAATGCTGCAAAAGATGAAGACTGAACTGGCCAAACCTGCCAGTATTGCGGTCTTGCCTGAAGCCCTGCAATAAAAAAGACCCAATTTCTGGGTCTTTTTAACAGCTGAAAATAAGCAGGATTTAAGCTGTAAAATCTGCTTTAAGCACAATCCGGTAACGGGCTTTGCCTGAATGCAGATGTTCAATCGCCTGGTTCAGCTGTGACATCGGGAATACTTCAATTTGCGGAGCAATATTTTTACGTGCAGCAAATTTCAGCAGCTGGCGCAGTGCAGCTGGCGAACCTGTCGGTGAGCCGCTTACTGACTTGGCCCCACCAATCAGCATGCCAGCCGGAATCTGCATCGGTTCCAGAGGTACACCGAGCATATGTACAGTACCATTGGGTGCCAGAGTTGCCAGATAAGCCTGCCAATCCAGAGTCACATTGACCGTACTCAGCAATAAATCAAACTTGCCACGCTGGGCTTTTAAGGCAGCCGAATCACGGCTATTGACCACATGGTCAGCGCCCATGCCTTTCAGCTCATCACTTTTATCCAGATTTGAGGTGAAAGCGGTAATCTCACAGCCCCAGGCTTTTAGCAGCTTGATGGCCATATGCCCTAAACCGCCAATACCAATTACGCCAACATGGTGAATGGCCTGAATCTGATGTTTCAGGATCGGATCAAATACGGTAATCCCGCCACAGAGTAGGGGGCCAGCACTTTCAGGATCAAGATCTTCGGGTAGGGGAATGACCCATTGCCATCCGGCACGCACTTTGTCGGCAAAACCACCGGCATGTCCGACAATGGTAGCTACCTGACCGCCAGTACACAGCACCTGCTGGCCTGAAATACAAGGATCGCAATATTGGCAACTTTCTGCCGTCCAGCCGATACCCACTCGTTGACCAACTTTCAGGCCTTTGGCTTCTGCACCCAGATGGGTAATGGTACCGATAATCTCATGTCCTGCTACGACCGGATACACTGAAGAACCCCAGTCATTATTGATCACTGAAATGTCGGAATGACAGAGACCGCAGTATTCTACTTTGACTTCGACCTGATGCGGCTGCAGTTCTCCGGCATCAAACTGATAAGGTTCAAGTTCCGCACCTGCAGACATGGCTGCATAAGCTTGAATAATATTATTCGACATGATTTCGACTCTTATTTAAATGGGAGGATATTGTTTTAAAGTCACAATGATTTTCATGGTCATCGACCATACCAACGGCCTGCATAAAGGCATAGCAAATGGTGGGTCCGACAAATTTAAAACCGGCCTGTTTAAGGGCTTTAGACATCTGCTGACTCTCAATGGTTTGAGCGGGTGCTTGCCGATAATCCACAACATCATTATTCAGTCGCGGTTGCTGTGCAAAAGACCAGAGCCAATCCACCAGATTAATCCCTTGCTGTCGCAGTTTCAGCCATGCTTGGGCATTTTCCCGAATGGCATTGAGTTTGCCGGGATGCCGTATCAGGCTAGCATCTTCGAGTTTTATTTGGAGTTGTTGATCTGTAAGTGAGGCGATAGATTCGATCGAATATTGAAAAAAATGTTCACGATAAGCTTCACGTTTTTTAAGAACGGTAATCCAGGCCAGACCGGCCTGCTGTCCTTCCAGACACAGCATTTCAAACAGGCGATTTTCATCCAGCAGGGCCTGTCCCCATTCCTGGTCATGGTAGGTGATATACAGCGGATCATCGGAGCACCAGCCACAGCGTTGCACAGTCATGTGATGCTCCTTGTTTTGGTGCTTTTATAATTTAAACACAGTCCATTGATCCTGCTGATTGTCCCAGTACCACAGTTCAGCCTGATCCAGATCGCTAAATTGAATCCACATATCTTTACCGGCCTTGTCAGCATAGCCGGTACTGATCAGAAGCGCATCCTCGGTAATTTCCATCACCCAGCCCTGGTAAGTTTGACCATTCAATACAATTTTTTGTTGATTGCCTGATTCAGCAAATTCCACCAGACGATTGATCAACGCTTCTGACATGTAAATATCCTAAAATTAACGTAAATAGGGATAAGGGTTGACCACACCGCGGCCCTTGCCCTGTAAATAGATTCCATAATGCAGATGATGAGCAGTATGCCGGGCATTACCGCTATTGCCAACATAACCGATCAGCTGGCCTTTTTTGACATGGTCGCCTACTTTTAAGCCACGTTTATGACCATCCAGATGCGCATAATAATGCCAGGAGCCGCTTGGACCCAGAATCCAGACTACTTTACCACCCAAATTGTTATTACGTAAATCCGCAATCAGGCCCTCAGTCGCGCTAAAAACTTTGGTTCCACGTGGAGCCATGATATCAATGCCTTCATGCAGACGTCCGCGACTGCGCGAAGCGCCCCAGGTATCTGTTAATTCACGTGCCTGTACGCGTGCCACCGGGATTGCCAATGAATTAGGCATCTGCAGGCTGTTGAGTCTCTTCACCAGGATAGGGTTCAGTTGTACAGCGGGGGATTTTTTCGGTGTACTGTTACAGGCTGCCAGCAGCACAGTGATGAAAACAATCCATGTCAAAGCAAGGTATTGGCGCACTTTATTCATCCTTAAATATTGGCAATGCTCATGTCGAGCTGATCGATATTTTGCTTTGTCCAGACTATGTCACAGATTGACGCTAGTGATCAATTTTTTCATGGCAGTCGGAATACCGGCATCGGTTGCTGTTTGTGGACTCATCCAGCAGCCTTGCAGTTCAATCGCCAGATGCTCCTGCTGATCCTGATCTACAGCAAAAACAATCGCTTCAAGGTGCCAGGTAAAATGGGTAAAACTGTGGCTAATCTGGGTCTTTTTGACGATATTTTTCAGGCCCAGCTGCTGGCATCGCTGTTCCAATTCATGTGCATTTTCAATAATCGGCAGACACCAGAGACCGCCCCAAAGACCACTATTGGGACGTTGCTGCCAGAGCCAGTCTGTACCGGACTGGATCAGCAAGACCTGAGCAGAGCGTACTGGAACCGGTTTTTTGGCCTTCTTGAAAGGCAATTCATTTTCCAGTCCTTGCTGATGTGCCTTGCAATGCTGCTGCATGGGACAATACAGACACAAAGGCTTTTTTGGCGTACATACGGTTGCTCCCAGATCCATAATCGCCTGAGTATAGTCATGATTGCGTTCAACAGGACAGAGCTGTTCCGCCAGTTGCCATAGGGCACGTTCATGCACCGGTCTGGACAGATCATCTTCAATGGCAAAGAAACGTGACAATACCCGTTTAACATTACCATCCATGATTACGCCATATTGACGTAAACCCAGTGACATCAGGGCGCCCGCGGTAGAACGGCCAATGCCGGGCAAAGCCATCCATTCTTCCAGAGTTTGAGGGAACTGCTGCTGTGCCGTCACGATGCCGGCCGCTTTATGCAGATTGCGGGCGCGGGCATAATAGCCGAGACCTGCCCAGTAAGGTGCAACCTCATCCCATGAGGCTTGACCTAAGTCCTGAACAGTCGGAAAACGCTGGATAAATCGTTCGAAATATTGCAGTACAGTTTTGACCTGGGTTTGCTGCAACATGATTTCAGAGACCCAGACTTTATATGGATCATCTGTCACCTGCCAGGGCAAGTCATGACGACCATGCACATCAAACCATTCCAACAGGGCATCTGAAAATACGAACATGAACACCTAGCAACCGAATAAACAGCAGCTAGTATAGCGGAATCAGCAGGGTGGGAATGTGAAAAGTAGGATAAAAATGGCTGCTCATTTATTTGGGCAGAAGAGTGATTTCAAAAAAATAAACGCTCCGTAGAGCATTTATTTTTGATATAGAACCTGGTTAATCATTAATTCCCCAGCGCTCATCCAGCTTCAAGGTTTTGCCTGCATAACGCGGAATAATATGAATATGCAGATGTTCTACCTTTTCCTGAAATACTTCACCATCAATAAAACCGACATGAAACCCGGCAGGCTGGTAGCGTAATTGTAGTTCATTACGTGCCTGTTCCAGTAAAGACATCAAACTTTTACGTTCTTTGTCGGTCACTTCAAAAAATGAGGCCACATGCCGTAATGGAATCACGACACAGTGACCTTCGGACAATGAATTCGGTTCAGGCAACACCACACCATAATCATTTTTGGCAATGACATCATATTCGTCAAAATTGCAGTAGGGGCAGTTGGTTTCAGCCATCATATACATTCTCCTCTGGTAGGATTTATCTTTCTTTTCTTCATGAAGTATCTGAAATATTCAGCCTGTAAACAAGCCGAATAGTTGTTTCTATTTATGCCAAACGGCGATCCAGTAAGGCGTACATTGCTGCCAGGCCTTTTTGTTCCGCTTCTGGATTGTAGCCAAGATCCACGCCATTGGCTTTGGCCCGTTCATCGGCAAGCGGGTTGCTAAAGCCATGTTTGGCATTTTCAAAAACAGTCACTTCATGTTTGACCTTGGCAGCCTGCATTTCCTCGCGGAAACTGGCAACATCATCCAGCGTTACCATACTGTCCAGTTCTCCATGCAGTACTAGGATTTCTGCCTGTACCTGACCTTCCTGAGCCGGTGCTTTTGGCGTCAGATTGGCATGAAAAGTGACGACTGCTTTTAATGGGGCATTGGAACGGGCCAGATCCAGTACGACTTTGCCTCCGTAGCAGAAACCAATCGCTGCGAGTTTTTCGGGATTAACTTCATCCTGCGCTGCCAGAGCATTCAAAGCCGCTGTGGCACGGTTAACGATGGTGTCAGGATCTGCAAAAGTCTGCATCATCCACTGATATGCCTGATCAGAATTGGTCGTGACTTTTTTGTCCCCATACATGTCCATGGCCAAGGCCGCATAGCCATGTTCTGCAAGTTCACGGGCACGCTGTTCGGTATATTCGTTACGACCCCACCATTCTGGTGCAACCAGTATACCGGCAACAGGAGTATCAGTTTCTGGTGCGGCAAAATAACCGATTAATGGGCTGCCATCCTGTGCAGTGTAATGAATTTCGCGGGTCTTGATTGCTGCCATGCTGACGTCCTCTATTGTTGTTGAATCGCTTGATTAAAACATAACATAGCAAAACTGGTCGGGATGTGACATGAAAACTTGCAATTTAGGGAGGTTGAAAGGCATAAAAAAAGAGAGGTAAATCTAGAACCTCTCTGCTTTTTTATCAGGAAAAATAGGATTTATTATTTAATAATTTCCAGTAATTCCACATCAAAAATCAAGGTACTGTTCGGCTCAATTACATCCCCTGAACCAATTTGTCCGTAGGCCAGTTCAGCCGGAATGAAGAAACGATATTTGGCACCTTCTTTCATCAGCTGCAAGCCTTCGGTCCAGCCAGTAATGACCTGGGTGGTACGGAATACCACGGGCTGATTACGGGCAATCGAACTGTCAAAAACTGTACCATCAATCAAACGGCCTTCATAATGTACGCGGACATTACTGTTTGCATTCGGCGATTTGCCTTTGCCTTCCTGAAGAATCTGATATTGCAGGCCTGATTTGGTGGTTTTAATCCCAGGTTTTTTGGCATTCTCTGCCAGAAACGCCTGACCAATTCTGGCATTTTCATCAGCCTGTTTTTTCAGGGTAATCAGCTCTTTGGCTTCAGCCTGACGCTTGAACTGGGTCAATACCCGCGCCATCTCTTCTTCACTTAAAGTCGCCTGTTTTCCGGCAGCAGCAGCTTTTAAACCGGCACTGAAGGCATCCAGATCAATACCTTGTAAAGAGTCTGCATTACTTTTTCCCATCAGATAACCAAAGCTGTAACCCACCTGTTCTGCTTCAGAACTTTTAGTGGTGATGTCTTTGGCAAAAAGACTGCCAGAACTTAGCAGTAAAACCAGCAAGCTTATTTGTATTTTCATTATCATTTCTCAAAATAAAGGAGAGCACAGTGCTCTCCTTATTCGTGGATTATTTGACTTCGATCAGTTCCACATCAAAAATCAAAGTGCTGTTAGGAGGAATAGTTCCTGGTACGCCCTGTTCGCCATAAGCCAGTTTTGCCGGAATATATAGCGTGGCTTTGCCGCCTTCTTTCATCAGTTGCAACCCTTCGGTCCAGCCTGGAATCACCTGGTTGAGTGGGAACTCAATCGGCTCACCACGTTCGACCGAGCTGTCAAATACGGTACCATCAACCAGTTTTCCGGTGTAATGGACTTTCACGATTGACGATGCCGCAGGCTGTTTGCCGGTGCCTTCTTTAGTGACTAGATATTGCAAACCAGATGCTGTGGTTTTTACCCCTGCTTTTTTGGCATTCTCAGTTAGGAAAGTATCGCTGGATGCTTGAGCCTGCTTGGCACTGTCGACTTGCTTTTGCTGCATTTCTTTCTGGAACTGCTCATAAGCGGCCTGTAATTCTTCTTCAGTATAAGCAGGTGCAGTACGGGCATGACCTTCACGAACACCTGTCACAAAGCTGTCAATATCCAGCTCAGGTGGAGTTTGGTGAGCAACTTCATAACCAAGTGCATAGCTGATTTTAGAAACAGCTGAGGCATTTTTAGATGCTTTTGTTGTTTGAGCAGCTGGGTTTTGAGTTGCATAGTAAACAGGTACTAGCGCGGCACCGCCTAAAAGAACAGCGACAGCAATCGGTAAGGCCTTACTCATGTATTATTCCAATCTAATGTTATCGTGGAGGTTCATTCCATCTTAGCAGAAAATTTTGAGAAATCTTGCAGAATGGGTGGTTTTTTAGCAAGCGAATACCGCAATTCTGTTGAAGCTGGAAGACATAAAAAAAACCAGCAATTGCTGGTTTTTTTTATGAATGGGGTCAGCTATTTTGTACTCTAGACTTATAACTGTAAATGTAATCGTAACTATAGCTTCCTGCGGCCGAAGGCTGAATATCATTCAGGATAAAGCCATTTACGATACAACCGGCTTGTTTAAAACGGTTCAATGTCAGCTCAAGCTCCTTCATTTGAGTTTTTGCATAGCGTGCCACGACCAAATTGAGTCCGACATATCGGGCTACGATAGTCGCATCCGTGACCGCCAATACAGGTGGTGTGTCAATAATGATATGGTCATAGTGTGGAATCACAGATTGCAGTAGCTCCTGAAAGCATACCGAATTAAGAAGCTCAGATGGATGGGTTGAGCTTTTACCGCAGGTGATGACATTTAAGTTCGGAAGATTGGTGTTTTGTATCGTCTGTTCTAATGTAATTTGCTCATTCAGGTATTCAGTTAATCCATTTTGATGATCCAGATCAAAATATTTGTGGATATGACCACGACGCAAGTCTGCATCAATCACCAGTACGCGTTTGTTTTTTTCTGCCATGATGACCGCCAGGTTGCTACAAACAAATGATTTTCCAACTTTGGGTGCGGGACCTGAAATCATAATGATGTTGTTCTTGGCCTGGCCAAGGGCAAAATGGCTCGCAGTGCGGATGCTGCGCAAACTTTCGATCGCAATATCATCGCTATGTTTAAGGGCCAATACAAAAGGAATATTTTTCTTTTTCAGGAGTTTTAGCCCAGGTTTCTGACTCGGGGAGTGTGCGATATTCGCATAGACCGGAAGCCCCAGTTGATATTCTATCTGACTGCTCTCTTTCACCCCGGAACGCAGCATATTGCGGAATAATGCCACCAGGATTCCCAGGAAAATACCGAACCAGAAGGCGAGGAACAGAATCAGGGGTGTTTTCTGTTGCATCTGGTCAATCGGTTCAAGTGCGGTATCAATGATATGGACATTGCCAATTTCACCCGCTTTGGCAATACGCAGTTGCTGATAGGAATTTACCAGGTTGGTATACAGTTGCTGTTTGACTTCTACATCACGTGACAGTTGCAAGAACTGGCGTTGGATCTCTGGAACATTTTTAAGTGCGGTATTCAGCTCGCCAATCTTGCCATTGATGACCCGAAGTTGAGCGGTAATTTCCCGCATGGCCGGATGTAGTGCTGCATATTTGGCACCTATTTCAGCCTGTCTCTGTTCGAGTAAGACTTTTTGTGTTTCGAGGGTGACGCTCTGGTTTAAGTACAATTCAGATTCTTTAGCAATATCAACAGTATTATGCTGTTGGCGGAATTTATTAAAGGCAAATTCTGCATTATCCAGCTGTTTTCTTAAATCCGGTAATTGTTCATCCAGAAATGCCAGTGTCTGGGCTGTTTCTGTGGAACGGCGTGTAATATTATGCTGGCTATAAAGGGCTAAAATCGTGTTCAGTACTTTGGTGATGTGCTGTTTATCTTGCCCCTGATAACGAAGCTGCAGAACACCACTCAGTTCGCCTTTTTCTGTAACGGAGTAATTGGCGAGAATGGAATCAATCGCTGTAGGCAGCGAGAGTTTTTGAACTCGATAGCTGTTATCTAGCTTATCCTGAGTGAAGATGGCAACTTTCCAGTCTCCCTGTGCAGCTTTGCCTTGAACGGCCTGGTTAAGTGGCCCTTGAAAGACAATTTCTTCTGTAGCTGGATTGATCAGGCTAAAGCTCTGTGGTTGAAATTTTAGCAGGAGACTTTTATCCAGATACGCTGCAGGAACTTCAAACTGACGGATATCAAAGCTTTTAAGACCTTCTTTAAAGCGTACTGTTTCAGGCTGATATTCGGTTTGCGAGTTTCTTCCCTGAATAAGACGGTTGATAAAAGATTCTTCAGTACTGGCGATATGCAGATCCAGATTTAAACGATCAATCACGGACTCAAGAATAGTGCGTGATTTTAACACCTCAATCTCAGCATTCGACGAAGACATCTGACTAATAATACTTGACAGGCTGCCTAATAAAGCAGCTGATGCCCCTCTACTTTCCTCGACCTGGACAATTGCATCTACCTTATAGCTAGGGGCTGCGGTACGTATATACAGCAGCACGACAATCAGGCTGAGCAAGCCACATAACAGGATGAGTTTCCATTGCGCGAGCAGGGAAAAGAACACCCCTTTTAGGTCAATCATATTTTCGGTATTGTTATTTTTGTTCATAATTTTACTATCTAAAAGTTTAAAAGTGATTTTTCCAGTCAGTGAGTTATTTTTTAATAAAATTATATAAAATAATCAAAGACTTGCTGCCTTTGCGAAAAAGGACTCTAAAATTCTGGTTATATGGTCCTTTCCTGAAATATCTAACCCGCATAAGGCCAGATATTTTAATAATGATCAGAAGAAGACAGTTCTTATTATGTCTGTTTCCTATTCAGTATTAAGCACCTGGTACTATATATAGCTAAATTACCTATCGTATAGCCGAGTCAGCGACATATGAAAATGGAAGAATCTGGCTCACAACGCGTTCCCAACGAGTCAGACCTGTGGCATCTACATAGACAATATCGTTACTACGCATCTTGAACTGTTTGGCCAGGCCAAAATCTCCAAGGTTGTTTAAACTTAAGTGATATATGTCGGTCATCTTGTTATCGGAATTGCCACGTAAGACATAAATCCGGCTAGCACTCGCTGAATAGGGGTTGATGCCTTCACTTTCACCCAGCACATCCGCAAGCGTCATTCCCTGATCACGTATTGGCAACGGTTTATTGGCACCTGCTTCCCCCATCACATAGATTTTCTGGTTTTCACGAGGGCTGATATAAAGAGTGTCATTTGGTTGAATCAAGAGTTTATGTAAAGAATATCCAGCCTTTTCCAGTGCAATAGTATTCAGGTCATAGGTCACCCCCTGACGTACCAGTTGAATTGAAGTCGAGTCACCCTGCTCATTGATACCGCCAGCCAGACCTAATGCTGTATAAACACTAATCGGTTGGTCAGACAGGTAAAACTGTCCTGCCGATTTCACATTGCCAACCACAGAATAGCGTTGTCCTTGATATGAAATCACGCGTACCACTACATCCGGGCGGTTTAAATAAGGTGTTAATAGGCGTCGTACTTCCTGATTCACTTGCGGAAGAGTTTTTCCTGCTGCTTTATAGCGTCCAATGAATGGAAAGTGAATATAACCATTCCGGTCAATTTGATAGCCGTTGTTATTATCGCTGGCCGTAGGGGCGGCACTGATTTCAGGATAAGCCCATAATTGAAAAGATAAGATATCACCCGGATTCAAGCGGTAATCCTGCACCTCGGTCTGAAATAAAGCAGCATAATGACTGAGATTATTTGTTTGGGCCGACTGTACGACAGGCAGGGTTTGCTGATTTAATTGCACCAGATTGACAGGTGTTCCTAGCTCAGTTTGATAGATGCCTTCTTTCGGTAAATTATAGGTTTGAAAGCCGGATATTGCTGCACATCCAACTAAAGATAGGCTTAAGGTAAAAATACCTAAAAGGTGTCTATGGTTCACTTGAAACCCCTTTATTTTTATATGTTCAGAATTGGTATTTATTAATAATTATTAATTTTTTTAATTCGATTTATGTGATTAACGTCTAAAAAATATAATATATCACATACCTTGTCTATAGCTATTTTTGACCCAATTAAATAACGCCAGGCTAAGATTTTGCAAAAAGATGGACGAAAATGGACGTGAAAGCTTGATTGAACAAGCGGTAGAGATATAGAAAATTTTTTAAGATTATAAAGAAGATTAATTGTTTCTAATTGTTATTTTTTAATAGATGAGTTGAATCCAATGAAAGAAGCAATAACGATAGAAATTAATCGAGGAAAGTATTTTTATATAATTTTTATCTGATCTAAAGGTTTCTTAGATTGTTGATTTTTATTTAATTTAAGCATTAGTTTAATAATTTATAGAATAATTATGCCTTATGGAATTAAAATAAAACATTGTTAATTAAAGTATTGGAATAAAAAAAATGATGAATATTAGAACAATATTGGCTGGAAAGTGGGTGCAGGATTAAGATCAATATAGGGTAAAAATATTTTTAAAAACGAAAATAGATTCATAAAATGTAACTACATTTAAGTATCGGCTTTTTTTGTAAGTGGTTTGTGTAATAGAATTAATATATCTTATGAACAAATCAATAAAAAAAGAGACGCTTAAAAGGCATCAATATATTAAAAATAATTAGTGAAAAGTAGAATAAAAATATTAAAGGGTATTTAAAATGGTGATGAAAATATTAGTGACTGGTGGAGCCGGTTTTATTGGATCTGCTGTCATCCGGCATCTGGTCAAGGAGACTGAACATCAAGTCTTAAATGTTGATAAGTTAACTTATGCGGGTAATCTAGAATCTTTAATTTCTATATCGGATCACCCACGTTACCATTTCTCTCAAACTGATATTTGTGATCATGCAGCTTTAACACGACTATTTGCAAGCTTTGAACCCGATGTGGTCATGCATCTAGCGGCAGAGTCTCATGTGGACCGATCCATCGATGGCCCAGCCGAATTTATTAAAACAAATATTGTCGGTACCTATACCTTATTAGAAGCTGCACGAAAGTATTGGCAAAAGCTGCCTGAAATTAAAAAATCCAGATTCAAATTCCACCATATTTCAACAGATGAGGTCTATGGAGATTTGGAAGGCACAACCGATCTGTTTGCAGAAACCACACCTTATTTGCCAAGTTCACCTTATTCGGCCAGTAAGGCCAGCTCGGATCATCTGGTGCGTGCCTGGCATAGAACTTATGGTTTGCCAGTCGTGATCACAAACTGTTCCAATAACTATGGACCTTATCATTTTCCTGAAAAACTGATTCCTTTGATGATCCTCAATGCTTTGGAAGGGAAGTCCTTACCAGTGTATGGTAATGGTCAGCAGGTTCGAGACTGGCTTTTCGTAGAAGACCATGCCCGCGCTTTATATCAGGTTGCGACTCAAGGCATTGTAGGTGAGACCTATAATATTGGTGGATGGAATGAAAAACAAAATATAGACGTGGTAAAAACCATCTGTCAGATTTTAGATGAATTAAAACCTCAACTGAATGGGGAACGTTATGAAAGCCTCATCACTTTTGTTAATGATCGGCCTGGACATGATCTGCGCTATGCCATTGATGCATCAAAAATTGAACGGGAACTGGGGTGGAAGCCACAGGAATCATTCGAGACCGGTATCCGTAAAACTGTGAAGTGGTATCTGGATAATCTGACATGGTGTCATCGCGTTCAGGATGGTTCTTATCAGCGTGAACGTTTAGGGGAGGCAGTCTAATGGCTAGCACAACCAAGGGGATTATTTTAGCCGGTGGTTCGGGCACACGTTTGCATCCTATTACCAAAGGCATCTCGAAACAGCTACTTCCGATTTATGACAAACCGATGGTTTATTATCCATTATCTGTCCTGATGTTAGCCGGTATCAGTGACGTTCTGGTTATTAGTACGCCAGAGGATATTGAGGGGTTTAAGCGTTTATTAGGAGATGGTTCACAGTTTGGCATGGAGCTGAGTTATGCAATTCAGCCTCGCCCTGATGGTTTGGCACAAGCCTTTATCCTGGGCGAAAAATTTATTGGCCAAAGCAATGTATGTCTGGTGCTGGGCGATAATATTTTCTACGGGCAAGGTTTTACCCCTATGCTACGTCAAGCTGCAGCACGGCAAAAAGGAGCAACGGTATTTGGTTATCAGGTGAAAGATCCTGAGCGCTTTGGCGTGGTGGAATTTGATGAACAGCACCGTGTGATTTCAATTGAAGAAAAACCGAAACATCCTAAATCTAACTTCGCCGTAACTGGCCTGTATTTTTATGACAATGATGTGATTCAAATTGCCAAACAGGTACAACCCTCCGAACGGGGTGAGCTGGAAATTACCTCGATTAATCAGGCATATCTGGAACGAGGTGATTTAAATGTTGAATTGTTGGGGCGTGGGTTTGCCTGGTTGGATACAGGAACACAGGGCAGTCTGCTTGAGGCAGCTCAATTTGTAGAAACTATTGAAAAACGTCAGGGTTATAAAGTGGCCTGCCTGGAAGAAATTGCATTGAATAATGGCTGGCTGAGCAGAGAGGAAGTTTTAGCGATTGGTCAAACAATGAATAAAAATGGCTATGGACAATATCTGATTTCTTTAGTGGGGTAATAACGATGAATCTTATCGAATGGATAGAATTACCTAATCTGGGAGATCATCGTGGCAGCTTGGTGGTCGCCGAAGCTAATCGGAATGTTCCTTTTAGTATACAGAGGCTCTATTATATTTTCGGTGCTCAGCCTGATGTTCCTCGTGGATTTCATGCACATAAAGACCTTCAACAAATTGCTTTTTGCATTCAAGGCAGTTGCAAAATGCTGATGGATAATGGCAAAGAAAAGCTAGAGGTCTTAATAGGTCAGTCTAATAAAGGATTATTTATCCCGCCAATGGTTTGGCATGAGATGCATGATTTTTCCAAAGATTGCATATTGCTGGTATTGGCAAGCGATTATTATGATGAAAGCGATTATATCCGCAATTATGACCAGTTTTTAAAAGAACTGCATAAGACCTGTACGCAATAGTGAATTAAAATAATAGCATAATAAAAAACAGGGTTTTAAATAATAATAAATATTAAGGAGATGTATGAGATGATTAAGCCGCTTACATCGTTGCGTATGTTTTTTGCACTATTTGTTTTTCTGAGTCATTTGGCTTTTCTTAAAAATGACACATATTATGCAGATGTTTTTAATAATATTTTTAATGAAGGATTTTTAGGTGTCAGTTTCTTCTTTATATTAAGCGGATTTATTTTAGCCTATAACTATAGAGAAAAATTTCTCACTGGAAGTATTTCAAAAAAAGAGTTTTATATTTCTCGCTTAGCACGGGTATATCCGGTACATATTGCAACTACGGTGATTGTGCTTCTATTAACCTTTATCCAGTATGGACAAGGGTGGGAATACCTGTTTCAGCATATTTTTCTGATGCAAAGCTTTTTTCTGGAAGAAAATATTCATTTTTCATTAAATTCTCCTTCCTGGAGTATTTCTGATGAAATGTTCTTTTACTTACTTTTTCCCTTTGCACTTTTAATGTCTGAAAAATTAAGAGGCTATATTTTTATTTTGTATTTTATAGGTATTTTACTATTAAATTTTCAGCTGGATAAAAATCAGAATCACTATTGGCTATATATCTCACCATTTGTGCGTTTTTCTGATTTTTTACTGGGCATGGTCCTGTTTGATATTTTTGAAAAAATAAAATTAAGTTACTCTAAAATAAACCGATCTGTTTTCGTTATTGAAATTGCAGCAATTTTGCTTTTTGTTCTATTCTTTGTATTTCATGATGATATCAATATAAGTTACAGGTATTCTATTTACTACTGGCTACCGATGGCAGCTATTATCCTTGTTTTTGCATTATCTCATGTTGCAAAGGAAAAGAGCATTATTACTAGATTTTTATCAAGTAAATATATGGTACTAGCGGGTGAAATTAGTTTTTCTTTTTATCTGCTTCATGTTTTAGAAATTCAAGTTTTAAATTATATAAAAAAGCTACTGTCATTCGATATAGATTTAATGCTGTTTTCAGGAATTATTTTTATAATCACCTTGATCGCTAGTTTTTTAATGTATAAATATATCGAAAAACCTCTCAATAGGAAAATGAAACAATTTTTATTAGAACCAGGTTTTAAATCTAAGAGTTATGAACTAAATAAATAAACTTTAATTTTAATAGAATTGAAATTAAAAAATAAATAAAAAATGATGTGAGATTGATAAGAATGATTCCTTTTCTTGATCTAAAAGCAATAAACGCGCAATACCGTGAAAAACTTATCACTGCTTGTACGCAGGTCATTGATTCAGGCTGGTATATATGTGGCAAAGAATTAGAAGAATTTGAACGAAATTTTGCAAACTATTGTGGTACACAGTATGCCGTCGGAGTGGCAAATGGACTGGATGCACTTATTCTGACCCTACGTGCATGGAAGGAATTGGGAAAACTTCATGAGGCAGATGAAGTCATTGTGCCTTCAAATACCTATATCGCAAGTATTCTCGCGATTTCACAAAATAATTTAAAACCGGTGCTGGTCGAACCGGATATTCATACTTTTAATATTGATACTAAAAAAATTGAAGCAGCCATTACAGACCGAACCAAGGCAATTTTACCAGTTCATTTATATGGACAGCTTGCTGCAATGCCAGAAATTATGAGTATTGCCAAGAAATACCATTTACTGGTTTTAGAGGATTCAGCCCAAGCTCACGGTGCTGAAATAGGGGGTAAAAAAGCAGGAAATTGGGGAGATGCCTCAGGCTTTAGTTTTTATCCGGGTAAAAACTTGGGTGCATTAGGAGACGGAGGCGCGATTACCACCAACGATGCCGAGTTAGCCGATATGCTAAAGGCTATACGTAATTATGGTTCACATGAAAAATATAAAAATCTGGTACCTGGAGTAAATAGTCGCCTTGATGAAATCCAGGCTGCAATTCTAAATATAAAACTGAAATTTTTGGACCGGGAGAACCAGCATCGCCGCCAGATTGCAGATCTCTATTTAAAAGGAATTCAAAATCCGGCCATTGAGCTTCCACTCATAATTATAGACACGGAAACTTATACCCAGCATGTTTGGCATTTGTTTGTCATTCGAACCAGACATCGGGAAGAATTACAAAAATATCTGGCAGACCATGGGGTACAGACACTGATTCATTATCCGATTCCACCGCATAAACAACAAGCTTATAAAGAGTGGAATGACTTAAGTTTACCAATTTCAGAACAAATTCATGCCGAGGTCTTGAGCTTGCCGATCGGGCCTACTTTATCTGTAGATGAAGCAAAGCAGATTGTTCAGTTATGTAATGGTTTTCAAATATAGATGAATTTACTTACGACCAGCGTACTCAATGGTGTGGCGGTGTTGATTAAGACCCTAACCCTGTTTGTACTGAATAAAATTCTGGCTGTATATCTGGGACCGACTGGATATGCCGCTTTAGGACAATTTCAAAATTTTATTCAAATGGTGACCACTTTTGCGGGTAGCGCAATTAATACTGCCGTCATTAAATATACGGCCGAGTATCATGAAGACCAAAACAGACAACGTGCAATCTGGAAAACGGCAGGCAGTCTTGTTTTCCTATTCAGCCTGATTTTTGCAATATTAATTTTAATTTTCCAAAGTCAGCTGTCACTATATATATTTCATACTCTTGAATATCAAAATGTTTTCGTATGGTTCGCAGTGTTTTTAGTGTTTTTTAATTTTAATACATTGTTTTTAGCAATACTAAATGGCAAAAAAGAAATATTAAAACTGGTCATTGCCAATATTGCAGGCAGTTTATTCGCGCTTATTATTACCAGTATTTTGGCTATAAAATTACATCTATATGGTGCCTTGATTGCATTATCTATTTATCAGTCTATTGCATTTATAGTGACTTTATTTCTGTGTTATCGAGCGAAGTGGTTTAAATTTTCATCTCTGTTTGGAAAAATAGACCTCGAAATTACTAAAAAATTTAGTTCTTTTGTCTGGATGGCATTGGTGAGTGCCATCTGTGTGCCTTTATCACAAATGCTGATTCGCGCCTATTTAAGCCGGGAGTTTGGTCTGGCATATGCAGGATACTGGGAAGCGATGATCCGTCTAAGTACCGTATACTTGATGCTGGTTACAACAATATTAGGAGTCTATTACTTACCGCGTTTATCAGAACTCAAGATGCTTGATGAAATTAAGAAAGAAATCTATTTAGGCTACAAGTTCCTGTTTCCACTGGCTGTGGCAGGTGGAATCATCGTTTTTGTGCTACGCGATTGGATTATCAACGTATTGTTCAGTCCATCTTTCGCACCCATGCAAAGCCTGTTCTTTTGGCAAATGATGGGCGATGCATTAAAAATAGGGAGCTGGATACTTGCTTATTTAATGTTAAGCAAAGCCATGACCAAACTGTATATTTCTACAGAAATTATATTTACTGTGTCCCTTCTGGTTTTGACTTATGTATGTACCCAGGTTTTTGGATTTGAAGGTGTTTCGATTGCTTACCTGGTAAATTACGGGATGTATTGGATAGTTATCAGTTTATTTATATTTAAGCCATTAAAATAAAAAGAGATATAATATGAAAATTGAATACCCTTTAATTTCTATCATTATACCAAGTTATAATCATGAGAGATTTGTGTGTGACAGTATCCGGAGTGTCATTGACCAGTCGTATCAGAATATTGAGTTAATTGTCATTGATGATGGATCTACAGATTCTTCCGTAGAAAAAATCCAAGAACTGATTCCGCTCTGTGAAAAACGATTTACCCGATTTGAGTTTAGATATCGACCCAATCAGGGCTTGAGTGCAACCTTGAATGAAGCATTAGAATGGACACAGGGAGAATATTTTTCTTCTCTGGCTTCAGATGATATAATCTTAAAAGATAAAATAAAAATACAATCCGAATTTTTAAACCAGAACAAAAATTGTATCGCAGTATTTGGAGGAGTGGCAGTTATTGATAATGATTCTAAGCTTGTTAAAAACAGGGTAAAAAAAAGACAAAGTTATAATTTTGAAAAAATTTTATTATTAGAACATGATTTGCCAGCTACGACCCAACTGATCCGATCTAAAGCTTTGAAAAAAATTGGCGGTTATGATGCTAAGGTAAAAATCGAAGATTGGTATATGTGGCTGCTTTTAGCACAGGAAGGGGAGTTATGTTATCTTCCTGTTATTTTTGCTAAATACAGGCTACATGATAATAATATGCATAAACAGACGTCACTTATGCATGATTCGAGAATGATGATTTTAAATGACTACCAAAATCATATTCTATTTAATAAAGCAAAAAAAAGAGCTTTATGGATAAATGCATTTGAATTGGGGTTGTTTTCCAAAAAGCAATCATTAGAAAAAATGCTCAGTATTTTGAGAGAATATCCATCTGAAATTTTAACATATGATTTTTTCAGGTTTTTTTACTGGTTATTGATTAAAAAAGATTTTTAATATAAATAAGTTTGATAAATATTATTAATTTTGTTAGAAAACATAATTTTAAAATATCTTAAATAAGAAAATAATTAAATTAATAATATAAATATTAATCGGTTCTTTTGCTTTTCTGCTAAGTAAAGGACAATAAAAAAGGAATAGATAATGATTATTTTAAATGAAACTAATTCAAAAAATAACATTATTTTTTTAAGTGATACTAATATAAGAGATAAATCAATTATATATCTTATACTATTTTCATTTTTTTTATCTCAGTTTTATTTTTGGTCAAGTGGAGTTCCCCAATTCAGCCATATTTTTATTATGGGTGCTATTTTATTACTATTTAGCAAAAGCTCTAAAATAAATATTGAATATTCAAATATAATTTTATTATTTGTTGCTTATGCAATTTGTGTGAATTTTGCTTGGTATTTAATTGTTCTCGATTCAAGTTATATGATGTCGACTGTTTACTGGATATTTAATTTATTGTTTTTTCTATTAATGATGAATTTAAATCAAGTTCAGATTAATTTTTTCTATGAAAAATTATTATTCCTGATCCCTTTTTCCTATATTGTTGAAATTATTATCTGGGCAAGCAACTTAGGTCGTTATGATTTTGAACCTCGATACAATGGTCTTTTTAATGATCCTAACCAGATGGCATTTTGGGTGCTGAGTAGCTGTGCAATTTACCTATATATTTCAGGAAACGGCTTTAAAAAAATAACTGTCTATTTTTTAGCCTTATTCTTGATTTTATTGACCATGTCACGATCTGCTTCAATTGGTTTTTTAATGTTAACTCTGGGACTTATATTTAGTCAAAAAGGGGACCTGAATAAAAGAATATTTGTATTCATTGGAACATTAGTACTTTTTGGAAGCTTAAGCTACTTTTTATATAACTTGGGGGTCTTTGATAGTATTGCACTACGCTTTATGGAAGGGTTAGATCAACGAGACAGTCAGGTAGAAGGACGTGGTCTTTTTAGTTTTTTAGATTATCCTCAATATTTGATTTTTGGTGCTGGGCAAGGCGCCCACTGGTTATATAACCCTACAGGAAATGAAATTCACTCAACTTGGTTAGGTATCTTATTTTATTATGGGATTATAGGAATATCCTTATTTTTAATATTTTTATATCAAATATTCAAGAAACTATCGCTTTCCAACAAGATGATATTATTAGGGCCAATGTTATATGGGTTCACCACTTATAGCGCAAGAACAATTATTTTTTGGTTTTTATTGGCGGCTTTTTTATTATTTTCAAATAATAATAAGGATGAATAAATATGTATATTTCTATCGGAATTCCATTTTTTAATGCTGAAAAATTCTTGGAAGATGCGATTAAATCTGTCCTTGCCCAAACTTTTCAAGACTGGGAACTCATACTGGTAGATGATGGTTCGACAGACCGATCTTTAGAAATAGCCCGATCATTTCTCGATCCTCGAATCCGTATCATTTCTGATGGTTATAATAGAAGATTACCCTATCGCTTAAATCAGATTATTAGTGAAGCAAAATATGACATTATTGCGCGTATGGATGCTGATGATTTAATGGCTGTAGACCGGCTTGAAAAACAGATTAAAGTCCTAAATGAAAATCCAGAGATTGATTTGGTTGTTACCAGCTTATATTCCATTGGAAATAAAAATGAAATTCTAGGAAAAAGAATTTTTTCTACCCACCAGATGCAGCCAAAAGAAATTTTGCAAGGCTTGACAAATTTATTACATCCTTCACTTCTTGCACGTAAGGCTTGGTGTCAAAGAAATCCTTATCAGGAAAATAACTGCCTAGCTGAAGATTATGAATTATGGCTCTCAGCAGCTATAAAAAATGATTTTAATTATGTGGTGATGCAAGAACCCTTGTATTTTTATCGAGAAGTAGAAAATGTAAAAAAAGAGAAAATGATCCGTGGTTATAATACCCAGATTGAAGTAATCAAAAAATATTATAATAATATAATCGCTGATCGCGAGAAAAATAGGATTCTTTTAAAATTTGAGATAAAAAAAATTATTGTAAAAACATTAGATTTTTTGAAGTTAATGAAGATTTTACATAGTCGTAGGATAACCGCTGTTTCTGATGAGGATAAAAACTTTTATATATCACAATTAGAACTCATAGAGCGTATAAAATAATGGTCTCTAAAAAAATTATTATCATTGGAACAACAGCTTCTAATCTTTATGGCTTCCGCAAAGATTTCATTTTGTCCTGTTTAGCACAGAATTATCATGTTTATGCTTTTGTGTCTGAATACACCAGTGAATGGTTGGAAAAAATACAAAGTTTAGGAGTTACGCTGGTTACCTATAAACTTAGTCGTGGTGGATTAAACCCATTGGCTGATCTGGGTTCAACCTATCAGCTGATTAAAAAAATAAAAGAAATTCAACCTGATATTGTATTTTCATATTCAACTAAACCGGTTATTTATGCAACTTTGGCTGCTTACAGAACCAAGGTTCCTTATATCTATGGCATGATTGAAGGATTGGGTTCGCCTTTTACCATTCATAAACATGGGCTCAGTCTGAAAGCCCAATTCATACGCTTTGTACAAATTTCTCTATATCGGCTGGCATTTCCATATCTAGACAAAATTATTTTTCTTAATCGCGAAGACCCCAAAGATCTAGTCCATCGTTATAACCTTCCCCATAAAAGAAATGCAATTCAAGTCCTGGGACCAATTGGTCTTAATTTGCATGATTATGCTTATACGAAATGGGATGATCAAAAAAAATTATCTTTTATCTTTATTGCCAGGCTCATTGCTGAGAAGGGTATATTTGAATATTTAGAAGCTGCTAAAATAGTGAAGCAAAAATATCCCGATATAACATTTAAAATTATAGGGGGGCTAGATCCTGAAAACCCCACGGGTCTGAAACAGGCACAATTAGATCAATTGATAGAAACAGGAATTATAGAATACGCTGGCTTTGTACAGGATGTAGATCAACAAATACGTCAGAGTGCAGTTTTTGTATTACCTTCCTATTATCGAGAAGGCGTACCTCGCAGTACTCAAGAAGCAATGGCAATAGGAAGGCCTGTAATTACTACTGATGTACCAGGCTGCAATCAGACTGTAGTAAATGAAGTTACGGGTTTTCTAATTCCAAAATGGGATATAAGGGCATTAGTAAACAAAATGATTTATTTTATAGAGCATCCGGAACAGGTAAATAAAATGGGATATCAAGGATTTTTGTATGCCAAAAAGAATTTTAATGCTGATCATATTAATCATCGGTTGTTACAAATATTAGAAATGATTTAGCTCTTAAAAAATATTTTTTTAATTATAAAAATTAAATTTTAGCTATACATAATTTTAAAAATAATAAAGATTTATAATATGATATAGGAGATTATGGTGATCGAAGATATAAGCTTTCAAATAAAAAAATATGAAGATTCTGATAAGAACGGATGGAATGAATTTTTATTAACATGTAAAAATTATCATTTTATATTTAATCGGGATTTTATGGAATATCATTCTGATCGCTTTGAAGATTTCTCTTTAATATTTAAAAATGATAAAGGTAAAATCATGGCATTGTTGCCTGGCAATATTAAAGATAATATTTTTTATAGTCATCAAGGTCTAACCTTTGGTGGGTTTTTAATTAATAGAGGAATACATGCTGTTGATATGATTGAGTTATTCAATCAATTAAAGATTTTTTTAAAAGACAGAAATATTAAAAAAATTATATATAAATGTATCCCGGTAATTTATCATAATTATCCGGCACAAGAAGACTTATATGCTTTATTTATAAATCATGCACATCTTTATCGTAGAGATATTAGTACTTCTATTTATTTAGAGGAAGAATATTCATATTCCGCAAGCAAAAGAAGATCAATTGAGAAGCTTAAAAAAAACGGGGTTAGTTGTGAAGAAGTAGATCAGCCCAGTATAGTTTGGGGGGTTCTGCGTGAGGTGTTACTTCAGCATCATAATCAGCAACCTGTACATAATGAAATTGAAATAGACTTATTAAAAAGTAGATTCCCTAATAATATAAAAGCTTATAAGTGCTGTATTGATGGCCATATTGTGGCAGCAGCAATCACTTTTGAAACTGATAGAGTGGTACATACCCAGTATTTGGCCAGTAATGATAAGGGTCGGGAAGAAAAGGTTCTAGACTATCTGATTGATTTCTTGATAAATAATAGTAAAAAATTTGCTAAAATATTTGATTTTGGTACTTCTAACGAGAATGAAGGAAAATTTTTGAATAAGGGTTTAATCTATCAAAAAGAACGATTTGGTGCTCGTGCGATTGTGCATGATTATTATAGTATAGATTTATAAAACTCGGCGCTTGGCTAAGCCAGCCTATGTCCTATTTACTTGTACTCCCACTTGCTTCGACTACCCAAGAATGAATGACAAATAGGGCAGAGATTAGATTGCAAATTTAATCTGTGTAATCATGGACTACTATCTTAATGTAATATTTACTTTCATTGTATACAACCTTGCCACAGGCCATCTGTCCTTGCCTGAATGGTACAAGAATATCCAGTATTTTAAGGACAATAAAGCGATACAGATAATGTATAAAAAATTAAGTTAAATATATCCGTCTATGCTGAAAATGACCTGTTTATCACAATGGCTTCAGCTTTAAAAACATATAATTCATTTATTTATAATAATTTCAAAAACTTGTGTCTATTTTATGTTTTTTGAATGAGCTTCCAGAAGTTAAGAATTTGATCCGCTTATAAGTAAATCTGTGTATTTGGTCACAAAATGGCAAATTAGATCACATTTTGTCACATTTTTTTTAGTGTGAGCTGTGTTGTATTTTGTAATTGATATTTTTGTTAATTAACAATAATTTTCTTTCTTTGTTGTAAATATCTGGAAGATTGCACTGGTTGGATATAATTTTATAAGTGGCTAATTTAATTGGAAATTCTATAAAAATTTAATTTCATTATCAAATAAAATTTCACTAATACTACTTAGATTTAAAGTAATAATAAAAAAAATATTAATATCAGGTTATTTTGATTTCATTTGATTGCTTGTTAGCTGGTTAAAACATAATTTATTTTTAAAATTAAATATCCTTGCTATGATTCTGAAAAATAGACATATCGAGGTGTTTATTAATGATAATAGAAAAAGAAAAAAAGAATATTAAAAGAAATGAAGAAAGTACTATTTTAATATATAAGCCTTTATTTAATGAAAAAAATAATATTTTTTTAAAAGAACATTCGATGAATGAGGGGCATTATAAAAATAAAATAATACAGTTTTCTTTAAAGAAAGATCAACTTAATAAAGTGGATAAAAAGCCATTCAGGAATTTTATGCATAAAAATAATTTAATTTTAAAAAATTCTTTAATGCCTCAGGTATATGCTTATTCTGTTGCTGATATACTTAAATACAAGCAGGATATCTTGAAAAGATTGATTGATATAGTGATTGCCTGCCTAGCTTTGCTCATATTATTTCCTGTTTTTATTATAATAGCTTATAAGGTGCGGAAAAATTTAGGGTCACCTGTTTTCTTTTATCAGGAAAGACCGGGTAAAAATGGTCAATTATTTAAAATGATTAAATTTCGGTCTATGCGGAATGCTGTAGATAAAGAGGGTAATCCTTTACCAGATAAATTCCGTATTACTCCATTTGGACAAAGGTTACGTTCTAGCAGTTTAGATGAAATGCCGCAGCTCATTAATGTGCTAAAAGGAGATATGAGTATTGTCGGACCCCGGCCTCAAATGAAAGAGTTTCTTGAATATTATACTGATGAACAAATGAGACGTCATGAAGTAAAGCCAGGTATGACAGGACTTGCTCAGGTAAGTGGACGTAATAATTTGTCTTGGGAAGAAAAATTTGCATTTGACGTAAAATATGTTGAACAGTGTAACGTGTGGCTTGATTTTAAAATCATGTTTAAAACAGCTAAAGTGATGTTGAGTCAGGAGGGAATTAATGCTCCTGATCAGGAAGTTGGTGCTGCAAGATTTTCAGGGAAAAATATACCTGAAACTCCTTTATATACCAAAGAGGTAAAATAATATGATTAAGAAATTGCTTCAGTTATTGCGGGTTTAGGAAGCTATTTTCTAGTCAGAAATGATTACGTACTAGAGAGAATGAATTTCACTATTTGTTTTTAATCCTGTATTTTTTTAAAAAGAGCTTGTTTTATCCAGCTTGGAAACTTTTAATTTGTGGCTGCTGGACAAACAATAAAAATCTTTAAAAAAGGTCATGACTGATATTTTATTTTTAGAATGTCTGCATATTGAGTCAGTAATTTAGATTTACAGTGCAGAGTTAGATAATCTATTCAGCTTAATTTGCTTAAACTATCTTGTTCAGTAGCGTTCTGATTACTGAATACAGGCTTGATTATAATAATATTTGTTATTCAGATAAATATAAAAAGCTTCAAACAGATTTAAATTGAATGATTCTGAATCTGTTTGAAGCAGGATATCTAGGTCAAAGACCTAGTCTTCATTTTTTGAAGCCTTATAGGAATAAGCATAATTATAACCATAGCCATAACCTGCACTGGAGCGCTGGATATCGTTCAAGATCACACCATTCACCTTAACTCCAGCCTGTTCAAAGCGATTGACTGTTAATTCCAGCTCTTTCATCTGAGTTTGTGCATAACGTGCAATCAATAAATTTACACCTGCATATTGCGAGATGATTATTCCGTCAGTCACTGCAAGAATAGGTGAAGTATCAATCAGGATATGATCATATTGACTGGATAACTGAGTCAGCATTTCCCCAAATAATGGGGTACTGAGTAACTCCGAGGGATTCACCGGGCTTTTACCCCGAGTCAATAGATCTAATCCTGGAATATCTGTGGCTTTGATCACTTCATTTAAAGTAGCCTGTTTATTTAAATACTCGGCTAAACCA
The DNA here is from genome assembly GCF_014837015.1 of Acinetobacter pecorum. Classification (GTDB taxonomy): domain Bacteria; phylum Pseudomonadota; class Gammaproteobacteria; order Pseudomonadales; family Moraxellaceae; genus Acinetobacter; species Acinetobacter pecorum. Next base: position 60,731 of record NZ_JACSPT010000008.1, read on the forward strand.
GGCTGATGATTTTGATTAAAGTATTTATGGATATAACCGCGACGTAAGTCTGCATCAATTAAAAGCACACGTTTCTGGCTTTGTGCCAAAATTGCAGCCAGGTTGGTCGAGATAAAAGATTTACCCACTTCTGGTGCAGGCCCAGAAATCATCACAATATTGTTCCGTGCATTGCTTAAGGCAAAGTGAATGGCAGTACGCATACTACGCAAACTCTCAATCGCAATATCATCACTGTTTTTAACTGCCAGAATAGGAATATATTTTTTCTTCTTGGCCAGCTTGATATAGCCATTTTGTGCAGGTGAGCGAGGTACCGTCGCATATACCGGCAAATCTAGTTCATTTTCAATTTGACTGGAATCCTTAATGCCTGAACGTAGCATGTTGCGTAGCAGTGCCAGCAAGGTTCCCAAGAACCCGCCCAAGAAGATGGATAAAATCAGGATTTGCAGTTTTTTCGGTTTGATTGGTTCTAATGGTTCAACAGCAGTATCGACTACACGTACATTACCAATTTCACCAGCTTTGGCAATTCGTAGCTGCTGATAAGAGTTTAGCAGGGCAGTATAGAGTTGCTGTTTCACTTCAACTTCACGGAAGAGTTGCAAGTATCGGCGTTGCAGGTCGGGCAATTGCTTTAAAGTACCTTCCAGCTCGTTAATTCTTTTGTTAATGGCAGCCAGTTGTGCATTCATCTGCTGCATCACCGGATGTTCATTGGTGTATTTGGCAGAAGCCTCAGCGACTTGCTGTTCCAGCTGAGCTTTTTGGGTTTCCAGGCTAATACTTTGGGTCAGATACAGTTCTGACTCTTTGGTGACATCGACCGTGTTGAATTGCTGACGGAAAGTATTGAATTCTCGCTCAGCTACATCCAGTTGCTGGCGCAATTCAGGTAACTGTTCATCCAGAAACTTAAGTGTTTGAGCCGTTTCTGCAGAACGACGTTCAATATTTTGCTGGCTATAGGCAGCCAGAATGGCATTGAGAACCTCAGTAATATGCTGTTTATCCGTGCCCTGATAATTCAGGCCTAATACACCGGTCATTTTGCCTTTTTCTGCAACCGAGTAATTGGCGAGAATTGATTTTACGGCAGCGGGCAGAGATTGCTTGCGTACAAGATAAGGTGCCTTGAACTGGTCCTGGCTATAAATGGCAACTTTCCATTCACCACGTTCGGACTGTAATTGACTGCGCTGGTTTAATGGCGCAGAGAATACCACCTGTTCTGTGGCCGGATCAGTTAAAGTGTATTTACCTTGCTGAAAGTCTAGACGTAAATTTTTGTCATGGAAATAAGCCGGCACTTCAAACTGACGGATATCAAAGGATTTACCATTGTCCTTAAACAAAACAGATGTTTTGCTGTATTCGGTCTGATAGTCATGCGGTGATAACAAGCGGTCGGTAAAGCTGTTTTCAGTGCCAGCGATGCGTAGATCTAGGTTTAAGGCTTTAATGGCCGAACCCAGCACCAGACGCGATTTCAGCAGTTCTATTTCTGCCTGAGCCGGCTGCTTTTGCTCTATCATATTGGATAGATCACCTAATAAGGCAGCAGAAGCCCCTTTATTCTCTTCGACCTGTACCAGTGCATCGACTGAATAGGTGTCCGGAGTGACTCTTAAATATAGCAATGCGCAGATCACGCTTAAGATGACACACAGCGCAATCAGCTTCCACTGGGCAATGAGTGAAAAAAATAATTCTTTTAAGTCTATCGTATCTTCAGTATTGCTATTTTGGCTCATAATCTTGATTTCAAATTTAAATATATTTTTTCCAGTCAGCAATACAGCTCTGTATTAACTGGCAGGTATCATCAAATACAGCTTGGTCATGCTGATAAGGGTCGGCGATATTCCTGGCTTGCCAGTGCCCCAAACGGAAGGTTTTACCTTTGGCAAAAGGCCAGGTCTGTTCCAGATGTTTTTGTTGGTTTTGACTCATCACCAGAACCAGATCAGCCTGTTTAATCATCTCGGCATTCAGCTTTCGAGCCACATGCGCGCTCATATCAATGCCCAAACTTTGCATGCACAGACTAGCTTTTTCATCTGCTGCATGTCCTACCATGCCCGCAATACCCGCAGATTCAATCTGTAAATGCGGATACTGCTGTTTTAAAAAGTATTCGGCCATAGGACTACGGCAAATATTGCCAATACAAACCACTAAAATATGTTTAATCTGCATTATTGTCCCAAACGATCCAGGTTATAAAGTGCATTCGAGAATGGAATCACCTGGTTCACGACACGTTGCCAGCGTGCCAGACCTGAAGCATCGACATAGACAATGTCATTGCTGCGCATCTTGAACTGGTTGGCCAGACCGAAGTCGGCAATACTGCTTAGGTCCATGTGATAAACTTCAGTGTGCACAGCATTTGGTTGGCTGCGTACGATATAAATCTTGCTACGGCTGGCAGAGAGTGGATTTAGGCCCAAACTTTCACCTAATACATCACTTAAACTCATCCCTTGATCGCGCAGTGGCAAGGACTGGTTTTTGCCAGATTCACCCATGACATAGATTTTCTGATTTTCGCGATTGTTCACATATAAAGTGTCATTTGGCTGGATCAGCAAGTTATGCAGTGAAAAACCTGCTTTTTCCAGTTCTACCGTATTCAGGGTATAGGTCTGTCCCTGACGAACCAAGGTAATGGAAGCATTATTTCCCTGTTGTACATTGACACCACCGGCCATGCCCAAGGCCGTATAGACACTTACCGGCTGATCGCTTAAATAAAACTGACCGCCTTTGATGACATTGCCCTGAACGGAGTAGCGCTGCCCCTGATAGGACAGAACCCGTACAATGACATCCGGAGTTTTTAAATAACGGGCTAACTGACTGCGCAACTCGCGGTTGACTTGGGTCAGGGATTTTCCTGCTGCCTTGTAGCGGCCAATAATTGGAAACTGGATATAGCCTTGAGAGTCAATCTGATAGCCAATTGAACGCGCAGAGTCTTCACTTCCTGCATTTGGAGAAGATGGAGTCATTTCCGGATAAGCCCATAAATAGATGGACAGGATATCGCCCGGACTTAGACTGTAGCTACGATGCGGGGTGCTAAACAAATGGGCGTAGTCTTGTTGAATGTTTTGTACAGCAGGCTGAACGGCCAGCATAGAGTCTTGAGTGAGTTTAATCACATTGACTGAAGTGCCGAGTTCGGTTTGATAAACACCTTCTGCTGGTAGGTCATAAGTTTGCAGACCAGAGGTCACTGCGCAGCCGGTCAAAGTAAGACCGCAAGTCAGTAAAAAAGCCAGTTGAATTTGTCGCACATGAAATCCCGTTTTTAATATTTAATTCGTTAAATCTGCGACATTCTACCTGAGAACTTTGATTTTATTATAACAAAATGTATCTGATTTTAACTGAATAGTGAATGAACATAATAAAGCCTGTTCGCTCAATAAAATCTTTTTTTAAAGTATTCCTCTATAAGCTTAGTTGAATATTTTCTTATTTTTTGTTTTTTGGTGTTAAATCACAACAGAATTTTCATGTTTTTCTGCTAGTATGCGCGCCGAAAGATTGAATCTTCATAAGTACAGTACATTAATAAGGCGTTGAAATGCTATCTATTGCAGATTTAAAAATTGCGGTGATTGGTCTAGGTTATGTGGGCTTGCCACTTGCAGTTGAATTTGGGAAAAAAGTACCTGTGGTCGGTTTTGATATCTACCAAAAACGAATTGATGAACTTAAAAGTGGCCAAGACCATACCCTCGAAGTTTCCCCAGAAGAACTCAAACAGGCAAATCAGCTCAGTTATTCAGCAAATTTAGAAGATTTAAAAAGCTGTAACTTTTTTATTGTCACTGTGCCTACCCCTATTGATGAATTTAAGCAGCCAGATTTAACTCCGCTTGTTAAGGCTTCGACCAGCATTGCTCAGGTGCTTAAAAAAGGCGATGTTGTGGTTTATGAGTCCACCGTATATCCAGGCGCAACGGAAGAGACCTGTATTCCGGTTCTGGAACAGGTATCAGGCCTGAAGTTCAATCAGGACTTCTTTGCCGGTTATAGTCCGGAGCGAATTAACCCGGGTGATAAATTGCATCGCGTGACCAATATTCTGAAAATTACCTCAGGTTCTACCCCTGAAGTCGCTGAATTTGTCGATCAGGTGTATAACCTAGTGATTGAGGCAGGTACACATAAAGCGACTAGCATTAAAGTGGCTGAAGCAGCAAAAGTCATTGAAAATACCCAGCGTGATGTCAACATTGCCCTGATTAATGAACTGGCCGTGATCTTTAATAAAATGGGAATTGATACCGAAGCAGTATTGCAGGCTGCCGGTACCAAATGGAATTTCTTGCCATTCCGTCCAGGTCTGGTCGGTGGACACTGTATTGGTGTTGATCCGTATTACTTAACTCATAAAGCACAAGCACTGGGCTTACATCCTGAAATTATTTTGGCTGCGCGCCGTTTAAATGACCGTATGGGTGAATATGTTGCTACGCAACTAATTAAGGAAATGGTGAAGAAGCGTATCCAAGTAGTTGGTTCAAAAATATTAATTATGGGCTTAAGTTTTAAAGAGAATTGTCCAGATATTCGTAATACGAAAATTGTGGATATGGTTAAGGCACTTAAGGAATATGACCTAGATTTAGATATTTATGATCCTTGGGTGAATCCTCTAGAGGCAGAATTAGAATATGGATTAATGCCTATTAAAGAATTAACCCAAAACAGTTATGATGCAATTATTTTAGCAGTTGCTCATGATCAGTTTAAGGCAATGGCTATCAACGATTATATTAAATTAGTTAAAGAGAATTATATATTATATGATCTAAAATATATATTAGATTCTAGAAGTAGTGATTTAAGACTCTAAAGTACTAAAATAAACATGAGATATTTTTACATGATAGGCGGAAATATAATTTCTGCCTTATCTATGTGGTTGATTACTTTGTATTTAGTAAGGGTCGATGCACTAGAAGATTTAGGCACCTTAAGTTTAGTACAGTCCTTAGGGTTGGTTTTTTTTATTTTTTGTACTTTTAAGTTAATGAATGTACAAATTTCAGACGTGGAAAAAAAATTTTCTGAAGTAGATTACTATTTTGCAAGAATCATATCAGCAATACTGTGCATAGTATTAATAGCTTTTTATATGCTATTTAGCAATTACAACCTATTAATAAAAGTTTGTTGTTTAATATATGCGATTTATTATGGTTTGATGATTGTGAAAGAATATTTTTCTGCGAGTTTTCAAATTGATAGAAAATATAGAAGTATTTTTATTTCTAATAGTTTAAGCGGAATATTAAGTTGCCTATGTTTTATTGCTATTTATAGTTTTACAAAAGAAATTACAGCCTCTTTAGTTGGAATTATAGTAGGGGGGGGTATGTGTATCATTCTTAATCATTTTATGATTAATAATGAAAAAAATATATATTCTGATTTTAATTTTTTAAAATCTTTACAATTAATAAAAAATAATTTATTTCTAGGTTTGTCTGCAGTATTAGTATCAGGTTTAATTCTCATACCAAGATTTTTTATAGAAAATATCTATGGATTGAAGGCATTAGGTGTTTTTTCTGCTATAACTTCAATTATGTTTTTTATAAATATTTTTTTAAACTCATTGACTCAAGTATTATTAAGAGAAACTATAGATATATATGATATTGATAAAGTAAAATCTTATAAAAAAATAGTTTTAAATTTTCTTTTTATTACATTAATTATATTGTTTGGATTAATACCAGTGTATTTCTGGCGTAATTTTATTGTAGTATTAATATTTGGTGAGAATTTCGTAAATTATAGTGATGAACTTTTCTATTCAATTGCGTTATCTGTTTTTTTATTCTGGTTTAATTATGGTAATTTTATTCTCACTATTCAAAGAAATTTTGGAGCACAAGTATATATTTCTACTATAGCATTTATTGCTCAACTGGTGCTTTGTTATTGTTTGGTAAGTCTATATAGTTATTTAGGAGCATTCATTGCTATGGGAAGTACTTATATTCTAGGTTTTATTGCTTGTACATTAACTTTTTTATGGAAGGAAAAGAAGTAATCAACTATTTTTTATTATTCTAAATTTCACGGTATATATTAATGGGTGAGTTGCTATTTTTATCTAGTTATTTTTCGTCAAAATTCTATATTTTTGAGTCTGGTTTACCTCAGCCTAGTCATTTTTTAATTTTAATTCTATTAATTTATTTTTTAATATTTAATTTTAAGGCGATAGGTGATAAAAGTTTAAAAGCTTTATTTATTTTTGTTTCTTATGTGGTAGTTGTTAATTTAATTTGGGCTATAATTAGTGGATCACAATCTTATTTAAACTCTATAGTTTTTTGGGTTTTTAATTTCTTAACATTTAGTATATTTATTAGTATTGAGAAAATTAGGTTTCCTTTATTTCAAAATATCATATTATTTTCTTTTATAATAATATTTTTATGTTGGTTATTGGGAGTCGGAAGATATAACTTTAATCCTCGATATAATTTTTTCTTTAATGATCCAAATCAATTGGCATTTTGGGTTTTATGTTCATTATCTATCTATCTGATTAAGCCTAATAAATTATCTCTATTTGTAATATTATTGGGTTTTCTTATTGTAATTTCATCAATGTCTAGATCGGCAATTTTGGGAATAGTTTTAATATTTTTAGGATATACTTTTAATTTTAAACTAAATATTAAAAGTATTTTTTTTAAAGTTATTTCTATATTTATATTATTTGTCTCTATTAATATTATTATTTATAATAACCAAGATGAAGTGAGCTATTTGATAGATAGGTTTGCAGAAACGGATATAGAAGATCAAGCTGATATTAGAGGTTATACAGCTCTTGGTAAATATCCTGAGTATTTATTATTTGGTGGTGGCCAAGGAGAATATAATAGATTTTCTTCTACAAATCATGAAATACATTCTACTTGGGCTGGCATACTATTTTACTATGGATTTATAGGACTATTATTATTTTTAATTTTTTTATGGACTATCTGGTCCAGGTTGTCATTTTATGAAAAAATAATATTTCTAGCACCATTGGTATATGGATTTTCTACGTATGGTCTAAGAGCATCAATATTTTGGTTTTTTCTAGCTACCTATGTCATGCACGTTAAATTTAAAAATCCTGGAAATAAAGATATATGAAGTTATTATATGTATTACCGAACTTAAATGTAGGTGGAGTATCTAGAGTTGTTAATGAGCTTGCTACAGGGATGATGCAGAATGAACATCAAGTAATAATAGTTACATTGAATGAGCACTATAGACAGGTACGAATTTTAAATAATATAAAAATTATTGAATTGAAGGTTAAATATAAAAAAGATCTGCTTAGAGGAATTTTAAAATTAATAAATATAATAAAATTTGAAAAACCAGATATTGTTCATTCACATACAGTTTATTCCCATATATTTGTTCGTGTGGCAAAAATATTTTGTACAAAACCAAAATATATTGCAAGTGAACATGGGACAATGAATTATTTACTAAGTAAAGGTATTGGCTTTAAATTAATGAAATTTACTAATAGTTTTTCTGACTTGATTACTAATGTAAGTCAGTCTAGTGTCGAAAGTTATGTAAAATATAAGATAGTAAATAAAAATAAAATTATATGTGTATATAATGGTATAGATTTAGAGGAATATTATTGTTTGAAAAAAACACATAAAATTAATAAAATATTATATGTTGGTAGAATATCTAAAGAAAAAAATCTTCATTTACTAATAGATTTCCTAAAGGCGTTACCTGAGGGGGCTTACAAATGTGATATTGTTGGTGATGGCGATCAACTAGAAGCTATTAAACAATATGCTGTAAGCCAAAATGTTGAAAATAAAGTAATATTTTTAGGAAAAAGACTAGATGTTCCTGATATTATGAAAGAATATGATATTTTAATACTTACCTCCTTTACTGAAGGATTACCAACAGTGTTGATTGAAGCTATTGCTTCGAAATTATTAGTCTTATCAACTGATTGTGGTGGCGTGAAGGAAATTTTAGAAGGTTTTGAATATTTAGTAGTTAACAACAATGATAAAAATGATTTATTAAATAAATTTTTGAATTTAGAAAAAATGGATTTGGATCTAATAAGAGAAAGTTTATATCAAAAAATTAAGAATAATTTTTCTAAACAGATTATGATATCTGTTTGGGAAAATATTTATCAAGATATTGTTGAAAATGAGTAATATATGTCTTCTTTAGTTTCTATTATGATTCCAGTATATAATGCTGAAAGTACGATTGCTATGGCAATTAAATCATTGCAATATCAAACATACTCTAATTGGGAATGTATTATTGTAAATGATGGTTCTACTGATAAAACTTTAGATATTTTAAATAAACTTGCAATTAAAGAACCGCGTCTTAAAATTTTTTCTTTTAATAATAATAAAGGACGTGGTACTGCACGACAATTTGCATTAGAAAAATGCCAAGGTAATTTAATTGCCATGTTAGATGCAGATGATTGGTATTATCATGATAAATTAGAAAAACAGGTCAATTTCTTAAATCAACATCCTGAAGTTGTTTTGGTTTCTTGTGGTATGGTTATTCAAAGGAATAAGGAGTGTGTTGGAGTTAGAGGTATTCAAAATGAAAAAATAGATCATTTTAATCAACCTATGCCTGTGCCTGTGCCTCATGCAAGTAGTATGTTTAGACGTGAAATTGTAAATGGACATACTTATGACTTAGAGTTCAAGTTAGGACAAGACATGGATTTTTTAAGACGTATTTTAATTGGTCATCAATATGCTAAGCTTGATTATGCAGGATATGTGTATGATGAGTATATTTCAAATACCCCTAGCAAGATTTTTAGTAGTTATCGATTCAGTGCTAAAGGTTATTTAAAATTTTTTAAAACTTATCCTATAGTTTCTATAAGATATGCAATTTTAGAATATCTAAAAATTATTCGATTAAAAATTTATACGAGATTATTTGGTTTTAACTCAATCATAGAGAAACGTTCTATAGCTATAACTGAAATTCAAAAAAATGAATTTCTTAAAAATTTAGAGATGTTAAAAAATCATGAGTAGAATCGTATTAATTGGAACCATTGCTTCAAGTTTTTATAACTTTCGTAAAGATCTTATTCTTTCCTTATTAGCAAAAGGTCATATAGTTTATGCTTTTATATCTGAATATAAACATGAAGATGATTTAAAAAAGGTTATGGAATTAGGTGCTATTCCTGTTGTTTATAAATTACATCGTGGTGGCTTAAATCCGATTGCTGATATTAAACAAACTTATTTACTTGCTAAGAAGATAAAAGAAATAAACCCTGACTTAGTTTTTTCTTATTTTACTAAGCCTGTAATCTTTGGAACCCTAGCAGCTAAAATTGCTAAAGTTCCAAAAATTGTTGGTATGTTGGAAGGATTGGGATATACCTTTACGGATCAACCTGAAGGGTTATCTAAGAGAACAAAATTTATTAAAAAGATACAAGTTTTTTTATATAAAGTATCTTTACCATTCTTAGATAAGGTGATTTTTTTGAATCCTGATGATCCTAGAGATTTGTTAGAAAAATATAAAATCAAGGTAAAAGAAACGGAAATTCTTGGTGGTATTGGTTTAAATCTGAACGATTATCCTTATAGATGTATTAATCATGAAAAAATAAATAATAAAATAACTTTCTTATTTATTGGTCGTTTGTTAAAAGAAAAGGGAATTCATGATTTTGTAGCGGCATCAAAAATAGTTAAAGCCTTATATCCAGAAGCAACATTTACTATATTAGGTCGTATAGATACTGCTAATATGGGTTCATTGTTACAATCGGAATTAGATAATTTGATTAATACTCGAGTAATTAATTATCCTGGTTTTGTATCAAATGTAAAAGATTGGATTGTCAATAGTGATGTTTTTGTGTTGCCTTCATATCGTGAAGGAGTACCACGTAGTACACAAGAGGCTATGGCGATTGGTCGTGCTATTATTACTACAGATGTTCCTGGTTGTAGAGAAACAGTAGTTGATGGCACTAATGGTTTTTTAGTACCTAAATGGAATCCTGAAGCATTGGCTGAAAAAATGATTTATTTTATAGAGCATCCTGAACAGATTCTTATTATGGGAAATGAAAGCCATAAAATAGCAGTTGAAAAGTTCGATGCAGAGAAAGTTAATCGAAGATTAATAAAAATTTTAGGTCTATAAATGTTAAAACGCTTACTTGATATTGTCATCGCCTCCATCGCCCTGATCTTGCTTTCACCACTTTATGCCTTTGTAGCCTATAAAGTAAAAAAAAATCTGGGCTCTCCCGTCTTGTTTCGCCAGGTACGTCCCGGTTTACATGGCAAGCCTTTTGAGATGATTAAGTTTCGAACTATGACAGATGAACGGGATGAACATGGTAATTTATTGCCGAATGAGCAACGTTTACCGAAATTTGGAAAAATGTTGCGTGCAACGAGTCTGGATGAAATGCCGGAATTGTGGAACGTGATTAAAGGGGATATGAGTATTGTCGGTCCACGACCATTACTTATGGATTATTTACCTTTATATAATGAAGAACAAGCCAAACGTCATAAAGTTCGTCCCGGCATGACGGGCTATGCGCAAGTCAATGGGCGAAACTCTATTAGCTGGGAAGAAAAATTCAAATTGGATACCTGGTATGTAGAAAATCAGTCAATCTGGCTAGATTTTAAAATCATGTTTCAAACCGTGAAAAAAGTATTGGTTAAAGAGGGAATTAATCAATCAGAAGAAGTAACTATGACTCGCTTCTTGGGTAATAAAAAAGATGGGCAGTAGTTTAAAACGTTTATATGCAATTTACGGTGCAAGCGGTTTTGGTCGTGGAGTCATGCCGCTTGCACGTGAACAGTTGATTGCTGAAAATATTCAAAATTATGAACTTGTATTTATTGATGATGCTGAATGTCAAAGTATAGTAAATGGCCATAAAGTTTATAGCTTTGAAGCCTTTCTAGAGTTAGGCGCTGCTGATAAATATATAGCTATTGCAATTGCTAACCATCATATTCGTGAGAAACTTGTTCAAAAAGTTGAACTATATAACTTGAAGCATTGGTCAGTAATCGCACCTACTGTCATTTCCATGGATGAAGTACAAATAGGTGAAGGTGCAATTTTATGTAATTACGTACATTTTACTTCAAATATTAAAGTTGGAAAATTTTTCCACGCTAACTACTTTAGCTATGTAGCCCATGATTGCATCATTGGCGATTACGTCACCTTTGCTCCCGGGGTGAAATGCAATGGCAATATCCATATCGAAGATCATGCCTATATTGGTACAGGTGTTGTGATTAAACAGGGTACACCTGACCAACCTTTAGTGATTGGTAAAGGTGCGGTAGTGGGTATGGGAGCTGTGGTTACCAAAAGTGTACCGCCCGGCGTAACGGTGATTGGCAATCCGGCACGGATCTTAGAGAAAAAATAAGTTTTTAAATTTTAAAAATTCAGGAAACATCATGTTAAACACTGCATTTGAACCATGGCCAAGTTTTACTCAGGAAGAAGCGGATGCGGTTTCCCAGGTTTTGTTGTCGAATAAAGTCAACTACTGGACCGGACAGGAATGCCGCGAGTTCGAAAAAGAATTTGCACGGTTCGCAGAAACCCAATATGCAGTGGCATTAGCCAATGGAACAGTAGCACTGGATGTCGCACTCAAGGCATTAGGTATTGGCGCAGGGGATGATGTGATTGTGACCTCACGTACCTTTCTGGCCTCGGCCAGTTCTATTGTAACTGCAGGTGCCAATCCTATTTTTGCCGATGTCGAACTGGACTCCCAAAATATCTCCCGCCGTACCATTGAAGCGGTGATCACACCCAATACCAAGGCCATTATCTGTGTACATCTGGCTGGCTGGATGTGTGATATGGACCCAATCATGCAATTGGCAAAAGAAAAAGGCCTGTATGTGATTGAGGATTGTGCCCAAGCCCATGGCGCCATGTATAAAGGAAAATCTGCAGGTTCAATCGGTCATATTGGTGCCTGGTCATTCTGTCAGGATAAAATTATGACCACGGGTGGTGAAGGCGGCATGGTCACCACCAATGATGAGAATCTGTGGAAAAAGATGTGGTCCTATAAAGACCATGGCAAGAACTTTGACAGTATATATAACAAACAGCATCCACCGGGATTCCGCTGGCTGCATGATTCCTTTGGTACCAACTGGCGCATGATGGAAATGCAGGCTGTGATTGGACGGATTCAATTGAAAAAGATGTCCGAATGGACAGCACAGCGTAATGCAAATATGGAAAAAATTTATGCTGCATTTGCAGACAGTCCATATTTTAGCGTCCATCGTCCATCCGATGATTATGTGCACGCTGCCTATAAATGTTATGTGCAGGTCAATATCGATGCTTTGCCTGAAGGCTGGTCACGTGACCGGATCATGCAGGAAATCAGTGCGCAGAATGTGCCTTGTTTCAGTGGCTCCTGTTCAGAAGTTTATCTCGAGCATGCTTTTGATAATACGCCATGGCGACCAGCGCAGCGTTTGAAAAATGCGCAGCAATTGGGTGAAACCAGTCTGATGTTTTTAGTTCATCCTACTTTAAGTGATGAAAGTATTAACAAAACAGTCACCGCAATTCAACAAGTTATTAATAGAATAGTTGCTTAAACTTTAAGAATATAAGTGCACCGTGTTCGGTGCATTTAACTTATATAGAATATGTTTTTAAGTTACTCATCGCATTGTGACTTATTAAAAATTTATTAGAATTGAGACAACGCATCCAGTGAAATCGATCATTACGCCTTTCGTAGAATCACCACGAGCCGCCAAACTTGCATTTTTAATTATTCTAGATTTTTGTGCTTTTCCTGTCTTGATCTGGCTATGTTATGCCATTCGCCGATTCGATTTAGGCGCAGAGGTGGTACCAAATCTGGCTTTTGGTGCGGTTTGGGTCAGTGTAATTGCAGTCGTATCCCTATTTGTGTGTGGGGTCTATCGCTTTATTGTCCGTACTTATAATGAAGTGTTTATGATCAAGATGGGGCTAGCGACGGCATTGACTGTCGCTGGTCTTTATGCATTGGCTTATTTTACCCCGGCCTTTATTCCGACCTCTATTCCACTCATGTTCGGCTTTATGATGTTTGCCTGGATCTGGTTTAGCCGGGGCATTATCCGTTTTATTATCCGTTCCTATTTGCAGGCTGACGTACAGAAAAAACGCATTGCGATTTATGGCGCGGGTAATGCAGGCCAACAGGTCGCTGCTGCACTATATCGTTCCAATCAGCATTTACCCGTTATGTTTATTGATGACAAGCGCTCCTTGACCGGACAGCAGCTGGGTCGACTCAAAGTCTATGATGCCCAGACTGCCTTAAAACTCATGCGCAAGCAAAAAATTGATGAAATTTTAATTGCCTTGCCTTCTGTAGGGCGGGTCCGTAAAAGTGAAATCATCAAGTTTTTAGAACCGGCGCATTTAAAAATTACCGAGATTCCGGGGCTGACCAAACTGGTGGATGGTGAAATCCGGATTTCTGATATTCAGGAAGTGGATATTATCGATTTGCTGGGGCGTGATCCGGTGCCGCCAGTGCCGGAGCTGCTGGCCAGAAACATTAAAGATAAAGTGGTGATGGTCACCGGTGCGGGCGGTTCGATTGGTTCAGAACTCTGCCGCCAGATCATTAAAAACCAGCCGGCCAAACTGGTTATTTATGAACTGACTGAATTCGCACTGTATAGTATTGAAAAAGAGTTACGCCTTAGCGCTAGCTGTGAAATTATTCCGATTCTGGGCTCTGTACTGGATGAATCCAAGCTGGAGCGGGTGATTGAACAATATGGCGTACAGACTGTTTACCATGCTGCCGCCTATAAGCATGTCCCACTAGTGGAGTGTAATCCTCTGGCAGGGCTGAAAAACAACGCCGTCGGAACTGCCTTTAGTGTGAATGCTGCGGTGAAAAAAGGTGTCGAAACCTTTGTGCTAATTTCAACTGATAAGGCGGTACGTCCCACCAATGTGATGGGAGCGACCAAGCGTATGGCAGAGCTGTATTGTCAGGCCATGGCCGAAGCCCAGAACCAGACCCAGATCAGTATTGTGCGTTTTGGTAATGTGCTCGGTTCTTCAGGTTCGGTGGTGCCGCTGTTTAAACAGCAGATTGCCAAGGGTGGACCAATTACCGTGACTCATCCGGAAGTGACCCGGTTCTTTATGACCATTCCGGAAGCTTCGCAACTGGTGATTCAGGCCGGTGCTTTGGGTACCGGTGGAGATGTATTCCTGCTAGATATGGGTGAGCCGGTACGAATTCAGGATCTGGCACGACAAATGATTGCGCTGAGCGGACTCAAGGTTCGAGAAGAAAAAAATCCAGATGGTGATATTGAAATTCAATATAGCGGATTACGTCCGGGCGAGAAGCTTTATGAAGAGCTGCTGATTGACGAAGAAAATACGGAAATTACCGCGCATACGCGTATTCTGCGTTCTGTCGAAAAACATTATCCATTGGCAGAAATTCTGGCAGTATTTAACCGTATACATGAACTTACCGCGACTCAGGCCGATATTGAATGGGCACTGGCACAACTGGAACATTATGTCGACGGTTATGTACGCGGTAACGAAATTAAAGTGAACTAGGTTTTTATAGATATGATCAAAAAAGCAATTCTCCCTGTGGCGGGTCTAGGTACGCGTTTCTTACCTGCCAGCAAATCCATTCCGAAAGAGATGGTGACTGTCGTGGACCGCCCTGCGATTGAATATGTGGTCCGTGAAGCGGTTGCTGCTGGAATTGAGCAGATTATTCTGGTGACCCATTCTTCCAAGGCTTCGATTGAAAACTATTTTGACCGTAACTTTGAGCTTGAAACCACCCTTGAGCAAAAAAACAAAACCGACCTGCTGAAAGAAATTACGGAGATTCTGCCTGCAGGCGTGAGTGTGATTAGTGTACGCCAGCCACAGCCTCTGGGTCTGGGCCATGCAGTACTGTGTGCCAAAGCAGTGATTGGCGATGATGATTTCGCGGTGTTGTTGCCGGATGTGCTGGTCAAGGATCAGGATCCGGAAAATGATCTGGCACGCATGATTCAGCGTTATGCTCAATCTCGGGCTTCACAAATCATGGTAGAAGCGGTACCTGAACATCTGGTCGACCAGTATGGCATTGTTGAAGTTGCTGCATCACCTGAGGAAGGGGAAAGTATCGTCATGCAGGGAATCGTCGAGAAACCGGCCGTCGGTACTGCACCTTCAAATCTATCTGTGGTCGGACGTTATATTCTGCCGGCAAAAATCATGCAGCTTTTGGAACAGACCCCACGCGGGGCAGGCAATGAAATCCAGCTGACCGATGCGATTGCCATGCTGCAGCAAACCGAAGCCGTAGAAGCCTATCGCATGAAAGGTCAGACCTTCGACTGTGGCAGCAAGTTAGGTTATTTAAAGGCTGTTTTACATTATGGGATTGATCATCCTAAACTCGGCAGCGAGTTTAAAGCATTGATTCAGGAACTTGCTTTATAAGAAAGGAATATTATGAAAGTCGCAGTATTGGGAAAAACCTTATTTTCCGGAGTCATGTCGGCTCTTTTATCTGAATGTGGTCACCAGGTGGTCTGGTGTAACAGCTTCAATGCAGATGAGTCGGCCCGGCCCTATTTCCAGGATGAATCTCTACAACAATTACTGCAAAAACAGGAAAAATCTGGCTTTTTAAACTGTTGCGATTTTCAGCATCTGGATTTTAATCAGGATGTTTTTTTCTTTAGTTTTAATGCGACTGAAGAACAGCAGGCATTTCAGATGCTGGACACCATCCGGCATGCCTGTTTTGCCCATCCCAAACTAATGATTAATGCTTCGACCTTTGGCTTGCATGGCACCCAGCGCTTTCAGCAGTTGCTGCCGAATGATGACTGGATTTATCTGCCAGATATTATTCAGGAAGGGAATGCACTGCGTAGCTTTACTCAGGCCACCCAGCTGATTGTGGGCTGTGATCATGCAGATATCCAGCCAAAAATCAAAGAACTCTTACGTCCTCTTTTTCCACGCGCGCAGCAGTATTTATTTATGCCGGTGCTGGATGCCGAATTTACCAAGCTGAGTATTTCCGGCATGCTGGCCACCCGGATCAGTTATATGAATGATCTGGCCAGTGTGGCAGAAAAACTGGGCATTGATATTGAGCAGGTGCGTCAAGGCATGGCAGCAGATAACCGGATTGGTTCTGCCTATCTGTTCCCCGGCGTTGGTTTTGGTGGAGAGAATTTCTCCCATGATATCCGGACGCTTACTCACGCCGTGGCAGATTCAGGGGTAAAAAACCAACTGCTGGAACAGGTCTGGGACATTAACGAACAGCAAAAAGAATTATTGTTCCGTAAACTCTGGAACTATTTCCGTGGAGACTTGAAGGGTAAAGTCATTGCGATCTGGGGTGCAGCCTTTAAGGAAAATACCCCGAGTATCCAGCAGTCTCCGGTACATGCCATGCTGACCGCTTTGTGGGCGCAAGGTGTGACGGTCAAGTTACATGACCCTCAGGCAATCGCAAATATTGAAAAGGTCTATGGGCCACGGGAAGACCTGATTCTGTGTAAAGACCAGTATCAGGCCGTGGAAGGGGCGCATGCCTTGTGTCTAATGACGGCATGGAAACAGTATGGCAGTCCGGATTATCCATATTTGATCAAGCTGATGCAGCATCCTTTGATTCTAGACGGACGTAATCTGTATGATCCGACGTATGTCAAGACACGTGGTTTTAATTATATTGGGGTAGGACGTTAATGTTGAGCCATTTTAATCCAAATCTCGACACTGAAACTGTGTGTCAGAAACTCGCCTCGAACAAAGAACAGCTTCAATCTGAGCATTTGCGGGAGCTGTTTGCTGCTGACCCGGAGCGCTTTAATCGATATTCTATCCAGTTTGAACAACTGCTGTTTGACTATAGCAAACACAGAATCAATAAAAATGTGCTGCAGGGCCTGATCGAATGGGCCGATGCACAGAACCTCAGATCCTGGATTGGCTCCCTATTTTCCAATCAAAAAATCAACTATACCGAGCAGCGTGCTGCCATGCACTGGGCACTACGCCTGCCTAAACAGGATCAACAGCATGCTGATCTGGCAGCGGATGTACATGCCCAGCTGGAACGGATGTATGCCCTGGTGGAACAGATTCATGCCGGACAGCGCCGCGGTGCTACCGGTGAAGTGATTCAGGATGTGGTCAATATTGGTGTGGGCGGATCAGATCTGGGCCCCTTGATGGTCACGCATGCTTTATCGGATTTTAAATACCAGTCTGCCCAGCCACTCAACGTACATTTTGTTTCGACCATGGATGGCAGTCAGCTGTCCGAGCTGTTGCATCAGCTGCGTCCGGAAACGACACTGTTTATTATTTCCTCCAAATCCTTCGGCACCATTGATACTCTGACCAATGCCCAGACGGTACGCTTATGGCTGGAAAAGACTTTAGGCCAGCATCCCTATATTCTTAAGCATCATTTTATTGGAGTATCAACCAAACCGGAAAAAATGACCGCGTGGGGTATTGCGCCCGAAAACCAGTTATTGCTTTGGGACTGGGTCGGCGGGCGTTATTCACTCTGGTCCTGTATCGGACTGCCAATTGCCTTGAGTATCGGGATTGAAGGCTTCAAGCAGCTGCTGGCGGGTGCCTATGCCGTTGACCAGCATTTCCAGTACCAGCCTTTTGAACGCAATATTCCGGTATTGATGGGATTATTAGGGGCCTGGAATACCAATTTTCTGGATATCCAGACCCATGCAATTCTGCCTTATGATGGCCGGCTGAAATATTTTGCCTCCTATCTGCAACAGCTGGAAATGGAATCCAACGGCAAGTCAATTCAGCGCAATGGCGAAAAAGTCCAGTTCGATACCTGCCCGATCATCTGGGGAGAAGTAGGACCGAATGCCCAGCATGCCTTCTATCAGTTATTGCATCAGGGCACTCAGTCAGTCAGCTGTGATTTTATTGCACCGGTAGAGCGTTATAACAGCCAGCAATATACTTATGCAGACAGTGCCGAAGCATTGGTAGAACAACATCATTTGGCCTTATCTAACTGTCTGGCGCAATCGCGCTTACTGGCTTTTGGCAATGAAGCACTGGATCAGGCTGAATTGGCAAGCTTGCCGGCCTATAAGCAGTATGAAGGTAATCAGCCAAGCAGTACACTGTTGCTGCAAGAGCTCAATCCATACAGTTTAGGTATGCTTATTGCACTCTACGAGCATAAGGTATTTGTCCAGTCTGTGCTGTGGAATATCAATCCGTTTGACCAGTGGGGCGTGGAAAAAGGTAAGGAAATTGCCAACCAGTTATTGCCCATACTGAATGGTGAACAGACCGATCTGGATGGTCTAGATGGCTCAACCCAAGGTTTAATTAAAGTTCTATTAGGAAAGTAAAATGGCGAAAATTCTGGTCACAGGCGGGGCAGGCTATATTGGTTCACATACCTGTGTGGAATTGCTGAATGCCGGACATGAAGTGATCGTACTGGATAATCTGTGCAATAGCTCAGCTGAATCCTTAAACCGTGTCCAGCAGTTAAGTCAAAAAAGCCTGACCTTTGTGGAAGGTGATATTCGGGATAGCCAGTTACTGGATCAGGTCTTTCAGCAAAATTCGATTGATGCGGTGATTCATTTTGCCGGACTGAAAGCTGTTGGTGAGAGCCAGCAGATTCCTTTAGCCTACTTTGATAATAATATTGCCGGTTCCATCAGTCTGGTGCAGGCGATGCAGCGTGCACAGGTGTTCAAACTGGTCTTTAGCTCTTCAGCTACGGTTTATGGTGAAGATAATCCCTCACCTTTAAATGAAGAGATGCCTACCGGAATGCCAACCAATAACTATGGTTATACCAAACTGATCGTAGAGCAGCTACTGGAAAAGCTGGCTGTGTCTGATGAACGCTGGTCGATTGCATTATTGCGTTATTTTAATCCGGTCGGTGCGCATAAAAGCGGCCAGATTGGGGAAGATCCACAAGGGATTCCCAATAACCTGATGCCTTATGTGACTCAAGTGGCTGTAGGTCGTCGTGAAAAACTGTCTATTTTTGGGCAGGACTATGACACGGTAGATGGCACTGGCGTGCGTGATTATATTCACGTAGTGGATCTAGCCAATGCACATTTATGTGCCTTGAATAACCGTCTGGCCTCCCAAGGCTGCCGGGCCTGGAATATTGGTACTGGCAATGGCATTTCAGTCCTGCAAGTCAAGAATACCTTTGAGCAGGTGAATGGGGTTGCTGTTCCATTTGAGTTTGTACCACGTCGTGAAGGCGATGTGGCGATCTGTTTTGCAGACAATAGACGTGCTGTACAGGAACTTGGTTGGGCAGCTAAATATGGCTTGGAAGATATGCTTGCCGATAGCTGGAAATGGCAGAAGCAGAATCCCAAAGGATATGGATCATAGATATGAATTTTATTTATGGGGTTATTTGTCATCAACTTACCCATTCACTGGTTTTTCTGGTGAATGAGCTGCTGAAAAGTCCTCATAGTATTATTCTTATTCATGTCGATCAGAAAGCCGACCTTGCCCCATTTCATACTCAATTCGGACAGCATGATCAGGTATATTTTTTAGCAGACCGGACAGATGTACGATGGGGCAGCTATAGCCAAATCGAGGTTATGTTAAAACTCCTGCAGGAAGCGCAAAAATATGATTACGGCTATTTTTTCTTCCTGTCTGGAGATGACATTCCTTTATGTTCCAATACGGCAAGAGAATTATTTCTAGAAAAAGAATACCAAAAACAGACCGAGTTTGTGGGTCATGATGATTTAGCAGATGATGTGGAACAACGGGTTAATGTCCTGTATTTACCGATTATGTATCAGAAAGCTAAATCACCATTATTTCAGTTCCTGAACAGATGGGTATTATGGTATTGCCGGCACTTCCGTAAACAGGATATTTCTCATTTACCTCAACTATATAAAGGTTCAAACTGGATTACCCTCACCGATCAGGCGGTGACATTTATTCTGGATTATCTGGAAGCGAATCCGGATTATGCAAAAACCTTTAAATCTTCACTCTGTGCAGATGAAATCTTTTTCCATACCATTATTTATAATTCCCATTTTCAGCAACGCATCTATCATGCCCAGCATAGGATAGAGGATTGTGAAACAGGGCTAAGATATATTGACTGGGATTCCGGGCCGGATTATCCAAGAACTTTAGATGTGTGTGATTTTGATAAAATGAAGCAGTCAGGCATGCTGTTTGCGCGAAAAATGAATACAAATATCACAGTGGATATACTCGAAAAACATTTTCCATAAAAGCTTCAGGCCGGAAAAGTACCCTAAAAACTGGAATCTTTTCTCTGGTTTAAAGGGTACTTTTTTCAGGTTTTTTTTGAGGACTTAAGCTTCGCCCTGGATCAGCTGGGTTAGCTCATCGACATAGTCCTGCATTGGGCGTGGATTATGATCACGGCGGCTTTCAATATTCAAACGCAATAATGGTTCAGTATTGGAGGCGCGCACATTAAAACGCCATGTGCCAAAATTCAGGCTGACGCCGTCGGTCTGGTCAATTTCTGGTTTTTGATCGGCATAATGATCGAAAAGTTTTTGGATGGTTGCCTGGGTATCGGCCACTTTAAAATTAATTTCACCTGAGCATGGGAACTTGGCGATCATTTCTTCCACAAGAGAAGATAAGGATTTTCCTGTTTCAGACAGTACCGCCATAGCCAGTAACCATGGAATCATGCCGCTGTCACAGTAAGCAAAATCACGGAAATAGTGATGGGCACTCATTTCCCCGCCATAAGCTGCATTATGTTCACGCATGACATCTTTAATGAAGGCATGCCCCGATTTTGATTGGACGGTAATCCCCTGATACTGCTCCACCACATCCAGCGTATTCCAGACCAGACGCGGGTCATGGACAATTTTTTCACCAGACTGCTTCAGCAGGAATGCCTGCGCAAGAAGGCCAACAATATAATAACCTTCAATGAACTGACCTTTTTCATCGAACAGGAAGCAGCGGTCAAAGTCGCCATCCCAGGCAATGCCCATATCCGCACCATGCTGAATGACCGCATCACGGGTGCTATCACGGTTTTCAACCAGAATTGGATTCGGGATGCCATTCGGGAAGTTACCATCGGCCTCATTGTGAATTTTGACAAATTCAACCGGAATCTGTAGCTGTTGAAACTTCTGTTCAAGCGCATCCACCACATGACCTGCGGCACCATTACCGGCATTCATCACCAGTTTCATCGGGCGGATTTTTGCCGGATCGATATAGGTCATCAGGTGGTCGATAAATTCTGGCAGGATATTATATTTTTCCGTATGACCTTTTTGGCTAACTTCAAGGAATTGCCCTGATTCGGCCAAGGCCTGAATTTCTTTCAGACCGGTATCTGCACTGATCGGACGGGCATTTTCACGCACCAGTTTCATCCCATTATAGTCCATCGGATTATGGCTGGCAGTAACTTCAATACCACCCTGGACATCCAGGTGGAAAGCTGCGAAATAAACTTCTTCGGTCCCGGTCATGCCAAGATCCAGCACATTGACCCCGGCATCATTCAAGCCGCGAATAGTGGCCTGTTTTAGCTCTTCACTGCTGAGTCGTATATCACAACCAATGGCTACTGTTTCAGGTTGATAAATCTGTCCATAAGCCCGGCCAATTTTGTAGGCAATTTCTTCGTTGAGTTCTGTGCCCAGCTTGCCGCGAATGTCATAGGCTTTGAAGCAAGTCAGTTTTGTCATTTAGAGGCTCTCCATTTAGAAGAAAAAAGGCCGGTTTCCCAGCCTCGATTCAATTTTAATTATTCTACAGTAACCGATTTTGCCAGGTTACGGGGCTGATCCACATCCGTACCACGTAGCACTGCCACATGATAAGAGAGTAACTGCACCGGGATGCTATACACAATCGGTGCCAGTACTGCATTGACTGCCGGAATATGGACTACGTGCTTGCGCTCTTTGGCTTTAATGCCACTGTGCTCATCAGCAAAAACAAACAGTTCACCACCACGCGCCTGAACTTCTTCCATATTGGATTTCAGTTTATCCAGCATGTCATCCTGTGGTGCCAGAATCACCACCGGCATGTCATTGTCGACCAGTGCCAATGGTCCGTGTTTCAGTTCACCTGCAGCATAACCTTCAGCATGAATATATGAAATTTCTTTCAGCTTGAGTGCACCTTCCAGCGCGATCGGGAAGTGCGTACCACGACCCAGGAACAGGCAGTGCTGCTTTTCAACAAACAGTTCTGAAAGGCGTAAAATTTCATCATCATGACGCAAGGTATCCAGCATGACTTTAGGCATATGCCAAAGTCCTGTGGTAATTTCTGTCATTTTTTCTGTAGAAATAGTATTTTTTACAGAACCGATTTTCAGCACCAACAGCATCAAGGCGGCAAGCTGGGTGGTAAAGGCTTTGGTGGAAGCCACGCCAATTTCAGGACCAGCTAAAGTCAGCAGGCTGAAATCTGTTTCACGTACCATCGAAGAGGTTGCCACGTTACAGATCGTCATCGTGCTAATGTCCAGGCCTTTGGCCGTTGCACGTTTCTGCGTATCACGTAAGGCAGCCAAGGTATCGGCAGTTTCACCAGACTGGGAAATACATATATATAGCGTATTATTCACAATCACCGGAGTGCGATAACGGAACTCGCTGGCAATCTCGACCTGGCAAGGCAAATCAATCAGCTGTTCAAACCAGTATTTGGCGATCATACCGGCATGATAGCTGGTACCGCAGGCAATAATCTGGATTTGCTGGATTTTTGAGAAGTCATGTTCTGCATTGGTCAGGAAGTCTTCACGCAGTTCATGACCATTTAATGCTTGTGAAATGGTCTGCTGGATTGCTTCCGGCTGCTCATAAATTTCCTTGAGCATATAGTGCTTGTATTCACCTTTAGAAGCATTGCTGACGGCAGCATCCAGTTCCTTGACCGGACGATCGACCAGTTGACCATCGACAAAGACTTCAATCGTGGTACGGGTCAAACGGGCAATATCACCTTCTTCAAGATAAATAAAACGATTGGTAATTGGAAGTAATGCCAACTGATCGGAACTAATGAAGTTTTCACCAATACCGACACCAATCACCAGTGGCGAACCTTCACGCACGGTAATCAGTTCATCTGGATGATCCGTATGCACGATGCCCAGAGCATAAGCACCTTTCAGTTGCGGAACCACTTGGCGTACAGCCTCTAAGAGGCTCGGGGTAGATTTCAGCGCATCATTGATCAGATGGGCAACCACTTCAGTATCAGTCTGTGAGGTAAACACATAGCCCAAAGCTTCAAGATCATCTTTGAGTTCCTGATAATTTTCGATAATTCCGTTATGCACCACTGCAACATTTTCAGAAATATGCGGATGGGCATTTTCTTCAGTCGGTTTACCATGGGTTGCCCAGCGTGTATGCGCAATGCCGAGTGAACCGCTAATTTTTGATTCACTCACCGCCTGTTCAAGGTTGGAAACCTTACCGACACGGCGTTCACGTAAGACCTGATGATTGTTGATAAGAGCCAAACCTGCTGAATCATAACCACGGTATTCCAGGCGTTTTAAGCCTTCAACCAAAATATTGGTAATACTACGTTCCGCAATGCCACCGACAATACCACACATATTTGTTCCCCTTATTTCTTGATTTTTTGCGGACGTGGATAGTTTTCTTTGACAAATTGCTTAGAGCGCTCTACTGCCAAACTGTTGTCTTCCACATCACGGGTAATCGTCGAGCCTGCACCCACTGTGGCACCGTTGCCAATTTTCACAGGTGCAACCAATGAACTGTTCGAACCAATAAAGGCCTGATCACCAATAATCGTTTTAAATTTGTTTGCACCATCATAATTACAGGTAATAGTCCCTGCACCGATGTTTGAACCACTGCCAACTTCTGCATCACCCAGGTAGGTAAAGTGGTTGGCTTTAGAGCCTAGACCAATCGTGGTATTTTTAACTTCAACAAAGTTACCGATATGCACTTCATTGGCCAGTTGTGCACCCGGACGTAGTCGTGCAAAAGGTCCAATTTGGGTATCTTCCCCAACGATGGCGCTATCGAAAATGCTATATGGCTGAACCTTGGTGCCAGCTGCAATCTTGGTATTCTTGATAATACAGCCGGCGCCAATTTCAACGTTGTCGCCCAGCTCGCAATCCCCTTCGATAATCACATTGATATCAATGCGGACATCCTGGCCGACAGTTAAATTGCCACGCAGGTCAAAGCGGCTTGGATCAACCAGATGTACACCTTGCTGCATTAGCTGCTTGGCTTGATAAGACTGGAACTGACGCTCTAAAGCAGCGAGCTGCACGCGGTCATTTACCCCTTCAACTTCAAAAGCCTGCTCAGGTTCTACCGATGCAACTTGCATACCATCTGCCAAAGCCATCGCGACAATATCAGTCAGGTAATATTCACCCTGCGCATTGTCATTACTTAAATTTGGCAGCCATTCATGTAATTTAGCATTGCTGACGGCATAAATACCGGTATTGATTTCCTTGATCTGACGCTGTTCTTCGGAAGCATCCTTGTGCTCCACAATGGCCTGGATTTCACCATTTTCACGGACAATACGACCATAACCACTGGCATCTGGCAGGGTAAGGGTTACCAGACCAATGCCGGTTGCTGTAGTGGCATCGAGTAATTTTTGCAAGGTCACAGGATTAATACAGGGTACATCACCGGAGAGGATCAGTGATACGCCATCTTGAGGCAGGACAGGTAAGGTCATTTGCACTGCATGGCCGGTACCCAGCTGTTCAGCCTGTTCTACCCATTTAATATCCTGTTGTGCAAATGCTGTCTGAACCTGGTCACCACCATGACCATAAATGGTAATAATATTATCTGCGTTTAATTTTTTTGCCGTTTCAATGACATGACCCAGTAAAGGACGTCCTGCAAGGGGTTGTAATACTTTCGGTAAGCTAGAGCGCATGCGCGTTCCTTTACCTGCAGCAAGAATAATAACAGTCGTTGACATGTTCTAATCCTAAATATGGCTTATGCCACGATGAAGTAAAAATAAAGCAAAATACAAAGAGCAGCCCAAAGACCGGCAATAATATCATCCAGCATAATGCCAAAGCCTCCGTCGACCTGTCGGTCAACCACCCGGATCGGCCAAGGTTTCCAGATATCAAATAATCTGAACAGGGCAAAACCGACCAGCAACCATAACCAGTTCATCTGACCTAAATAAATCAGTGGTAAGAAGGTAATAGATTGTCCGGCAAATTCATCCCAGACGATGCGGCCATCATCATGAACTCCCATAACCTTGGCAGTATGTCCGCAGATATATATGCCAATCAGGGACATGATAGCAATGGCAAAAACACTGTTTAAAAAACCAAGATGCAGCCAGATAGGGATAAATAAAAGTGCAAAGGCCGAACCGAAAGTACCTGGTGCTTTGGGAATGAGGCCAGAACCAAATCCTACCCCACTAAATACAATCAGTCGGTCGGTCCATGACATGGCTTTAAAATTGATCGCAGGTTTATGCAAAATGTTGATACCCATTAAATTGAAATAAATGGTCTGTGCCATCTTTTTCAAAAGTTAAGCCGTCTTGCTGCTGAATTGTGCCGATCATACTAATCGAAACATCAAGTTGTTTTTGCAATAATTTTTCGTAATTTTGCGGGCTTATTGTAAAACATAATTCATAATCGTCACCACCTGCCAGTGCATACTGCCATTTTTGTGCATCGTCTAATGCCTGCAAGGCAGGACTGATTGGCAGGTTTTCAAGTTGCAGCCTGGCACCGACTTGAGAAGCTTTGAGAATATGTCCAAGATCTTGAGCCAAACCATCCGAGACATCAATCATGCTATGGGCCAGTCCCTTTAGAGCAGCACCAAGCTGACAGCGTGGCGTTGGATAGTCCAGACGTTGCTGTAGCGGATGGCCAAGATGCTGTAGTGCAAAAGCCGCATCTCCAACGGTGCCGCTGACACAGACCAGATCACCCGGTTTGGCCCCTGAGCGTGGCACAGCCTGGCCAATATCAACCCAGCCTAATGCAGTGACAGACAGGGTTAAATGAGGACTTTGAGTGGTATCACCACCGATTAAACTCACCCCAAATTGATCGCAGCAATCATATAGGCCCTGACTAAAAGCTTTTAGCCAGTCATGATCAATCTGGGGTAGGCTCAATGCGAGTAAAATACTGTGTGGAGTTGCGCCCATCGCGGCAATATCAGATAAATTGACAGCCACGGCTTTCCAGCCAATCGCATGCGGATTGGTGTCTATTAGAAAATGGCGTCCAGCAACCAGAGTGTCGGCACAGATGACCAGTTGTTGCTGAGGCGGGGGGGTGAGCAAGGCTGAATCGTCACCGACGCCTAAATCGACAGAATTGGCATTCTTGCGATTGAAATAGGTGTCGATAATCGAAAATTCAGCCATCCAACATATCTACGCTATTAGTTAGACTGCTGTTTTTCTGCTGCACGCAAGGTTGTCGCTAAACGATCCAATACACCGTTGATGTATTTATGGCTGTCAGCACCGCCAAAATGTTTAGCCAGTTCGATTGCTTCATCCAGAACCACGCGATATGGAATCTCAAGATGTTCCTTGAGTTCATAAGCGCCTAGACGAAGGGTTGCAAGCTCAACACCATCCAGTGCTGAAAGTTCGCGATCAAGTACCGGAACCAAGAGCGCATCCAGCTCTTCATGATTGGCAACCACTTGAGTCAACAATTCATGATAATAGCTCAGATCCACTTTGTGCATGGCATTTTCCACACGCGTACGTGCTTCAATCTCATGCACCGGATTGTGGCTCATCTGCCATTCATAAATTCCTTGTACAGCAAAGCGACGTGCTTTACGTTTTGCTGCATAAGTTGCTTGAAGTGTTTGCGACATAGCGTTAAATAGCCTTTAACAAGTTAACCATTTCAATCGCAGTCAGGGCAGCTTCGCTACCTTTATTGCCTGCTTTTGTTCCAGAGCGTTCAATCGCTTGTTCAATACTATCCGTAGTAAGTACACCGTTAATGACAGGCAAGCCAGTGTCCAGGCCAACAACGCCCAAACCTTTGGCACATTCACCTGCAACGAAATCGAAGTGAGGCGTGCTGCCACGAATCACGGCGCCAAGCGCAATGATGGCATCGAAACGATCTGAAGCTGCCAGTTTTTTCGCAACCACAGGAAGTTCCCAGGCACCAGGTGCATGAACAACAGTGATATTATCCTCTGATACACCATGACGTTTCAATGTATCAATAGCACCTTCTAACAGATGTTCAACCACAAAGCTGTTAAAACGACCAACTAAAATCGCATAACGGTCTTCGTTCGCGAGATGTAACATACCTTCAATACGGCGAACTGCCATAACAACCTCGATGATTTCTTAAGATGTTTGTTGTGCGGTGATGTATTCCACCACTTCTAAGTTAAAGCCTGACAGGGCATTGAAACGTAATGGAGAGCTCAGCAGCTTCATTTTTTCAACGCCTAGATCACGCAAAATTTGTGCACCCACACCAATGGTCTGATACTGCTGAGACAGTGCAGAATTTGATTTTACATTTTTTGGTATTTTCAGGGTATCTAATGCCGGGCCCAAATCCTGTAAATGACGTTGGCCAATCCAGACCAGGACACCACGATCACTATTGGAAATTTCTTTCAGGGCACGATCCAGGTTCCAGGCTGGCTCGCCATCCTGTTTTTTCAGTTTGAGCAAGTCGCGGGTCGGGTTAAAACCATGTACACGCACTGTGGTCACGCCCTCTTTAGGCTCACCTTTGACCAAGGCCAGATGGATATCCGGATTACCCAGTTCACGATAGCGGTACAGGTCAAAGCTGCCGTATTCAGTATCAATACTTTGCTGATCGATACGCTCAACCGTTTGTTCATTGGTCATGCGGTAATGAATCAGGTCGGCAATCGTTCCGATTTTCAGGCCATGCTTTTCAGCAAAGACTTCCAGATCCGGACGGCGCGCCATCGTGCCATCTTCATTAATGATTTCACAAATGACTGATGCGGGTTCCAGTCCTGCTAAACGGGAAAGGTCACAACCTGCCTCGGTGTGCCCGGCACGGTGCAATACACCGCCTGGTTGCGCCATCAGCGGGAAGATGTGTCCTGGCTGTACAATATCTGCCGGTTTGGCGTGGGCAGCCACTGCAGTTTGAATCGTGTGCGCACGTTCAGCCGGAGAAATACCGGTAGAAATACCTTTGGCTGCTTCAATCGACAGGGTGAAATTGGTTCCATGCTGAGCACCGTTGGCATCTACCATCAACGGCAGATTTAACTGCTGGCAACGCTCTTTACTTAAAGTCAGGCAGACCAGACCGCGTGCATGGGTGATCATGAAGTTGATGTCTTCAGGACGTACGTGCGTGGCAGCAATGACCAGGTCACCTTCATTTTCACGATCTTCATCATCCATCAGGATGACCATTTTTCCTGCACGGATATCTGCTACAAGCTCTTCAACAGTATTGAGCGGCATCAACCTTCACCTTCTTTTTTGATCTTGATCAGACCGAATCATGACATTATTGGGTACATAGTCTAACGCTTTTTGCGCAATTTTGCCTATGCTTATTGTTTTCCCTCTAGTGGTCCATTGTTATACACAGTCTTAATAAACATGAAAAGCCAACTTTAAATGAAAGCCTGAACTTTATGCGGAATTTTTGAACAAACAAAAAGCATAAAAAATGAGAAACTTAGGTGAAGTTAATATAAGTGCAGACATTCGGCAGATGTTTTACCCAGGTTTTATCCTCACTGGTTCAGCCAGTAGAATTTTGAAGCTGGACTGACAGGAGCAGGCAGGGAAATAGCAGAAAATTTTTACCTGATATTAAAAAATGAAGATCAGGGGATCAAAAGCGAACCGAAGCCCGCTTTAGATTGACTTTATTTTTTAGAAAAAACCGGCAGGCTTGGTTGAATAGCTCACCAGCAGGTTTTTGGTTTGCTGATAATGATCCAGCATCATTTTGTGGTTCTCACGGCCAATCCCGGATTTTTTATAGCCACCGAAAGCCGCATGCGCAGGATAGATATGATAACAGTTGGTCCAGACCCGACCCGCCTGAATGGCGCGACCGGCACGGTAGGAAGTATGTGCTGAGCGTGACCAGACCCCGGCACCGAGTCCATAAATTGTATCGTTGGCGATCTTGATCGCATCATCAAAGTCTTTAAAGGTGGTCACAGCCAGTACAGGCCCGAAGATTTCTTCCTGGAAGGTCTTCATGTCATTGGTGCCTTTAAAGATGGTCGGTTCAATATAGAAACCTTGACCCACTTCCTGACGTGCTTCACCACCGGTGAGGATTTGTGCACCTTCTTCACGGCCAGTGGCAATACAGCCCAGAATCTTGTCCTGCTGTTCCTGTGAGGCTTGCGCGCCAATCATGGTGTCGGTATCGAGTGGATGACCGGTTTTAATGCGCTTCACACGCTCAACCGCGCGTTCCAAGAATTGATCTGCAATGCTTTCCTGTACCAAGGCACGGGAAGGGCAGGTACAGATTTCACCCTGATTCAGGGCAAACATGGCAAAGCCTTCCAGCGCTTTATCCAGATAGTCATCTTCCTGATCCATGATGTCGGCAAAGAACAGATTTGGGGATTTGCCGCCCAGCTCGAGGGTCACCGGAATAATATTTTCGGTGGCATATTGCATGATCAGCTGACCCACTGCGGTCGAGCCGGTAAAGGCAATCTTGGCAATACGGGGATTGGTCGCCAGTGGACGACCCACCTCAACCCCGTAGCCATTGACGATATTCAACACGCCCGGTGGCAAAATGTCCTGAATCAGTTCAGCCAGCACCAGAATACTGACCGGAGTCTGTTCCGCAGGTTTCAGCACAATACAGTTACCCGCAGCCAGAGCAGGTGCCAGTTTCCAGGCAGCCATCAGAATCGGGAAGTTCCACGGGATAATCTGACCCACGACGCCCAACGGCTCATGGAAATGATAGGCAATGGTATCTTCATCAATTTCGGAAATACCGCCTTCCTGCGCGCGGATACAGCCAGCAAAGTAACGGAAATGGTCAATGGCCAGAGGAATATCGGCAGCCAGTGTTTCGCGGACTGGCTTACCATTGTCCCAGGTTTCAGCCACGGCCAGCATTTCCAGATTTTGTTCCAGACGATCTGCAATTTTCAACAGAATATTGGACCGGGTGGTCGGAGATGACCGGTTCCATTGCTCTTTGGCTTTATGCGCTGCATCTAGCGCCAACTCAATGTCTTCTACAGAAGAACGCGGCACTTTGGTAAAGACCTTGCCATCTACCGGAGAGATGTTGTCAAAGTATTCACCTTTGACCGGAGCGACCCATTCGCCGCCAATGAAATTATCGTATTGTGCTTTAAATTGAATTTTTGAACCGTCAGTATTGGGATCTGCGTAACGCATAATCTATTCCTTTATATGATTGTTAGTGGTGCAGGCTGAGCGCATTTTGCTGATCAAAAAATATAGGCGCTTCTGCATTCAGCTCTACTATAAAGAGGGAACAAGACGGACGGTTGTTTGTTTACAGGCTTGCTACAAAAGACAATATTTGGAGACAAGCGTTAGAGAAATAAAAGCTATAAATTCTCAATTCTTAAATTTAAAAACAATGAGTTATGGAAGTTTAAAAACATCGAAAGATTGGCATATTTTCAATGTGTTTGCTTACATTCACACCATAGTGCGGGTTTTACCAGACAGCCAAAATGGAGAAACGAATGAAATTTTCATTTCTCCTCGCTGCTTTATTTAAAGTGTTTAAAGGCCTTGGTCATGCAGCCACTGAAACAGCTGCTGATAAACCTGCTCACGTACTGATTTCTCTGAAAGTACCAGATCATGTAAACCGTTCTGAATACTCAGAACCGTGACATCACCTTTGATTTTTTTGGCATATTTCTGAATGTCTTTAATGCCTAAAATCACATCACTGCTCTGTGCCGCTTTGCCCCATTTTTTAGGATTGAGCGTTTGGTGCGAATGCATGATCAGTACCGGAATATCAATCTGAACACCGCGATGAATTTCCTTTTGTGCCTCATGAACGGCACGAACAAAACTGATCCTTACTCTAGGGTAGCGGGTCTTTTTCCAGTCCAGATTGAAGTCCCATTCTCCTTTTAAGTCCTTGTGCAGACTGGCGGTATACCACTTGTTTAACTCACTTGGAAATTTAAGATTCGGGAAGATTTTAGCCAGCCTGCTTAGCTGAGGAAGACCCAGCGCGCGTTTGATCGGGTTCATGTTGAAGTCATAAAATGGACTATTGACCCAAAGCGCTTTGATTAAGGGGTGCTGCGGATGGTGCGCTGCATATAAGGTCGTAATCAGACCACCGGTAGAATGACCACAGAGCAGGGCAGCATCGTGGCCCTCTGCTGCTATAATGTCGAGCGCCTGGGTAATTTCTGCATCATATTCAGACAGATCATGCACGTTATAATATTTTTGATGGGGCAGAATCGAACGGCCGTATTTTCTCAAATCCAGCGCATAAAAATCAAAGCCTTGCTGATTAAAACGCTCTGCCATTTCAGTCTGAAAAAAATAGTCAATAAATCCGTGAATATATAAAACTGCTTTGGATGTAGGTTGTGCCGCTTTTTTACGGATCAGCGTGGCGACTACCTTGCCCTCATAATCGTCGGGAAAGTTCAAGGTCGCTTGCTCATAACCTGTCCCTAGGATATCGGGCTGATAAAGGGGCTGTAGTTCACTCATTGTTATACTCATCGTTTTCTTGAAATTATACTTTATCCTTGATGAGCTGCAGTTTTTTGTCAAACGGAACTTGCTGCTCACTTGAATTAATAATATCGATACCGGTTCATTTTAAAATCAGCCCCGAACCTATGCGGGAAAGTGAGTGTTATCAGATTATAAAATCCTGCTAAAAGTATTATCAATTTACTAAATGACCTAATAGCCTAGAATCAGGCTAAGCTATATAAAATAAGCAAAGTGATGTGATTATTTTGGCAGGATTGCCGAAAATTGATTAGATGAGTTAAAGAATGCCCAGAGAAAATTTGAACAGTAAGCGTCCCTTATATATTCCTTATGCTGGAAATACTCTGTTAGAACTCCCTTTACTCAATAAAGGCTCTGCATTTTCTGAAGAAGAGCGCAGAAGTTTTAATTTACATGGCTTGATTCCTCATGTTACCGAAACGATTGAGGAACAAAGTCAGCGTTCTTATCAGCAATATAGTGCGTTTAACAGTGATATTAACAAGCATATTTATCTGCGGAATATCCAGGATACCAATGAGACCCTGTTTTACCATCTGATTGAACATCATCTTAGCGAGATGATGCCGATTATTTATACTCCAACGGTAGGTGAGGCATGTCAGCACTTTTCTGATATTTATCGCCGTCACCGCGGGATTTTTATTTCCTATCCGGACCGCGACCAGATCGACCAGATTATTCACAATATCAGTAAAAGAAATGTGAAAGTCATTGTGATTACGGATGGTGAGCGCATTCTGGGTCTTGGAGATCAGGGCATTGGCGGCATGGGGATTCCCATTGGCAAACTGGCGCTCTACACCGCATGTGGCGGGATCAGTCCGGCTTATACCTTGCCCATTACCCTCGATGTCGGCACCAATAATCAGCTACTGTTGAGTGACCCGATTTATATGGGCTGGCGCCAACCGCGGATCAGCGGCGATGAATATTATGCTTTTGTCGAAACGGTGATTCAGGCGATTCAACAGCGCTGGCCTGATGCCTTGATCCAGTTTGAAGACTTTGCCCAGAAAAATGCCATGCCTTTGCTGGAAAAATACCGTGATCGGATCTGCTGTTTTAATGATGATATCCAGGGCACCGCTGCGGTGTCTGTCGGTAGTCTGATTGCTGCTTCGCGTGCAGCAGGCAAGCTGCTTAAAGATCAGGTCGTTGCATTCCTGGGAGCAGGTTCGGCCGGTTGCGGGATTGCAGAACAGATCATTAAGCAAATGGTGGCTGAAGGCTTGAGTGATGCGGAAGCGCGTGCACGCATATTTATGGTCGACCGCTTTGGTCTGATCACTGAAAATCAGCCGAATTTACTGAACTTCCAGCGTAAACTGGCACAGCCGCTTGAAAATGTAGAAAACTGGGCAGATGCCGAACGCATGATTTCTCTGCTGGATGTAGTCAAGCGCGCCAAACCGACGGTACTGATTGGAGTGTCAGGACAGCCCGGTTTATTCACTCAGGAAGTGATTGAAGCCATGGCTGAAAACAGTATGCAACCGATTATTTTCCCCCTGTCGAATCCGACCTCCCAGGTAGAAGCCGTGCCGGCAGATATTTTGCAATGGACCCAGGGCAGGGCACTGATTGCGACGGGCAGTCCATTTGCTCCCGTGAATTATAAGGGCCAGATCCATCATATTTCCCAGTGTAATAATTCTTATATTTTTCCGGGTATAGGTTTGGGAGTGATTGCTTCGGGTGCCAAGCGTGTGACAGATAATATGTTGATAGCTTCCAGTAATGCTTTGGCCGACTGTTCACCAAAACTGCAAGATCCTCAGGCAGATTTACTGCCAAGTCTGGATAGTTTGCAGACTATTTCAAAGCAGATTGCATTAAAAGTAGCGCTTGCTGCGATTGAAGACGGGGTAGCACCGAAAGTCAGTGTGGAAAGCTTACAGCAGGCAATTGAGCGTAATTTCTGGACGCCAAAATACCGTGATTATAAGCGCAGCACCTTTTAATGAGGTCAAATAAATTTTGCTGTGCTAGCCTGAGTTGATTTGATGCCCAGGCAAGAATAGGATTGTTTGATTAATCAGGAAATAATCGTGCATTACTATTTTAAATAGCATTTAAAGCCTCTTCTTGTTTCCGCAAGAAGGGGCTTCCTTGAAAATTTTTTAATGTTTGAAAAATGTGGATGAAAGAGTTCGAATATAAAAATAACCCTCATAAAAAAGATCAGGGCCTTACAGCTGAAGCAGGCAAAGTAGACTGCAACCTCAGACTTCCACTTAAAAAGATAAAGACAATTTTATTAGAGGCTTAAGGGTTCGGGTGTAAATGAGAGAAGAGAAGTATTAACGGACAACTTTGTTTTTAGTTATAATTTTTCCAAATATGAATCAAGTATAGAATAAGGCTACTTCCATTGAATTTATTTAAAAAAAATATTTTTGAAAATATTAAAAAACTGGACCAGAAAAAACAAAAAAAAATAGCTGTGGCTCAGGAATTACACAAGATGTTTATTCACTCCCCAAGCAAATTTATCTTAGATAGTATGGCTTTGTTCACGCAGTCCAAATCCTTTGAAGCCAATTCTGTCTTGGGAAACTCCAGATTAAACCAACTCGGCTTACACCGTTTTCGGGTGCAGTTTGCTGCACAAATGGCAGCCCAACGCAGATCAAAGTTAGCGAAGTTCATTCATCCCGCAGACGTTGAAAATTTTCAAAAAAACGGGTTTATATTCAGAGAAAACTTTTTAGCTGCAGAAGAGTTTTCGCAATTAAAACAGGAATTACTGACCACGCCTCTGGAAACACGGGAAACCTTACAGGGGGATACGGTGACTCGCCGTATGGCATTAGATGGCAAAACCTTGAATTACATGCCCGTCACCCAACAATTCCTGCATTCAGCGAAATGGAGAAACCTGCTGAACTATGTGGCCAGCTTTAAAGTTCAACCCATCTCTTATCTGCAAGTCATCTTTTCGCATGTCAGAAAAGCCAAAGCGGACCCGCAAACGAATTTACACAGTGATACTTTTCACCCTAGTGCAAAAGCCTGGCTATTTCTAGAAGATGTCGCTGAAGATGAAGGTCCGTTTGTGTATGTACCCGGCTCGCATCTGTTAAATCCTGCACGATTAAACTGGGAACAGCAGAAATCTGAAGCAATTACAGCAAAAACTGATGTGATGACCCGCCGAGGCTCTTTTCGAGTTTCTGAAAGTGAAATACTGGAATTAGGCTATGCAAAACCGCAAGCTTTTGCTGTAAAAGCCAATACCCTGGTGATTGCAGATACCTATGGTTTTCATGCCAGAGCAAAGAGTCTCAAACCTTCAGTCAGGATTGAGCTATGGGCCTATGCACGTCGAAATCCATTTGTGCCCTGGTTGGGGGGTGATCCACTTTCCTTGCCCTTTCTGAAGTCAAATCTAGTGCCTTTATATTGGTCAGGTCTGGACTTTATGGAAAAGAAATTCCAGCGCAATAATCCCTGGAAGAAAGTAGGTAAAAAGTGTGCAGCAGATCCTGCTGTTCTGACCAGTAAATAAGAAACGTTTTAAACTTAGAACACTGGATCGGCCTTGAATATGGACAAAAAAGCTCGTATTAAATAAAGCAGTGATTGAATTTTTTTCTCATTTCGCTGTCTACCACTTAAGTATAGGCAGGTTTATTTACTGGGGGTTTAACTTTCTTCTCTTTATTGATCGCTGTATGATAGTGAAAATTTTACATAATAAATTTATAAGTCATCGCAATGGAACCACAACGTCAGATGCCATTAAGAAAACTCCCACGCCTGAAAGCACGTGGTGGTTTACAGGTGATGTATGCATCGATACGTGCATTATTGCTTCGGGAATTACAAACCCGCTTTGGTCAATACCGTCTAGGATATTTATGGGTTTTTTTAGAGCCTTTATTGACTATTGGGATCATGGTGATACTTTTTGGTACCGTCATGCAACGAACATTACCGGGGATGGATTATGCTGTTTTTTTAATTAATGGCATTATTCCTTTCTTTATGTTTAGAACGGGAGTGACTTTGGGGATCAGTGCCACTGAATCCAATCGGGGCTTGTTTAGCTATCGCCCAGTCAAACCGATCGATGCTTTACTGGCACGAAATATTCTTGAATTCCTGCTTAAATTTACCGCTTATATTGCTTTTACTGCAGCCTTTGTATGGTTTGGCTATCACATCAGTTTTGAACAAATTCCGCAACTTCTAGGCTATTGGGCGCTCTTATTTATATTTATGCTGGCGTGTAGCCTGATTTTTATTGTAATTGGTGATTTCTCAAAAGAAATAGGGAAATTTCTTTCAATGTTCTTTTTAATCCTTTACTTCCTGTCTGGTATTTTATATTCCATTCATATTATTCCAGTGGAATATCGTGAATATTTATTATACAACCCCTTGATTCATATCTTTGAGTTAATGCGCCATGCGGTTGCGCCGACTTATAGTTTAGTGCCAGGAATTAGTTTGAGTTACTTTGTCATATGGATCATTGTCTCCTTATTCATCGGATTATTACTATATAAACGCTTTGAACGCCATATGGTGAAATCAAAATGATTGAATTAAAAAATCTAACAAAATCATACGCCACACCCAAAGGACGGCATTATGTGTTTAAAGATTTAAATGCAGTTTTACCGGAAAATAAAAGCGTGGCCCTGTTGGGGAAAAACGGTGCGGGCAAGAGTACCTTGCTGCGTGTGATTGGCGGAATTGACTACGCAGATTCGGGCAAGGTAATCACCAATAAAACCATTTCCTGGCCGGTGGCATTGTCCGGGGGGGTTCAGGGCAGCCTGACTGCCCGGCAAAATGTACGCTTTGTGGCCAGGCTTTATGTAAATAGTCATGATGAAGTTGAACATGTGGTAAATTTTGTTGAAGAGTTTGCTGAAATTGGTAAATACTTTGATATGCCAATGAAAAGTTACTCGAGTGGTATGCGTAGCCGGATTGGTTTTGGTTTAAGTATGGCGTTTAATTTTGATTATTATTTGCTCGATGAAGCTGGTGCAGTAGGGGATGCTTCTTTCCGAAAAAAGAGTCAGGCTTTACTTGACGAACTTAAAGAAAATTCAAATATTATTATGGTTTCTCATGACTTAAAGGATTTAACCCGCAATTGTGACGTTGCTTTCTTGGTGCGGGATGGTAAAGCAGAATATTTTGATAATGTGCAAGATGCAGTAGGGGTATATAAAGCGTATGCAAGCTAAAATAAATAAGCGACTCTGGGTCGCCTATACCTGCTGTGTCCTGATCCCGGTGGTGATCATAGTCATTTATCTGTTCGCCTTTGCCAAAGACCGTTATCAGTCTTCTTCGATACTGTTGGTGAAGCAGGTGGCAGATACGCCAGTGGCTGATACTGCAGGAATAGGCGCTTTGTTGGGCGTGCCCAATACCAGTCGTGAAGACTCTCAAATTCTGAAAGAGTATATTGGCTCTCGCGATATGATCGAGAGGCTGGATCAAACGCTGAATCTGCGCAAAGAATTTTCATCGGTCAGTGACCCAATCTTTGCATTGCCTCAAGATGCCTCAATCGAAGACTTGGTTGAATATTTTAACAAAATGATTAAAGTCGAACTTGATGAGCAAACCATGATGCTACATGTACATGCTCAGGGCTTTTCGCCAGAGTTCTCACTGAAACTCAATCAAGAAGTATTAAAGCAAAGTGATGAGTTTATCAATGAAATTTCCCAGACCATTGCGCAAGAGCAGCAAGTATTTGCAGAGAAACAGTATACAGAAGCAACAGCGCAGTTAGATGAGGCTCGTCAGGCGGTACTCCAGTACCAAAATGAAAATGAAATCTTTGATCCTGAATTACAAGCCAAAGCGGTGGCGACACTGATTGCAGGTTTACAGAGTAGTTTGGCGCAATTGAAAACTGAAGAACGGACACTACTTAGCTATTTAACCCCTGAAGCACCTCAAGTAGTGGCTTTACAGAGTCAAATCGCAGCCTTGCAACAGCAAATTAATACTGAAAGTTCAAAACTGACTTCACCGAATAACTTAAAACTGAATAAGAATGTAGCTGACTTTGAAGCACTGAAGGCGCAGGTTGAATTTGCCGCTGATCTTTATAAAATCTCTTTGGTATCTTTGGAAAAAGCGCGTTTAGAAGCTTCACGTAAGCTCAAGAAATTGGTGGTGATTGCGACACCGCGTTTAGCTCAGGATGCTTTATATCCGCGGAAAGTGTATATCAGTCTGACTTCATTTATTTTATTGAATATTATTTTTGGTATTGGATTACTGATTCATTCAATTATCCGTGAGCACAGAGAATAAATTATGAAAAAAATTGCTTTATCGATTTTATCATTGGCGTGTGCAACGGCAAGCTATGCATTTGAGCCAAACCTTTTACCCACAGAAGTGTCTCAGGCTTTCAATGGTGGAAACTTGGATCCAAGCAGTGCCAATAATGCTGCTCTATTAAAGAGTCAATCGGTGGTTGAGCTTTCTCCAAGTAGCTCAATGAAATATCCAAATCGAAATCAGATGTTTGGTTCACAGCTCTTTAAGGGGGCTTTTGCTTCAACTGCAGGATCAACCTTCAATAGTAGTTATCAGATTAACCCGGGCGATAATATTAATTTACGTCTCTGGGGCGCTTATCAGTTTAACGGTACTCAAACCGTCGATCCACAAGGCAATATTTTTATTCCGAATGTTGGACCGGTCAAAGTGGTGGGTGTTCGTAATGGCAATCTGCAGTCGGTAGTTGAAGCGCAGGTACGACGTATTTATGTGTCTAATGTCGGCGTGTATGCCGCCCTTGAGCAAGCTCAGCCCGTGAAGGTGATGGTCACCGGATTTGTCAATCAGCCGGGTAATTATGGTGGTGTAGCCAATGATAGTGTGATTGCGTATCTGGACCGCGCGGGTGGGGTAGATCCAGAACGTGGTAGTTATATTGATATTAAAGTTATGCGCAATGGCCAAACGGTTCAGCAGGTCGATTTGTATGACTTCCTATTACAAGGTCAAATTCGTCCTTTTTCCTTCCGTGACGGTGATGTAATTGTGGTCGGGCAGCGTACCCATACCTTTAATGTCTCGGGTGAGGTTTATAACCAGAATGACTTTGAGTTTAACTCACCTGCGGTTACGCTGGCACAGGCTTTGGCATTTGCCAAGCTTAAACCCGGAGCGACCAATGTCAGTATTCAACGCCGGCAAGGTGCAGAATACCGTAGTGAATATTATTCGTTGAGTCAAGCATCGAATATCATGATTGAGGATGGTGATATTGTCACTGTAACGGCTGACCGTTATGCGGGTACGATTCAAGTACGTGTAGATGGTGCTCATAATGGTGCCCATGCTATTGTTTTACCTTATGGGGCTAAATTGAGTGATGTGTTGACCCAATTACAGCCTAATGCCTTGGCTGAGGTTGAGTCATTGCAATTATTTCGTCCTTCGGTGGCCAAGCGTCAAAAAGAGATGTTGAATGTTGCTCTAGATAAGTTAGAAGAAACAACATTTAATGCACGCTCAAGCACTCAGGAAGAAGCTGCTTTACGTTTACGTGATGCTGAACTCGTCAAGCAGTTTATTACCAAAGCGAGATTGGTTGAGCCTAAAGGGCAAGTCGTACTGAACCCGGACAGTTTTCATGATGTGATACTGGAACAGGGTGATATTTTACATATTCCAGAAAAAACATCTGTAGTTATGGTACATGGCGAAGTAGCTTTTCCGAATGGCATTGAATACAAAAATGGCTTAAGTGCTAAAAATTATATTGAGCAGGTCGGTGGCTTTAGCCAGAAATCAAATAAATCCAAAGTGATTGTGATTCGACAAAATGGTAAAGCTGAACTGGTACGTAAAAGTGAAAAAATTAAGCAGGGCGATGAGATCCTAGTTTTGCCTAAAGCTCAGACCAAGGGGATAGAGTTGACGCGCGGAATCACCCAAGTGCTTTATCAAATTGCAGTAGCGGCGAAAGTTGCTTTAGATTTATAAGAATGAGGAAGTTTAAGTGATAACACAATTAGAAAGTTTTTTCGTAAAAGAAAATATATCTGTAACACCTAAAGATATTACCTATTGTTTATGTATAAGAGTAAGTGAGATTACCCCTTGGATTTTAGAAAGATTAGAGTTTTGCTTAAGTTATTATAGTCCACAGCCGGAAATTAATGTTGTAGATTTTGGCTCTGAGGATTTTTTTGCTACAGAGATTAAAAATATTTGTGAAAAATATGGAGCAAATTATATTTTTGAGAATGATAGAGAGGAATTTTCACTAGCTAAAGCACGTAATATTGCTGTTAATAATGTAAAA
Organism: Acinetobacter pecorum; assembly: GCF_014837015.1. Classification (GTDB taxonomy): domain Bacteria; phylum Pseudomonadota; class Gammaproteobacteria; order Pseudomonadales; family Moraxellaceae; genus Acinetobacter; species Acinetobacter pecorum. Next base: position 100,992 of record NZ_JACSPT010000008.1, read on the forward strand.
ACTAAATATTTTCTTTTATCTGATATAGACTTTGTATTTGATAAAAATGTTTTTGCTAATTTAGCGAAAGATGCAGAACAATTAAAAATGCATATTTATCCAAAAAGATTTTTAACAATGTCAATATGTCATTTAGAGGAAAATGAAACAAATAAATTTTGGAATAGTGAAGATAAAGTAAGTTTTATCAAAGAGTTAAATTATTTTGTTTCTAAAGCTGAATATGGAAAAGATATAGAATTCTATACAAGCTATAGTAATGTATTTTTCATGACTAAGGAGCTATTTAATTTAATAGGAGGATACTGTGACAAATTTAGAGGGCATGGTTCAGAAGATTTTGATTTAATGTTAAGAATTGGGTTGATCTGCTCAGATATTCCTAAGCCAGAACAATTAAATAAAGACTTTTATGGTCCATTAAAAGATTCTTTTTGGGGAGATAAATATTATTCAGGTTTCAGAAGATATATTGAAGCTGTGATGTTTTCTAATGAAAGTCTAGGATATAAAGCTTACCATTTATGGCATCCAAAACCAAAAAATAATGGTTATTGGACTAATAACAATGACTGGAAGAGAGAGAAATTTAATGAAGTGATTTCAGCTTATATTGAAAAAGAGGAAAAGGTATTAGAAGCTGATTATTTAATTAAAGATAAAAACTGTCTTTGCTTAATGAATGACTATAAAAACTGGAGATATTTTTTACCATTAAAATATCTTGGTTATAATTTAAAAGTTTTATCAAGGAATAATTTGGAAGAAATTGTCGAAGGTTATAAGCTTATTTCTGAAGGCAAAGTTGATTTTTTATGTATGTTTAATCCATATATGAAAAGTCATAAGAAATATAAAGATTTATTTGATTTTGCAAAGAAAAATGGTGTAGAGGTTTCAGTTATAGAGCGAGGAGGTCTGCCAAACTCTATCTATTATGCTAACCAAGTTAGTTATGATGATAATGACTTTAAAAATACAAAAATATTAGATAAAGAACTAAGTGAAGAAGATATTTTTTTAACAAAAAACTATATAAATAGTTTAGTAACAGGATCTCATACTTTAGAGTCAATGGAGACTTATGATGAAACGATTTCTAAACCAAGCATAGAAATACTCAAATTTAAACAATCTATTTTTATTCCTCTTCAACTTAATGATGATATGGCTGTTACATTTTTTAATGAAGGTTATTTAAAATATGAAGAGTTTTTAGATGAATTAGAAAATACTATAATTAAAAATAAAAATATCCAATTTGTCATTAAGCCACACCCATTAGATAAAAAAGCTAATAGATTTGATTATGAAAATGTAACCAATTTAAATAATGAGAATATACATGCTGTAATAGATTGTGTAAATGCTATTCTTTTATATAATTCAGGCGTAGGGTTGTTAGCGCTTGCACATAATAAACCTGTTTATACTGTTGGTAATGCATATTATAGTTTTAATGGTACATTGACTAAGCAGATAGAAAGTCTGGAGATTATTATTAAAGACTTATATAATAATGAAGTATTTGATTTAAATGAAAGTAAAACTATAAGATTGTTTAACTGGTTGATTACAGAAAAATATAGTTGGTTTACTGCAAAAGATATTATTAAAGAGTTTGATAATAGAAAATCACATGCCTACGATTATATTAATGTCGAGTTTTTTAACTTTAAAGGAAAAACATGGTTTTCTGGTTTAAATCCCCTTTTTAGCTATAATAATAGAAGTTATTTAAATGCTATGTTAAGAGTAGAGAACCCTAAAAACTCATCTATTAAAGATAAAAATGAGAAAAAACCCTTAAAAAATATTAATGTAACTGCTGAGAAGACATCAATTTTTATGAAAAAGGTGAAAAAGCTTCAGAGAGATCCAAAAGCTTTTGTAGTGGATTTTATTAAGAAAAGAATATAATTTTGATTGGCTAACTTAAGAGTTGATCATATTTTTAATTGTTTAATTTCTTAATATTATTTTAAATGTTCAATATTAGTTAAATTGGAGTAATTTGTAGTGAGTAAATATCTTATTGGAATAAGAACTACAAAATTAGATATTCAAACTTTAACTCTATTTTTATATTATAAGAATGCTGGAATTGATGTCGTTTTTGTTGTTGATGAAATAAAAAATAAAGTAGATTTCGGTATATTTCCAAAAATATCTTTAAATCTTGATATCTTATTAAAATTAAGGCTTTATTTCGAGCATGAAAAAATAGGCTGGTTATGTGGGGATTTTGGTTTATATTTAATGGCATTGGAGTATCCAAATTATGAAGGATATTGGCTTATAGAAGATGATGCTTTTGTATTTAGTGAGAATTTACTCTTCTATCTTGGGCAACCTTTATTAGAAAAATTAGACCTCTGTGCTAAATCTTTTTGGAAAGCACATGATGGATGGCCTTGGAAGGAAAGCGCAGAGCAATATTTTAATATACCTGTAGCAAAGAAAATGTCATTCGGAATTGTTTATGTATCGAAAAATTTTTGTTTAGAAGCATTAAGAAAAAGAATAGAATATGTAGAGCTTTATTCTAAAAATAATTTTCTTAATTTTTTAAATGATGAGTCATTTTTAGCAAATTTTAGTCAAAATTATAAAAATTTACGTATGGATGAATTGTATAGTAAAGATGATTTAGAAAATTTTAATTTTACAACCAGTGGTAACTTATATTTTATTAATCCAAACTTTGTAAATATTAAGCAAGGTTTTTATCATCCTATTATTATATCTACTAACTCTCAGGATTGTAATGATCGAATTATTTATATTTTAAAAAGGCAAAAAAAATTAGGGCGATATTATAAAAAATTATTAATTAATAAAATTAATGAAAATTTAGAAAAAACTAAATCTGGATTTCAACCTAGAGTATTAGTTTGTGTGATTTATAAAGGCTCTAACAATGTTTATGAATTGGTGAAAGTAATTAAAAAACGTTGGGCAGATTGTATTATTCTAAATTTATTAGAAAGTGAGATATCTTTTGAAGCTATCGACAATTTAAAAGTTAAAAATATTGAGTCTGGATTAGAGATGGTAGAAAAAACCTATCCGAATTATGATGGGGTATGGATTCTTGATGAAAAATTTCAAATTGAACTTGATAATAACCAAAGCTTAGTAAAACAGCTAGAGGTACCTGAAAGAGAAAAAGTTAATTTCGGATATATAGAAATTAGTACTTTGACTAATTCTATTTGCGCTTATTATATTAATTTTGATTATTTTGAAAAAAATGGTTTTATTGCTAATTTAGCTACGAATTTAGATTACTTTTATGAAAAATCTTTTTTATCATTAAATAATGATCAAAAAAATTATTAATATTTTGGAAACTATGTATTATCTTTTTGAAAAAACACATCAATTCTCTTTGAGAAATTTTCTTTATCGAAATAAGTTACATGTATGGGAAACGACTTTTCAACCATATACATTTCTTTTAACAGGCTGGGGCCGTAAAAAAAGCTTCTTTAAAGCTCAGACTTTTGCCGAAAAAAAGGGTTTAAAAGCGCTCTGTTTAGAGGATGGATTTATCCGTTCTCTCGGCTTAGGTAAAGATGGTTACGCACCTCTTTCTCTTGTAGTCGATGAAACCGGAATTTATTTTGATGCCTTGCAGACTTCAGACTTGGAACAACTGATTTTTCAACCTGAAAGTGAAGAATTAAACTTACGTGCTGAACACGCAATTCAGACCATTCTGCGTCATAAAATCACCAAATATAATCAAAAATTCCAAAGCATAGATCCAGCTCAATTTAATCCAAATACCCAACATATCTTAGTGATTGATCAAACTTATGGCGATCAATCGATTAAATATGCAGGTGCTACGCCAGAAACCTTTAAGACCATGCTGGTACAAGCTTGTTTAGATCATCCAGAAGCGACGATTTGGGTTAAAACCCATCCAGACGTATTGGCAGGTAAAGCACAATCACATTTTCAACCGCAAGACTTTGCATCTGCAAATATTCAGGTCTTAACGGAAGCTTATAATCCAATTGAATTATTGGGCCATATGGACGAAGTCTATGTGGTCAGTTCACAACTGGGCTTCGAAGCCTTGTTATGTGGCAAAAAAGTTCACTGTTTTGGTGTGCCGTGGTATGCGGGCTGGGGGCTTACGGATGATCAGCATGCCCCCCTGCATATCCTGCATGGCAGGCGCTCTCAAGCTAAATCTTTAATGCATTTATTTGCCTGTGCGTATTTACAATATGCCCGTTATGTTAATCCGGTGACAGCACAGCGTTGTGAGCTAGAAGAAATCCTTGAGTTGCTGATCCCAAATATTCAGTTCCAGCAACGCCTAGCTCCATCCTATACAGCTTATGGGTTTAGCCCCTGGAAGAAAAATTTTATTGCTGCTTATTTAGCTTTTCCTAAGCTTAAGCTAAATTTCCAACGCTATTTCAAACCTCAAAAAAATGCTCATGTTTTGGCATGGGGCAAAAAAGCCAAACAGTTAAAAGATCTGAACTATGAACAGGTCACGACAGTTGAAGATGGTTTTATTCGTTCTGTGGGTCTGGGTGCAAAGCTGATTCGTCCATGCTCTCTGGTTTTTGATGATATCGGGATTTATTATGATGCCACACAGCCATCCCGTATTGAGCAGCTCCTCAATCAGATAGAGTTGAATCCTTCACAAATAAAACGCGCACAACATTTGCAGAGATTGTTGATTGATCTAAATATTTCAAAATACAATGTAGGGGAATCAAGACAATTAAAACGCCCTCAGCACTCGCGCATTTTATTGGTAGTAGGGCAGGTTGAAGATGATATGTCAATTCAGCTAGGTGGAATCGGGATTAAAACTAATCTGGATTTGCTGAAAAAGGTGCGGGAAGATCATCCGGACAGTTATATTATCTATAAACCCCATCCAGATGTACAAACGGGTTTGCGGGTCGGGAAAATTTCCGACCAAGACATGTTAACCTATGCTAACCAAATTGAATTGAACACCTCTATTTTAGAATGTTTTGAAATTTGTGATGAGGTACATACGATAACCTCACTCAGTGGCTTTGAGGCCCTGATTCGAGGCTTAAAAGTTTATTGTTATGGTTTATCATTTTATGCAGGTTGGGGATTAACACAGGACTTGTATTCATCACAAAGACGCAACAATAAAAATGTAAGCTTGGAAACTTTGTTATATGTAACTCTAGTAGAATATCCTACATATAATTTACCGAATACTCGGGCATCGGGTATTCCCTTGGTGCGTCCCGAGGATGTGATCGCTTATATCAAAAGTCAATTAGATCAACCGGTAGCTCATGATCATAAGTATAAGCGTGTATTATTATATTTATATAACAAGTTAAAAAAATAGGTTAATTTCTTTATGTCAGTTCATGTGAATCGTTTATTGCTTTCTGAACGGGTTCTGTTATTACAGGGGCCGATGGGAAACTTTTTTAATCGTTTTTCTGCCTGGCTCAAAGATCATGATATTCAATGCTTGAAAGTGAATCTGAATGGTGGAGATCAATTTTTTTCACGTTCTTTTGAATACAACTTTGATTTTACAGGTACTTACGCCGATTTTTCAGCCTGGATCGAAGACTTGCTTTTGTCTCAAGAGATTGATGCAGTGGTCTGTTTTGGAGACTGTCGCAAGTATCATCAAGCTGCAAAAAAAGTTGCCTTAAAGCATCGAATTAACTTTTTTGCTTTTGAGGAAGGCTATATTCGGCCGAACTATATTACGTTTGAGCAAGATGGGGTAAATTTCTTTTCCAACTTCTTATCGCATTTAAAATTAAAAACAAAAAAACCTAAAAATACCCAAGTGAAAAAAGTATCTGAAGTCAATAATAGTTATCGTTCGATGCTGATCAGTGTCATGGTCTATTATGTATTTATGCTGCTTTTCTCCTGGAAATACCCACATTATAAACATCATCGGCAGATGAGTATCTGGTCAGAAATTTATTATTGGGTCTGGTCGGGTGTGCGACGGATTAAAAATTCTTTCGTAGAAGAAAAACAGTTTAATGCATTTATACAGGCCTATAAAAAACGTTATTTTGTTTTTGCACTACAAGTACATAATGACTTTCAGATTCGTACCCATTCTGATTTAAAATGCATGAAAAAGTACATTGAAATGGTCATTCAGGATTTTGCACAACATGCAGATCCATATCATCATTTGGTGCTCAAACATCATCCGATGGATCGTGGCTATCGTAATTATGCCTCTTATATTCGTAAGCTAGTGAAGTCTCATGATGTTGAAGGGCGTGTTCACTATTTTTGTGATATTCATTTACCTACCCTATTAAAAAATAGTCTGGGTTTTGTTGCAGTAAATAGTACGACAGGCATTCAGGCTTTGTATCACCATATTCCTGTCAAGGTATTGGGCTATGCACTCTATAACTTGCCTAAGCTGACCAACCAACGGCCACTGGCTAAATTCTGGAGGAATCCAGGTAAGGTGGATCAGGTGTATTTTAATTACTTCCGTGAAGAGCTGATTAATTATTCTCAATTAAACGGGGCATTTTATGGTGCTTCACCTTGGATGGATCACTATGATCTGTCGCATATCGAGGTAGATGTAGAAATGCAGCCGGTCAATAATCCTGTTTCCATCTGATCGGGATGAGAGCCTTCATGGCTCATATAATTAACTGGTAAAATTTAGAAATTTTAGAAATCTTGTTGAGAGAAATCCTTAAATAAAATACTTTTGCCCGAAATTCATTGAAGAGCAGAAAAGAATTTAAAAAAAAGCCCTGATCGAAAAATCAGGGCTTTTTTAGAATCTGGAGCGGGAAAGGAGACTCGAACTCCCGACCCCAACCTTGGCAAGGTTATGCTCTACCAACTGAGCTATTCCCGCGGAGTCTATAAAGTTTTTTAAATGAAAAAACTAAATGAAAAAATTTTGAGCGGGAAAGGAGACTCGAACTCCCGACCCCAACCTTGGCAAGGTTATGCTCTACCAACTGAGCTATTCCCGCATGCCGTGTATAATACAGCATGCAAAAATGAGGTCAACACCTTTGTTAAAAATCTTGCATCAATTGCATAAAATAAAATCAAAATCCTTTGGATTAGACATTAAATAGCCAATATTTATCTGGTAGTTTATAAAACTTAGCCACAATCAACGGATTGCACCCATATAGACTGCCAAAATACTTCGCAGAACAAGGTATACTGAAACCATATTTTTCAAAATTGGAGTCCGGCCATGAGCTTAGAACAACAACTGAAAGACCGTTTGGCACAATTATCCCCAACCTATTTGGAAGTGGTTAATGAGTCCTCGGGCCATGGCGGTTATTTCCCGGGAAAAGAATCGCATTTTAAAACCGTCATTGTCAGTCAGGCTTTTGCCGGTTTGCGCCCCGTCCAGCGTCATCAGAAAGTTTATGCTGCTGCGGGTGATCTGCTGTCGAAAGACAAGATTCATGCGCTGGCGATTCATGCATTTTTACCTGAAGAATGGACAGGACAGGATACGAGCAGTCCTGCTTGTGCCCATGCACCAAAAAACTAAGAGGAAATGATGGAAACCCAACTTTTAGTCAAGATTATCCATATGTCGGTAGCAGGATTGGCAATTGTCGCCATTCTTGCCCGTGCCTTGACCTTGTTTGTCGGCACCCAGGGAAATATGCCTAATCCGGTAGCACGCACCGTGTTAGTGGCTTTGCAGCATTTCGCCATCACGGTGATTGTACTGACCGGTATCGTGTCGCTTTTCCTTAAAGATTTTGATGTGCAGCCCTGGTTCTATGCCAAAGTTATTTTATTTTTGGTACTGGTGTCCTCGCTAGGCAAAGCCTATAAAAAAGATGATTCGATTTTGCTGGTACAGCGTCGGGCTGGCTTATTTATTGCTGTGGTTTCATTGGTGTCTATTCTGGCTCTGGTGATGATCAAGCCGAATTTTGGCTAAAAATAGACTGGCTATGACGATCAGCATAGCCATTACATCTGAATAATTAAAAAGTACAAATGTAGTAAAAGTAATTAAAAATTGACAGGAGGGGACATGCGTACACGTGTGGTATTTAATCAAAAAGGTGGGGTGGGCAAGTCGAGTATTACCGTCAATCTGGCAGCGATCAGCGCATATCAGGGCTTAAGAACCTTGTTGATCGACCTGGATCCGCAGGCTAACTCCAGCCAGTATGTGCTAGGCGATGATGCGACGTATTCCAGTGACAAGCCTGCACTCGAACCGAATATCGAAAACTATTTTGAAGATGTACTCGGCAACCAGCAAAGTAAGGGGCTGCTCGGCAATGCCATTGGCTCGATTTTAAAAAGTCGTAGCAAAGGTCTGGAAAGCTATGTGCATCAATCCTCTTTTAAGCATCTGGATGTTATTCCGGCCAGCCCTACACTTGGGACATTGGCTCATGCCCTGGAATCCAAGCACAAGATTTACAAGTTAAGAGATGCCTTGCAACAACTGTCGGGACATTATGACCGGGTGTTTATTGATACACCGCCTGCATTCAATTTCTTTACCCTCTCCGCACTCATTGCAGCAGACCGCGTGCTGATTCCTTTCGACTGTGACGTATTTTCTAAACGCGCCCTGCAGACCCTGATTGAAAATGTGATTGAAACCCAAGATGACCATAATGAAAATTTGGAAATTGAAGGCATTGTCGTCAACCAGTTTCAGGCACAGGCCAAATTACCGCGTGAAGTGGTACAGCAGCTCAAAGATGAAGGCTTACCGGTGCTTGACAGTATGTTGCCACCGTCGATCTTGATGAAAGAATCTCATCATAAAAATCTGCCTTTGATTCATTTGGCTACTGATCATAAATTGACTCAGGCCTATCAATCGTTGTTCAATGAGATAGAACAGAATTAAGATCGAGTTAGCTATGAAACTTGTGAAAATCGGCCTGAGTATTGCTGCACTTGCATTACTCAGTGCTTGTGCAACGACGGTAAAACCGACTTATGTGTCGCCAACCCTGTATCAGACTTTGGGTTGCTCGCAACTACAGGGTGAATATAACCGTATTCAGCAGTATATTGATAATGGTGTCGAACCACCGAAACGTACTGGCATGGGTGTAGGTGTGGGTCTTGGCGGTGGTTGGGGCAGTCACGGTGGTTGGGGTATTGGTCCGAGTATCTCAGTCAATATGGGACAGTCATCTGATACCAAAAGAACCGAACTGGCACGACTTTTAGGCGAGCAGGAAGCGATTGTCCAGGCTGCACGTTATAAGAACTGCCCGATGATCGTGCGGCAGGCGATACCTAAATAAATCATTCTATATTAAAAGGATGAATGCTGACTTCGGGTCGGCATTTTTTATTGCTTTCACCAAGAATAGAGCGGTTTAAATTAAGATAAAACTCACGTGAAATTGACCGGCCTGTATAGAAGTCTGAAATTTTTAAGCTTGTCATGATATTCGCATATTGATTAAGCTAGAACATAGGCCCGGAATAGTTCATCGCGATGATTGAAAATTGGTTATTTGTTTTAGGACTTATTGCTGTGCTGATGGTTCCAGGGCCGGCCAATGCCCTGGTGGCCAGTTCCGCTTATCAGCAGGGACGGCCCAAAACCAGTCTTTATCTTCCTGCCATTCTGATGGGCTATTTTTATGCCATTAATGTCTGGGCTTTGTTGATTCATCTGGCTTCACCGATCTGGCCAAATTTTAAAGGTGTGGTCTATGTACTGAGTACCATCTGTGTGGGCTGGATGACCTTGCATTTATATAAGGCCCAACAGTTAGAGCGCTATAATAAGAACCATCCCCAGATTCGTCCCTGGCAAATGTTTAGGGCCACCTTAAAAAATCCTAAAGCAGCCCTGTTGGCCTCAGGAATTTTACCCATGGAAACCTGGCAAAGTCCGACCAACTTCGTGCTGGTTTTTGCTGCCTTTAGCTTGAGTACCATTCCTGTAGGGGTTTTCTGGATGATTTTTGGTCAGGCAATTTTGAGCAGTCATTCTGAAAAAATAAAAGCCGGCCTCATTTATAAAGGCGCGGCTCTGTTTGTCCTGCTTTGTCTGATCCCACTCCTGATCAAGCTGTGGGATTAAATGCGCAGGCTATAAAAAATATTAAGCTGTTTTACTTTTTTTAAGCTTTTGTTGAATAAAGCCAATCACACCTGGCAATACACTTAAAATAATGATGCCGAAAATCAGATAGGTAAAATTGTCTTTAACAATCGGCATATTGCCAAACATATAACCCAAGATTACAAATGAGCTAATCCAGGCAAATGCCCCGACCACATTATAGGTCAGGAAATATTTGTAATTCATGCTGCCAGCACCGGCTACAAAGGGTGCAAAGGTACGGGCAAAAGGAATAAAACGCGCAAAAATAATGGTTTTACCCCCATGTCTGGCAAAGAATTGCTGAGTCGCCAATAAATGTTTTTGATTGATAAAGCGCGATTCAATCTCGAACACCCGAGGTCCAATATATTTACCAATGTGATAATTCAGGGTATCACCCAGCACTGCCGCAACAAATAGGAGCGGAATCAGCACCCAGGGATCCATCGCACCTGTAGACGCTGCCAAAGCACCTGCTGCAAATAACAAGCTGTCACCGGGCAGGAATGGCATTACCACCAAACCTGTTTCCACAAAGATAATCAGGAAAAGAATGGCATAAATCCAGATCCCGTAATTGGTGATAAATTCAAGCAAGTGATCATCAACATGCAAGATAAAATCAATCAGTTCCATGAGCCCAGTACAAGCAAAAGTGTGCTCAAATCCTAACAGCGATCACCTCTAAAGTCAGTAATAAAAGTCGACTATTTTGCGGCTTATTTTTCTGCTTTCAGGCTAATCCTGTCATTTTAAAAATGGATGTATCAGCGTATTTACAGATTTTTATTGGAGCTTTCTGAGCAGACTACACAAGGTCATCATGGTATTACATAACTTCTGTGGCGTCTGCTCCAGCTTTCTGTTTAGATCATGGAATCATCATAAAAATAGCAGGTCAAAACATATGAAAAAATATATTCTTGTGACACTAGTTCTGGCAGTTGCCAGTCCGGCACTTTGGGCTAAATCCGATCAGGCTGTTCTGGCAGAAGCCAAAAAGAATGTGGTCAGTATTGCTCAGGCACACAAAATGAAAGATGAAACCGGCGTGACCTTAACAGGCCAGATCGTCAAACAGCGTGCAGCGCAAAGTGATGAATTTGAATTAAAAGATAAAACCGGCAGCATCATGATTGATGTGGATGATGACCACTGGAAAAGATTAAAACTCAAAGCAGGCGACCGGGTGAAAGTCTGGGGCGAGGTCGATACGCACCGCAATAAACCCACCGATATTGAAGTGATTCAGATTGAACACCTGAAATAAACCATTCATTTGGCTGGAACAGGAAAGCAGCGGAAGTCTGCTCTCCTGTGAACCAGCCAAAAATGAAGCCATCAATTTCTATAATTTCTTAACTGTTTAATATTTAAACGCTTTGGAATAGTGTGCTTAAATGCAAGAAAAATGCTAGAATACGGCGCTTATCTTTCGTTTGCCTTTCATAGTTGTTCGTCATGACTACCAATACTCAAATTACTGAAGATCGTATCCTGATTCTGGATTTCGGTTCTCAATATAGTCAGCTCATCGCACGTCGTGTTCGTGAAGCTGGTGTATATTCTGAAATGTATGCCTATGATATGTCTGAAGAAGACATTCGTGCATTTAATCCAAACGGTATCATCTTGTCTGGTGGACCTGAGAGTGTTCACCTAGAAGGCAGCCCGCGTGCGCCACAAGTGGTATTCGAACTGGGTGTGCCGGTATTGGGTATTTGTTATGGCCTGCAAACCATGTGCGAACAGCTTGGCGGTAAAGTTGAGCCGGGTCATGTACACGAATTTGGCTATGCAGAAGTAGATATTGTCGTACGTGACAAGCTGATCGGTAATTTACAGGACCGTGAAAACCAGTTGCATGTCTGGATGAGCCATGGTGACAAGGTTGCCCGTATTCCAGAAGGCTTCCAGATCACTGCACAAACTCCAAGCTGTCCAATTGCGATGGTTTCTGACGAAACTCGCCGTTTCTATGGTATTCAGTTCCATCCTGAAGTGACACATACTTCTAAAGGCGCAGAATTACTGTCGAACTTCGTTCATCAAATTTGTGGTTGTCGCGGTCTGTGGACACCAGAACACATTATTGATCTACGTGTAGAACAGCTTCGCCAACAGATTGGTGATGAAAAAGTATTACTTGGTCTTTCTGGCGGTGTGGATTCATCTGTAGTGGCAGCACTGTTGCATAAAGCAATTGGTGATCAGTTGACTTGTGTGTTTGTAGACAATGGTCTGCTTCGTTTGAACGAAGGCGATCAAGTGATGCAAATGTTTGCAGATAACATGGGTATCCGCGTGATTCGTGCCGCTGCAGAAGAGCGTTTCCTGACTGCACTTGCAGGTGAGGTTGATCCTGAAGCAAAACGTAAGATTATTGGCCGTGAATTTATTGCAGTCTTCGCTGAAGAGGCACGTAAATTAGATGGCGTAAAATTCTTGGCTCAAGGTACGATTTATCCGGACGTGATTGAATCTGCCGCAAGCAAGCAGGGCAAGGCGCATGTGATTAAATCGCACCACAATGTGGGTGGTTTACCGGCAGACCTGGCGTTTGAACTGGTTGAACCATTACGTGACCTGTTCAAAGATGAAGTACGTAAATTGGGTACAACTTTAGGTTTGCCACACAGCATGATCTATCGTCATCCATTCCCGGGCCCAGGTCTTGGTGTACGTATCCTGGGTGAAGTGAAGAAAGAATATGCAGACATTTTACGTCTTGCGGATGATATTTTTATGCAGGAACTGCGTGCCAGTGGTTGGTATGATAAAACGGCTCAAGCCTTTGCAGTATTCCAGCCAGTGAAATCGGTGGGTGTAGTCGGTGACGGCCGTCGTTATGCATGGGTGATTGCACTGCGTGCGGTAGAAACTGTGGACTTTATGACGGCTCGTTTCGCGCATCTTCCTTATGATTTAGTCGATAAGATCTCGACCCGTATCATGAATGAAATCGCTGAAGTTTCTCGTGTTGTGTATGACGTATCGTCTAAACCACCAGCAACAATTGAATGGGAGTAATTTAGGGGTTTCGGACAGCACTGCTGTCCGCCTAAATTACGCCAAGAGCTATGCTCGCGGCAGTTTAGGAATCTAAACTTTCCAAATTAAAGAAGAGTGCTTAGGCGCTCTTTTTTTATACTTTTTAAATAGATAAGAGACTTAAGCCGGTTTAACTTGCCAGTTTTGCAGCTCTCCATCTAAAATCTGATCTGGATCATAAGTCTCAACCCGATTCCGACCATTGGCTTTAGCCTGATATAAGGCGATATCGGCCTGTTTAATCAGGGTCAGTCTGCTGTACCAGCTGTTGGGCCAGATATTCAAAACATCGACGGTTGTTCAGGCCAGTGAGTGAATCAGTATGTGCCATATTTTCAAAGGCCTGACGATTATATTCATTCAGGGTGTATTGCAGGAATACAATGCGTGATTTTAAGGTCGAGTTCCAGCTGATATAAAGACTGAAGGTTAATACCGGCAGATAAATCAAGGAAAATAAAAATATCTGATACGGGTCAGCATGGGTATTGAAATATACGCCAAGATAAATGACCAGGGTAATCAGACCTGAAGTAATCAAAGACGGCCAGAAACGGATCTGTATACACAAATTGGCCAACACAATAAAGACCAGGGACGCATATTGATAAATAAGGACAGAGGCACTTTCGGACTGATTCAGGTTAAAGAACCAGATGGCACTTGCACCAATAATTGAAGTGGGCAAGAGCAGATCAAAGACAGGCAGATTACGGTAAGAATGATACATCCAGATCGTCACCATGACGATCAGAAGGGTATAGCTGATTTTGGTCAAAATGAGCAAGGTAAGGATATCGTTGAGTACCACAATATCGGCAAGGGTATAGGATGCATAGGCCAGCTGTGCAAATAAATTAACCTGTAACAGGTATTTTAAAGTAAGTTGTTTTTGATGAGCATAATAAGCCGGTTTTAAGGGTGCAGGAATACGAACAAGAGGCTCTTGAAGAGCCTCCTGAATCAAACTACGAGATTCTTTTTCATAATCATGAGGCATGCAGCCTTCCCAACTTAAAATTTATAAAAATGAATAAGATGAAATTTATATATAGTTGTATAAAAAATATTCTATTCTTTTGTTAAATATTTTAAAAGTGAAGAAACAAATTTATTTGATCAGGTAAAAATATCTGATTAATCCTTCTCAGGATGAGCTTGGCTTGTTATAACAAACCAAACTGGGTTCAACTTTAATTTGTGGCTGATTGAACTGGCTGAGTGCTCGATTTAAATACATTCCAGGGATTGTCTGTTGCAGGCTTGGCCTGATCCAGTATGTCGGGATGATAGACTTCAATCCGGTTGCGTCCAGTTTTTTTGGCCTGATATAAAGCAATATCCGCTTGTTTGATCAGGTCTTCCAGAGTTTGGGTATGTGATTCCAGTTCTGCTATCCCGATCGAAATAGTAAACCGGATGGCATGATTAGGTTTGACATAAATGTACTGCTTTTGAATAGCACAGCGAATTCGCTCTGCAATCACCAGACTGTCTTGTAGCTGAGTATCCTCCAGAAGGGCGATAAATTCTTCCCCGCCAAAACGTGCCAGTACATCGCTATACCGCATTTCTTTACGAGTCACTTCAGCAATGAGTTGCAGTACCCGATCACCGACATCATGTCCATAACTATCATTAATATTCTTAAAATGATCAACATCAAACATCAGCAGGCAGCTACTGGCATGTTTAGGCCATTGATGAATTGAGCGTTCAGCCATATCGACAAAATGGCGACGATTATATAGCTGGGTCAAATCATCGGTATGTGCGAGATTTTTTAAGGTTTGATAGTTCCATTCGTCAAGTAGGGAACGCAGAAACGAACGTCGAACATTTAGAATATTATTCCAGTTAATATAGATACTAAAAAACCAGAGAGGACTAAAAACTACTGCAAAAATAAAAGCTTGAGATGTGCTCATTAACTGGTTGGCTCCCAGCATGATAAACAGGGCAATCAAGATGGAGCAATAGACCGCGACTTTAAACTGGGTCTGTATACAGAGATTGGCGACAAGAATAAAAATCGCAGAGGCATAAATATAGGTGGCCACATGAGGACTACTTGAAAGTACCAGTAAGCCAATCCAGGCCGCTGCGGCCACAGTCGTACCTATAGGCACGATTCTATCCAGAACCTGAATGTTTTTATATTTTTTAAACAGGTAATAACAGCAAAACAGTGCGCCCAGAACCAGAACCACACGTATCAGACCGGACATAAAAAACATGTCTGGAATAATCAGAATATCGGCAAAAAAATACAGAAGAAATGCTATTTGCGCCAGATAGTTAATTTGACGCAAATTTTGATGACTATGGGTATAGACATAATCATAGAAATATTGCTGAAATGGAGCAGGAATACGGGCATGCGGATCTGTCAGCGCCTGTTCAATCAGCTGACGGTTTTTCAGATCACATTCAGATAGTTTTAGTGATTTATCAGTCGTCGAATTTTGAAAAGATACATTCGTCGTTGAATATATATTCTCATTCTTAGCAGACATGTCCTGGTCCAGTATTATTTTTATAGGTGCCTATTATGCCGTGATTGCATAAAAAATAACCTCCCAAAAATTGGGTATCCAGAAGGTTTTTACATTTAAAACGTAACAAAATTTGTGTTTTTTAATAATGGAAGTATTTGAAATACATGAAAAATCATCTTATTTGCCAGAATTTTAAAAAACTATTCATTCGTTTCACGTGAAACATGGTTGCGCAATACTTCTTTGTATAACCCCATATCATCTCCTTAAGCTAGGTAGCTACATCAAAAATTTTTAAGCTAACTCAAGTATTTGTATTTACAATACAAATCGTATTAGCCGTTCAGATTTTAAATAGGGTAGCCATTAGAATACTTAATACGTATCTAAATATTTCTAGAGATAGATTTTGAATCTGGACCCTGTACATTGTCCTGAGCAAGGGGCATTTTGGATCAGTCTAATGTGAATGTCTCACCCACTCCGGAACTAGAATGAAAATGCCGAGGTAAACTCAGCCATGTCGACCAATAGTGATATTGAACTGTCCAATTCTGATGATTGTGAAAAGTATGTAAACCGGTTTATTCAGGAATTTCCTTTACGCCGCGCAGAAATCGGGCAGGGTACCGTGATTAAACGTGCCTTGCCAAGCAGACACAAGCGCATGATAGGTGCCTGGTGTTTTCTCGACCACGCCGGTCCGGCCAGTTTCCCGCAAGGAGATGGTCTGGATATCGGACCACATCCGCATATCGGGCTGCAGACTTTTACTTGGATGATCGAGGGCAGCATGATGCACAATGACAGTCTGGGAAATCAGCAATTGATTCGTCCCAAGCAGGTCAATCTGATGACCTCGGGCTATGGTATTTCACATACTGAAGTCTCTCCGGAAAGTGAGATCCATATGCATGCAGCACAGTTGTGGATTGCCTTGCCAGATGACAAGATCAATATGGCACCCGGGTTTGACCATTATCCTGAATTACCGGTGGTCAATGAGCAGGGTATCGAATTTACCGTGCTGGTTGGAGAATATTTAAATACCAGATCGCCGGTTAAAGTGCATAGTGAATTGCTGGGCGTGGATCTGTATGCAGATGAAAGTAGCAGTATGCGCTTGCCACTGAATCCAAAATTTGAATATGGCTTTATGGTCCTTGAAGGTGCGGCCAGTATAAATGGACATGAACTGACAGAGGATAATATGCTGATTCTGGAGCCCGGGTTGCCGCAGGTCAATGCTGAAATTCATGCCAGAAGCCGGGTGTTATTGATTGGAGGAGAGCCATTTGAAAGCCCGATTTTATTATGGTGGAATCTGGTCGGGCGTACGGTAGAGGACCTTAAAATTGCACGGGAACAATGGATAGAAGGGCATGAACGTTTTGGTTCTATTCCAGCCTATGATGGGCCACGTTTAGAAGCTCCTGTATTTCCAGACCGGATGCGTGCTTCCCGATAAAGGCTAAAAATGATGGGAATATAAAGCGCTGGCTGAATTGAACTCAAAGAGTGAATCTGCAACATGGGATACATATCATTACAGTCATCAAAAAATGAGCTGGAGTCGGCTGCTTTTTGCTATGCTCAATGAGCAAGAACAATAAAATCATGAGTCTACTATGCGTGTTTTACATCATCTCGAACAATCACGGTCATTTCGTATCCTGTGGGCCATGGAAGAATTAGGACTGGATTACGAGGTTAAATACTATAAG
Source organism: Acinetobacter pecorum (assembly GCF_014837015.1). Taxonomy (GTDB): domain Bacteria; phylum Pseudomonadota; class Gammaproteobacteria; order Pseudomonadales; family Moraxellaceae; genus Acinetobacter; species Acinetobacter pecorum. Next base: position 118,370 of record NZ_JACSPT010000008.1, read on the forward strand.
CGTCAGCCCAATCTTTCTGCGCCACCGGCCTTAAAACAGATCCATCCATTGGGCAAGGCGCCGATTCTGGTCGATCAGGGTCAGGTACTGGCGGAATCTGCAGCGATCCTGGAATATTTACAGGAAACCTATGACGAAAAGCAGCAGTTTCGTCCCGAAGATCCTGCCGGCAAGGCCCAGTACCGTTACTGGATGCATTATGCGGAAGGTTCGTTAATGCCGCTGCTGGTGATGCAACTGGTGATGACCACTGTACCAAAACATACCCCTTTGCTGATTCGGCCTGTAGCCAAGAAAATCTGCGATGGAGTAAAGAAACAGTTTGTACAAAGCCGCCTAAAAGATCATATCCAGTTTCTGGAAAGCTATTTGAGCGAGCATGATTATTTTGCCGGACATTTCAGTTTTGCTGATATTCAGATGAGTTTTCCGTTGGAAGCGATGCAGAGCCGGACAGGCCAAAGTTATCCGGCCATTCAGGCCTATCTGAAACGGGTCTCGCAACGTGCAGCCTATGCGCGTGCACTGAGCAGGGAAAAACAGATCAGCTCTTAAATGCTTAAAAGAAAAGGTGCCGATGGCACCTTTTTTGATTTTGTGAGATTAGTCCGGGAAGCTGAGACGTTCTTTGGGGAAAACCACCTTAAACGTGGAACCTTGGTTTTCTTTGGACTCGATTTCCAGATGTGCCTGATGTTGCATCAATACATGTTTGACGATGGCAAGTCCCAAACCGGTACCACCAGTACGGCGACTGCGGTCTGAATCGATTCGGTAAAAACGCTCGGTCAGACGTGGCAGATGCTTGGGATCAATGCCGATACCGTTATCTTGCACTACAAAATAGGCCGATTCACCATCATCATGCCAGCCGATAGTGATGGTGCCGCCTTTAGGCGTATATTTGATGGCATTGGTGATCAGATTGCTAAAAGCGCTGGCCAGTTCCATGTCTGAACCGATCAGATCGCAATGGCTGTCAATGTCCAGATTCAGGGTATGACCATAATCCATATTATAGGCCTGAGCATCATCGAACAGCTGGTTCATCAGACTCGGCATTTCAATGATCTGGTTTTTGGCAATATTCTTGTCATTTTCTAGACGTGACAGTAACAGCAGGTCATTGACCAGTGCATTCATGCGTCGGGTCTGCGACTGCATCTGATCAAAGGCCCGTTTCCAGCGTGGATTGATGTCTTCCTGATCGGTGAAGGTTTCAATATAGCCACTGAGTACGGTCAAAGGAGTCCGTAGTTCATGGGAAATATTATCGACGAAATCTTTACGCATCTGTTCCAGATTATGCATCCGGGTCACATCATAAGCGACCAGTACCCGGCTTTCTCCGCCAAAACGGGTCATTTTGACCTGTACATAATGGTCTTCAAACAGTGAAGAACGCATTTTTAGGCCGTCCGGAGATTCATCAATGTGATGATAATATTCAATAAAATTCGGTTGGCGCAGCAAGGTCAGGATATTACGGCCACGGTCATCACTCGAGATTCCGAGCAGACGTTCCGCAGCAGGATTCCACCATTCAATCTGCTGGTTTTCATCAATTAAAACGACAGCTTCTTGCAAGGCTACCAGAGAAGACTGTGCACGATCGATCAGTTCAACCATTTCTGCCTGAACAATCCGTTCCTGACGCTGGGCGCGGTAAACATTGAAAAGCAGTGCACCCCAAATTCCGCCAATATTGGGCGGAACATCATAGGGGCGGTTGGAAATCCATTCATTGACCAGGTATAAAGAACGCATCTGGGTCGCAAAAAACGCCACGAAGGCGATTACGATACAAATCCAGAAATACCCAATCCCAAAACCGATAAAGCTGGCGATAATCAGAAAAAAAGCCAGCAGGCGTAAATCCTGCTTGGCGAAATCCCATAAACTGCTGTAACGGATTCTTTTGTGCTCGCGTGCCAGTTCGGGGACAGGGTAGGGTTCATACATAAAACAAGATTTACCTTAAATGATATTTAACCTAAAGCGACATCGGAACGGGTCGAGAAACGATAACCTGTGCCACGTACGGTCTGTACATAACGGTCCACGCCATAGGGTTCCAGCACCTTGCGCAGGCGACGGATATGCACATCAATGGTCCGGTCTTCAATATAGACGTTACCGCCCCATACCTGATCCAGCAATTGTGCACGGGTATAGGCACGTTCCGGATGGGTCATGAAGAATGCCAGCAAACGGTATTCGGTGGGTCCCATTTCCAGAATATTATTGCCAAAATTCACCCGCTGGCTGACCGGATCCAGAATCAGGCCATTGGCATCAATGGTTTTTTCACCGCTCAGGGCATTGGCACGGCGCAATACTGCCTTAATCCGGGAAACCAGTTCCCGGGTCGAGAACGGTTTGGTCATGTAGTCATCGGCACCGGCATCCAGACCTTGTACCTTGTGATCTTCTTCACCGCGTGCTGTCAGCATGATCACCGGGATTTCAGACAGGCTTTCATCACGTTTCAGACGACGACATAAGTCCACACCGCTGACACCACCTGGCATCATCCAGTCCAGCAAAATCAGTGCCGGACGCTGATCCACAATCATCTGATGCGCCTGCTTGGCATCTTCTGCCTGCAAGCACTGAAAACCGGCCATATCCAGAGAGGTATGGATCATTTCCCGAATCGGGAGCTCGTCATCGACGATTAATATGTAGTCATCTTTCACAACGCAATACCCTATTTCATGTAAACGGTGAGCCGTTTTATATTTATGACAGGCTTATTACAAAGACTAATTATGACAGTATCATTGCAGAAAGGGAAAAACTGCTGAAATTCACAAAGATTTGTGACAAATATAGCGCAGAAAATTGTTAAAAAATCATAAATTAATTTTACCTGTTTCCAGGATAAAGCATAAATTCACAACTTCACTGGAAAGCTCATAAAACCTTTTTAACAAAAGGATTTAACAGCTATTTTTTCTCGGAAAATGACTCTAATAGTGCTAAAAAAACCACACTGCAGGATGATAAAACCTCCTCAAGCGAATGCTTAAAACCGCTCATCACCCAACGAATGGCAATTTGGGTGACATAACCATTTAAACCGGTCGACACCAGGGAAATTTCCTGCTCGCTACGATTTAACTGCGGCATCATTAACATGACAAAAGCATGAATCATACGGTCGAAACGCGACATGGTTTCATGAATGGTAGCCTGATTATGCAGTTCCTGTACCAGCATGGCATCAATATAAATGATCCTGGCCATACGTGGATTGTCGCGCAAGGTGGTGAGTAGGGCTGTCAAACCGGCTTCGATCATTTTTTTCGGATCACTCGATGCCTGCATCATGGCCTGCATCACATTCTGTTGCAGTTCATCAATCAGTTTCAAAAAAATGGTCTGAAACAGATCTTCGCTTTTCTTGAAAGATTCATAAAAATAACGTTCAGTCAGTTTGGCTTCATTGCAGATATCTTTGACCGTGACTGAAAAAAAGCCGTAACTGCCATAGGCTTCAATGCCAGCTTCGATCAACTTTTCACGACGCGCCTGCTGCCGTTCCGCCATCGACAAGCCTTTAAACTGACGTTGTCTGGTTTTGGCGGCTCGTGGTTTCACTGCTGAGTCGATTGAATCGGTCATAAGGCCTGAGTGCTCATCTGTATAAAGATTTTGAATATCTTAGCAATAAATCACGCTTAGACCTACATGAGAAATTCTATCCCGAAAGTTGGCCTCTAAGGACATGGGATAATTATTGACAATCCGTATTGTCAAAACTATATTGAGGATCTGTGCTAGCTCCTGAAACAACAGAACAAGATCCTGCTGTCATGGAATGGCAGTAGTTTACATAAGGAAATTGAATGAAAAATTTTAACAATAAAGTTGCCGCAATTACCGGGGCCGGTTCAGGTATTGGCCAGCAACTGGCAGTATTATTGGCTAAGCAGGGTTGTCATCTGGCCCTGAGTGATATTAATGAACAGGGTCTGGCACAAACGCTCGAATTGCTCAAAGAGAGTGATGTCCGTGTGACTATCCAGAAAGTGAACGTGGCTGATCTGGAACAGGTGCGTAACTGGGCGGCGCAGGTCGAACAGGATCATGGCAGTATCAATATGATCTTTAACAATGCAGGTGTTGCACTGGGTTCAACTGTTGAAGGGGCATCTTATGAAGAACTGGAATGGATCGTCGGAATCAATTTCTGGGGTGTGGTGTATGGCACCAAAGAATTTCTGCCACTGATCAAGAAAACTGGTGATGGCCATATTATCAATATTTCCAGCCTGTTTGGTTTAACGGCTCAGCCGACCCAGTCTGCTTATAATGCGACCAAATTTGCAGTACGTGGTTTTACTGAATCCCTGCGTCAGGAACTGGACATGGAAAATTGCGGAGTCAGTGCGCTCTGTGTGCATCCGGGCGGGATCCGTACCAACATTGCCAATGCAGCAAAAATGAATAACAGCCTGCTGACTTTAGGTATGAATCCGGAAAAATCAGCCCGTAATTTTAATAAATTATTGCGTTGTCCACCTGCAGAAGCTGCCCGTCAAATTCTGGAGGCGGTACAAAAAGACAAGCGCCGTCTGCTCATCGGCAATGATGCCAAAGCGATAGACCTGATTCAGCGAATCTTACCGACCGGTTATCAGCATGTCACTGCACTGGCGACCCAATTTGGTAAAAGAAAGAAAAAGTCTGCTTAAGAAACTGTAAAACAGACCCGCGAAAGCGGGTTTTCTTTTATGGCAATAATCATAGTCTGACTCTTTAGCAGGTCAGTATCTGAGGTAATGTAAGGCTTTTAAATTATAAAATTTTTATCTATATCAAGGTCTCAATGGTCTTTTTCTTCCAGACAAACTGATAATACAGTCCCTGCAAAATACACATGCTGACAAAGGCCAATGCATAGGCATACCAGATACCTTCCAGGCCCCACCACCGGCTAAACAGATAAGCGGCGGGAACTTCAATACACAGAATGGCGAAAATATTAATCAGCATTGGCATGGTTACCGTACCACTCGAACGCATGATCGAAGCAAAAATGGCACTGGCACCAAAAAACAGAATTGCCCACAGAACAATGAACAGCAGTTTTTGACCCAGTACCACCACCTGGGGATCGGTAATAAACAGCGCCATCAGATATTTGGAAAACAGATAAGCCAGAATCACCAGACCACCGGTGAATAGGATATTCATAATGAGCGCAGTGCGGGTAACTTTATTCAGCAGATCCGATTTGCCTGCACCAATGGCTTGAGCAGCAAATACAGATGCAGCTATCGCAATCGATAAGGCGGGGAACTGAATATAATTTAAGACCTGATTGACTGCGCCATAAGCGGCTGTTGCTTCTGCACCATAACGGTTAACCAGTCCCACAATTACCAGACCAGCCACTGAAGTCGTGACCATTTGTACACCAGTTGGAACTCCCAGTTTAAGGATAGTTTTGCTTAACTGGGGCTGATGACGAATATTTTTTAATAGAGCCCAGTCGAGCTTGAGCGGATGCTGCTTGCGCTTTAGATACAAAATCAAAAATACCAGAACTGCGAGATTTCCCAGAATGGTAGCAAGTGCCGGTGAAATAATGCCCATTTTAGGAAAGCCGAAATAACCGCCAATCAGGACCGGTGTCACCACCAGACCCACCCCAATGGTGATGACGGAAGCAAATAGGGGTGTGGTACTGTCTCCGACACCACGCAGAATAGAGGTATAAACAATATAGATAAAAATTAATGGGCTACCTACCAGCATCCACTGCACATAAGGCAGGGACAAATGCATTACATCCGGATCTGTGCCGAGTGCCAAGAGAATATTTTCAGCAAAAATCACCCCAAAAAGTGCAATCAAACTGCCGCCAATCAAGGTCATAAATAAAGTTGAACCAACCACACAGCGGACTTTTTCTATATTTTTCCCGCCCCAGGCCTGGCCAATCAGTACGGTAGAACCGGCGGATAAGCCAATCACAAAAGCCATTAGGCAAAACAGGATTGGAAAAAATACCGCAACAGCAGCAATGGCGTTGACGCCTAGCATTTGCCCCACAAATATTGTATTGACCGTGCCAGAAAGACTTTGCAGGATATTGGTCACAATCAATGGCACCAGAAAAACCAGAAAGGCTTTCCATAAATTCTCTTGGTGAATCAATGCTTGCTGTGCCATGCGACATCCTGTGATTGGATTATTATCTACTTATTTATTGCTGTAACTATTATTGGCTAGAGTATAGAAAAAAGCCTTAGCTTTTAGGTAACTAAGCTACTTATTTTATAAGGTTTTTAGTTAAAAGGTGAGTTAAACCTTTGAAAGAATTTGACCTGCCTGGACCAGAGTTTGTTCTTTTTTTGCAAAGCAGAACCTGAGCAGACGTAAATCGGCAGGAGGGTGCTGGTAGAACGCAGAGACTGGAATCGCGACAATCCCATGTTGTTCTGCCAGAAAATGGCACATGGACAAATCATCGAGCTCAGGCCGAATCTCTGAATAATCTAAGTTCTGGAAATAAGTTCCTTGAGAGGGTGTCCACTTAAAGCGTGACGTTTCAATGGATGAGTTAAATAAATCCCGTTTGTTTTGATAGAAAGAGGACAGTCCAGGTATATGCTCAGGATGCAGTTGCATATATTCCGCCAAGGCAACCTGAACGGGCGTCACACCGCAGAAACTGGCAAACTGATAAATCTGTCTGAACATTTTCATCAGTGCCGGTGCAGCAATACAAAATCCGGTTTTCCAGCCCGTGACATGGAAGGTTTTACCAAAAGAGCCAATCACGAAGCTACGCTCGCGAAGTTCTGGAAATGACCACGCCGAATGGTGCTGAACGCCGTCAAAAACCAGATGTTCATAGACTTCATCGGACAGCACCACAATATTGCGCTCGCGAATCAGCTCGATCAGTTGCTGCCAGTCTGCCTTGGACCAGACACTCCCACTCGGATTATGCGGAGTATTCACCACAATCATGCGGGTACGATCATTAATGGCATCTTTGACCTGATTCCAGTCCACAGAAAAATCAGGATGCTGCAAAGCAATATGCACTGGCTTTGCCCCAACCAGTTGAACCGCAGGTCCATAACTGTCGTAGCTTGGATCGAAAATAATTACTTCTTCCCCGGCACGCACCGTGGCTTGAATGGCACAAAAAATCGCAATTGTGGCCCCAGGCGTAATCGTGACTTCCTCGACAGGATCAATAATCAGTTGATCACGCTGCTGATAGAGATCTGCCACCAGACTTCGCAAGACTGGCAGACCATCTCCCGGAGCGTACTGGTTAAATCCATTCTGGCTAGCCCGATTTAAAGCTTCAATCAAGGCAGGAGGCGCTGCAAAGTCCGGAAATCCTTGAGAAAGATTCAAGGCCCCGAGTTTTTGTGCCAAGGCCGACATGGTACTAAAAATGGTCACGCCCAAATCAGGTAATTTAGAAGGGAGTTCCAGCATGTCCTTGGCCTTGAAGAATGAGATCTGAATAAGTGTAGCAGCAAGTTCCGTATAGGATAATCAGAAAAATAGGGGATATTGGGCAATAGTTTAAATTAAGATGTACCACATGCGATTTAAGATTTTTAATTGAAGGTCCATAAATTAAAGGCCTAATTATGTGAAATGCATCGTAAACTGGACGAAATAGATAACTTTTCCTAAAATCTGCCGCACAATAATAAAGCTTAAAATGATAACTATAAAATGCCAAAACCTATCCATATGCTGCTGGAGCAGCTCGGGCTTAAGCGACAGCATCGTGCGCTACATTTACAGTTTTCACATCCTCCTTTAAATCATCAGGTTTTGATTCAGCGGATTGAGGGTCAGCATCAGATCAATCAAGGCCTGCATGCTGAACTGATCTGTCTTTCCACTCATGCTCATATTGCCTTGAAACAGTTTATCGGCTGTCGGGTGGCCATTGATCAGGTCACAGACTGGGGTGAACTTTTCCGGACTACGGGCATTATTACTGCAGCCAGCCAAGGACAGAATGATGGAGCTTTGACCCTGTATAAACTGACGCTAAATGACGCGACTGCACTCTGGCAGAAGCGCCGTAACAGTCGGGTTTTTATGAACAAGACGGTGCGCGAGATCAGTGAAATCCTGTTTAGTGAATGGCAAAACAGAAGTGCGTTATTCGCAGCCAGTCTCAGCCTGGATTTGACAGGACTCAGCCGGGATTATGATGTTCGGCCTTTTGTGATGCAGTCGAATGAATCGGATTATGATTTTCTGACCCGTTTATGGCGTAGCGAAGGAATTAACTGGCTGATTGATGAAAAGCAATTAACTGTGCCTGTATCAGCCAGCGAGATTCAAGATCAGCTTTTAAAACTGGTAGATCATTCCCAATATTTTTCAGCTTTAAAACGCCGCTCCATCCGGTTTCATCGCAGTCATGCCACCGAACAGCTCGACACGCTGAACAGTCTGATTGCGGTACGTCAGCTCAATCCGAATAGTACCCAGACCCAGCGCTGGCACGCCCAGCAACTCGCCCAGGATCAAAGCCAGCCTTTATTCAGTAATCATCAGCAAAGTGATATTCACGCAAATGCCACTCTTCAGCTTGAAGATGCCTGGAACATCAGTCCGGCCTGGACCGGCGACTTAAATCATGAGGATCAGGTGACAGCATCTGGTATAGCCCAACTGGATCGACTCAATCAGCAGCTCAGTGACTATCATGCTTTGCAGTCCAAATATTTCAAAGCCAGTAGCAGCGTACGAGATGCTCAGGTTGGATACTGGTTTGAACTGCAACAGCATCCTGAAATTGATCAGCATCCTGCCCATCAACGTGAATTTCTGATTTTAGCTAAGCGGTTTTATAACCAGAACAATTTACCCAAAGATATCTTATCGCAGCTGGACATTTTGCTTGAGAAGAGCGGTTGGCAGATGGCACAGGAGGAACGACAGGCCAATGAACTACAGATGGTGCGCCGTGAAATCCCGATTGTTCCTGAGTATCAGCCTTTTATTCATCGGCCTGCTGCATATCCGCAACGGGCTCGAGTGGTCGGACCTGAAGGTGAAACTATTCATGTCGATGCATGGGGACGGGTGAAAGTTCGTTTTCTATTTACCCGGAGTGAGGATCATCAGCATGATGGCGGTGCAGGCAGCAATGACAATGATAGCGATTCTGCCTGGGTGGATGTTTTGACCCCTTGGGCGGGTGAAGGCTATGGCATCAGGTTGCATCCGCGAATTGGCGAAATTGTGGTGATTGATTTCTTTGAAGGTGATATCGACCGGCCCTTTGTGGTGGGGAGAATTCATGAAGCAGAGCGGCATCCGACCATGTTTGATGCGAAGGGAGAACTACCTGCGACCAAAAAACTCAGTGGCATCCGTTCTCAGGAGGTCGATGGTGAGGGCTTTAACCAGTTGCGTTTCGATGATACTCATGAACAGATTAGTGTGCAGCTGCAAAGTAGTCATGCAGCCAGCCAGCTCAATCTGGGAAATCTAAGTCACCCCAAAGAAAGTGAAAGCAGTGAAGGGCGAGGAGAAGGGTTTGAACTAAGGACGGACCAGTGGGGTGCCATACGTGCAGGAAAAGGCTTATTAATTTCCACTTATCGGCAAGATTCAGCAGCAGGCAATCACCTGGATGCGAGTTGTGCCAAAGAGCAGATTGAATCGAATTCCACTCACAGTAAAGCCTTGAGTGATATTGCTGAACAACAGCAGACTGATCCGCTACAATTTTTTGATAGTTTAAAACAGTTTCTGAATCAGATTGAAGCTGAAGATCAAGCCAAGGCTGCCGCATTTAAACAGGCGGTGATGCTGTTAACTGCCCCCCAATCGATTGCACTGAGTACAAAGGAAAATATCCATTTATCCGCTGATCAGCAAATCAATCAGAGTGCCGGGGACAATATTCATTTTTCCACACAAAAGTCTTTAGTCGCTCATGCACAAGACAAGATCAGTTTATTTGCTGCTCAAGAGGGTGCAAGTCTCTATGCTGCTCAAGGAAAAATTGAACTACAAGCCCAAGATGATGCGATTGAAGCGATTGCCCGCAAGGTAATCAAGCTTATTTCGACTGAAGACAAGATCGAAATCACCAGTCCGAAAGAGATTGTACTGACCGCTGGAGGGTCTCAAATTAAGATCAATGGTGGTGGAGTGGTGGTCACAACTGGTGGGAAATTTGAGTGTAAAGCCGGGCAGCATAGTTTTATGGAAGGGGCTAAAGTTAAAGCCGAAATACCTACTTTGCCCATGGTTCAAGATATTAAAATCTTTACAAATAAATGGGATTTTTATGATCTGTTCTATGAAGCTAATTTTGCAGAGGTTAAATATAAATTAATCAATAATAAAAATAATACCTATGTGTCAGGAACCCTTGATCAACATGGTCGAACCCAACGTATGAATACTTACAATAATGAAGATTACGATATTCTGATTGGCACAGCTGATGAATGGACTGTTTCAATAGACGACAGTGGTGAAAATGATGATTTTGAACATGAGTGTAATTGTGGATTAACTGACAATCATGAACATGATGAAGGGATATAAGTATGGATTGTTTAGCAAATATTAAATTTTTAGATGCCCTTGACCAGCCCATTAATGATTTAGCTCATCAGCTATGGGTGGGCTCATCGCTAATATCTGATTATATTACTCTTCCTATTGGTGAATCTGTTTGGATTAAGCGTCCAATAGGTACAATCATTGACGTAAAAGTTAAAAGTTTTACATCTGGTGAATATGAACCTAAAGTAAAAATACAACTTATTGGAGAAAAGACAACTTTTATTATACGTAGTCCTAAAGTGTTGCTTAAAGGGATGAGTTTGTCAGCTAAAGATATGGCGACAGGTAAGTATATAAGGTCTACGTATATCGTTGCTGAAGGTGATTATCTATCTCGAATAGCAGATGATAATCAGACAACCGTGGCTGAATTGATGCATCTTAATAATTTAAAAAGTGATATAGATATACATCCACAGCAAATTCTCAAACTTCCAGTTAGGAAAGCAGAATCCTCAACAATTGCATCGAATGGAAAATCACAAGTAACAGAATCTAGCCAGCAAGAGAAAATAAATATTATTGTTGTTCAACAAAAAGATACTTTACCTTTGATTGCAAAATTAACAGGTAATTCTGTAAATGAAATCAAGAAGTTAAATGGTTTAGCCAGTGACAAGCTAAATCAGAATCAAAAATTAAAAGTTTATGCTCGTAAAGAAGTATTTACTATTGCGAAAACAAAAAATGAAAATAAAAAGCCTTTTACTCCACCAATAGTAAAACAGGATGCATCTAAGAATAAAAAAAATGCACCAACAGCCAAGGTAGAATCTTTTGTTCCTACTAGCTCTAAAGTTTCACAGAGAAATGAAAAATCAATAGCAAAATTACATCCCCAAGTTCAAGATAAAATTAGAAAATTCATTAATGATGTATATACTAAACACCAAGTACAGCTTGTAATTGTTCAGGATTATCGTACATATACACAGCAAGATGCTTTATATGCAAAAGGGAGAACAGCCTCTGGCAGTGTGGTAACGAATGCAAGGGGAGGGCAAAGCAATCATAATTTTGCCCTAGCAGTTGATGTGTTTCCTTTATGGGAGGACGGTAAATTACATATGGATGTAAAATCAGACCAGAAAAATATCAAGATCCTTAAAAAGATTGCTCCTATTGGAAAGGGGATTGGATTGGAATGGGGTGGAGATTGGAAATCAATTATCGATAATCCCCACTTTCAGCTTAAAACTGGGAAAACAATGGCTCAGCTTAGAGAATTAACTGAGAGTGCGGGTGGTGACCCTCTAAAGGTAAAATATGATATTCAATAAATTTTATATAATCCTCTTAATATTTTTAACTGCTTGCAATAGTTCAGCGAATCAGAGCATTAGGAAAAATATTGAAGAAAAAGTATTTGAATTAGATCTCACGAATGAAGGAATAAGCGCAGAAGGTGGTGGAATTGAGTTGTATAAAGATAGAAATTTTTGCTCACTTCTACTCAATATTTATAGGGAAAATGGTCAAGAAAAATATAACTTTAAGTTTAAAAAAAATAATTTAATAGAAACATCTTACTTGAAATATAGATATAAAAATGGATTGTTGGTTACTGATGATGAGTTAAAAGATCTCATTGCAGATGATAGTACTAATTCCGATAATGATAGGGAATTAGTTAGCAATAAATCATTTATTGGGAGTACAAATAAAAATATCGCTAAAAAATTTGATATGTATAAGAAAAGAATACCAAAATCAGTTTTAACGAAGAACTGTAATTAATCTGAATCACATATAAATATAAAAATTTGGCTTAAAAGATAGCTGAAAAAAATTTAACTAAAACTAATAAATAAAAGGCTTTAAAAAGAATCTAAAGCCTTTTATTTATAATTTAAATTGAATATTAAAAGTTACCCTTCCAAAACCTCTTCTAGCAACTCCTCACTCGGTGCAAAGTAATAGGCACCATCCAGAGGTGTTACGAAATGCAATAGACGGTCATGAATCCCATCGCCAGAGGTACCGAACATACGTTCTAACATAGCATCAATAATTTTCAGGTCTTTGGTATAGGCAATAAAGAATAGCCCCTGGTCACCACGTCCATCACCATAAGGCAGAGAATGACGTAGGATTTCCATTTCTTCGCCTTCTTCATCTTCAACTACAGTACGTGCCACGTGCGCATTTTTAGGTTTGACTTCATCATCCAATTCAATAGATTCAAGCTTGGTGCGACCCATAACCTGTTCCTGAGTATCGACTTTTAGCTTTTTCCATTTTTCCAGGTTATGCGCATAACGCTGGGCAAAAATAAACGAACCATCTTGGAAAATACCTGAATCTTCACCTAATAATGCGACTTCAGCACGATCATCCGGGAATTGTGGATTTTCAGTACCATCAATAAATCCGGTTATGTCACGACCATCAAAATAGCGGAAGCAAACCCGTTCATCTAGCACCTGAACCTGGTCCTGAATGCCTTCAAAAAAAGCCTGACTGAGCGCAAAACAGATATCAGCACGGGCACTGGCTATATGAATGATCATATCTGCTGGAACCACAGGCATTTCAAATGAACCATGAATGGGTTCAAGCTGTTTAAAACCTGCAGGACTTTGTGAGTACAGGCGTGACCAGAGCTCAGGCCCAAAGGCTACCGCTGTTTTAATTTGTGCTTGAGGATGTTGCGTGATCAGCCGATCACGTGAAGTAAACAGATGTTCAAGTTGTTCTTTTAATTTTTCAATACTTAAGTTTTTAATACGTAAAACAATAAAGCGGGCATGATCTGAAGGAAGTGGCAAGATTACCGATTGGGCTGTCATTCATGGCTCCTGTAAGAATAAGTCCTGTTTTCTAATTTCTATATTGTGCCTGAAGCCAGACAGAGTGAATAGTCCAATGCTTTATATTTAAGCAGGTTTTTAGCCTGATTTTATTGGAAGATTCATATAATATTGGGTGGGTTTTGCTGAGTGAATTGTTCATGTCCTATCAAATGTGGTTTGCCTATATGCTTGCCTGCTGGGTGATTAGTGTGTCCCCGGGCGCAGGAGCAATTGCATCGATGTCGAGCGGATTGAATTATGGTTTTCGGCATGGTTACTGGAATGCGCTGGGTCTGCAACTGGCGTTGTTGGTGCAGATTGCAGTGGTTGCGGCAGGTGTGGGAGTTTTGTTTGCAACCACACCATGGGCATTTTTGGCGGTGAAATGGTTTGGCGTGGCTTATTTGTTGTATTTGGCATATTTACAGTGGAAAGCACCCGCACAATCTATCGAGATTAAACACGAATTGGCACGTAAATCGGCAGGGAAACTGGTATTACATGGTTTCTTGGTCAATATGAGTAATCCCAAAGCCATCGTATTTTTACTGGCAGTCCTGCCACAATTTCTGGACTTGTCCAAGCCGCAATGGATTCAATATCTGATTATGGCAGCAACGATGGTGACAATTGATCTGATTGTGATGGCCGGTTATACCGGACTGGCGGCTAAAGTTTTAAGGCTACTTAGATCGCCGAAACAACAAAAAGTCATGAACCGGACTTTTGCCGGTTTATTTGCTGGCGCAGCATTTTTATTGAGTTTGGTGCATCAATAGAGATTGTTTGCTCTCTCCTTTGGAGAGAGCTGAATGGGTTAATAGAAAATAAAAAGTATATAAAAGTTATAACGATGCGAAAGAAAGATTAACTCAGCTTTTTAAACTTCTGGATACAAAAAATTAATGCAAATAGGGTGGCCATGGTCAGGACAATGGTTAGACCTGTTGAAGTGTTGAGGCCTGCACTAGACCAGAGGCCTACGGTCACCCCAATTTGTGCAATCACGAATGCCCAGATCACCATTTGACGAGGGGAGTTTGCCAGTAATCGGGCAGTCAGAGCAGGGATCACCAGTAATGCCCCCATCAAGAGTGAACCAACAGCTTTTAGGGCGAGCACGGTAAAGAGTGCTAACAACAACATGAAAATCAGGCGTTGCCATTTGGCATTGACGCCTTCACTGACCGCCATGTCTGGATCAATCGCGATTTGGATCTGCGCTTGCCAACTTTTATAGAGGACGGCTAAGGCCAGACCAATGACAATGGCAAAAGTCGGTAAGTCAGTCCAGGAGATCGTGAGTAAATCACCAAATAAATAGCTGAGCAGTTCCGGTCTTAAGCTGGGTAAATGCTGGATGAATAACAATCCTGAGCAGAGCAGGGTCGCTGAGCAAAGTGCAAGTAGGGCATCATTGGGCAAGCGAGGATCGTGCAAAATCCAGAGAATTCCGACCAAAAGTAGGGCCAAAAAGGTCACACCTGCCCAAAGCGGTAAACTTAAAGCGCCAGCAAGCGCTACACCCAATAAAGTGCCGTGTGCCATGGTGTCGGCAAAAAAGGACATACGACGCCACAGCATGAGACAGCCCAGTGGGGCAGTCAGAAATACCAATAGCGTACCCATGATCCATGCAGGTAAAAGGAGTTGTAACCAATCCATCATGGTTTAAGCTTCCGGCTCTGGGTGGATATGAGGGCGTGAATCATGCTGACAGGGGGTCGCAGAGTCTCCATGAGCACAGTGGTCATGATGATGTTGGTAAAACACCCGATTGGTACCAAAAATAGCTTGGTATTCCGGATGTTGCTGCACGCTTTCTGGCAGGCCGCTACAACAGATATGTTTGTTCAGACAAACGACACGGTGTGTACCCTGCATCACCCATTGCAGGTCATGTGAAACCATGAGAATGGCACAGCCATATTTTTCCGGCAGACTGCGGACATATTCATAGAGTTCCGCTTCGGACTGGATGTCCAGACCCTGCATCGGTTCATCGAGAACTAGAATATCCGGCTGGCGCAACAAGGCGCGAGCCAGCAGTACCCGTTGACGTTCGCCACCAGATAACTGCTGAACTTTGGAGTCTTGTAGGTTATTAATGCCGGTATCGCGAATAATCTCGGTTTTAATTTTGGTTGGGCACTTTTCTAGTGCCAGTAAATCCTTTACCCGTAGCGGCAAGCTATGTGAAGGATTGAATTTCTGTGGCACATAAGAAAATTTGAGCTTGCGCGCAGTCGTGATTTCACCTGATTGCGGTTTCAGAATACCGAGCATGACTTTAATTAAGGTTGACTTACCTGCACCGTTTGGACCAATCAGTGTGACAATTTCTTTCTCTTGTAGCGAGAAATCAATGGCTTTTAGAATATCGCGCTCATCGATTTTGACCCAGATATTGGAAAGCTGAATCAAGGGAGGGGCACTTACGCTTTGTTGCGGCACTGCTGACAAATTCCTGAAATTTCAATAATACTATGATGTGCAGTGAAGTCGTCCGAGCTTGCCAGTGCATCGAGTTGATCCAGTAGACCCTGCGCTGAAGCTTCTTTGACGGCTTTACATCGGGTACAGATTAAAAAAGCGGCCTGATGTCCTTCACGCGGATGGCAACAAGGAATATAGGCATTGATCGAGGTCAGGCGATGAATCAGACCTTTGCTTAATAAAAAATCCAGGGTACGGTAAACCGTTGGGGGGGCCGCAGGGCGATCACTGGCATTTTTCATTTGTGCCAACAGATCATAGGCACCCATTGGGCCATGCGCATTCAGAATGAGTTCCAGCACTTCTTTACGTAAAGGTGTCAGACGTGCGCCGCTTGCTGCACAAAGACTTTCAGCTTCGACAAGACGTTGTGCGACATTCGGATGGTCGTGCACGCCGTGCAATGCGTTGTGGTGTTCGTGCGAACAAGAACCCATAGTTCACCTCAAGTGCGAAACTGAAAATTAATAGATTTCAAATCTTAACATGAAGCGTTCAGAGTTTCGATTGGGCATAGGTATTTTTGTATTTTTGTTATATTATAACACTCACTAATTTTCTCGTTTTTAAGTGATTTCTACTCATGTTCCGTCTCCTTGCAATGGGTCTTTTGGCTTTGTTCAGTACACTCAGTTGGTCACAAAGTCTGGTGGTCTCGACTCAGCCGATCTATCTGATTGCCAAGAAAATTACTCAGGGCGTGGAACAGCCGACTTTATTACTGGCCAATCAGAGCGGACATGATGTCAGTCTGACCCCGGCACATCGTAAAATCATTCAGGATGCCGGTCTGGTGATCTGGCTGGGTCAGGCGCATGAGGCACCGCTGGCCAAAGTGCTGAATGACAGTCATAAAGGTATCGCTATTTTAGAGTCCGGTATTTTGACCACATTGCCGATGCGTAACCCGCGTGGTGAGGCCTTAAAAAATACGGTAGATACGCATGTCTGGCTCGATCCGAATAATGCCGTAAGGATTGGTTTCTTTATTGCGGCGCTGCGTTCGCAACAATTGCCGGAGAACCGTGAACTGTATTGGAAAAATGCACGCGACTTTGCGCAAAGCATGTTTGCGACGGCCCAGCGTTATAGTTCCAGCACTAAAGCCAAAGCTTACTGGTCGTATCATGATGCCTATCAATATCTGGAACGTCCCTTGAATCTGAAATTCATGGGCGCACTGACCGATGATCCACATGTCTCGCCAACTGTGGCACAAATCAAGTTCTTACAGGATCATCGTCCACAGCCTAAAATGTGCCTTCTGGCCGAAGGGCATGCCAGTGAAAATCAGTACCGAAAACTGAAACCGGTGGTGTTTCAGCATGTCGATGAAAGCATGAGCGGGGCAGGGGACTTTGTGCAAGCCTGGCAGCAATTAGCAGCAGAAACCCAGAAGTGCGTATTAAATGCACGCTAATGATTTAAAAAATAGACAGATTTTGATTAGTTTAACAGCATTGCCCCGATTTAAAAAAACACGACTAAGGTCGGGAAAAGATTGCATGTTCAGGGGTGTAACTCTATAATGCCTGCGATTAAAAATAATCACCTGTTAAACTTGTCAAGCATGATTGCTGTGAGTGAATAAATAATGAGCCGAACTAGTCGCTTGATTGACCGACGATTAGCGAAAGCTTTGGTCCTCCTGCAAGCCTGTATGATCCCTGTTTCAGCCTTGATCGGTTGGGTCGTGAAAGACTCAACCGCAGCCTTGAGTGCAGCATTAGGTGCGCTCGTTTGTTGGCTCGCGACTTGTTATTTTTCGTGGCAATCGTTTCGAGCAGCAGGAGCCCGCGCGTCTAAACAAGTTCTTTCGAACATGTATAAAGGCTTAATGGGAAAGTTTGCAATTGTGATTGTTGGTTTCATTTTAATTTTAAGCAATGTCGAACCGTTGTCAGCGGTGGCGTTGTTTTGTGGTTTTATACTTGTTCAAGCCATGTCGTGGGTCGCTCCGTTTTGGGCGTCACGTCTACAAAAATGAGTATAGACACAACAAGAAATTGAAAAGTTTTTCAGGAGCAGGCGAGATATCAAGCAGCACGCGATATTCGTTTGTTCTATTAGTTTTTTGACATTGACCAGGTGTGATTTATGGCTGCTGAAGAACATGCCCTTACTTCGACCGAGTATATCAAGCATCACTTGACCAACATGACCTATGGCAAAATGCCAGATGGTACATGGAAATTGGCCGAGAGCGGTGCTGAAGCTCAACAGATGGGGTTCACTGCTATTCACTTGGATTCAATGGGTTGGTCTATCGGACTGGGTCTGATTTTCTGTTTGTTATTCTGGTTGGTTGCGAAAGCGGCTAATGCTGGTGTTCCTACCAAGTTCCAGTCTGCAATTGAAATGATTATCGAGTTTGTAGATTCAAGTGTACGTGATACCTTCCACGGGAAGTCTCGATTAATTGCACCCTTAGCTTTAACCATTTTCGTGTGGATTTTCCTCATGAACTTGATGGATTTGATCCCTGTTGACTTTATTCCTTATGTAGCTCAACACGCGATTGCTTCTATGCTGGGTGTAGACCCTCATCAGGTTTACTTTAAAATTGTTCCGACTACAGATCCAAACGTTACCCTCGGTATGTCTATTTCTGTATTCTTCTTGATCATTTTCTATAGTATTCGTGAGAAAGGTGTTGGCGGCTTCGTTGGTGAGTTAGCACTTAACCCATTTAACCCAAGTAACCCAGTTGCTAAAGTGCTTTTGATTCCATTCAACTTATTGTTGGAATTGACCACTTTCTTGGCGCGACCAGTTTCATTGGCTCTACGACTGTTCGGTAACATGTATGCGGGTGAGTTAATCTTCATTCTTATCGCGTTATTACCGTTCTGGATCCAGTGGGCGTTGTCTGTGCCTTGGGCGATTTTCCACATTTTGATTATTACGCTACAAGCATTCATTTTCATGATGTTGACTATCGTGTACATGAGTATGGCAAGCGAAAAGCATTAATGGTATTGCCTAACTGTCAACGGATGGTTGGGCACACAATTTTTTAACTTAATTTGGTATAAAACCTAACCTCTGAGGAATTATCATGGAACTCACTTTAGGTCTAGTTGCAATTGCATCTGCTATCTTGATCGCTTTCGGTGCTTTAGGTACTGCGATTGGTTTTGGTCTTCTAGGCGGCCGTTTCCTTGAAGCTGTAGCTCGTCAACCAGAATTGGCTCCACAACTTCAAACTCGTATGTTCTTAATCGCGGGTCTTCTTGATGCTGTGCCTATGATCGGTGTTGGTATTGGCTTGTTCTTCATCTTCGCTAATCCATTTGTAGGTTAATCAGCTTAATTCCGAAATTCACTATTTGAGGAATTTGCAATGAATATCAACCTCACATTGTTTGGCCAAGCGATTGCATTTGCGATTTTCGTCGCATTCTGCATGAAGTTTGTATGGCCACCACTAATCAATGCGATTAGTGAACGTCAGCGTCGTATCGCTGATGGCTTAAACGCTGCTGAAAAAGCGAAGGCTGACCTTGCAGATGCGCAAGCACAAGTGAAAGCTGAACTGGACGCGGCAAAAGCACAAGCGGCTCAATTGATCGAACAAGCGAACCGTCGTGGTGCACAATTGATCGAAGAAGCGCGTAACCAGGCTGCGGCTGAAGGTGAGCGTATTCGTCAACAGGCTAAAGAAGCTGTTGATACTGAAATCAATTCTGCTCGCGAAGAATTGCGTCAACAAGTGGCTGCTCTTGCAGTGACTGGTGCTGAGAAAATTCTTAGCCAGCAAGTTGATGCAGAAGCTCACAATGCCATGCTGACTCAGCTGGCTGCTAAACTTTAAGAGAGGCGGATTATGGCTGAACTCTTGACGTTGGCACGCCCTTACGCTAAAGCAGCATTTGCTTACGCTTCTGAGCAGGGTGCAACTGACTCTTGGTCGACTGCACTTGAATTGCTCAGTGCTGCGGTGCAAGACGAAGCATTTTCAGCTTATCTAAATCGCCCAGAGCTTACACCTGCTGAGCAGGTGTCTCTTTTTGCTAAAGTTTTAGGTGAAGACCAAACTGCAGCAGTGTCTAACTTCTTGACATTGCTTGCTGAAAACAACCGTTTGGAACTTCTTCCTGAAATCGCTGCAGAATATGAACAGCTCAAATCACAGAATAACAATACTGTGGATGTTGTGATTGAATCAGCATTCCCATTGACTTCTGACCAAGAACAATTGCTTGCAGATGCGTTGAAAAAACGCTTTAACGCAGCAGTGAATGTTTCTGTGGAAGTGAAACCAGAGCTTATTGCTGGTGTAGTTATTCGTGCAGGCGACCAAGTGATAGATGATTCTGCGCTTAATAAGCTTGAAAAAATGCGTACTCGTCTTCTTGCTTAATAAATAAGAAGACTGAACTTTAAAAAGATTGAGGTATAGCGCAATGCAACAACTGAATCCATCCGAGATCAGTGCGCTCATTAAACAGCGTATCGGCGATCTGGACACCAGCGCAACCGCTAAGAACGAAGGGACCATTGTTATGGTTTCCGACGGTATTGTGCGTATTCACGGCTTAGCTGACGCTATGTACGGTGAAATGATCGAATTCGACGGCGGCCTTTACGGTATGGCACTGAACCTAGAACAGGATTCAGTGGGCGTCGTTGTTTTAGGTAACTACTTGAACCTTCAAGAAGGTCAAAAAGCGCGTTGCACAGGTCGTGTATTAGAAGTTCCGGTTGGTCCAGAACTTTTAGGCCGTGTAGTAGATGCTTTGGGTAACCCGATTGATGGTAAAGGCCCGATCGATGCTAAATTAACTGATGCTGTTGAAAAAGTAGCACCAGGCGTAATTTGGCGTCAGTCAGTGGATCAACCTGTACAAACTGGTTATAAATCAGTAGATACAATGATCCCTGTAGGCCGTGGTCAGCGTGAGTTGATCATTGGTGACCGTCAAACTGGTAAAACAGCAATGGCGATCGACGCGATCATCGCTCAGAAAAACTCTGGCATTAAATGTGTATACGTAGCCATCGGTCAAAAACAATCGACTATCGCTAACGTAGTACGCAAGCTAGAAGAAACTGGCGCTATGGCGTATACCACTGTTGTCGCAGCAGGTGCATCTGATCCAGCAGCAATGCTGTATTTGGCTCCGTACTCTGGCTGTACAATGGGTGAATACTACCGTGACCGTGGTGAAGACGCGTTAATCATTTATGATGACTTGTCTAAACAAGCTGTTGCGTATCGTCAAATTTCATTGCTTTTACGCCGTCCACCAGGTCGTGAAGCTTATCCAGGTGACGTGTTCTATCTACATTCACGTCTACTTGAACGTGCTTCTCGTGTATCTGCTGACTACGTTGAGAAATTCACTAACGGTGAAGTTAAAGGCCAAACTGGTTCATTAACTGCATTGCCGATTATTGAAACTCAAGCGGGTGACGTATCTGCATTCGTACCAACCAACGTAATTTCGATTACTGATGGTCAGATCTTCCTTGAAACATCATTATTCAACGCAGGTATTCGTCCTGCTGTGAACGCGGGTATCTCTGTATCTCGTGTTGGTGGTTCAGCGCAAACCAAGATCATCAAGAAATTGTCTGGTGGTATCCGTACTGCTTTGGCGCAATACCGTGAATTGGCAGCATTTGCTCAGTTCGCTTCTGATCTTGACGAAGCAACTCGTAAGCAACTTGAACATGGTCAACGTGTAACTGAGTTAATGAAGCAAAAACAATATGCTCCATACTCAATTGCTGACCAGGCTGTTTCAATTTATGCATCTAACGAAGGCTACATGGCTGACGTAGACGTTAAGAAAATCGTAGACTTTGATGCTGCGTTGATTTCTTACTTCCGTTCAGAACATGCTGCGTTAATGCAACAAATCGATGCCTCTGGTGATTACAACAAAGACATCGAAGCTGCAATCAAAGCAGGTATTGAAAGCTTTAAAGCGACTCAAACTTACTAATTTAGCAACTTGCTAGATTAGTGTTGGTTTGGTTCACGGAATCAACCTTCGGAAGCTCGCAAGGGCTTTCGAATACTAGGTTAAGCGTATGGCAAATTTAAAAGAAATTCGCGCCAAAGTAGCTAGTATCAAGAGCACGCAAAAGATTACTCGAGCGATGCAAATGGTAGCAGCTTCTAAGATGCGTCGTGCGCAAGAGCGCATGGCTCAAGGCCGTCCGTATGCCGAAAATATGCACCGTGTAATTGCTCATTTGGTTCAAGCGAATCCTGAATACAAACACCGTTATATGGTTGAACGCCCGGTTAAGCGCGTTGGCTATATTATTGTGTCATCAGATCGTGGCCTTGCTGGTGGTTTGAACATTAACCTGTTCAAAAAAGTGGTTAAACACGTTCAACAGCAACAAGAGCAGTCAATTGAAGTTCAATTTGCTTTAATTGGTCAAAAAGCGGTTTCGTTTTTTAAAAACTACGGCGGTAAAGTGCTTGGGGCGACGACGCAAGTCGGTGATACTCCAAGTCTTGAGCAGTTATCTGGTTCTGTACAGGTGATGTTGGATGCTTATGATAAAGGCGAGTTAGATCGTATTTATCTAGTGTCAAACGGCTTTGTCAATGCCATGACTCAAAATCAAAAGATCGAACAACTTGTTCCTTTGGCTGCTGCTGAAGAAGACAAGACTCTTAACCGTCAATACGGTTGGGATTATATCTACGAGCCTGAAGCTGAAGAGCTTTTAAATGGCTTGTTGGTTCGCTATATCGAGTCTGTGGTGTATCAAGGTGTGATTGAAAACATCGCATGTGAGCAGTCTGCACGTATGGTCGCTATGAAAGCAGCGACAGACAACGCAGGCGAGATCATTAAGAGCCTGCAACTTATTTATAACAAGCTGCGTCAAGCCGCGATTACTCAGGAAATTTCTGAGATCGTTGGTGGTGCCGCTGCCGTTTAACATTATTTTGAATTGAGGAGACAGCAATGAATAGCGGTCGTATCATTCAGATCATCGGCGCGGTTATCGACGTCGAGTTTGAACGCAACAGCGTTCCTAAGATCTATGACGCTCTCCAAGTAGATGGTACTGAAACTACTTTAGAAGTTCAGCAACAGCTTGGTGATGGCGTAGTTCGTACTATTGCAATGGGTTCTACTGAAGGCCTTAAGCGTGGTTTGAACGTAGTTAACACTGGCGCGCCGATTTCTGTACCAGTAGGTACAGCGACTCTAGGCCGTATCATGGACGTTCTTGGTCGCCCGATCGACGAAGCTGGTCCTGTTGCGACTGAAGCGCGTTTACCAATTCACCGCTCTGCACCTTCTTATGCAGAACAAGCAGCTTCTACTGACCTTCTAGAAACTGGTATTAAAGTCATCGACTTGCTATGCCCGTTCGCTAAAGGTGGTAAAGTTGGTCTGTTCGGTGGTGCCGGTGTTGGTAAAACTGTAAACATGATGGAATTGATCAACAACATCGCGAAAGCTCACTCAGGTTTATCTGTGTTTGCTGGTGTTGGTGAGCGTACTCGTGAAGGTAATGACTTCTATCACGAAATGAAAGATTCTAACGTTCTAGACAAAGTAGCAATGGTCTACGGTCAGATGAACGAGCCACCGGGTAACCGTTTACGCGTAGCGTTGACTGGTTTGACCATGGCTGAATATTTCCGTGACGAGAAAGACGAAAACGGTAAAGGCCGTGACGTACTATTGTTCGTAGATAACATCTACCGTTATACACTAGCGGGTACTGAAGTATCAGCACTTCTAGGTCGTATGCCATCTGCAGTAGGTTACCAGCCTACACTTGCAGAAGAGATGGGTGTTCTTCAAGAGCGTATTACATCGACTAAGTCTGGTTCTATTACGTCAATCCAAGCGGTATACGTACCTGCCGATGACTTGACAGATCCATCGCCTGCTACAACGTTTGCTCACTTGGACGCAACTGTTGTATTGAGCCGTGACATCGCATCTTCTGGTATTTACCCGGCGATCGATCCACTAGACTCAACTTCACGCCAGTTAGATCCGTTAGTTGTTGGTCAAGAGCATTATGAAATTGCACGTTCTGTACAGAACGTATTGCAACGTTATAAAGAGCTTAAAGACATCATCGCGATTCTTGGTATGGACGAGCTTGCTGAAGAAGATAAACTGGTTGTTTACCGTGCGCGTAAAATCCAGCGTTTCTTCTCTCAACCGTTCCACGTAGCTGAAGTATTTACTGGTGCTCCTGGTAAATTAGTATCTCTTAAAGAAACGATTCGTGGCTTTAAAGGTCTTCTAGCTGGTGAATACGATCACATCCCAGAACAAGCGTTCTACATGGTTGGTGGTATTGACGAAGTGATTGCTAAAGCTGAGAAACTTTAATTAGTTCCCTAATTTAGGAGATTCTCATGGCGACTATGCAATGTGACGTTGTAAGTGTTCAAGAGTCTTTGTACTCAGGCACTGTAACTATGCTAATTGCTAAAGGTGCTGGCGGTGAGTTAGGTATTATGCCTGGTCACGCTCCGCTGGTAACTTTGCTCCAACCTGGCGCGATCCGCGTTATTTTGGAAAACGGTACAGAAGAATTAATCTATGTATCTGGTGGTGTTCTAGAAGTTCAACCGCATGTTGTTACGGTTCTTGCAGATACTGCAGTCCGTGCAGAAAACTTAGATGAAGCTGCAATTATTGAAGCGCGTAAACACGCTGAACAATTGCTAGCAAATCAAAAGGGCGATTTGGACGCTGCTGCTGCTTTGGCTGCTCTTGCAGAAACTGCTGCTCAGCTGGAAACGATCCGCAAAATCAAAAACCGCGCAATGTAATTGCAGGTTTAAGATTGAAGAAACCACCCGAAAGGGTGGTTTTTTTATATACTTAATTTTTTAATACCTAAAAAATAATGAAATTAAATACCTTAAATCCTATTTTTCAGGATTCAGAATTTAAAAATACAATAGCTCATAAGAAAGTACTCTGTATAAAATGTAAGACTCTTATCAAACATGAAGTATTAGTTGATATATCTGATTCTGATTTTAATCATAGTCCTATTGATTTCTACTTCAATTATAGAATTTTAAAATGTATTAATTGCGGTACTATTAGTTATCAAACCAAAACTTTATGTTCTGAAGATGTTTATCAAATAGGATATGAGTTGAATGGTGATCCTATTTACGATGAGGCTGCAACTTATAGTGTTTTTCCAATGAGGGATGAGGAAACTGCTTTTTCAATCGAATTTGAAAAAATTTTACCTACAGAAATTTATAATACATATGAGGAAGTAATTGTTGCATTAAATAATAAAATGCCTTTATTGACTGGTTTAGGTCTAAGAACTCTTTTAGAACAGATCATTAAGTACTTTGGTAATTCTAATGATTTGGGTCTGATTTTAAATCAGTTTGAGCAAGATGGATTTATTTCGACCAAACAACGAGCTTTACTTGATGATATTAGATATTTAGGAAATGATGCAGCACACCGTGCGGATACTAAATCTAGAAAAGAATTAATTTTGCATTTAAAGGTTTTAGAAAATTTAATTCAGCAACTTTTTGTATACTACAATCTAGATCAAGCAGAAATAAAGCAAACTAAAAGTATAAAGTTGAAACCCTCACCTAAATATGCCATTCCAGTAGTAAGAGAAACTACTCAAAAAAGAAAGCCCAAGAAAAAGTTATAAAGCTCCTGCATGTATTGTGCTTTGTACCGCTCGATATAACTTTTACCCTTTCTCAGTAATGTTTTGAACCAATCTGTAAGCAGGCACACGCCATAAAAGAATCAATGATAAGTTAAATAATTCGAACAGATACTTGCTTGTTATAACTTCATTTGACTGGGTTCAGAACAGGCGAAACTTATAATTGAAAAAGGGAAAATCATGGCTTATCAATCTATTAATCCATTTACCAATCAAAAATTGAAAGACTACCCCTCCCATAGCGATCAAGATATTCAAAATGCCCTCGATACCGCAGAAAAAATCCTGAAATCGGAATGGGCTCAAAAGGCCGATACCCGTATTGAGGTACTGCGCAAGCTGGCTAGCAGTATGCGTGAGCGAAAGTCGGAACTGGCCAAGCTCATGACGCTGGATATGGGTAAACTGATCAAGCAGAGTGAAGGTGAAATCGAAACCTGCGCCAAAATTGCTGAATACTATGCTGATCATGCCAAAGAATTTTTAGCGCCTGTGTCCTACGAAACGGAACTGGGAGAATCCTGGGTTGAGCATCATCCATTGGGCATTGTTATGGCAGTTGAACCGTGGAATTTTCCGTTTTATCAATTAATGCGGGTTTTTGCACCGAACTGTGCCATCGGTAATCCGGTTCTGGCAAAACATGCCGGAATTGTACCGCAATGTGCCGAAGCTTTTGAACAACTGATCTTGGATGCAGGCGCACCCAAAGGTGTCTGGACCAACCTGTTTATTAGCAGTGATCAGGTTGCTGAGGTGATTGCAGATAAACGTGTACGTGGTGTGGCACTCACAGGTTCAGAAGGTGCGGGCAGTGCTGTCGCTGAGCAGGCCGGAAAACATCTTAAAAAATCAACGCTGGAACTGGGCGGTAATGATGTCTTTATTGTGCTGGATGATGCTGATCTGGAAAAGGCCATCAAGATAGGCTGCCAAGCTCGGGTGAACAATACCGGTCAAGTCTGTACAGCAGCCAAGCGCTTTATCCTACATGAAAAAATTGCCGAACAATTCAAGGCTGGCATGATCAAGGTATTTGAAGGGTTAAAAATTGGCGATCCGCTTGATCCTGAAACCACATTGGGTCCACTGTCTTCCGCTGACGCTTTGGAAAAGCTGACTGAACAGGTCGATAAGGCGGTAGAACATGGTGCGAAAGTGGTCACTGGTGGTAAGCCGTATGAGCATGCAGGCAATTTCTATCAGCCGACGATTTTGGAAAATATCAGCCGAGATAATCCGGCCTGGTATGAAGAATTCTTTGGTCCGGTTGCCCAGATTTATGTGGCCAAGGATGAGGATGAGATTGTTTCGATTGCCAATGATTCCAATTATGGTCTGGGTGGCGTGATTCATTCACAAGATATCGAGCGGGCGAAAAAGCTGGCTTCACGTGTCGAAACGGGCATGATCTGGATTAACTGGTATACCGATACTGCACCAGAACTGCCATTTGGCGGAATCAAGAACTCGGGTTATGGTCACGAACTCTCCATTGACGGTTTCAGAGAATTTGTGCAGAAAAAACTGGTCGTCGTCAAAAGCCCGAACAAATAAGCCCAACACCAAACTAGAAAGCCACTGCTGAAGGGGCTTTCTTTTAATTAGTATTGATTAAATTCCTTTCGAATATGACTAATTATCACCTTATTATAAAGATATGGGCTTAAGAAGATGGAGTCTAAAATTTGAAGCTATCTTATTTGGATAAAAATATTATATCTGCTGATAGTGAATTTAATTAAATCATTATTATTCTTATATTTATGTATAAATAAAAATATTTGTTTTGAGATAGTCGAGCATAATTTAAAAATAACAGCCAAAAGAATTTTAAGAATTTGTAAAGAATAGCTGAGAAATACAATTCTATTGTTGTTGCAGTTTTTCTATTGTCTATAGTTAAGGAGATTATTCAAAAATAATCTGAAATTATAATAATAGAAGAGAGAATTAATATGCCAACAACAATGAAAGCAGCGGTCGTAACTGCATTTAACCAACCCTTAGAAATCCAAGAACTCGACATCCCTCAAGTTAGCCCAGGCAAAATCCTGGTCAAGATCATTGCCACAGGTGTTTGTCATACCGATCTGCATGCCATGCATGGCGACTGGCCGGTGCAACCGAGCTTACCTTTTATTCCCGGGCATGAGGGAGTAGGAGAAGTGATTGAAATAGGTGCAGGCATTGACCATTTAAAAATAGGAGATATTGTCGGTATTCCATGGCTGTATTCGGCGTGTGGCCATTGTGAACATTGTTATGCGGGCTGGGAAACCCTGTGCAGAAAACAGCAAAATTCGGGGTATTCGGTCAACGGCAGCTTTGCTGAATATTGTCTGGCCGATGGAGATTATGTAGGAGTAATTCCAGAGGGAGTAGATTTACTTGAAATTGCACCTATTCTCTGTGCAGGCGTCACTGTCTATAAAGGTCTGAAAATGGCTGATGCCAAAACAGGAGACTGGATGGCAATTTCGGGCATTGGCGGTCTGGGTCATATTGCTGTTCAATATGCCAAAACCATGGGATTTAATGTTATTGCCATAGATGTGGATGACTCAAAACTGGAACTGGCCAAAAATCTGGGTGCTGATGTGGGCATAAATGCACTGAAATCTGATGTAAAAGAAGAAGTGATGAAAGCCACCGGAGAAGGTTGTCATGGGGTATTGGTAACAGCAGTCTCTCCCAAAGCTTTTGAACAGGCAGTCTCGATCGTGCGTCGGGGGGGAACTATGGTGCTAAATGGTTTACCACCAGGCAAGTTTGACTTGTCGATTTTTGATATGGTACTTGACGGCATTACGGTGCGCGGCTCGATAGTGGGTACGCGACTGGATCTCAAGGAAGCATTGGATATTGCTGCCCGGGGTAAGGTTAAGGCACATATTAAGGTTGAGCCGCTGCAAAATATCAATGATATTTTTCAGCGTATGGAACAAGGGAAAATTGATGGCCGGATCGTGATCGATATGCGACTTTAATTCCTCATTGAGGGGAAATAAAAGCCAATCTGGTTCTTGCCGGATTGGCTTTTTGATGAAAGGGTTTAAATGAGTTTTAACCTTGTTCCTGCTCGGGATTCTGGATCAACAAGCCTGCCAGTTTGACCATTTCGGCTTGAACATTGACCATCTGCGATTCAATCTTTTTCAAGTCCACTTGGCTAAAATCCACCTGACCATTCAAGAGGGGAGAAGCCAGCACTTGCTGGTTTGCAGACATCATATTATTACGAATCTGGTCAATTTCCTGACTTTTTAAGTTCAGGTTGCCCAGTACCTGATTAAAACTGCTGAGTTGCTGTTGAAGCTGAGTCGCAGTGGATTGCAGTTGCTGGGTATCTTTGGTTTCGACCGCCGTTTGCAGTTCGGTCTGGGTCTGTTTTAACTGTTCCACATAACTGCCGGCCTTGAGCTGCAAGTCGGCGACATCCCGAACCATATAAAACATGTTGCCAGATTTGAGTTCAGTTGGTGTTGCCGAGCCTTGTTGCTGAGAGGCTGGTTCCAGATCTAACGTTGTTGTATCTGCCTGTTCAGTGGGTGTTTCGACGGCCTGTTCACAGCCCATCAGTAAAATTCCCGAGCTAAATAATGCGAAAGGAAGGACAGTATTGGCAAGAATTTTGGACATAGAATCAGGGTCTCGATACAGGTGATAGAATTTGGATAGTATTTAATATAAGGACAAACTATGGAGATAAAAAAGATTGTTGCAAACTCATAACAATTCTTCTGGATTTTAAATAATTAGCCAGATAGAAGTGAGAAAAATCTAATAAAAATGAATAAGTAAATATTTTATTTTAAGCGGGGCGGCTCGTTTGGCCGGCGATTAACTTGAAGACTTTATTGTGTGGAATTTCATTCGACTATTATTTTCCTGCCTCCTAAGCAATTGCTGAGTGTGCACGGATTTGGTTGAGTCTTTACAAATGTAGGTGAATATCAACTTAGTGAAATAAGAGTTTTAAATAGAAATAAGTACCCATTATGAAAACAGATACTTATTTTAATCTTAATACTTATTGAGAGAGTAGAGCATTATTTTGCAAGTTCTGCATTCACCGCATCTACAATCCGTGGATCATCTGCAGTAATGTCTGGTGCAAAACGTGCCACCACTTCGCCGTTTTTATTGATCAGGAACTTTTCAAAGTTCCAGAGTACTTCCGGTGGCTGGTTAGGGGTCAGGCCATAATCGACCAGATCTTTCCACCAAGGCCCCTCGCCGATACGTTCCGGTACAGCCTGCGTAAGAGTGGTATATAAAGGATGCTTGTCTTCGCCCGCCACAGAGATTTTTGCGAATAACGGAAAGTCGACTTTATAATTCACCGAACAGAATTCCTGAATCTCGGCTTCACTGCCTGGTTCCTGCTCCAAAAAGTTGTTGGCAGGAAAGCCCAGAATTTCCAGACCTTCAGCTTTTTTGTCATCATACAGTTTTTGTAAACCTTCATATTGCGGCGTCAGGCCACATTTAGAAGCGACGTTGACCACCAGCAAAACCTTACCCTGGTACTGGTTTAAAGTGGTTTCTGTTCCGTCAATGGTTTTGACTGGAATGTCATATACAGAGCGAGTCATTAGATTTCCTGTTTATTGCGACTGAATCGGTATTTGTTTTAACGGGTATTCAGATTTAGTACAAGTACAAACAGGTGAGCTGATTTACTTAAGGCAGTAAAATTGCTGCAATATTATGTGAAAAATCTATTATGCTAGGGTGCGAATAGGAATAGCTTAATCACAAGACCAGCGACTCATGGATGACAGTATGACACAACAACAAAAAGCAGTCTGGTGGGCTATGGCCTTACCACTGGCCGCAGTTTTGATTTGGTCTCTGAATATGACGGTTACCCGTTATGTGGCAGATTATATTTCTCCCATCAGTATCAGTTTTTACCGCTGGGCCTTGGCTTTGCTGATCTTGACTCCCTTCATGTTGCCCAGAGTCAAAGCAGCCTGGCCAGAAATCCGTCCGCATCTCGGACATTTTGCTATTTTGAGTGCACTGGGAATGGTGCTGTATCAGGGACTGGCTTATAGCTCGGCACACTACACTACTGCCACCAACATGGGGTTGATCAATGCCTTTATTCCTATTTTTACCATTATCGTGGGTATTTTTGTTTTAAAGATTCGCCCGACACAGGCTGCAGTGCTGGGAAGCCTTTTGTCGTTTATTGGCCTGATGTATGTCATGGCGCAAGGGCAGGGCCTGCAGTTCTTAAGCGTAGGTGAAAGTTATATTGGCGATCTGCTGATGTTGATCGCGGTCTTTTTCTATGCCTGTTATGGCGTATTGCTGAAGAAATGGCAGATTCAGATTCCACTACTACTGAGTCTGTATATCCAGATTTTTATGGCTTTTCTTTACCATATTCCTTTGATACTGATTTTAGGTCTGGACAGCATCAATAGCGCGAATGCAGCTAGCATTGTCTATGCCGGAATTTTTCCTTCCATTGCCGCGCCCTTATTCTGGATGATGGCTGTGCAGCAACTTGGTCCAAATCGCAGCAGTATTTTTATGAACCTGATGCCGGTTTTTACCGCAGTAGTCGCATATTTGTGGTTAGGCGAAGCCTGGACCATGTATCACACTATTGGAGGCAGTATTATTTTATTGGGGGTTTTATGGGCGCAATACCCCGGGAAAAGCCAAGTCATAAGGAAGTAGCCCAGTTTTTAAAATCCTTAATTGTTTAAATATTGATCATTTAGGCATGTTTTTTTAATAGAATTCATCTGTTAAATACTGATTTCTGAATGTAACAATAAATAGAAAATTAGCACTTTATTTTAAAATCGGAATGGAATGAGTTAGATATTTTGAATTTTCAATAAAAGTTCTACTTTGTTAATAGAAAAAATGTATTAATTGAGTTTTTTATTGTACTTGTTGTTGTGACTAATTTCTCGCATAATGCGCCCATCGAGAATGATCAAGCAAAAAAAACCTTGTTTTATCAGGCTCCCAGAGATTTTCTGAACCCTCTGGATGTGATTTATGCACATCCTTTTTTATGCTCAGCCATCCCTATATGGTTGAGCTTTTTTTTGTCTTAAAACTTTAGTCGGGTTTGAATATCCCGACTAAATCCGCTAAGTCTCAGTCACGAATAACCGCGCCAGTGAGTGCATCAATAATCCGGCTCGGTTGCTGACTTAAACCAAGGTCGCCATTCAGATAATTCAGGTTCTGGTCAAAATAGCGGAGGGCATCCTGAAGTGAGCGGGCAGGTTCCATACCGGCAGGATTGGCACTGGTCGAAACGATAAAACCACCAAAGGCCTGACACAGTGCCACGCAGAGCGGGTGAGTGGTTACACGTACGGCCACTTGAGTATGCTGACCTTTAATCCAGTCAGGAATCTCTTTATTTGCAGGAAGCAGCCAGGTGGTCGCACGCTCAGCAGGCCTGTCATGGTTCCAGGATTCAATCACTTTTTCACGCATTTCTTCGCTTAAATCCTGTAGCAGATGTTCTACCTGTGAAAGATGAGCTGCTAGCAGAATCACACCTTTCTCAATCGGGCGCTGCTTCAATTCTAAAATCTGATGAAATGCCTGTTCATTATAGGGGTCGCAACCCAAGCCCCAAACAGCCTCTGTGGGATATGCCAAGACTTGTCCGTCTTTAAGCCATGCTGCTGCTTCGGCAACAGAGGTAGTGATCATGTGAATACCTTTATCAAACAACAAAGCGCTATTGTGAACCTTATTTGAGAATCCGACAACGTAGATACAGGCCGGCTTGCTGGGTGCAAAAACCGAGTAACTCCAGTTCCATCAGTTGACTGGTCAAAGCAGATACCTCTTGCTGAACCTGCGTTCCCAGTTGATCCAGACTCTGTCCCACCCAGTCCAGCTGGTTATACAGACTGAGCAGATGTGGCGGGATCTGTTGTGATTCTGCTGCAGCGACTTCCAGTTTGGGAGTATTTTCCAAAGCCTGCCATTGCGTCGCCAGTGCCAGTTCTTCAATTACCTGCTGTGGATGGTCAATCAGAATCGCACCCTCACGAATCAGTTGGTGGCAGCCCTGATGATGCTCACTGTAAATATGTCCCGGAATGGCAAACACGGTTTTGCCTTGCTCGGCTGCCAGTTTAGCCGTAATCAGAGAACCACTTTTTAATGCAGCCTCTGCCACAATGATGCCTAGGCTTAAACCACTGACAATTCGGTTGCGCCGTGGGAAATGGTGCTGCAAAGGCAGTGTATCTGGCAGAAACTCACTGATGACGGCACCGCCATGCTCAATGATTTGCTGGCGCAGTGACTGATGCTGTGCTGGATAGGTTTGATCCAGTCCGGTCGCCATCACTGCAATTGTCCCCTGATGTTGTAGGGCAGCCCGATGAGCTGCTTCATCAATACCATGTGCCAGACCGCTATTGATATAAAAACCCTGTTCACTCAGGTAAAAAGCAAAATCATAAGCTACTTGCCGGCCGTGTGGACTGGGTTTGCGGCTGCCCACAATGGCAATCTGTGCCTGAAGCAGGGTGTCGGGTCTACCCTGACCAAAAATGATTGGGGGTTTATCTGTATAAGGATGCAACTGCTGCGGATAATGCGGATCGCCATGCAATAAAACAAAGTCACTATCCTGCTGGATCTGCTGCAGACAACGCTGAAATTTCTGCTGGGCTTCGGGAAGAGAAAATTCTTTTAAGCGCTGTACATGATTGGCATGAATACCGAGTGCCTGCCAGACAGGGGCTTGATCCGGCTGAATGGCATGGGCCAGTTCGGCATAATGTTGACTGACTTTATGGAAACTCGAAAGAGAATGCTGAACCAGATACCATAACGTAATTGTTTCCAGTTGCGCGCGCGATAACGGGTTCAGCATATTGAGACCTATAAGGTTGTCTTCTTATTATTAAGTTTTTTTATTTAGACAAATATTTATTCATCTAAAAGAGGTGCTTGAATTCCTGCACCAACCTTGATTGGTAATTCGCTCTCCAGCACATAGGCATAGCTCAACTGATCGAAGGTTTTAAATACCATGATCTGGCCAATACGCTCACCTGGCAATTGCACACGTTCTTTAGTTTTAGGATCAGTCACCACTTCACCTTTCTGGTTGACACTAAAGACATGACCCGTCTGAACCCCATGTGCCGTACCACGGTCAATGGTCACAACACTATGACGTGCTGCGGTACCAATTGATCCCAATACGCGAACAATCTGGCCACCGGCAGCAATGTTTTCCGCGCTGGTCGGATAGAACAGGGTTGGTAACATTGGATCATATTCAGGGAGTACACGGTCACCGCGACGTACTTCAGCATTGTAACTGTCCGTCAGTTCAAGTGTGGTGACATCACCTTCGTTACGTACTGCAATACCAGACGCCACCTGTTGCAGCTCAAGTGCAGCAGTATATTTCTTGCCGTTTGCATCCGTAAATACATACGGTTCCGCTTCACGATAAACGGCATAGCGTTGACCAACTTCCAGACCGTTGCCACGTGCATACACTTTCTGGCCTTTGCCTGCCAGTACGCGCTGGTCTGCGGTTCCGAGAATATAGGGTGTACCTTGAACTGAATCAGGCGCCATCAGGGTATAACGCTCTAGCCATTGCCTGATATGTTCTAGTGGAATCACGGGAATAGTGTTATTTAAAGATTCAACCCGAATCTGGGGTTGCAGGGTGGTGCTGCCCAGATAGCGGCTGATAATACCCTCACAACCATCCCCTTCGTCTTTACCAATAATTGGACGACCCTGGTAATCACACATGAGCAGGCGGTCACCGGGGAAAATCCAGTGCGGATTTTTCACGTGTTTATTGCTGGCCCAGATTTCCGGCCAACGTACCGGATTTTTCAGGAAGCGTTTTGAGATATCCCAAAGCGTATCGCCTTTTTTCACCACATAAACGTTCGGTGCATTGGCTTTTAATGCCGGTGGATTAACGTTGCGCGCAGGTGCTGCCTCGGCAGAATGAATGGTCCCCATACTGACGCCAACACAGACGGCAAGTGCCAGCATCTGATTTTTAAACCCCAAGGCACTAAAAAATGGCATGCCTTTCAAAACCTTTTTCATTATCATAATTCCTAAAATTATGTGCGTAGTTGCGTTATAATAACGATCTTACACACATTTTTTTGATGAAGCATTCCCTTCATTTGGTTTTTTTGATCAATGGCATAATTGAGGACGCAGTATGGCCTTATTACCTATTTTAAGTTTCCCGGATCCCCGTCTTCGTACCATTGCACAACCTGTCGAAGAAGTGACTGATGAAATTCGTCAGCTCGCTGCGGATATGTTTGAAACCATGTATGAAGCACCAGGTATCGGACTTGCCGCGACTCAGGTGGATCGTCATATTCAGCTGATTGTTATGGATCTGTCTGAAAATAAAGATCAACCGATGGTGTTCATTAACCCCAAAATCACACCATTGACTGAAGAAACGCAGCCCTACGAAGAGGGCTGTCTGTCAGTCCCCCAAATATACGATAAAGTTGATCGTCCGTCACGCGTAAAAATTGAGGCAATTAATCTGGAAGGTCAAGCATTTGAGCTCGATGCTGACGGACTTCTCGCTGTGTGTATCCAACATGAAATGGATCACTTAAATGGCAAGTTATTTGTTGATTATTTATCTCCACTAAAACGCCAGCGTGCCCGTGAAAAAGTGGAAAAACTGGTACGCCAGCGTAATAAAGACAAAGTAGCAGTGAAACGTTAGGATAATTTCAAAGTCTATTTTAATGGCCAAACCAGCCCAATTCTGATTGGGCTTTGCTATACTTGGCCTAGATAAATTTTAGGGCTTGCCTATGGTCCTGCGGGGCGGTCTGCTACTTTCCTTGGTAGCAGTGTTTTTACAGATTGCGGTATTTTTACAGCCTTTATTGCCGAAGCAATATCAGGTTGCTCCGGTCTGTGAAACCATCACGCATGCACTTTTAGACAAATCCTCTGTTGATCATTCTCATCATGCCGAGCAGCACGCTCAGCATTCTGTTACAGCACAGCATATTCCTGCTGATGTCCATGAGCATGATGCCAGCCATCAATGCCAGTACTGTACCGTCTATGGCAACCTGATCTTGCCGCCTGAGCTGGACATTAAAGAAGTTCTGGACCGAATCCAGGTCAGACTGCTGGCTTTTGAAAAAACCTTTAAGCATGTCTGGTTTGCTCTGCAGCGACTGTTCCTGTTACCGCAGGGCAGAGCTCCACCACTGTTTGCATAAATCCACGTTGTTTTTCGTCTGGGTCTTGAGTGACTTAGACCGTGTTCAATTTATGTATTCAGTGAGATAGAAAATGGCTCAGCCTAAATTTTTTCTACAGCCACTTGCGGCTGCGATTTGTATTGCCTGTTATTCAGCTTCTGTAATGGCCAATGAAGCCATGCCTGTACAAACCATGGCTCCGATTGTGGTGACCTCGACTGCGGGGAATGATGCCAATGGACTGATTGTCCATGCCGATCCTAAACAGCCGATCCAGCCTGTTCCTGCCACAGATGGCGCAGATTATCTGCAAAGCATTGTGGGTTTTAGTTCAGTCAATAGTGGCGCAGGAACCAATGGGGATGTCACTTTCCGCGGCATGTTCGGTTCACGAATTAAAATTTTAACGGATGGCACGGAAAATCTGGGGGCCTGTCCAAGCCGGATGGATTCGCCCACCTCCTATATTTCCCCGGAAAGCTATGACCAGATTTCGGTCATTAAAGGTCCGCAGACGGTGCAATATGCCAATACCGGTTCAGCCGCAACCGTCATTTTTGAGCGTTCACCTGAACAGTTTGATGCAGACAATCACTATCGCGGTCAGGCCAGTGTCCTGCTGGGCTCCTTCGGACGTCTTGATCATAATGTCGAAGTCGCAGCAGGTGATGCACAGAAATATATTCGCCTGAATACCAGCCGCTCTGTTTCAGACAGTTATAAAGATGGTAATGGCACGACCGTTCCTTCCGATTGGGAGCGCTGGAATGCCGACGTTGCATTAGGCTGGACGCCGGATAGCGATACCTGGGTAGAGCTGACCGGGGGCAAGGCGGATGGTGAAGCTGTGTATGCCGGCCGTGCAATGGATGGCTCCAAGTTTGCCCGTGAAAGTCTGGGTTTGCGTGTTGAAAAGAGAAATGTCAGCGATGTGATCAAAAAATTTGAAGCACAGGTGAACTACAATTTTAATGACCATGTCATGGATAACTATAGTCTGCGCGAGTTCAAGCCTGGCGGTATGATGAGTATGCCTATGGCCACCAATGTGGCGCGTAAGACATTGAATGCGCGTATGGCCGTGACCAGTGAATGGGATAAATTACAGCTGATTACAGGTATCGACAACCAGAATAATCAGCATAGCAAACGTAACGGAAATCTGATGACAGCGTATCAGAATAAGCCACGTATTAAAGATATGGAGTTCCAGTCGATCGGTGGTTTCGGTGAGCTCAGTTATCAGGTCACTGATAATCATAAGCTGGTGAGTGGCCTGCGTCTGGATCAGGTCAAAGTAGAAGCAGTGGAGTCAAACCAGGAGCGTAAAAAAACTTTACCAAGCGCTTTTTTGCGTTTTGAGAATCAGCATCCAGACCATGATGATGGCAAGACTTATATGGGTATTGGCTATGTCGAACGTATGCCGGATTACTGGGAGCTGTTCAGTCCAAAATCAGGCAATGGTCATCCAAATACCTTTAAGAACATTGATACTGAAAAAACTTTACAGCTGGATATTGGCTACCAGCATGAACATGGTAATTTCAGTTCATGGGCATCGGCATATGCAGGTGTGATCAATGATTACATCCTCACGACTTACTTGCCGACAGGTAATATGGGAATGTTAGAAGCACATAGCCGAAATGTAGATGCAACAGTGGCAGGTGCAGAAGTCGGAATCGGATATCAGTTTACTGATGCGATTCAGGCTGACCTGAGTGCGATGTATGCCTGGGGTGAAAATACCAGTGACAATACGCCGTTGCCACAGATTTCACCTTTAGAGGCTCGGGTAAATTTACGTTATATCCAGGATAACTATACTTTGGGTGCCTACTGGCGCCTGGTCGATGGCCAGAACCGGATTAGTGAGCGTGAAGGCAATATTGTCGGCTATGATCTTAAGCAAAGTGCTGGTTTTGGTACTCTCTCTTTAAATGGTACATATCATGTAAATGACAGCATGGATCTTTCTGTGGGCATCGATAACGTACTGGACCGTACCTATGCCGAGCATTTGAACAAGATGGGCAGTTCTGGTTTTGGATTTGCTGCCAATGAGCAATTTAATAATATCGGACGGAATTACTGGGCAAGAATCAGTATGAAATTCTAATTTGAACTGAAAACAAACAAAAAGCAGGAATTTTTTCCTGCTTTTTGTTGATGATGATAATTCAAATATATATTTATCAATAAGTTGATGTTGTTTGGTTTTGCATTAAATAATAATTCAAATTTTTATTAAAATAATTTTTATAAATAAAACAATAATTTATTAATTCTGTGGATTATAAAATAAACATGCGTTTGTAAAGTTTGAAAAATAGGGTTGCAAGCCTCCTGAAATGCTGTAGAATGCACATCCATCGGCGGTGATGAAGATTAAAACTTCTGATAAAACAGTGACTTAGTTAAGATTGATTGAGTTGGGTTTTAGAAAGAAAGTTTAAAAATAATGTTCATGACTGGTTGACTTTCTAGAGATAGAGAGTAATATAGCCGACCTA
>NZ_JACSPT010000009.1:0-80543 GCF_014837015.1 Acinetobacter pecorum
CAGAAGTGAAACCTCTTAGCGCTGATGGTAGTGTGGGATTACCCATGTGAGAGTAAGTCATCGCCAGCTCATTATTCCAGAAAGCCCCTGACATCAGTCAGGGGCTTTTTTTATGCGGGGAATTTGGTCGAGCGCTTCCAAATATTATTTTTCACATAAAATCACAGCAGAAAATCCGCAGGGTAGGCGTATACTGGAACAGGTTTCTGGAGCGGATATGTCCTCAAATTTATCTTCAAGCCATATTGAATATGGGTCCTCTGCCTTTAAAGCGGTTTTGTTTTCCTTGTTTCTGGCTGGATTTGCAATTTTTTCATCATTGTATTGTGTCCAGCCGATGATGCCGATTCTGGCAGACTATTTTCATATCTCTCCTACGCAAAGCAGTTTTCCACTTTCATTTTCTACCCTTGCATTAGCGGTTGGCCTGATTTTAACTGGGCTCATTTCCGACCGTTTTGGCCGTAAGCCGATTATGGTCTGGTCTTTATTTTCAGTTTCCGTATTGTTGTTACTGAGTGCTGTATTGCCAGTTTGGTCAGTATTTCTGGCTACCCGAATATTAATTGGTTTAACCGTGAGTGGCGTGGCTGCAGTGGCGATGACCTATATTGGGGAAGAGGTGGCCGCTAAAGATATCGGTTTGGCCATGGGACTCTATATTTCTGGAACTGCGATTGGCGGTATGAGTGGCCGTTTGATTGCCGGGGTATTGGTAGACTTTATTTCCTGGCAGTCAGCGACTTTAATCATTGGACTAATTAACCTCTGTATTGCGACAACCTTCTATTTCTTATTGCCTAAATCCAGGAATTTTCAAGCTTATCCTATTAAATTGAGCCGCTTCCTTACTGCATTTCAGCATAATCTGAGTGATCCCAAACTGCGAATCTTGTTCTTGCAAGGTTTCATCCTGATGGGCTGTTTTGTTTCAGTCTTTAATTACCTCAGCTATCGCCTGATTCTGTCACCTTTTGAGCTGTCGCATGTCTGGATTGGCGTGATTTCTATTACCTATCTGGCAGGAATTTATAGTTCGCCTCGTGCGGCGGCATGGAGCCAGAAATTTGGACGTTTCCAGGTATTGGTGGCCATGCTTGCCAGCATGCTGCTAGGATTGGTGTTGATGCTAGTCAACAGCTTGGTGCTGATCTTTATTGGTCTGCTCATTTTTACCTTTGCATTTTTTGCTGCACATTCCACGGCCAGCAGTTGGGTATCTGTGCAATCTTTACAGTATCGTGCTGTAGGATCGTCACTCTATTTATTCTGCTACTATCTTGGGTCCAGTGTACTCGGCAGCTTCAGTGGTCTGGTCTGGGAAAAGGCGGGATGGCTCGGCCTCAGTGTGTTCATCGGCATTATTTTGGCAATCGGTTTATTGGTAGCTCAACAGTTAAAACCTAAAATAAGCAAGCTAGAAATAAAATGAGTATATATTCCTGATTAAGGTCCTAAAGCCTGTGTTGTATAAATTATAATCAAGCAACCCAAGCCGAATTCATGCTAAAATGCTCGGCTTTCATCTTTGATCTATTTTTTGATCTTCCATCTGCCAGCCGAGAATTGCTAGCCATGTCTACTGCTTATACCATGCAGACAGCGCCTACAGCGTTGTTTGATTACGACAAATATTGGGCGTCGTGTTTTGAACCTGCGCCATTTTTGCCGATGTCACGCGAGGAGATGGATCAACTCGGCTGGGACAGTTGTGACTTTATTTTAGTCTGTGGCGATGCCTATATCGATCATCCTTCATTCTGTTCAGGCATTATTGGCCGTACCCTAGAAGCCCAAGGCTTCCGTGTGGGGATTATTGCACAGCCAGACTGGACCAATGTTGAAGCCTTCCGTGTGTTGGGAAAACCCAATATTGCATGGGGTGTGACTGCGGGCAACATGGACTCAATGATCAACCGTTATACGGCAGATCGCAAAATCCGTTCCGACGATGCCTATTCACCAGACAACCAGCCAAACAAACGTCCTGACCGTGCAGCAACCGTGTATTGCCAGCGTGTACGCGAAGCCTATCCTGATGTGCCTGTATTGTTAGGTGGGATCGAAGCCTCACTACGTCGTATTGCGCATTATGATTACTGGTCAGATAAAGTGCGTCGTTCAGTATTGATGGACTCTAAAGCCGATCTATTGATGTACGGTAATGGTGAACGTTCAATCACTGAAATCATGCATCGCTTGGCGCGTGGTGAAAAAATCCAAGATATTACCGATGTTCGTGGTACAGCGTTTATTGTCAATAAACACAACCGCCCATCGAAAGCCAAATTTGTTGAAATCGCATCGAATGATGTCGATGCGATTGGTCGTGTCGATCCAATTATTAACCCTTACGTCATGACTGAAGATATTGAAGGTTGTGAAATTGAGCAGGGGAAGGACTCGAGCCAGTATCAGGGTTTCCAAAAAGAACATGTAGCCAATCCAATTGTCCGTGAAGGCGACAATTTGGACGAAAATACGCAAATCGTGCAGCTACAGCCGGCATCCAAAGCAATTAAACATAAATTACCGCCGCGTGAATTGGCCGTAATCCGTTTGCCTGCTTTTGAAGAAGTTGCTGCTGATCCAGTGCTTTATGCACATGCCAATCGTATTTTGCACCTTGAAACCAATCCAGGTAATGCACGTGCTTTAGTACAAAAGCATGGTGAGCGTGACGTATGGTTAAATCCACCGCCAATTCCATTAACCACGGAAGAAATGGATTATGTGTTTGATCTGCCTTATGCACGTCTGCCACATCCCTCTTACGGTAATGCACGTTTTCCAGCTTTTGACATGATTAAGTTCTCGGTGAACATCATGCGTGGTTGTTTCGGTGGTTGTACTTTCTGTTCAATCACAGAGCATGAAGGTCGTATTATTCAGAACCGTTCTGAAGAATCAATTTTGCGTGAAGTAGAAAAGATTCGTGATACAGCACCGGGCTTCACAGGGATTATTTCGGACTTGGGTGGCCCAACCGCCAACATGTACCGTTTGGCTTGTAAAGATCCTGAGATTGAAAAGAACTGTCGTAAACCATCGTGTGTATTCCCCGGTGTATGTCAAAACTTGCATACTGATCATGCACCGTTGACACAGCTTTACCGTAAAGCGCGTAACTTACCGGGTATTAAAAAGATTCTGATTGGTTCAGGTTTACGTTATGACCTTGCGGTTTTGAACCCTGAATACGTGAAAGAGTTGGTGACGCATCACGTCGGTGGTTACCTTAAGATTGCGCCCGAGCATACCGAAAAAGGTCCGCTCAATAAAATGATGAAGCCGGGCATTGGAACTTATGACCGATTCAAGCAAATGTTTGATCGTTATAGTAAGGAAGCAGGCAAGGAACAATACTTGATTCCTTATTTCATCGCGGCGCATCCGGGTACCACCGATTACGACATGATGAACCTCGCCATTTGGTTGAAGAAGAATGGTTTCCGTGCCGACCAAGTACAGACCTTCTATCCATCACCAATGGCAACTGCAACCACCATGTACTACACTGGTAAAAACCCGCTGGCGAAAGTGGCGCGTTATACGGAAAATGTCGACATTGTGAAAGGTGAGAAGCGTCGTCGTCTGCACAAAGCTTTCTTGCGTTATCATGACTCAAACAACTGGCCTTTACTGCGTGAAGCCCTGAAAGAAATGGGTCGTCAGGATTTAATTGGTAACTCGAAACAGCATTTGATTCCGACTTATCAGCCTGCAGGTAGCGCAGATGGTCAGTATCAATCGGCGCGTAAGAAAAATTCGACGGTTGCCGGTGATTCGCAAAAACGTACCGGCGAGCAGGGGAACCGTAGCAAGGCTGCACAAGCTCAGTCACGTCCTTCAAATACCAAGAAGCGTCCTGAGCGTGGTCAAATTCTGACCCAGCACACCGGTTTGCCACCACGTGAAACAGGCGATGCCAAGAAACCGTTTGGTGGGCAGAAGCCTAAAGCGAAGCCCAAATCACGTGCATAATTAAGTTAATAAAAAGACACTTCGGTGTCTTTTTTTAGCGCTGAGGTAAAGTAACGTAGCTAAGGACTATAATTAAAAAATGTAGAGGGATGTATTATTTGCATTATGTATTGCTAAAAAAGTGGTATAAAAATAACACTTTGTCGGAATTGTCCTACAGTTAAGCAGATTTGTATTGCGATCAATTCTATGGATGTTTTAGAGTGCGCTATCAGTACTTTAAATCCACTTTCATGGGCATTCAAAAAGATGTCACTTTAGGTAACACAAAATCGAGTTTTGATACCGGTTGTATGGGTATTTAAGCAGATTGGTTGTTAGCTCTATTTAAAATAAAGCGTGGGTTTATACTGCACAACAATAAAACAAAAATGATTATAAGAATGCAAGGATTTAGGCATGACCACCTATATTATGATTGGGAGTTTCCTGCTCTTCTGTGTCGTGCTCATGGCATGGAAAAAGCTCGGAAATAATTCCAAACCACAAGACAGCGCGTTGAAGCAGCGTGCGATTTTCAATCTGAATGAGCAATTGACCTTCACTCGCCTGAGAGAAGTTTTACCAGAATGCATCATTCTGGCTCATGTTTCCTATGATGCCTTAATGACCACCAAATTTAACCGGACTCGACACAAGTACCGTAACCTGACTGCCGATTTTGTAATTCTGGATCAGCAATATCAGATTCTGGCAGTTGTAGCGGTAGATGACCCTTTAATCCTTAAGCGTCCACAACAGACAGGGTTCCAGGATGCATTACTGACCATGGCTGGTTATCGGGTGATCCGTTACGACGATGTGCCGGAATATTATCAGTTGCGCCA
This sequence comes from Acinetobacter pecorum, assembly GCF_014837015.1. GTDB lineage: Bacteria > Pseudomonadota > Gammaproteobacteria > Pseudomonadales > Moraxellaceae > Acinetobacter > Acinetobacter pecorum. Next base: position 4,812 of record NZ_JACSPT010000009.1, read on the forward strand.
AGACTTTTTGCAGGAGCAAGCGCAAATGCAGAAAATGCCCAAATATACAGTTAGCAATGATCTGAAAAAATACTATCTATATTCAGATTTAGAGCGCAGTAAAATTAAAGCAGTCGGTTAAAACAAAAAAGCATGCCAGAAGCATGCTTTTTTATGAATCGATCTAGGAAAATTATTCCGGTTTAACCGCCACGACGGTCAGTTCGACCAATACCCGTGGATCATACAGTTTTGCTTCGACACAGGTACGAGGCAGCGCTTCGATATCCGCCACCCAGGCATCCCAGACTTCATTAAAAGCCGCATAGTCATGCTCAATATCCTTGAGATAAATTGTGACTGACATGATGTGACTTTTATCAGTACCGGCATCTGCCAGAAACTGGTCAATAATATCTAAAGTCTGTTGGGTTTGCCCTTTAATATCCAGTTCGACATCTGTAGCCAGCTGGCCTGCAAGATGTACCAGATTACCGGCAATGGCAATTTCCGAAAAGCGTTTCGATACGTGTAAACGTTCAACTGTCATGTTGTTCATCCTGAGTTTTGGGCATCAGGGCTGCGACCAGTGCAGTCAGCAGACAACCCACCGCCAGATAGATCGCTACATAATGCCATGAACCGTCTGCCCAAATCACCAGTGCAGCTGCAATAAATGGGGTAAATCCACCACCAATGATACTCGCCACCTGATAGCCAACTCCGGCACCGCTGTAGCGGTATTCGGTGCCAAACAGTGAGGTGAAAATCGGTTGATGGACACTGACCACCATATCATGGGCAACGTTTGCCAGTAAAATTGCCCCGATGATAATCATCCAGGTATTTTGTGCATCGAGCGCCATAAAAAATGGAAAGGCTGAGAGTGCACCAATCAAACCACCCCAGACACACATTTTCTGATGATTGAATCTATCTGCCAGCCAGGCAAAGAAGGGAATACTGAAGCAGCTAATGGCCCCGACCATCAAGGTAATATTCAGGAAGAACTGTTTGTCCATGCCCAGATTACTGGTGGAATAGTTCAGGGCGAAATTGGTGACCAGATACATGGTCAGCAATTCGGTCAAACGTAAAGCAATGATATAGAAAAAAGCTTTAGGATGTTTACTGATGGCCTGCAAGATTGGCAGCTTTTCTGGCTGATGGTCTGCTTTCACCACCTTTTCTACAAATTCCTGAGATTCATCCTGATCACGGCGAATCCACATGGCAATGCCGATCAACACGATACTGGCTAAAAAGGGAATACGCCATGCCCACTCAGCAAAGGCGTCTTCACCCAGTGTCGCGAGTATAAGCGATACTGCACCGGTGGCCAGAACCAGACCGACGCCGTAACCGACCTGAACACCACTGCTATAAAAGGCCTTTTTTCCTTTTGGTGCATTTTCTACGGCCATGAGGGCTGCACCGCCCCATTCACCACCGACGGCAAAGCCTTGCAAGGCACGACAAAACACCAGTAGTACCGGTGCCCACCAGCCAATTGCCTCGAAATTTGGCAGCAGGCCAATCCCTACCGTGGAAATTCCCATCAGGATTACCGTAAGTACCAGCATTTTTTTACGGCCGAGTTTGTCACCAAAGTGACCAAATACTACACCACCTAAAGGACGAAACAGGAAGCCGACCCCAAAGGTGGCCAGAGCTGCCAGGGTACCCATGTTCTCGCCAATACTGGGAAAAAACTGATCTTTAAAAATTAAGGCTGCAACAATGCCGTAAAGGAGAAAATCATACCAATCGACAACAGCACCAACAAAACTAGATAGCGCAGCTTTACGTGCGCGTTGTTCTTGAACAACAGAAGAATTTACAGAAGACATGCAGGAGGGAATTCCATGAGTTACATCAGAGTTGCCCTGTAATATTCGGATTTGATCGTCACGCCAATTACAGGACAGCATGCTGAAAGTAAAGGTGATTTTCAGCATCTCAGCACATACATGGATAATGCATTGCGCAGATAGATTACTCTAAAAAATCAAAATGTAAAAACAAAGTTGCCGTCTTTTTAAACCGATGCTTAAAACATGAACAGAAACTGCTTAGAGCAGTGACAATTGGGTTTCAATCTCGGGGACGCTGAGCTGATATACGCCTACACCGATCAGCCGGAATTGCATCTGCGGGGCAATATGCAGATCGTCGAGCAGTAAGTCCAAGGCTTGGGCTAATTCCTGTGGACTACGCAGTATCTGTTTAAAACTTTTACTGTGTTGCATCACCTGAAAGTTCTTGAGTTTTAATTTGACCGTAACGCCGCGAGCCGAAAGCTGTTTCTTTTGCAGACTTTGCCAAACCTGTACCAGTAAGGGCTCCCAGTAGGGACGACATTCACTCAGATACAGGTCATCGTCAAAAGTAGTTTCTTTAGAGATTTGCTGGCGTTCTCGTTCCACTTCGACCGGTCGTTCATCAATACCTTGAGCATATAAAAACAGCCGTCGTCCATATTTGCCAAAATGCTGAATCAGTAAGGCTTCATCAATCTGCTGTAAATCTCCCAAGGTGTTCAGGTTCAGGCTGCTCAGTTTTTCCTGGGTAACTTTTCCCACACCGGGAATTTTTTTTAGGGGCAGATTCTGGATAAATCCCTGAACTTGTGATGGCTTAATCACACAGATGCCATTCGGTTTGTGCCAGTCCGAAGCAATTTTAGCGAGAAACTTGTTGGGCGCTACACCAGCAGACGCGGTTAATCCGGTGGCTTGAAAAATATCCTCGCGAATCCGCATGGCGACTTCGGTAGCACTTGGAATTTGTTTTAGATTCTCTGTGACATCCAGAAAGGCTTCATCCAGAGACAGTGGCTCAATCAGGGAAGTATATTGCTGGAAGATGTGATGAATCTGTGCCGATACCTGCCGGTATTTGGCAAAATCCGGCTCAATCACGATGACCTGAGGACACAGTTTGCGCGCCTGCCCCATGGACATGGCAGAACGCAGGCCATAAACCCGTGCCGGGTATGAGGCAGCCGCGACCACCGCCCGAGGATGATGCGAAGCAATCACCATAGGTAAGTTTTTCAGTTCTGGACGTTCACGCAGCTCTACCGAGGCATAAAACGCATCCATATCGATATGAATAATTTTGCGCATGTTCGCTATCTTAAGGGGCTTTAATCGGATTGGGAAGCGACGGCTGCGTTGAGTAAATAGGGCTGTGGTCCGCTTAGCAGGACAACTTTGGTCCCTTGTCTCTCGGCAGCCTGAATCAGAAGTTGTAAACTTTTTGGGGAGTCATCGGCAAGACGGGGTAAAAATTGCAGCGGCTGGTTTAAAGGCTGAAAAAAATCATCCCAATGTACCGGGATCACCACTTTGGGCTTGAGCAGGTTCAGGGTTTCAGCCAGATATTGCTGCTGATAGGCAGCAGATTGTCTGGAGAGCTGGGCAATGCCTAAAAACAGGGTGTCGACTTCCAGATGTTGTAATTGCTCTGGAATAAATCCGGTACTGGCCTTGACCAGAATTTTATATCCCACATGCTCAATCAGGTAATCGAAACTGCCACCTTCTTTAAATTCGGAAAATTTGGCCGGAAGGGTAAAAGGCTGCAGCAACTCTTCGCCTAAATCATCATTTACCGCTGTGGGCGGGGTATGTTGTGAGGGAATGGCAGTGATCTGGAAGTTTCCCCATTGCTGTACTTGCCCAAGCTTAACCGGCTGTAATTGCTGTGGAATAACTTTAGGGTTTGCCCGGGCGATATTCAGGGTGCTAGGTGAACCGACGACAGCAGTTCCGGGAAGCATTTCCAGTAAGGCCGGTACATCCAGAACATGATCATAATGTGAGTGAGTGACCAGAATGGTTTGGGTTCGACTCAATTCATGGCGTTGCACCAGTTGTTCGAGGAGTAGCCTGTCACTTTGAATCGGGCGGCTAAGTACTTGCCACAAAGATGGCCGGCTAAAGAAACCATCGATCAGGATCTGATCGTGACCATCATCGAGTAACAGGGTGGACACACCAAAAAATTTAACGGTGAGACCGTGAACGGATGTACCGGTTTTCGGCTGCCACGCTTGAAAGTCCCTGAGTTTTCCTGAAGCTTGCAACAGATAAGCCAGTGTACCTGCGATGAGTAAGAGAAGAATTAGCAGACCGAGTAAAACGCCTTTTATCCATTTCAATCTTTTTATTTCCTTGTTGTTTTTATAAAGAACCTATTTTCAGGCGATCAACTGTATTTCGCCTGCTCTTCAGATGAAGGTACTGCAATCGCATTCTTTTTGAGAAACTCCAGCCATTGCTGTTCTGAGCCATAAAAAACATTCAGATCTACCGGTGTGGTAATACCGGGAATTTTCCCCTGACTGGTATGTTGCCAAAATAGCCACGCTGGCTGATCTTTTAAATCAGGCAGACCCTTGTATTCACGTACCCAGAGCGGTACGTCGGGAAAATTTCCTACCAGTACAATATTATAAAAAGCTTTAGAAATATAGAAAATCGGCTGCTTGCCGTAATGCTTTTTCAGGGCATCGTGCATCACCTGAATTTCGTTTAAAAGCTGCTCTTTAGAATAGGTATTGATGCATTTGCTGTCATATTCCAGATCAATCACTGGCGGTAAGGCATCCGGTTTATTGGGTACGGAGTCAATAAAATTCTGGGCTTGAATGCTGCCATCGCGGCAGAGCCGGTAAAAATGATAGGCGCCGACCAGAAAGCCGCGCTCCCGGGCCTTGAGCCAGTTTTCCTGAAAACGGGTGTCTTTAAAGTCGCCGCCTTCAGTGGCTTTCAGATAAACAAAACGATACTTTTCAGGCGGAATCTGCTGCCACTGGATCTCTTTTTGATGATGCGATACATCAAATCCTTGAATTGGATAATCGGCAGCATGGGAAGACGGGGTTTTCATCAGATAGAGATAAACCATGGCGATCGTAACCAATATGACCAGAAAGCCAAACCCTACTAAAAGCGGCTTGCTATATCTGCTCCAAATCTGATGTTTTTGCATCTTCAGTCCTTACCTGTATCTGAGCTGGTCTAAAGACCGCCTCAGTCTGAATTTTATTATCGCATTAGACAGGGGTGTTTTTCGGAATATGCCAGAAAATATAGGCCGCAATAATATTGATGCAGCCCAAACAGATCAGTGCCATATGAAAAGCAGCCACCAGATTGTCAGCGCCGTAATAGGCACCCAGCATGTTGACCAGGGTACTGGCCAGTGCCACCCCGATACTCATCGACAGCATCATGATCATTGACAGAAAGCTGTTGCCGCTACTGGCATCCTGCTGGTTTAAATCCTTTAAAGTCAGGGTGTTCATAGAAACGAATTGGAGTGAATTCAGAACCCCGAAAATAAAGAAATGCATGGTTCTTAACCAGAGCGGGGTGTCTGCTGTAGTCAGGGAAAAACTGGCAATACACAGGCCGACCAACAAGGTGTTGACCAACAAGACACGACGATAGCCGAAGCGCTGCACAATACTGCGGATAATCGGTTTGGAGGCCAGGGAACCGAGTACAGTGGGAATCATCAGCAAGCCGGTCATAAAGGGTTCAAAACCAAATGCCACCTGCAGCATTAAAGGCAATAAAAATGGAATCGAGTTACCGCCCAGACGCGCAAAAAAATTACCCAGAATTCCGATCGAATAAATTTTATTCTTAAACAGTTTGCTACGGAATAATGCATTCTGATGGGTGTGCGAATGATAGGCATAGATAAGCGAAGCTACCAATCCAGCCAGAATCAGGGCCAGACTCCACCAGAGCGGATGTTGTGGACTGGCAAAATTTTCAATACCAAGACATAGCGATACCATGGCGATGATGAGCAGGATAAAACCGCCAAAATCGAAACGTGCTACCGTAGGTTCAAGCACATTGGGCATGGCTTTAAGGGTAATCAGGGCACCCAGGATGCCAATCGGTAAATTAATCAGGAAAATCCAGCGCACGGACATATATTCGACCATCCATCCGCCTAAGGTCGGTCCAATCAGCGGACCGATCAGTCCGGCCAGGCTCATTAGGCTCATGGCAGCCAAGAACTGGGTTCGTGGGATAATCTTCAACATCGCCAGCCGGCCAACCGGGAGTAAAAAGGCACCCCCTATGCCCTGAAATACCCGATAGATGAGTAATTCATTCAGACTTTCAGCCCAGGCGCAGCCCAACGATGCCAGAGAAAAAATGATAATGGCAGAAAAATAGATGTTTCTGACCCCAAAACGGTCCGCCAGCCAGCCACTCAAGGGGATGCAGGCTGCCACTGACAGGACATAAGCCACGACCACACCGTGCATCCGCAGCGGATCTTCCTGTAAATTCTTAGCAATTGCGGGCAGGGCCGTGTTGATAATGGTACTGTCCAGCCCCTGCATAAAAAAGCCGATCGACACCAACAAGACCAGCAGTCTGAATTCAGGATCTAGGGCTTGATGCGTAGGCGTGGCATTCATAATTATGGAAAGCTTAAAATTTTTAATAGTTTAAAGGAAACAGCCGAGTCTGTCGTATATAAAGCGTGTCAACTTTTATAGCGTCGTGTGTCAAGGAACTGCAAGAAATCGGTCATGGTAAAGTCATGTTCTGGGCATAAGGGAGCAATGACATCAGGGAGTCGCCCTATGATTTATCAAGTCGATCTAGAGCCGCTAAAAGCTGCTAGATTCAGAGCACTTCGCTGCTCTTTTTTGTAAGACCGGCATATATATGACAGTGTTGTCATTAAAATGAAATAAAACCGTCATAATCTTGGGCCAACTTTTCAGCAGTGCTGAAATCTCCTCGCGTATAGGTTTGTGTTTATGACAATCGAGATTTTGATGGTGATCGGCTTCTGTTTAGCCGCCTATTCTATTGTCGGAAATGATGTGCCTCAAACCTTAGGGACATTTATTTCATCAAATTCCCATCGCCCATGGTGGGTATTGTGGATTTATATCAGCTCAATTTTAATTGTCGTATTGATCTATGGTTGGTATGCATCCGGGGTAGGTGATGCCTCATACGGTCGTCTAGAAACCATTCCTTTCCCTGAAGGTGGCATTACCTGGCTGTATATTGTGCCGCCTATTCTCCTGTTAATACTGACCAGATACGGGATTCCAGTCAGTACTACCTTCCTGGTGCTTACGATCTTCTCTCCTGCCAGCCTAGGCTCGATGATGGTCAAATCGATGATGGGCTATGCCGTCGCCTTTATCGTGGCGATTGTCATCTATCGTTTTGTGGCCAAGCAGCTGGCACGCCATTTTGCCAAGACACGTCATCAGGAGCACTCCAAGGTCTGGATGGGCTTGCAGTGGGTCTCTACCGGTTTCCTGTGGAGCCAATGGCTGATTCAGGATCTGGCCAACATCTTCGTGTATGTACCACGTCAGGTGCCGTTTGAATTCCTGATGTTTGCGATTACGGTATTCGTGGTGTTGCTGGGCGTGATTCTGTATCAACGTGGCGGAGCCATCCAGAACATTGTCGACACCAAAACCGGTGTAACCGACATTCGTGCTGCAACGATTATCGACTTCATGTATGCCATTATCCTGTTAGTTTTCAAAGAGTGGAGCAACATTCCAATGAGTACCACCTGGGTATTCCTGGGCTTACTTGCAGGTCGTGAATTTGCCATGTCGATGATTCTGGATGAAGTCAACAAACATCGTACTTCACGTAATGTCAGTGCAGATGCCATGAAACTGATGTTCGGTCTGGCCATGTCGGTCATTCTGGCAACAACTTTGCCGATGTTTTATGAGTTTGTGACGAATTATGGACAATAAGTCCTAGTATTAAAAATCCGAGAAAAAAGCGAGCCAGGTGCTCGCTTTTTTATTAATTGGAACGGTTTAAACCACAAATCTTTGTGGATGGCCTAAATTGGTTAAAGTTGTATAAATTTCTTCTTCATGTTCACAAATGATCAGTTTGGCACGATGTTGCGGCGGTAAAAAACCATCTTCAACGGCACGATCCAGTTGTGCAATCAAGGAATCATAGAACCCATTGACGTTATATAGCATCATCGGTTTCTGGTGCTGGTTCAATTGGCCCCAAGTGGCAATTTCCAGAATTTCCTCAAAAGTACCTAGTCCACCTGGCAAGGCCACAAAGGCACAGGCTCGCTCAGCCATCATGGCTTTGCGTTGATGCATGCTGGTCACCACATGTAACTCTGTCAGCTGGTTATGGGCAATTTCATAGTCCAGCATAAATTCGGGAATGACGCCCACTACTTCACCACCATGCTGGATCATGGCATCCGCGACCTGTCCCATCAGGCCAATACTGGCGCCACCATAGACCAGCCCGAAACCATGTTCTGCCAGTCCTTGCGAGATTTGAAGGGCTTTTTCTAAATAAATCGGCTTGTTGCCTGCACGTGAACCACAATAGAGTGCCACTAAAGGGCGAGTTGTTTTTGGGGAGTTGTCTTTAAAATAATCTGTCATTTGAATTACGCTTTGCATTTATTTTCTTCACCTTATCATTTTTCTTTCTGGTGACTCTAGCTTAATTAATAAATATGACAATTCTGTGAGCAGCTGCATTTTCATGGCATTACAGCCAGGCAAAATTCATCGATAAACAGCCATGAAAAAAGGTGAATTTCGATTTGATCTTGCTATACTAAAAATTGGTTTCACAACAATAGAACGAAAATGGGTAGTGGTAGTTGGCCGTGTAACTCTATAAATCGCCGTCAAATAATTGGTATTGTTCAATATCAAAAATATTATGCTGTTTCATTACAGTCTCGGTTCATTCAATGCAGCAGTCCTGAGTGTCAGGAGCCAAGCGTATGATCTTTGAATGGATGTCGGATCCTTCAGCCTGGGTCGGTTTACTCACATTAATTGTTCTTGAGATTGTACTCGGGATCGATAATCTGGTTTTTATTGCCATTTTGGCGGAGAAATTGCCGCCAGAACAGCGGAATGCCGCGCGGATTGTGGGCTTGATGCTGGCCCTGGTGATGCGCTTGATCTTGCTGGCTTCGATTGCCTGGGTGGTCACCCTGACTGATCCACTGTTCCACATTTTTGATCATGCTTTCTCGGGCCGAGATCTGATTCTATTGTTTGGTGGGGTGTTCCTGCTGTTTAAAGGCACCATGGAACTGCATGAGCGTCTGGAAGCCAAACCAGTCATCAAAGAAGAAAATCCGGTCCATGCGGTATTCTGGATGGTGATTGTGCAGATCGTGGTACTGGATGCCGTTTTCTCATTGGACAGTGTGATTACTGCGGTTGGCATGGTCAAAGACCTGTCAGTCATGATGATTGCCGTGATTATTGCCATCGGGATTATGCTCTGGGCATCCAAAGCCCTGATGGATTTCGTTAACAGACATCCGACCGTGGTGATTCTGTGTCTGGGTTTCCTGATGATGATCGGCTTCTCGCTGGTAGTCGAAGGCTTCGGTTTCCATATTCCGAAAGGTTATCTGTATGCTGCAATTGGCTTCTCGGTGATTGTCGAATTTATTAACCAGACCATGAAACGCAATCAGGAAAAAATGGTGACCACCACCGACATGCGCTACCGTACTGCTTCAGCAGTGATGCGGATGCTGGGTGGCAAACCTGCTCAGGACAATGATTCTTCTGAGCCGGAAGATGTTCTGGCGACGCGTGCCTTTGCTGATGAAGTCTTTAATGATGAAAACGGCATTTATCACAGTGTCATGGTGCAGGGGGTACTGGGTCTGTCGGAACGGCCGGTCAAGTCGGTGATGACGCCACGTCCTGAACTGGAATGGATTGATCTGGACAATGAGCCCGACAGTATCAAAGAACAGTTATTGCAAATGAGCCATTCACGTCTGATCGTTGCGCGTGGTGAACTGGATAATATTGCCGGGGTGGTACTGACTCATAAAGTCCTGAACGAATACATTGAAACCGGGGTGCTGGATTTTGAAAAGCACTTACGTGAACCGGTGATCGTGCATGAAAATGCCCAGGTCCTGATGGTGATGGAGCAATTGCGTCAGGCTCCATTGCAAATGGCGATTGTCCTGAATGAATATGGTTCGATTGAAGGGATTGTCACGCCAATTGATATCCTTGAAGCAATTGCCGGTGAATTCCCGGATGAAGATGAGCTGCAAGCTGCTGCAGAAAGTCTGGAAGATGGCAGCCTGATTCTGGATGGTTCCACCGATATCCGTCATGTTTCCTTATTGCTGGATCGTGATCTGGTCAATGAAACTGAAGAATATTCCACCCTGTCCGGTTATGTATTATTCCATATGGCACGTTTACCGCATAGTGGTGAAAAATTTGAAGCAGATGGACATATCTTTGAAGTGGTCACCATGGACGGCCATAAGATCGATAAAGTACATATCATTCCGCTTCCTGCGCAGGAATAGACTATAGCAAAGGTTCGGACGCAAAAATTTGCTAAAATAGCCCGCATTGTCGGGCTATTTTTATGGAACTGAAATGTCAGAAGCATGTCCATGTGGACAAGGTGAATATCACAGCTGTTGTCAGCCCTTACATGCAGGACAACGGGTCGCAGAGACTGCGCAGCAACTCATGCGTTCCCGTTACAGTGCCTTCGCGAAGCATGAAATCGATTACATCAAAACCACCACCGCGCTGGGTCAGCAACAGGCCTTGGACTTGCAGGCAATTAGCGATTGGAGCAAAGCCAATCAGTGGTTAAAGCTTGAGATTGTTCAAGCCGATGAAAAATTGGATAAAAATCATGCATTGGTTGAGTTCAATGCTTATTATCATGATGGCAAGCAGGCACAGATACATCATGAAGTTTCACATTTTGTGAAGCTGGAAGGTCGCTGGTATTTCCTGGATCCGACCACGGATCACACCCTCGGCATGAAACAGCCCTGTATTTGTGGTTCAGGTAAAAAATTTAAGCAATGTTGTGCCGGATTCTTATAACTTTCACATAGATTTAGCTTAGAATAGCCGCCATCTCAAAGCCTCAGGTGGAAGCAGGGCGATGTTACTGACCGTTATCTATATTGTTGCAATTACCGCTGAAGCCATGACCGGGGCACTGTCTGCTGGCCGGCGCAGTATGGACTGGTTTGGCGTCATGATTATTGCCTGTGTCACGGCACTGGGTGGTGGTTCGGTTCGCGATGTCCTGCTTGGGCATTATCCCTTGACCTGGGTCAAGCATCCCGAATATCTGATACTGACCTGTTGTGCAGCTTTCGTGACGATCCTGATTGCCAAATGGATGCGGCATTTGCGCAATATCTTCCTGGTGCTGGATGCCTTAGGCCTTATCGGCTTTACCATTATTGGTTGTCAGATTTCTCTGGAAATGGGACATGGCTTTGTGGTCAGTTCAGTTGCCGGGGTTTTGACTGGGGTATCTGGCGGGATTTTGCGTGACATTTTATGTAATGATGTGCCGCTGGTATTCCGTCGTGAACTGTATGCCAGTATTGCTTTTGTGTCAGTAATCTTTTACTGGTTGTGTAGTTATTATGGTTTGTCACAAGACGTCACCATTCTTTCTACCCTGATCTTTGGTTTTAGCTTACGTCTGATCGCCATTTATTTTGGTCTGGAAATGCCAAAATTTATTTATAAAGATGATGATGAGCAATCTGCATCCTCCAAAGACGAATCTTGATTTTTTCATTGACATGAATGCGGTAATAAAATCACCGCATTGTGCTTAATTCGTAGTATAAAAAATATAAAGCAGCCCATCTGTTGAGAAAGCAGCATCTCCCGTTCCACCTGATCAGAGATTTTTGTTATGGATCTAGTTTCTCGCATACAACGCTTACCAATTGGTAAGTTTCATTATACCTTGCTGGTGGTGATTGGACTGGGCTGGATGTTTGATGCAATGGATACCGGATTAATTTCCTTTATTCTGGCAAAAATGGCTGAAGACTGGCAGATGACTGCAGATCAGAAGAGCTGGGTGGTGTCGATCGGTTTTGTTGGCATGGCGATTGGGGCGATTTGTTCTGGGGGACTGGCTGACCGGTTTGGGCGTAAAACAGTCTTTGCTGCAACGCTGGTCATTTATAGCCTGGCCACGGCAGCCTGCGCTTTTGCACCGAATCTGACCTGGCTGCTGGTCTTCCGTTTTATTGTCGGTTTGGGCCTGGGTGGCCAGTTACCCGTGGCTGTGACGCTGGTCAGTGAATATATTCCGGCCCGGGTGCGAGGCCGTTTTATTGTCCTGCTGGAAAGCTTTTGGGGGCTGGGCTGGTTAGTTGCAGCTTTAGTATCGCGCTTTGTCATTCCTGATTTTGGCTGGCAAACCGCTTTTCTGATTGGTGGCCTGCCTGCGCTGTATGCAATTGTGATCTGGAAAATGATACCGGAATCTATTCCTTTCCTGATTAACCGTGGCCGTATAGACGAAGCCTCGGCACTGGTTAAAAAGATTGAGCGTCAATGTGGCGTTCAAGTCTATGAAATTTTTGAAGTGAAACCGGTCGCAGAGAAGCAGAATATTTCATTTTCCCAGTTATGGTCGGGTATCTTTGCGCGCCGTACGCTTATGCTCTGGCTGATCTGGTTCGGTATTATTTTTTCCTATTATGGCATCTTTACCTGGTTGCCAAGCTTACTGGTCAAAGAAGGCTATAGCATCGTCCAGTCATTTGAGTATGTACTGATTATGATTCTGGCGCAGTTGCCGGGTTATCTGGTGGCAGCCTGGCTGGTCGAAAAGCTGGGTCGTAAGCCTACTCTAGCCGGTTTTATTGGCATGTGTGCGATCTCGGCCTATTTCTTTGGCCAGTCGGGTAGTGTTGCTGAAATCGTGATTTGGGGCTGTCTGATGTCCTTCTTTAATCTGGGTGCCTGGGGTGTGCTCTATACTTATACGCCGGAACAATATCCGACCAATATCCGTGCCTTTGGTTCAGGCTGGGCCGGTGCAGTGGGCCGGATTGGCGGTATTGCAGCGCCTTTTGCCGTAACCCATCTGATGGGCATGCCGAATGGCTTTAGCTATGTCTTCACCATGTTTACTGGAGTTCTGGTCGCTGTTGCCCTTGTGATTCTGGTTTTGGGTGAAGAAACCAAAGGCAAGACCCTGGAATCGATGGGCTTATAAAGTGAATGATTTTTTAGTTGCTTGAGGCCTATAAAGTGGATATTTTTAGGCCATAAGACACAAATTGTCGCGCTGAGCTATTTGATGCCCTTGTGTCATCCCCAGCCGCGACATAGCATAAGAAACATTGATACAAAAACGAATTATTTAGGACTATAGGTTGTTATGACAAGCCTTGCGCATCATGCGACAGAAAACCGCTCCGTAGCAGAATTTACCGAACAAGCTTATCTGAATTACGCCATGTACGTGATTATGGATCGGGCACTCCCTCATATCAGCGATGGCCTGAAACCGGTACAGCGCCGGATTGTCTATGCCATGAGTGAGCTGGGCCTGAAATGGACCAGCAAACCAAAGAAATCGGCACGTACTGTGGGTGACGTACTGGGCAAATACCATCCGCATGGTGACTCGGCCTGTTATGAAGCCATGGTACTGATGGCACAGCCCTTTAGTTACCGCTATCCGTTTATTGAGGGACAGGGCAACTGGGGTTCTCCGGATGATCCGAAGTCTTTCGCAGCCATGCGTTATACCGAAGCCAAACTGTCTCAATACAGCGAACTATTGTTATCTGAACTGGGTCAGGGCACCTGTGAATGGCAGGACAACTTTGACGGTTCGATGAAAGAACCGGTGAACTTGCCAGCACGTGTACCGAATATCCTGCTGAATGGTACCACTGGCATCGCAGTCGGGATGGCCACTGACATTCCACCGCATAACCTGCGTGAAGTAGTCAAGGGCACCATTGCCCTGATTCGTAATCCGAACCTGACCGATGAAAAAATCGCAGACTATATTCCTGCACCGGATTTGCCGACCAAAGCCGAAATTATTACTCCTCCTGCTGAACTGTTAAAAATTCAGACTACAGGTCGTGGCAGTTATCGCATGCGTGCGGTATATACCATAGATAAAAACGAAATTATTATCACTGAACTTCCATATCAGGTGTCAGGCTCCAAAATCATTACCCAGATTGCCGACCAGATGCAGGCCAAGAAACTGCCTTTAGTCAGCGATGTACGGGATGAATCGGATCATGTCAATCCAACCCGTTTAGTGATTGTTCTGCGTTCCAACCGCATTGATGCAGAAGCAGTCATGAGCCATCTGTTTGCGACCACAGATCTGGAATCCAGCTATCGTGTCAATATGAACATGATTGGTGCCGATGGCCGTCCACAGGTAAAATCGATTCGTCGTATTCTGCTGGAATGGATTGAAATCCGTAAAACCACGGTAACACGTCGTCTGCAATACCATCTGAACAAGATCGAAAAACGCCTGCATATCTTGGGTGGTCTGATTATTGCATATTTGAATATTGATGAAGTGATTCGGATTATTCGTGAAGAAGATCAGCCAAAATCGGTATTGATGGCGCGTTTTGGCATTGACGAGATTCAGGCTGAAGCCATTTTGGAACTCAAGTTACGTCATCTGGCCAAGCTTGAGGAAATGCAACTGCGCCGTGAACAGGAAGAACTTGAAGCGAAAGCTGCGGTGATTCGTGAACAGCTGGCCAATCCGGAATCCTTGAAGACCCTGATCATTTCTGAACTAAAAGAAGATGCCAAGAAATTTGGTGATGATCGCCGTTCGCCAATCGTACAGCGTGCCGAAGCTGCTGCGATCAATGAAACTGAAATGTTGCCTGCCGATCCGGTGACGGTAGTGTTATCTGAAGCTGGCTGGATTCGCTGTGCCAAAGGTCATGAAGTGGAGGCTGAAAATCTGAATTTCCGTGCCGGTGACCAGTACTTGAGTCATGCTCAAGGCAAGTCCAACCAGCGGGTCTATGTGATTGATGATACCGGCCGTAGCTATGCCTTACCAATCAATAGCCTGCCATCGGCACGTGGTCTCGGTGAACCACTCAGTTCAAAACTTTCTCCTGCCAGCGGAGTGGGTTTTAAACAGGTTCTGGTGGCTGATGACGAAGCTGAAATTCTGGCCATCAGTAGTAAAGGGTATGGCTTTAAAACCCAGGCCAAGCAGCTGGATACCAGTGCCAAAGCCGGGAAAGCTTTCCTGAATTTATCTGAAGGAGCTGAAGTGATGAACCTGCAGCTACTCGAAGATGCCACGCATGTTGCACTGCTCAGTTCGGCAGGGCGCCTGTTAATTGTCGATTTAGCAGAGTTGCCGGTGTTGAATAAAGGCAAAGGAAATAAATTGATACAACTTGAGGCTAGTGATCAAATTTTGTCCATGACACTATTGAAGCTTGATGAAACAATTCAAGTGCTTGCAGGACAGCAGCAGTTAAAATTAAAAGGGGATGATTTGCAAAAATATCTCGGCAAACGTGGTGCAAAAGGTCAGCTTTTACCACGCGGATACCAAAAAGCAAATAAACTGTTGATTCAAAGATAAGACTAGCATCCATCCTGTAAAATACGTTATATATGAACAACGATTCGACAAGATGGATGCAATATTGCACATATACAAGTCTAAAAACGGCGTGTGATATTGAAAAAAACAGTTGAAATACTAAGGATTATGATTGGAGAGATGGCCATTATGGAAAAAATTTGGTTTGCTGAATACCAAAAAACAGGGATTCCAGAAACAGTAGAATTACCACCAGAAAATACTTCTCTAGTAGATATTTTTGAACGTAATTTCCAAAAATTCGGCTCGCGTGATGCCTTTATCTTTATGGATAAGGCCATGACTTTCAATGAATTGGAAGAGGCGAGTCGCAAATTTGCAACTTATTTACAAAGCTTGGGGTTGGCAAAAGGTTCACGTGTTGCAGTGATGATGCCAAACGTGCTTCAGTATCCGGTCGTGGCACTTGGGGTGTTCCGCGCAGGTTTGGTACTGGTCAACGTGAATCCACTCTATACATCACGTGAACTTGAGCATCAATTGAATGACTCAGGTGCTGAAGTTCTGGTGATCATTGAGAACTTTGCATCTGTTTACCAGGCGATTATCGGTAAAACACCAGTGAAGCATGTTGTAGTAGCTTCTGTCGGTGACATGCTGGGTGCCTTGAAAGGAACACTGGTAAATTTTGTACTGCGTTCTGTGCGCAAGCAGATTCCAGCATGGGAT
Organism: Acinetobacter pecorum; assembly: GCF_014837015.1. GTDB lineage: Bacteria > Pseudomonadota > Gammaproteobacteria > Pseudomonadales > Moraxellaceae > Acinetobacter > Acinetobacter pecorum. The sequence goes on from NZ_JACSPT010000009.1 coordinate 20,930, forward strand.
ATTCCAGGCCACGTCAAGTTCAATACCGCTTTAAATAAAGTTAGCCCGAACAATTACAAGCGTCCTGAACTAGGCCTAAGCGATACGGCTGTACTGCAATATACGGGCGGTACCACAGGCGTATCTAAAGGTGCTGAACTGACGCACCGTAACCTGGTCGCGAACCTGTTACAGTGTGACGGTATTTTCCAGAGTAAATTTGGTGCGCAAGATGGTCAGCCAGATGACCGTATTTTCTGTGCCTTGCCGCTTTATCATATCTTTGCGTTTATGGTGTGCGCACTGTATGGCATGTACAAAGGCCAAGCGAATGTCCTGATTCCGAACCCGCGTGATCTGCCGGCAGTGATGAAAGAATTACGTAAATACCAGCCGACTTTCTTCCCGGCAGTGAATACACTATTCAATGCGCTGGTAAACAATGAAGAGTTCAAACAGCTTGATCATAGCAAGTTAAAAATGGCAATGGGCGGTGGTATGGCGGTACTTCCTTCTACTGCAGCAGCATGGAAGAAAGTCACCGGAACCAATATTGTTGAAGGTTATGGCTTGTCTGAAACCTCTCCAGTCGCTACGGCAAACCCACCTGCATCTGAAGAATTTAGTGGCACCATTGGTATCCCGTTACCATCAACCGAAGTTGCTATTCTGGATGATGAAGGCAATGAAGTTCCATTGGGCGAGCAAGGTGAAATTTCAATCCGTGGTCCTCAGGTCATGAAAGGCTACTGGAACCGACCAGATGAAACTGACAAAGTGATGGTTAATGGCTTCTTCCGTACCGGTGATATCGGTGTGATGGATTCACGTGGTTATGTAAAAATCGTAGACCGTAAGAAAGACATGATTCTAGTTTCTGGTTTTAACGTTTATCCATCTGAGATTGAAGAAGTACTGGCAACCCATCCAAAAGTACTGGAAGTGGCTGCGATTGGCGTACCAGATGAAAAATCAGGTGAAGTGCCGAAACTGTTTGTGGTGAAAAAAGATCCATCTCTAACCACAGAAGAGGTTTTGGCATTTGCTAAAGAAAATCTCACCGGTTATAAACGTCCACGTTATGTCGAGTTTATGGATGAATTACCAAAATCGAATGTAGGTAAAATCCTGCGCAAAGATTTACGTAAATCTGCCTAAATTCTGTAAAAAAAAAAGCGCCGTCAGGCGCTTTTTTTAATTTGGACTTTTTATTTTTTCATTAACCAGCGGTCAAAATAAGGGCGGCCTACTCCGACTACTCCCAAGAAAATAAACATGGTACCGAACTGGCGGGTAAATCCGGTTTGATTAAAGCTGCCATAACTTAGAATATTATCTAGCAAGCAATAAACCAGGATTGCGATCAACCAGTGCCAGAGAGGCAGGCGCTTGATCCCTACAGCATAAAAAGAAATCCATAGAAGAGCAAAGGTGAAGATCGGTGACCAGATGTTCATATTGGCACAAATGACGGCGATCAGAAATGCCACAATCGGCAGCACAATTTTTAATACGCGATCCACTTGACGTTGATGCTGGCGTTGTTTCTCGAGGACATCGAACATTTCATTTTGATCAGGTGTGACCATAGTGAATCCTTAACAAGTAATAAAAAGCACTCTATTTAACAAAATTTATTCACGAAATGCCATGCTATGATAGGGATAAAATTTTATGAGAAAAAACAGATGCACAGCATTAGTGGGATTATCTATCTCATTTTAGCCGCTTGTCTTTTGCCCTATGTATTCACATTGATTGCAAAAAAAACTGCAGGCTTTAGCGCCAAAGACAATCAGCATCCACGGGAATTTTTAGAAAAGTCTTCAGGACTAGCCAGTCGTGCCAATGCTGTCCAGCAGAACAGTTTTGAAAGTTTACCACTCTTTATTGCTGCGATCTTGATGGCAGAATATATGGTGGTGCCCCAAGAGTTGGTCATGACGTTCGGTATTGCCTATCTGGTTTTTCGTACCTTGTACGGAATTTGCTATCTGGCCAACTGGGCAACTCTACGTTCTATTGTATGGTTGCTCTCGATGTTATGCCCGGTGGCTTTATTGCTGCTGATCATCAAGATCGTTTAAGTCAGCAAGTCAACGGACATATTTACAGTTCGAGATTTAAAGTCTAAAAATTTCTTTAAAACCCGTTATAATTGTCGCGGTTTTTTAAAAGATATAACTTGTTAAAGAGTGATGCTATGAGCTACAGCAATATCCCAGCGGGTAAAGATGCGCCAAACGATATCTATGTGATCATCGAAATTCCTGCAAATGCAGCACCAATCAAATACGAAATCGATAAAGATTCTGATGCGTTATTTGTAGACCGTTTTATGGGTACAGCAATGTTCTACCCAGCAAACTACGGTTATGTACCAAACACCCTGTCACTTGACGGTGACCCATTAGACGTACTGGTGGTAACTCCGCATCCGGTCGAACCAGGTTCTGTGATTCGTTGCCGTCCTGTGGGTAAGTTGAACATGGAAGATGACGGTGGTATTGATGCGAAACTGGTTGCAGTTCCACATGATAAACTGACGCCGATCTACAAAGATGTTCAGGAATATACGGATCTTCCTCCATTACTGATCAGCCAGATCGAACATTTCTTCCAGCATTACAAAGACCTTGAACCAGGTAAATGGGTTAAGCTTAGTGGTTGGGACGGGGCTGATGTTGCAAAACAGGAAGTTATGAGTTCAATTGAAGCTTATGCAGAAGCAAATAAATAATTGCTTTTTGTTCATTGGGCTTTAAATTTTTAAAGCTTGGTATAAAAAAACCTGCACATGATGCAGGTTTTTTTATGGCTTGAATTTCGCGTGAATTAGAATAATTTCACAGGAATGTCTAGCCAGATACGCCATTCGTTGGTGTCACCAATATAGCTAGATTGATAGTCATCACTCGCCCGGTAATAAGAGTGACGTAAGCGTAAGCTTGCATCTTTCAGGTGACCGGATTGAACGGTATATTTAACCTGGTTAAAAAATTCATGTTCCTGAGCATTGCTGGTGATTAATTCAGCGCGGTTATCCGGATTCGCAACATGGATATCCCAGCCATAAACAAAAGCCGTGGTCCAGTTTAAACCTGGAATGCCATGATTTTTGAAGTTATAGCTGTACTGTAGCTGAGCAGATTTTTCCTTATTGCCAATAAAGTCAGAAAGGTAAGAGTTTGGAAGGTACATGCTCTGACCGCCATCAGCATTTTCACCATAATCGTAACCAACATTGCCTGAGTTTTGTTGGTAAGCCAGCATGATATTGTGCACGTCTTTGTTATAGGCACTTGAAACCGCCCAGATTGTATTATGACGGTCTGCCAGATCAGTCGTGGTCTGAGAGTAGGTATTGGCATCCTTGTCAAACTTAGTATGATATCCACTCAAATCTAAAGTTAAAGATGAATCATCTTTCAGGTCATGGGTAGAGTTGACACTCGCATAATGACGTTCCAGTTTATCTTTAACATCAACTCCATAATAAGAGGAGTTAAGGTGGTCATTGAAGTCGTATTTTGCACCCCAAACTACTGCACTTTTCAGATGACGGCCATCAGTACTAAGTTGATCTGAATATTGGTCTTTGGTGAATTTACCTGCTGTAAGCTTCAGCTTGTCTATTTCGTTACTTGTGACCAGTACCCCGGTAAAATACTCGGGAACCAGACGTGCGGTATTACTTGCGAGTACAGGAATATCAAGAACCTGAGTACCATAAGTAGCTGTCGTACTAGAAACACGAGCTTTCACATATGCCCCACCACGTGCCCAGGTACTATAAGGATCCACCCGGCCTTGGGCATCTTTGGCACCATTATTATGCAGGGGAATCATGTTATTCCCCGCGTGTGCATTTTTGCCTATCTTGAAAGATGCATCACCGATAATACCTGCACCAAAACCAACTACACCTTTAGTAAAGCCAGAGTCCAGTTTAACTATCGCCGTTTGAGCAGATGAGCGTGTATCCGCTACACCATTCTTTTTGTCACGGCTTAGAAAACCGGTGCGGAATAAAACCGTACCGTCAGCACCTTCAACAAAACCTTTAGCTTCAGCTTGTTCATTGGCATACACAGATGACACCAAAGCAGCTTGAATCATAACGATCAATGTTAATTTTTTTATATTTTGCATTGGGAGATGACCTTATACAAACTAGTAGAGAATTTTTAAGAATTGTATAAGAATTGATGGAAAAAATGTCATTTTTTATTGCAGATCTTCTATTAAAGTCTAATTTTTTTAACTCAAATTAAAAAATAGCGAAACTTAACGAAAATGGATTTATAACCATTTGGTAAAAAATTAATATAAACAAAAACCTGTTAGAAGGTAAAACTTATCTTTTTAAGAATGCAAAATAAGAAGAAATGGCTTTTATACTGAATAATGTGTAAAAAAATATGATCAAAAAATATGCACGGTTTTTTGGCATAAATTTTAGTTCTTCTAAAAGAAGAATCAAAATAGGGCAAGTTGTAAATAATTATGTATAAGCCTTAAAAAACAAAGGAATGGTGCTCAAATCTTTTGAGTCAAGAAATCACCTAGCACATACTTTTTAGAATAATTTAAATTTTAATTTAAAAACAGAAGCTTATATATTAATTATTTTGTGGGTTTTATTGTTTCGAGTTTCCTTTATTCAGATTGGCATAGCTCTTGCAGTTTCGAGCTTGAGTTTAATCAATGACCATAAAAAACGTCTCAGACGATCTGGGGGAGTCACACAATGAAATCAACATTAAAAGTATTATCTCTTGCTTTATTGGGCGCTGCATCTTCTTTTACTTTTGCTGAGGAACCGGCTGCTGAACATACGGTATCTGGAAATATCAGCGTACTTTCAAGCTATAACCTGCGTGGTATTACCAATACGCCAGAAAATAAGGGTGCTACTTTACAGGGGGGACTGGACTATAACCATGCTTCTGGTTTCTATGCAGGCTGGTGGGGTTCGACATTAGACTATGGTGATGATTTGCCAAATGCCTTTGAAAATGATTTTTACGCGGGCTATAACGGTTCAATCAATGAAGACTGGGGTTATACAGCGGGTTTAACTTATTATTACTATTATGATATTGGCAATACAGGCTCAAATGGTTTTGAAACCATGCTGGGTCTGACGTACAAAGATTTTGGTGTGACTGCTCAAACATTGCTTGAAGATCTTGATTGGGGTAATGCAGGGGATACTTATCTTAAAGGCACCTATAGCTATGCACTGCCAAAAGATTTTAGTCTGGATACTGCACTTGGCCTATATATTTATGCCAAAGATGGCGACATAAAAGGAACAGAAAACAGTTTCGGTTTCCGTCATTTCGATATCGGTCTAAGCAAGCCACTTGCTGATACAGGCATCACCGCCAGCATGAATTATATTTTTGGTGGTTATAACCGTTTTGAAGATAAACAGAAAAATAAAGTGGTATTAGGACTAGGCTACAGCTTCTAATCTTTGGTGTTTAAAAAAGGCGATCTCAGGTCGCCTTTTTTAATATTCTAAATCTGCTGCTGCCCGCGATAAGATAAAGCCTCCGACAGATGCTGGCTTTGGATATCGGGACTTTGATGCAAATCGGCAATGGTACGTGCGACACGCAAGACCCGATGATAGCCTCGGGCTGACAAATTTAATTTTTGCTGCGCCAGTTCAAGCATATTCTGAGCAGACTGATCTAATGCGGCATATTGCTCTAGCTGCTTCGGACTCAGACTCATATTCAAGGTGTTTTGCCGTTGCATCTGAATTTCATAAGCGGCAATGACGCGTTGTCTGACCGTTTCCGAGTTTTCTGTAGGTCTATTGTCCTGTAACTCATGCGCCTGTAATGGCGGTACATCAATATGCAAATCAATCCGGTCCAGCAGGGGGCCTGAGATCCGGTTCTGATAACGCTTAATACTTTCAGGCGAACATTGACAGCGGATATCCTGATTAAAGGCATAGCCACATGGGCATGGATTCATAGCAGCCACCAACTGGAAATTGGCGGGAAAAGTAATCTGGCGTGATGCCCGGGAAATGACAATTTCCTTTGCCTCCAAAGGCTGCCGTAAGACTTCCAGAACTTTGCGGTCGAATTCAGGCAGTTCGTCCAGAAATAAAACCCCTAAATGCGCCAGGGTAATTTCTCCTGGCTTGGGATGTGAACCACCACCGACCAGTGCCACGGCAGAAGCAGTATGATGCGGAGCCCGAAACGGGCGTTGCCCAAAAGGATGATTGGCATTCGCCACTGAATAGATACTGGCGACTTCCAGATTTTCCTGGGTCTTTAAAGGCGGTAAAATACTGGCCAATCGGGAGGCCAGCAAAGTCTTGCCTGTTCCAGGCGGACCACGAAACAGCAGGGAATGACCACCTGCTGCAGCAATTTCTAAAGCACGTCGTGGTCGTAATTGTCCTTTTACATCCGCAAGATCAAACTTATAAAAATGGTCTGTAGCAAGTGAACCGGATTCTATCTGCTGCAAGGACTGTGTCTGGGAAAGATGTTCACACACCTCTTTCAGATGATTGGCTGCGAAGACTTTAAAATCAGGGAGCTGACAGGCTTCCTGGGCATTTGGGCCAGGCAGGATCAGTTGATGCTGATCACTCTGACAGGCAATCGCAATACTCAGGGTTCCACTGACCGGACGTAATTGACCATCAAGGGCCAATTCTCCAATAAATTCAAGATGCTCGGTGCAATCTTCTGGGAGCTGGCCTGAAGCCACTAAAATGCCTAAAGCAATCGGTAAGTCCAGACGTGAGCCATCTTTTGGCAGATCTGCTGGCGCCAGATTAATGGTGAGACGTTTGGTGGGGAATTGAAAGCCGCTATTTAAAATAGCCGACCGTACCCGGTCTTTACTTTCCCGTACTGCTGCTTCTGGAAGCCCCACAATAGTGAGTGAAGGCATGCCCGAACTGACATGAACCTCGACTTCTATTAAAGGTGCATGCAGGCCAAGCAAGCCTCGCGTATAAATTTTGGCAAAAGACATTATTGTTGTTCCAATTTGGTGCGTTATTTTTATAAGTCTGGTGTCTTTTTTGCACTGTACTTGTGCTTATTTTTTGTTCGAAATCTTTTCTTCTAGTGCCTCAACCTGTTTGAGCAATTCATCCAGACGATAATTGGCTTTATTTAGGGCAGTGCGTTGACGTTCAATTTCTTCTTTAGACACCAGATCCATTTTAGCCACAGCTTCATTTAACAGGGCACGGAGATTATGTTCCAAATCTTTCTTAGGTTGTTCGACTTGCTGCATAATTGCTTGTAATAAGGTTTCAATCATCGTCTGATCCATTGCCATAGAAAGGAGCGCACAGTTTAGCATTGCTAAAATGCAGACTATAGTATTTCAGATAAAATATAGACTTATTCGGGCAGAGATATTGTAAAAATCCACATAAAAAATGTCTATTTTTTGAAGATTCAAGGACTTTATAAGTATAAAATAAGGTATAAATAGACCACATGCCGAGCTTTCTAATTTCCCCCGACCTTAGGGATCTTGGCATGAAATTTGAACGTAAAACCTTACTGGTGAAATAAGCCGAAGGAAAACAAACATGAAGCTCGTAACTGCAATTGTAAAACCTTTTAAATTAGATGATGTGCGCGAAGCATTGTCTGAAATTGGTGTTCAAGGCATCACTGTAACTGAAGTGAAAGGCTTTGGTCGTCAAAAAGGCCATACTGAACTCTATCGTGGTGCTGAATACGTTGTAGATTTCCTACCGAAAGTCAAAATTGAAATTGCCATCAGCGATGACATGGTTGACTCAGTAATTGAATCTATTACCCGTGTGGCTAGCACTGGAAAAATCGGTGACGGAAAAATTTTCGTAACTAACTTGGAACAAGTCATCCGTATTCGTACAGGTGAAACAGGGGCAGACGCTGTCTAACTTGGCACGAAGTTTGCTGGGTACCTAATAACTCACAAAAACTTGGTTGGGGGATACGATGAAAAAAATGCTACTCGCGTTCGGCATGGCCGGCGCTCTTTTTGGTGGTTCTGTTGCATGGGCTGAAGAAGCTGCAACAGCAACAATACCAACAGAAGAAATTGTGCTTGTTGAAGAAGCAGGCGATACAACACTAAATACAACAGAGACTACAGCAGTCATTGCTGAAGCAGCGCCAGTCGAAGCCGTAATACCTGCAGAAGAAGAACCAACGCTAGATACTGGTGATACCGCCTGGATTTTAACCTCGACCGCTCTGGTTTTATTGATGACCATTCCTGGTTTGGCGCTATTTTATGGCGGTATGGTCCGCAAGAAAAATGTCCTGGCGACCATGGCACATAGCTTTGTTGCTGCTACAGTGGTCAGTATTGCCTGGGTCATTATTGGTTATACCCTCGCTTTCGGGGAAGGTAACGCCTTTATAGGTAGCCTGGATAAATTCATGTTAGCGGGAATCACCACAGAAGCACTTTCGGGCACGATTCCTGAAATCCTATTCGTGATTTTCCAAATGACTTTTGCCATTATTACGGTTGCCATCATCAGCGGTTCGATTGCAGAACGTATGAAATTTGGTGCTTTCGTTGCTTTCATCGCACTTTGGGTGGTGATTGTCTATGCCCCAATTACCCACTGGGTGTGGGGTGGCGGCTGGTTAGGTAACGATGGCGCGCTTGATTTTGCTGGTGGTACAGTCGTACATATCAACTCGGGTGTTGCTGGTCTGGTAGCGGCATATATGCTGGGCAAACGTATGGGCTTGGGCCGTGAATCTATGGCACCACATAACCTGACCCTTACAGTGATCGGAGCATCTTTGCTCTGGGTGGGCTGGTTCGGTTTCAATGGTGGTTCTGCATTAGGTGCAAACGGTTCTGCAGGCTATGCCTTGATCGTGACTCAAGTGGCAGCAGCAGCAGCAGCTATCTCTTGGTTAATCACTGAAAAACTGGTGCGTGGTAAAGCTTCTGTACTGGGTGGCGTATCAGGTGCAGTTGCAGGTCTGGTCGTGATTACTCCTGCTGCAGGTTTTGTGACCGTAGGCGGTGCGCTGGCGATGGGTCTGATCGGTGGTGTGGTGTGTTTCTGGGGGATTACAGCACTGAAACGCGCATTGAAAGCCGATGACTCTTTGGATGCTTTTGGCCTGCATGGCGTAGGTGGTATTGTAGGTGCGATTTTAACAGCCTTCTTTGCCAGCGAATTCATCATGGGTGACAATGCCCCTGCCAATGTCATGCATCAGCTTTGGGTGCAAGTGGAAGGTGTGTTGGCGACAATTGCTTACTCTGCGATCATGACCTTCATTATCCTCAAAGTCATTGACTTGATCATTGGAATCCGTGTGACATCTGATGATGAGCGTATGGGACTGGATTTGAGCCAACATGGCGAACGTGTCGAATAATAATAACTATCTCATAATCAATATATAGTGTAAAACGGCCCGAATGGGCTGTTTTTTTTCTATATGTTGCGTAAAGCTCTACAAAGTTTGTAATTTTTGCTACACTCGGAAATCATCTGGATTTGCTCAATTAAACCGCTATGCATTGCCCATTTTGCAATACTGCAGACAGTAAAGTGATTGATTCACGCCTGGCAGCTGAAGGCTGTCAGATTCGTCGTCGTCGTGAATGTGTCAGTTGTAATGAACGCTTCACTACCTTTGAAAGTTATGAAGTGGTGATGCCACGTGTCATCAAGTCAGATGGCAAGAATGAGCCTTTTGATGAAGCCAAACTACGTCGCTCCCTGATGCATGCCTTGCAAAAACGCCCGGTGACCCAGGAACAGATTGAAACCGTGCTAAGTGATATCCAGCTACAGATTCGCCGTCTGGGGGAGCGTGACGTGAAATCACGTACCATCGGTGAAATCGTGATGCAGTCTTTATTTGCTCTGGATCATGTTGCCTATGTACGTTTCGCTTCGGTTTATCAGGATTTTCAGGATGTCGAAGCTTTTCGTCATCAGATTGAACAGATGCAACAACGAGAATTACACGAATAAACATGGCTGAATTGAATCAAGATCGAATCTGGATGCAGCGTGCCATTGAATTGGCTCGTCAGGGGCAATATTCCACCAAACCGAATCCGAATGTCGGCTGTGTCATTGTTAAGGATGGCATCGTGATTGGTGAAGGCTTTCATCCCCAAGCCGGTCAGCCACATGCTGAAGTCTTTGCGCTGCGTCAGGCCGGTGAACAGGCACGTGGTGCAACCGCTTATGTGACTTTAGAACCTTGTGCGCATTATGGCCGGACACCGCCTTGTGCCAAAGGCTTGGTTGAGGCAGGCGTGGCAAAAGTTATTGTTGCCTGTCCTGATCCCAATCCGCTGGTGGCCGGCAAGGGTGTACAGATCCTGAAAGATGCCGGGATCGAAGTCAAGGTTGGTATTTGTGAAGATGAAGCGCATCAGCTGAATCAAGGTTTCCTGAAGGCTATGGCAACCGGCCAACCTTATGTGCGTTTAAAAATTGCCTCAAGCCTGGATGGCCGTACCGCGATGGCATCGGGTGAATCAAAATGGATTACCGGTGTGGAAGCACGTCAGGATGTACAGCACTGGCGTGCGATTTCAGGCGCGGTGATCACCGGGATTGATACGGTTCTTGCGGATGACTGTGAACTGAATGTGCGTCAACTGGACGGGATTGAAGATATCAAGACCGTGGTGCAACCAAAACGGATTATTCTGGACCGTCAGGGGCGTTTACCACTCAACGCAAAAATTTTAGCGCAAGCCGACACCGTGATGGTGATGGGGCCATTTCGTCAGGAGCTTGCAGAACTGGGTGTGCTACACTTGCCGGTACAGCCTTTAGCAGAATTATTAAAGCAACTGGTTCAGCAACATCAGATTTACGATGTGTTGGTGGAAGCAGGAGCCACTTTATCTACGGCATTTTTACAACAAAAATTGGTTGATGAACTGATCAGTTACGTTGCACCAACCCTATTAGGCCAGTCTGCGCGTACCATGTTTAATGCAGAATTCAGCCGTATGGCCGAACAACTCCGATTTAAGCTGCGCGATGTGACTCTCTTGGGTGATGACGTGCGCTTCAGGCTAATTCCTTTTCAAGAGACACTATGAGTTCAGAGCCTACGGTTTATCATAAACGTCGCCATGCGGCGCGTACCACCGATGAATATCTTTTCCATCAACTGGTTCCTTATCTGGGCAATAAGCGCCGTTTACTGCATTTGATTCTGGAAGCTCTGGAGAGTACAGGAACCCTGAAACGTAGCGATGGTCGTGCGCCAATCTTTGCTGATTTTTTTGCCGGTTCAGGTGTGGTTTCACGTTTGGCCCGCCAGAATGGTTATCGCGTGATTGCCAATGACTGGGAACCGTATAGCCATGCACTGAATCATGCGGTACTGGCCTGTACGGAAGCACCGGCATTTAAAGAGTTGGGTGGCTATCAGAAAGCCATTGACTACCTGAACCGTCTGCCTGAAGTCAAAGGCTGGGTCACGCACAACCTCTGTCCACGTAATGATGAAATCTATGATCCAGCCCGTGACCGTTTGTTCTTCAAACGCCGTAACGGCATGCGTATTGATGCGATTCGCCAGCAGATTGCCGCCTGGCAGGCCCAAGGTGCAATTGATGATGTGGAAATGTCTGCCTTGCTGGCCCCTTTGCTGTATTCAGCCAGTTTTGTCAGCAATACGTCTGGTGTTTTCAAAAGCTTCCACCATGGCTGGGGCGGGAAAACCCAAACTGCGCTGGAACGGATTGAATCATTGCTGTGGCTGACCCCAAGCCGTTTTTGCGAGTCGGATCAGAAAAAGGGAATGGCCGCAGAAATGTGGTGTGTCGATGCCCAGCATCTGGCCAACCAGATGAGCGGCTTTGAAGTGGATGTGGCCTATCTGGATCCGCCATATAATCAGCATGCGTATAGCAGTAATTATCATGTGTTGAATGCATTGACCTTATGGGATCAGGTCGATTTGCCAACCCCGGACACCAAAGGCTTTAAGAGTGGGATTGACCGGGCATGGCGCAAAGAGCGTCCGAGCCAGTACAACTCCTCTAAATATGCCAAAGAAGCCTATGAGAGCCTGCTGGCCACCATCAATGCGCGCTTTATTCTGACCAGTTATTCAACCGACGGGAATATCAGCGCCACCGATTTATTACAGGCCAACCTGAAACGTGGCCGGGTCAGCTTGCTGACCCAGGATGTACCGCGTTATCGTGTTAGTAAACAGCGTCAGTCCGAACGTGCCCGCGTACTGGAATTTATTGTGATTACCGATACCCACGCCAAGTCGGGTCCGCCAATCCGCCAGTTACTCAGCCAGCTGCATCATTATGCAGAATTGGGCGGTGTGGATACGACCGGCGTTAGTACCCAGTTGGCACTCTGGTAAAAGAATTGAAAAGGAAATAAAAATGTTTACAGGTATTATCGAAAGCCTCGGCAAAGTTGAAAGTCTGCAAAGCGTTGGCGGTGATGTACGTTTGCGGATTCAGACTGATCTGGACATGTCCGATGTACATCTGGGTGATTCTATTGCGACCAATGGTATCTGCCTGACCGTGATCGACTGGGGCGAGAACTGGTATGCGGCTGATGTTTCCCGTGAAAGCCTGAACCGGACTACACTGGGTAACTGGAAAGCAGGCCAGCCTGTCAATGTCGAAAAAGCCATGCTGCCGACCACACGTTTTGGTGGTCATATTGTGTCAGGTCATGTGGATGCAGTCGGCGAAATCACGCTGGTTCGCGAAGACGCCCGCTCGATTTATTATGAAGTGACGGCACCGGCCGAAATTGCCAAATATCTGGCAGAAAAAGGCTCGGTTACAGTCGACGGCATCAGTCTGACGATTAATCATTTGCGTGGCAGTATCATTAGTCTCAACCTGATTCCGCATACAGCGGAGCGGACCAATATCGGTACCTGGAAGGTGGGAACCAAGGTCAACCTGGAAGTTGATGTGCTGGCACGTTATATCGAACGTTTATTGCTGGGTGATAAAGCAGCTGAAACCACTGAACAATCGAAAATCAGCATGGATTTTCTAGCTGAAAACGGTTTCTTAAAATAAGAAAAATGTTGATTTACTGAACAGTCTGATTGAAAAATTAGACTGTTTTTTTATTTTTCGGGATAATCAGCAGTTCAACTTGCAAATATTGCCTGGGTGGACGGGTCGAATGCTCGATTTTTTACTTAACTTGGAACAGTCATTGCCGCTATTGCTCGATCAATACGGGGTATGGATTTATGCAATTCTGTTTCTGGTGATTTTTGCAGAAACCGGTTCTGTATTCTTCTTTTTTCTGCCGGGTGACAGCTTGTTACTGGCTGTGGGAGCGTTATGCGCCAGCAGTGATATCGTGACCTTGCATTCCATGGGGCTGTTGCTATTTACTGCTACAGTGCTGGGTTATAGCGTGAATTATTACACTGGGAAAGTTCTTGGTTTAAAATATTTCAATCAGCATTCACGTTTTTTTAAGCCAGAATATATGGTGAAAACCAATCACTATTTTATGAAACATGGTGGTAAAACTATCGTTATTGCGCGTTTTATTCCCTTTGTTCGCTCATTTGGCCCTTTTGCTGCAGGATCCGCCCATATGAGTTTTGCCACATTCAGCTTCTATAATATTGTGGGGGGTATACTCTGGATTGGCACTTTATTAAGTATTGGTTATCTGCTCGGAAATGCCGCTTTTATGCTGGCCGACTTTTTCTAGGATAAAACTAAAAAAGCCCGAATGTTCGGGCTTTTTATGTGAAAGGATGATCTAACTATTGCTTGGTTGATCAGAAAATTCAGAGTTTTGAATGATATACTCAATTTCTTCTTTGGCTGCAGCACGCATTTTCTCTCTAAGTGCATTGACTGTTTGTTCAATCACCGCTTCTGCCTCAAGTTCCAGGCGTAAACGCACACTTTCTAATTCGGATAAAATGTTCTGATCCTCAATCTGGATGCGGCCTTTGGCAAAGTCAAAAGTATGCTCAGGGTTTTTCTGAAAGCGGTCAACATAGTGCTGCACTTCAGTCTTTAGCTGCATATTAATTTCAGCAAGCATTTGGGTCTGTTCGCTCAATTTTCGCTGTTCTTCAAGACGTAACTGTTCTTGATAGGCCTGTTCCTCGGCACGCTTTTCGGCCAAAGCTTTTTCGAGTGCAAGCTGTTTGCGAATACGGGCTTCTTCAATCAATTCGGCCTTGCGCTGCGCATAGGCTGCTTCAATCTTGCGTTCAGATTCCTGCTGCAAGCGCTGCTCACGACTCTGCCATTCTTCCAAAGACGTTTCAGGTTTTAAAATATCGCAGATACGAGAGAGGTCATCGATAAAGGTCTGACGTACAGCTTCCGGCACATTTAACCAGCGCTGTTTAAAATCGGGACCTACATTTAATGCCACGTGCCTCTCCTTATGAATAATATCGGTTAAAGCTTATGGGTGTTTGGCTCAATGCCTAAACGACGATACTGTTTGAATTTTTCACGGCCCTGCTGTTTAGCCGTTTCTTGGTTTTCAATAATCTCAATAATGTGACTAAATTTCGCGTAAGGTTCAAGTGCTTCCGGATTAAAATTGAAAATAATCCAGTCAGACTCTTCAGGTAGCCTTGCCGAAATACAGACAGTGGCCTGAGGCTGGTCAATGCCATGGGGAATAAAACTGCCTGGATCAAAGCTCCACAGGCGTTCATCCAGCTGTTGCTGCAATTCGGCATTAGCACACAGTAACCAGATCCGCGCCGGCTGGCGCAGAATCTTGCGGCATAAACGGCAAGCGCTATCCACTTGCCGTTCAGGGCTTTTCTCAAATAAATAAAAGCTGACCTTAGCCATTCGATTGAACGCGGTTGGCCAGGAATTGCATTAATAATGGGACAGGGCGGCCGGTTGCGCCTTTATTGGTACCTGAGTTCCATGCCGTGCCTGCAACATCCAGATGTGCCCAGCGATATTCACGGGTAAAACGTTGTAAGAAGCAGGCAGCAGTCACAGAACCGGCTTTTGGACCACCGATATTGCCAATATCTGCAAATGGTGAGTCAAGCTGTTCCTGATAGTCGTCCAGTACCGGCATACGCCATACTCGGTCAAACGAATCTTGGCCGGCAGTTTCCAGCTCTGCTGCCAGTTTATCATCTGGTGTGAACATACCGGTTAGCACTGAACCTAAAGCGACCACACAAGCACCAGTTAAAGTTGCAATATCAATCACTAAAGCAGGATTGAAACGTTTTACATAAGTCAGGGTGTCGCATAGCACCAGACGGCCTTCGGCATCGGTATTCAGGATTTCGACGGTCTGACCACTCATTGTGGTCACGATATCGCCAGGACGGGTGGCTTTGCCTGAAGGCATATTCTCTGCTGCAGCAATGGTACCTATGACATGCAATGGTAAGCGGGACTCACACAATGCACGCATCGTGCCGAGCACAGAGGCTGCACCGCACATGTCGTATTTCATTTCGTCCATGCCTGCGCCTGGTTTGAGAGAAATACCGCCGGTATCAAACGTAATGCCTTTACCTACCAGCACGACCGGTGCTTCGCTACGCTCTGACTGATACTCTATGCTGATAATACGGCCCGGACGCTCTGAACCCTTACTTACTGCAAGGAAGGCACCCATGCCTAAATCTGCCATCTGCTGTTCGTCCAGCACCGTGACTTTAAGCAGGTCTGGATATTCAGCGGCCAAAGCCACCGCCTGTTCTGCAAGATATTCAGGGAAACAGATATTGCCTGGACGGTTACCTAGGTCACGTGCCAAGTTTTGTCCGTTCTGCACTGCTTGTACCAGTTGCAACTGTTCGGTAGTTAATACGCTATGGGTGGCAATCAGGTCGATCTGCTCAAGTACAAATTCATTTTTCTTGGATTTGTATTCATCATAACCATAGCTGGCCTGAGTTAGAAACAGGGCAAACAGATAATGGAATTCTTGTGGAAGCTGGTTCAGGTCTACAGAAATCTGTTTGAATTTTTTTTGAGTGGCCTGAATAATAGTCTGTGCGATTTTTGCAAGTTTGGCCGGTTGCAGTTCAGCAACTTTGCCCAAGCCGATCAGTGCGGCATGGCTAGACTGACTTACCTGACCAATTAGGCTCAGGCTTTCGGCCAATGCTGCCTTGAATTGAGAGGCTTCAATTAATGTGTCTAAATTATTGATTTGATAGGTTGCTGTTGTATTCTGAAGCTGTTCTGAGTCAACTAAAATCAACAAAGATTGACTTGATCCATTCTCTGGGAATGACGTATTAATTGTAAGTTTCATATTCTGTTTTCACGCCTGTCTAGATTGGTAAATCATTCAGTCATTGAAACATTTATCTGAATAGATTTTCAATGGGCTGAGCGGCTTAGGTTTTATATTTTTGCTATTCGGGTAAACTAGCACTCGTTTTATAGACCTTATTTTGGAAGAATTAATTTGATTATTCGGCGTTATCTGGTCAAGCAAGTTATCTCGACATCCTTGGTGGTGATTGCCTTATTGACTTTGATCATGATGGGTGGTCGACTGATCAAGTATTTTGGGGTCGCTGCACAAGGCCGTCTGGATGCAGGCATTCTATTTAGCATTATTGGCTACCGGCTGCCTGAATTCTTGACCCTGATTCTTCCACTCGGTTTCTTTATTGGACTGATGCTGGTTTTTGGCCGTTTATATGTCGATCATGAAATGGCCGTCCTGAATGGTAGTGGTGTCAGCCGGCATCAACTGGCGCGCTTGCTAGTGCCGATGACCCTGGTATTTTTGATTGCTCAGGCGGGACTCATGCTCTGGGCTGCACCTTGGGGAATACGCCAGTTTGAAGCCCTGACCACCAGTCAGGCGGTACGTACCGGTTTTGATCTGGTACGACCCAAAGAATTTATCTCTTCCGGACCCTATACCATTTATGCGGGTGACCTGTCTGAAGACCGTAAAAACTTAAAAGATATATTCTTCTATCAGCGCGCGCAAAAAGAAGGCAAGCCGGATGTGATGATTCTGGCACAGGAAGCGACCCGAATCGAAATACCAAATGATGCTGCCAATGTGGTAGATCTGGTCCAAGGGCGCCGTTATGAGATTTATCCGGGTACGCCGCAGTATACTCAAGCTGAATTTGAAAGTTATCGTCTGCGCCTGGAAAGTAATGAAGAAGTAGAGTTTGCCAGTACTGATGTTGAAGCCTTGCCGACTTCGCAATTATGGAAGAACCGTCAGGATCCTGTGGTGGCTAGTGAACTGGGCTGGCGGGTGTTTGTGCCTTTTGCCATTCTGATTGCCCTGATCCTGGCTGTAGCCTTGTCTGAGGTAAGTCCACGACAGGGTCGTTATCTTAAGTTATTTCCTGCCCTCATGATCTTTGCCAGTCTGATTGTGGCCCTGATGGCAGTAAAGACCCGGATCAGTAAACAGGAAATGGGAATCTGGGCCTATCCATTGATCCTGATTGCCTATGCAATTGCAGGTGCCTTGTTCTCACGTAAACAGAAATTGGGTCCGAAAATCAAGAAACAGATTCAGCGAGTGAGGTCTTAACAATGTTGGCACGTCGTATAGTTGCAAAACATGTGACCCAAACCACTGCGCTGGCCATGCTGGGTGCAACCGCGGTATTGGCGGGTTTACAGGTTTTATTCACTTATCTGGGTGAGCTGGGCTCACTCAAAGAAGGCTATGGCGCCTGGGATGCCTTGAAATATGTACTCTGGGAAGCGCCGAAATATTTGTATGAAATCCTGCCGATTTCTGCACTGATTGGTGCAGTATTGGGATTGGGCACATTAGCTTCGAATAGTGAGCTGATCGTGATGCGTTCGGTGGGTGTAAGCTTATGGCGTATAGTCGGCTGGGTCATCCGTTCAGCCCTGTTGCTGGTGGTGTTGTCTTTTGCCTTAAGTGAGTGGGTGATTCCGTATACCACTGAACAGGCTAAAAGCGTCAAGAGTGCCAGTAAAGCCGCTCAACTCGGTGAAGTCCGTGGTTACTGGACCCGCGAAGGTCAGCGCTTTATTTATATCGATTATGCCAACTCCAAAGGTCAGCTGAAAAATGTGCAGATGCTGGATTTCGATGACAATTACCGTTTACGTGGCACTTTAGAGGCTAAAGAGGGTGAGTTTGTCAAAGATGGAGCCTGGAAATTAAACAGTACCGAACAGTTTGATATTTTAAAAGATGGCAATGCGACTCTGGTGCAACATGCTGAACAGCCACTGGCTCTAGCCTTGCAACCGAAATATGTGCATATGGTGACGATTGATCCAGAAGATTTATCGCCAAGCCAGCTAGTGAGCTTTATGAGCTATATGCATGAATACAGCCAAGTGCCTAAAACCTATCAGTTGGCCTTCTGGCAGAAAGTCGGTTCCCCATTTGCCCTGATCGCTTTGGTAGTGATTGCCTGTTCGTTTATTTTCGGGCCGTTGCGTCAGCAATCTATGGGTTTCCGTCTGGTGATCGCCTTATTTGCCGGACTGGGTTTCTTCTATCTGCAGGATTTCCTCGGTTATGCCAGTCTGATTTATGCACCCTCACCAGCCTGGTTCGTATTTATTCCCATTCTGATCATGTTTGGTATCGGAGGATATCTGCTGCATCGGGCACGCTAAATCACAGGGAAATAGAACAAATCAATCATCATGAGAGGCCTAAACCATACCCGGGTCATGGCCTCTTTTTATAAACTTCGCTAAAATAGAGCGATTAATTCGTAGACGAACAGAGTATTTCATTATGACGGATGCAACTGCTGGCAAAATCCCTCACGTTTTGGTGATTATGGATGGTGTGGGTCATCGCGAAGCGGTCGAAGACAATGCGTTTTTAGCAGCTAAACGACCAAATTTAACTGCAATGCAGAACAAGCATCCACATGGTTTGATCTCGGGTTCAGGTGAAGATGTTGGCCTGCCGGATGGCCAGATGGGTAACTCGGAAGTCGGACATATGAACCTCGGTGCAGGCCGTGTGCTGTATCAGGACTTTACCCGAATTACCAAAGACATTCGTACGGGCGACTTCTTTGAACATGAAGTGCTGGTCGATGCAGTAGAGAAAGCCAAAGCTACAGATGGGGCAGTACATTTGCTTGGCCTTTTGTCTGAAGGCGGTGTGCACTCACATGAAGATCATATCGTGGCGATGGCAGAGCTAGCACTGAAACGCGGTGCCAAAGTCTATTTACATGCATTTTTAGATGGGCGTGATACACCGCCTAAAAGCGCACAGCCTTCTTTAGAAAAGCTTGATGCCTTATTTGCGCAATATCCAGGCCAAGGTCGTATTGCGACCATGATTGGCCGTTATTTTGCCATGGATCGTGATAACCGTTGGGATCGTGTTGAACAGGCCTATCGTCTGCTGACTGAAGGTGAAGCGGTTCGTACGGCTGCCACTGCAGTCGAGGGTCTGGAACAGGCCTATGCAGCTAGTGAGTCGGATGAGTTTGTCAAAGCGACCCGTATTGGTGAGCTGGCAAAAATTCAGGATGGCGATAGCGTGGTGTTCATGAACTTCCGTGCTGACCGTGCCCGTGAATTGACCCGCGCATTTGTGGAAAAAGACTTTGCCGGTTTTGAACGTAAAGTGGTGCCAAATCTGGCGAAGTTTGTCATGCTGACGCGTTATCAAGCCACGATTGATGCACCTGTGGCGTATATGCCTGAAGCATTGGTCAACTCGATTGGCGAATACCTGTCAAACCTGGGCAAAACCCAGTTGCGTATTGCGGAAACAGAAAAGTATGCCCATGTGACCTTCTTCTTTAGTGGCGGTCGTGAAGACGAATATCCGGGTGAGAAACGTATCCTGATTCCATCGCCAAACGTAGCCACTTATGACCTTAAACCGGAAATGAGTGCTTATGAAGTGACTGATGAACTGGTGGCTGCGATCAATTCAGGTGAGTTTGACCTGCTGGTGGTGAACTATGCCAATGGAGATATGGTCGGCCATACTGGCGTATTCGATGCTGCGGTCAAAGCTGTTGAAGCGGTTGATACCTGCCTCGGTCGGGTTTACGAAGCCGTGATGGCGCAAAAAGGTCATATGATTGTGACTGCCGATCATGGTAACGTTGAGCAGATGCAGGACTACCACAGTGGTCAGGTACATACCCAGCATACGACTGAATTGGTTCCATTTATTTATGTCGGCCCAACTCAGGCCACAATCGTGGAAGGTGGGGTGCTGGCAGATGTCGCACCGACTTTATTAAGCCTGATGCAAGTTCCGGTACCGGCTGAAATGCAGGGCCGTAACCTGATTCAGCTTGATGCATAATCTTTAATAAAATTCTGAAAAGGTAAAAGAATGACAAGAACACGCTGGAAGTCTGTCGTAATACCATGCTTACTGATGTGTTTGAGTCATTCAGCCTGGAGTGCCGGCTCCGACGAGCCGGCACTCGATGATATGGAAATGGATGGACAGGTGTATTCTGAAATTCCTGTGGCTTCCATTCAGGAATTCGTGCAAATTTATGGCATTGTAAAAGACAATTATATTCAAGATAAAAATGACGATGCCTTGTTTCAGCAGGCCATTCAGGGCCTGGTCAGTGGCCTGGACCGCTATTCCCGTTATTTGTCTCCTGAAGATTATAAACAGCTGCGTGAATATACCGAAGGAGAGCTGGCCAGCATTGATTTCGACCTGCAGTTTGATTCACGACTGAAGCAATGGGTGATTCGAGGTCTGAGTGACGACGCCGATTCAGCCAAACAGGGTCTGCGAAATGGTGTCACCGTTTATAAAATTGACGATCAGGTATTAAGCAGCCTGAATCAGGCGCAGGTCCGGCAGTTACTCAGTGGAGCAGTCGGCTCTACGCTCACGGTTCAGCTTTCTCCCCAAAGTCCGGCCTTTCGTCTGGTACGCAATACCAAACTGGATACCGAAATTAAATCGAGCTTGCACAATAATCAGGTCCTGGCTTTACAGGTTAAAGTTTTTCAGCAAGATACTGCCAATGAAATCAAACGTCTGATTGAAAGTTATTCGGATAAACGCTTAAAAGCCGTGTTATTTGATCTGCGCAATAACCCGGGAGGCTTACTCTCTGCAGCAGTGGAATCTGCCGATTTATTTTTGAATCAGGGCGTGATTGTATCGACCAAAAGCCGGGCTGAAGGTAACCAGCAATTTCAGGCCTTGCCGAGTTTTGAGTTTCAGAATCTGAAAATTGGGGTTCTGATTAATAACCGCTCGGCTTCTGCAGCAGAAGTCTTTACTGCCGCCTTAAAAGAGCATAACCGTGCCTGGGTAGTGGGTGAAAAAAGCTATGGCAAAGGGGTGGTACAAAAACTCTTTCCTTTAAGCAACGGTTCGGCTCTACAGATGACCGTATCGCAATACTTTAGCCCAAGCGGGCAGATGATTGAAGGGCGGGGAATACAGCCGCATTTCAATTATCCATTCAAGCAGGAGATGCGTGAGGAGAGCTATCTGGAGCATGTCACAGACTTGCTGCTCCAGCAAAAATAATTATTCGTCTTCTTCAGTATCGAGTCCGAACTTTTTTAAACGATAGCGCAGGGAACGGAAGGACATACCGAGTTTCTTGGCGGCCAGTGTCCGGTTCCAGTGGGTCATATTCAGCGCGTTAAGCAAAATTTCTTTTTCCACCTTTTCCAGATATAGCTCCAATCCTTCTTCAGGCAGCTTTCTAGGGGCAATCAGGGTTTCAGTCGCAATGATTTCGCTCGTAAATGTATTTATTTCCTGAGAGCTGTTTAGTGCCTGACGTAGGGGCGCACTCTGCAGATGCTGAAGATTAATCCGTTCTTCATCACTCAAGGTAATTGCACGTTCCATAATATTACGCAATTCACGTACATTACCGGGGTAATATTGCCCCAATAAAAACTCTTTACTGCGTTCAGTCAGTTTTTTATTGGGAATTCCCCATTCCTGACAAATTTTTTGAATAAAGTGTTCAGCCAGTAACAGAATATCCTGGCCGCGTTCACGCAGCGGCGGTAAAGTCAGATCCATGACATGAATACGGAAATATAAATCCTGACGGAATTTCCCCTGTTGCACCAGGGCTTCCAGATCCTGATGGGTAGCACTGATCACGCGGAAATCTACATCAATTTCGGTATCTGAACCGAGTGGACGAATACGTTTTTCCTGTACGGCACGTAACAGTTTGACCTGCATGGAAAGTGGCAGTTCTGCAATTTCATCCAGAAACAGGCTGCCGCCATGTGCAGATTGAATCAGGCCCTGTTTGTCCTGCGCAGCGCCAGTAAAGCTGCCTTTTTTATGTCCAAACAGTTCGCTTTCCATCAGTTCAGTCGGAATGGCACCACAGTTGATTGCAATAAAAGGCCCTTCATTACGGTTGCTCAGGCGGTGGACCAGATTGGCCACCACTTCCTTGCCAGTACCTGATTCACCCGTAATAAAAACCGGTGCCTGGGATCGGGCAATTTTTTGTAAGGTAATACGTAATTGCTGAATCGGCAGGGATTGTCCAATCAGCATTTTATGTTCGAGCGCTTCATTCGGATTATTATGCGAATAATCTACCGGTTTATTCAGGGCCTTTTGGAGTAGCTGTTCCAGGTGTTTCTGGTTAACCGGTTTACTGACAAAATCAAAAGCCCCTGCTTTGAGTGCAGCAATGGCGATTTCCATGTTGCCATAGGCAGTCAGGACCGCGACCGGAACTGCGGGATAGAGCTTACCAATCCAGTCCACTAATTCCAGACCATTGCCATCGGGCAGGTTCAGGTCAGTCAGACAGGCATCATATTGATGATTGGCAAGATATTTTTTAGCATCTTCTAGTCGATGGGTAATGTGGGTACGAATTCCCATACGCAGTAGTGACATTTGCATGAGGGTACATAAATCTTCCTCATCATCCACCAAGAGTACTAGTGGTTGTTGTTCCCCATTCATCTTCCTTGACCCCTTTATAGCGTGATACGTTGACAGCTGATGCGAAAGCATGCGCCCTGTTCTTGTTGTATATAGTTTAATTGTGCCTGATTTGCTTCACAAAAACTATGTGATAAATACAGTCCTAATCCGGTACCGCTAATTGAAGTGCTAAAAAAGGGTTTAAACAGTAAGGCCTGGTCATGTACAGCCACGCCTGAGCCAAAATCCTGTATGTCAATCCAGACCCGATGTTCATAGGGATGCACATTCAGCTGAATATAGGCTGCATCTGCTGCATTGTGGCGAATGGCATTACGAATCAGGTTAATCAGGATTTGCCGGAATTGTGCTTCATCAAACTGAATCATGAGGGGGATATCAATATTAAATTGAATCTGATCGTGAATATCAGCCAGATCTTCTTGGATAAATAACGGGATAAATTCATTAAGATGAATCGGCACCGGATGGGTTTCTTTATTTTTGACCATATTCAGTGTGTCCTGAATAATCCGGTCAATCCGGGTGGCCTGTCGGCCAATCATCTGCTGGAGTAGCTGTTGCTGTTCAGTTTCCGAGTCCAGATATAAATCATTAGCCTGCACAATGGCTGCCAGGGGATTGCGAATTTCATGCGCAATACTGGCAGAGAGCTGACCTAAAGCAGCAAGTTTGAGCTGTTGCACTTGCTGATTCAGCTTTTTGGCATCCTGCAACACAAGCAGCATGAGGGTCTGGTGCGGTACAATCAGTTTTTGTACCTGCACATGAATGTTATAGCGACTTTGCTGGGAATCAAACTGAAAACGCTCACCATTTTCCAGCGTTTCAAACTGGATCAGTTCAAATAAATCAGGTTGTGAGTGGTATAAGGTGAACTTTTCATGGCCATATTTGGATTCAATTCCCAGAAGATTGCAGGCGGCAGGATTGCTGAGTACCACATGATAGTTTTCATCCAGTACCAGATAGCCGGTTTCGATCTGTTCCAGAATATAGCGGTTGATATTCTGTAAGCGATACAGTTCTAGAGATTGAGAAAAGTTTAGATTTTCCAGAATCTGGAAACGGCGTACGGCAATTTGTCCGGTGCCATAAACCATAAAGAATAAAAAAGCCAGTAAGGCACTATTACTGATATTACTCAGCGAAGAAAATGCAAAAATGCTGCCGATAAAATGCTGGTAAATTACGCTGATAACCGCAACCAGCGTGACCACCAAGGCTTTTTTTGCATCCAACAATAAGGAGGCAGCAAAGATGGTGATTACAAACAGCAGTCCGATCTGCAAATTAGGACCATCACTGGCCAAGGTCAGCAAACTTAAAATGCAGACATCGCTAAAGAAAATCATGATCAGCTGCGGCTGAATCAGAAGTCTGATCCATTTCAATGCAAACAGCTGTACAGTATTGATCGCTACCCCGACTCCCAGCGCATAATAATACAGCTGCGGATATTGGTAATCTGTATTTACTTCGGGATAGGTCAACAGAAAAATCAGCAGCAGACCGGTGCTGATCAGCAGGCGATAAGCGCTATACCAGATACCCAGATGATATTGATTCAGTTCTGCATAGTTTTTTTGTTGTGCTATATGCACCATGATTCACCAAAGGCTAAGGTTTAATCAGCCCATAGCGCATGGCCAGATGAGTCAGTTTTACATCACTGTCAATATTCAGTTTTTCAAAAATACGGTAACGATAGGTATTCACGGTTTTAACACTGACAAAGAGTTTGTCGGCAATTTCCTGGGCGCTGATACAGTTAACCACCATCATGGCCACTTGCATTTCCCGTTCTGAAAGTGCATCAAAAGGCGATTGTTGTGTATCGGAAAGGTAAGAACTGGCGAGCTGCTCGGCAATATCGGCACTAAAATATTTGCCGCCTTGCATGACTTTATTAATCGCACGTACCATTTCTGTAATGGGTGCACCCTTGGTGATATAGCCTTTGGCACCTGCTTTAAGAAGTAAAGAGGGATAAGGTTCTTCTGCCAGGCCACTGACCGCTAGTACTTTGGTTTCAGGCGCCGTCTGTAGCAGGCGGCGCGTAGTTTCTACGCCGCCAATCCCCGGCATGTTGACATCTAATAGCACTACATTCGGATGATGTTGACGAACCAGAGAGATTGCTTCTTCACCAGATTCAGCCTGGCCAATTACCTGAACCTCCGCATGGTCTTCCAGCATTCTGCAAATTCCAGTACGGACTAATTCATGGTCGTCCACAACTAAAACTGTGATCACCTATACTCTCCCTCTATTTAAAAAATCATTTTTTTGTTACATAAAGCAAAATAAGCTTGCAATGAAAGTACAAAATTAGCAATCCTATTCGCAAGATTAAATCTGAAACCTAGCACACAGTGTCAAGAACAAAAAATGTTCAGGATTGTGTTTAAATGTAAGGCATATTAGAGGTAATACGCAAATCAATCTTACCTCTGTTAGTTGAGTGAAGGAATAATGAAGAAAATAAACAAGTCTCTAAGGCATCTACTCGGCCTGTCCGTGTTAATCAGCATGAGCACGACAAGTTTTGCCGAGATCATTATGAATTCTGGCACAGCAGAGGGCGGATCCAGTATCAGCTGGTCTTCTGAAGAAGTTAACCAGTTAATGAGCGATGATTTTAATGCGTCAGCCAATGAGCCTTCGCCACCCGGGTCTGCCACAGTGACCACCACTTTGCGTCAGGCCGGCACAGCAGCGCCAGCAGCAGTCAAGCCGGCTTATACTGCGCCGCAGATTATTGATACGAATCATTTTAGTAATCAACCTTCTGTCAATGCGCGGGCTGCACTGGTCATGGATGCACAAACCGGTGAAGTGCTGTTTAGTAAAAATACCAATACGGCCTATCCGATTGCATCCATTACCAAATTAATGACAGCCGTGGTCATTTCAGATGCACGTTTGAACATGTCAGAAAAAATCACCTTGCAACAGGCTGATTTTTCCTGCTCAGGGTGCAAGAGCTCAAGCTCGACCTTAAGAGCAGGGGATAGTATGAACCGTGCTGAAGCATTGTTATTTGCCCTGATGAAATCTGAAAATCCGGCTGCCGCAGCTTTAGCACGTACTTATCCTGGTGGTCGCTCAGCGTTTATTGCCAAAATGAATGCCAAAGCCAAAGAGCTCGGGATGAATTCTACCCGCTTCATGGAATCGACAGGTTTGCATCCGGGCAACGTGGCATCAGCTCGTGACTTGGGGATATTGGTGAATACTGCCTCTCAATACGGCCTGATTCGCCAGTTCTCGACCACGCCAAGCTATGACTTTAACTTGGGTTATCGTGTGTTGAAATCGAATAATACCAATGCCTTGGTACGTAATGGCGGCTGGAATATCAATATTTCTAAAACCGGTTTTATTAATGAAGCAGGGCGCTGTGTGGTGATGCACACGACTCTGAATAACCGTCCGGTGGCGGTGGTACTTTTAGGCGCAAACAGCTCACAGGCGCGTACCAATGATGCGACCCGTTTAATGAGTTGGGTTAGCCAGCAACCTAAACGAATCTAATTGATTGGTTCATAAAAAAACCCTGCAATGGCAGGGTTTTTTTAATTCTGGCCGAAATTACATATTCGACAGAATAGAGTCTTTAACTTGAGTCATGGTCGCATCAATCGACAACATTACGGCATCAGCACATTGCTTGATGGCAGTGTCTGGATCTTTCAGACCGTTACCCGTTACGGTACATACGATCACTGAACCTTCAGCAATTTTACCCGCTTTAATATCACGGATCGCGCCGCCGACAGACGCAGCAGATGCTGGCTCTACGAACACACCTTCATACATAGAAAGCAGACGTTGAGCTTCAAGAATCTCCGCATCAGTCAGTTCATCGAACCAGCCGTTTGAATCACGAACAACCGCTTTAGCATGATTGAAGCTTTGCGGATTACCGATACGAATCGCAGTTGCAACAGTTTCCGGGTTTTCTACTGGACCGCCACGAAGGAACGGTGCAGCACCAGAGGCTTGGTAACCTGCCATGATTGGCAAGCCAGCCGGTTTAGGACCAGTAAAAGCATCAGTTTCAGCATCGTAAACGACTTGCTCAAATTCTTCTTTCGACTGGTTGGCAACCGCTTCGGTATAACCCATCCAGTGTGCAGTGATGTTACCTGCGTTACCTACAGGTAGGCAGTGATAATCCGGTGCACGACCTAAAGCTTCAACGATCTCGTAAGCAATGGTTTTTTGACCTTGCAGGCGGTACGGGTTGATTGAATTTACAATCGTCACCGGAGCCTGATCGGCAACTTCCTTAACTAGACGCATACCGTCATCGAAGTTACCGCGAATTTGCATGGTGATCGCACCATACATCATCGCTTGTGCCATTTTACCCATGGCAATTTTGCCTTCAGGGATGAGCACGAATGCTTTGATGCCAGCACGCGCCGCATATGCCGCCGCCGCCGCAGAGGTGTTACCGGTAGATGCGCAGATGATAGCTTTAGAGCCTTCTTCAACGGCTTTGGTCACCGCCATAGTCATACCGCGGTCTTTAAATGAACCAGTCGGGTTTAAGCCCTCGTACTTCACATAAATTTCAACATCTTTACCAATAATGCGTGGAATATTCTCAAGCTTGATCAGTGGAGTATTACCTTCACCCAAAGAGATCGCACGAGTAGTTGCAGACACTGGTAAACGGTCGCGATAGCGGTCAACTAAACCAGTATAACGATTGGCATTCGACATGATGATGTTCCAATTGTGTGTAGAGCTTGGCAAGGGGAATCCTCCCCTCAACCCGATTAATTATCAAGCGATTCTAAACGAATTCGTACAATTTCGCCATGAATGACGGGTAATGCTTGAATTTGTGAAAGCGCTGCATCCATTTTTGATTCCTTGACTGGATCAGTCAGAATCACGATAGGAATAAGGTCTTTTAAGCGTGGTTGCTGCATGATGGCATCGATACTGATCCCGGCACGGCTTAAAATCGTGGTGACATCGGCAAGCACGCCCATTTGATCTTCGGCATTAATACGAATGTAATAGCCGGTCGTCATTTGTTCACGAGTTAAGATCGGTAAATCGGTCAGGGCTTCAAAGGCCAGTTGTGGAATGGTTCCTGCACCGTCTTCGGTGTAAATAATATCACGGACAATATCCACAACGTCTGCGACTACTGCAGAAGCTGTTGGACCAGCACCTGCGCCAGCCCCGTAATACAGTGTTGGACCGACCGCGTTGGCTTGAACAAGCACGGCATTTTTCACGCCATTCACATTGGCAATTAGCTGGTCATCTGGAATTAAAGTAGGATGAACGCGTAATTCGATTCCGGCATCTGTGCGGCGTGCAATACCCAAGTGTTTGATACGGAAGCCCAAGTCTTCTGCATATTTCACGTCTTGCGCAGTCACTTTGCTGATGCCTTCAGTAAATACTTTATCGAACTGGAGCGGTATACCAAATGCACATGAAGCTAGAATAGTCAGTTTATGCGCAGCATCAATGCCTTCAACATCAAAGGTTGGATCGGCTTCAGCATAACCGAGTTCCTGTGCTTCTTTCAGCACATCGTCAAAAGCACGACCTTTTTCACGCATTTCACTGAGAATGAAGTTACCAGTACCGTTGATGATGCCCGCCAGCCATTCAATCTTGTTGGCTGCCAGACCTTCACGAATCACTTTAATAATGGGAATGCCACCTGCGACTGCCGCTTCATAGGCAATTTGTACGGCATTGTCTTCAGCCGCCTTAAACAGTTCATTACCATGTTCAGCCAAGAGTGCTTTATTGGCTGTCACGATATGTTTGCCATGTTTCATGGCTTCCATAATAATTTCGAAAGCAGGATGAATTCCACCCATGACTTCAACCACCACATCCACATCAGGTTGACGTACGATGTCCATCAAGTCTGCACTCTGTTTGACCGATGCCGGTAGATTCAGATCAGGACGTGGGCGACGGGTGCCTACATAGGTAATTTCAATTTCACGACCGGTGCGACGTTTAATCTCAGCAGCATTTTCTTTTAATAGTTTCAAGGCACCACCACCTACAGTACCAAGACCGAGGATTGCCAGACGAACTGGTTTCACGTCACACTCCAAATTACACAGTTTTTTACAAGAACCTAGATCATAGCTAAAAAAACTGCCTGACTCTAGGGTCATTTCAGAATATCTTTATTTATAAATTAAAGTTAAATAACGTATTAAAATGAGTTATTTAAGCCGGTTCAATAACTCAGCGGCAGACAGGTAACCCCCCAGATAAATTCCTTCTGAACTATAAATTGCAGGGGTACCATTTACACCTATATTCAGACCCATTTGATATTGATCCTGAACAGGATTTTTACATTTGGCTGCACTGATCTGTGCACCCGCAATCGCCTGGTCAAATGCACTACGGCGGTCGGCACTGCACCAGATCGCTTCCATGGCCGGCATATGCTGTTCACCACGCGGCCAGGCGATATAACGCACTTCAATACCTTTGGCATTCATCTCATCCATTTGCTCATGAAATTTATGGCAATACGGACAGCTGACATCGGTAAATACATAGACCACATGCTTGGCTTTGCCTTTGGCTGGATAAATCAATAGATCTTCAGCTTTCAGTCCATCAAACAGTTTTTTGTTGATCCCGGCTTGCAGACTCTCACTGACGTTATGTAGCTGTTTGTCTCCAAGGCGGATCACATCACCCTGAATCAGATATTTGCCATCACTGGTCACATAGACCGCAGACATGCCTTCCAGGCTGACCCAGTACAGGTTCGGCACCTCGGTCGCTTTAATATCGGTGATCTTGGCATTGATACCGGCAGTTTTGAAATGCTTTTCCAGAGTAGAAACCAAACGCTGTTGTGCATTACGTTCGGTGAGGGTAGACGCTTCGCCCGTTGCGGGTGCGCTTGCAGTCAGTGTATCTTGCTTTTTAGCTTCGTTATTGGAGTTGGAACATGCAGCAAGACCCAAACCAGCAGCAAGTGTGCAAGCCATAAAAATTTTTGAGCGGGCAAATGTCATAAATAACCCTTTTCTTCTTGGACTGAAAACAGAGCATTAGCATAACAAAAAAAAATGCAAACACGTCAAACTTCTCAGTTTATTCGGTCTGGTTTCGATTTAAGCACGTGGATGATGGGTTGCATGCAGCTGCTGCATTCGGACCTGTGCCACATGGGTATAAATCTGGGTGGTAGACAGGTCACTGTGTCCAAGCAACATCTGTACCACGCGTAAGTCTGCGCCATGGTTGAGTAAATGAGTGGCAAAGGCATGGCGCAAGGTATGTGGGGACAGTTCGGCCTGGATTCCGGCCTGCAGTGCATAACGCTTAATGGTATACCAGAAATTCTGTCGGCTCATGATGCCGCCATGCTGGGTCAGAAACAGATAATCGGTCGAAGTTTTATATAATTGTGGACGGGCTTCGGTTAAATATTTTTCTACCCATTCACAGGCCATTTGGCCCATCGGTACCAGACGTTCTTTATTGCCCTTACCGACAATGCGTAAATATCCCTGTTTTAAGTTGATCAGTTCCAGACGCAAGTTAATCAGTTCGGTCACCCGGAGTCCGCAGGCATACAGTACTTCAAACATGGCGCGATCACGCAGTCCTAATGCCGTGTTGATATTCGGGGCATGAATCAGGGCTTCTACATCTGTTTCGGAGAGATCTTTGGGTAAGGCCCGGCCCAGTTTCGGGGTTTTATGTGCAGCAACCGGATTGTCACTACGCAGTTTTTGCTCACGCAGAAATTTATAAAATGAACGCAAAGCAGACAGGCAGCGGGCAATCGAACGCGGACTTTTTTGCTGTTTGGTCAGTGCAATCAGCACATCGGAAATATCATCATGACTCCATTGTGGCAAGGGTTTGCTCAGGCATTCTGCACATTGCATCAGATCGGACAGATAGGCGTTGCGGGTATGCGGGCTGACCGTTTGCGCAATCAGATAGTCACGAAAACCCTGTAAATAGCTGAATACTTCAGGAATTTGGACAGGGGCGGGAATACGAGGTTTTTTATTCAGCATAGAGTGAAAAGATCTGATCTGAAAAAGCGATGAATTTAATAGATATTCTCCACTGTAGTTTAATTTCACCAAACTGTCGATGTGATATGAAACTAATTCAGCATGTAATCAATCTTATTTGTTAATTATTCTCATTTGTTTGTATACTGTCCAAAATAGTTCAGGAATTTTCACGGTGCGTTTGTCTGATTTAAAAGCAAAACAAACAGCCATCATCCGAAAAGTAAGTCGAACGGCTGATGGTGAAGGTGCTCTCAACGATGTTGTAGCGAGTCGCCTGGAAACTCTAGGCTTTGTGCCCGGTACGAAGGTACAGGTGATTACTAAAGGTATTTTTGGTGGAGATCCCATTTTGATTCAAGTTGGATTTACACGTTTTGCTTTGCGTAAATCAGAAGCAGCCAAAATTGAAATCGAGCAGGCGGTGTCGGCATGAGTGATACATTACGTATTGCCCTTGTCGGTAACCCTAACTGCGGTAAAACTTCATTATTCAACCATTTAACCGGAACTCGCCAGAAAGTCGGCAACTATGCAGGTGTCACGGTTGAGCGTAAAGTCGGTACATTTCAGCTTGCTTCAGGCAAAGCGGTACGAGTACTGGATTTGCCCGGAACTTATAGTCTGGATGCGACCAGTCCGGATGAAGAGATTACCCGTAATGTCGTACAAGGTAAAATTGCTGAAGAGCAGGAACAGAATGCATTTTTATGTGTGGTGGATGCCACTAATCTAAAATTGCATCTGGGTCTGGTACTGGAAATGATTGAGCTGGGCCGTCCGGTGCTGGTTGTGCTGAACATGATGGATGAAGCACGCCGGCGTGGCATGCAGATCAATACCCAGAAGCTGTCCGAACGGCTGGGCGTACCTGTGGTAGAAACGGTGGCTGTACGTAATTCAGGTATTGAAAACCTGAAAAATGCGCTAGATCAGGGCAAATATTCTGTACCGCAGACCGAACTCAGTGGCTTGAAAGGTAACAGTCACCAGCGCGTAGAAAACATTCTGAATGACGTGGTCAATTTCGTCGATCAGGAGGATAAACGTACTGATTTTCTTGACAGGATTTTTCTGCATCCGGTGCTGGGCTTAATTAGTCTGGCCGTGATGATGTTCGTGATTTTCCAGGCCGTATTTGCCTGGGCTGCGCCGTTTATGGATGGCATCGAAACTTTCTTCGGCTGGCTTGGTGAGTTCCTCGGCGAATATATTTCTCATCCCTTGCTGAATAGTCTGGTGGTGGACGGGATTATTGCCGGTGCCGGTGGTGTGGTGGTGTTCCTGCCACAAATTCTGATTCTGTTCTTCTTTATTCTGGTACTGGAAGAATCGGGTTATTTACCGCGTGCTGCTTTCCTGTTAGACAAGCTGATGTTTAAAGCCGGTTTATCAGGACGTGCCTTTATTCCGTTATTGTCCAGCTTTGCTTGTGCTATTCCCGGAATTATGGCTTCGCGTACCATTAGTGATCCACGAGATCGTTTAACTACGATTTTCGTTGCCCCCTTAATGACCTGTTCGGCGCGCTTGCCAGTTTATGCCTTGCTGATTGCAGCATTCATACCGGCACAAACTGTTTGGGGTTTCCTCAATCTGCAAGGTCTGGTGCTGTTTGGTCTTTATATGGCGGGTATCGTGAGTGCCTTGCTGGTGTCTTTTGTGTTGAAATTCTTCCACAAAGATAAATCACAACACATGCTGCTGATGGAACTGCCAAGCTACCGTTTTCCGGACCTGAAGAACGTCTGGATCGGCTTATTGGATCGCGGCAAAATCTTCTTGAAACGTGTCGGTGGCATCATCTTCGCATTATCGATTGTACTGTGGTTCTTGTGTACTTTCCCACAGCCCCCAGAAGGGGCAACCTTGCCGGCCATTGATTATTCATTGGCAGGGATGCTCGGTCATCTGATGCAGCCGATCTTTGCACCGCTCGGTTTTAACTGGCAGATCTGTATTGCCCTGATTCCGGCGATGGCAGCGCGTGAAGTGGTCGTTGCAGCACTGGGCACAGTCTATGCGATGTCGGCAGTTGATGAAGATGCAATGTCTGAAGGTCTGGCTGCACTGATCAGCGGTGGAGGTGATCTGGGATGGTCAGTTGCGACAGGTTTATCTTTGCTGGTGTGGTTTATTTATGCACCACACTGTCTGGCGACTCTGGCAACGGTTAAACGTGAAACCGGTTCCTGGAAAACTGTCAGTATCATGACTGTTTACCTGTTTGGTCTGGCATATTTCATGTCATTCCTGACTTATCAAATTGCTTCATATTATTTGGGCTAAATATCAGTTTGGCCTTGGCCAATTGAATTTGCTGCATTGTATATGTATGGGAGATTGAGATGATTGAAATTCTAATTGTGACAGCACTGGTGCTTTGGAGCATGCTGGTCGTATTCAAAAAGGTGTTTCCGAACACCTCTAGCTCAGTCTTCCAGAAGCTGTCTGATGCCTGTGCGGCCAAGGGTTGGCAGCGTCTGGCTAAATGGCTGCAACCGGGTGTGGCGGCAGGCTGCGGTGGCAACTGTGCCTGTCCGGTTTCAGAAAAAGGTTCAGACGTAAAGCCGGCTCAACAAGCAGTAAAATGGAAATAATTTCCTCTTCTGGCTGAATTTTAAAAACCGTCATGATCATGACGGTTTTTTTACGCATGAACACAAAAAAAATGTGCAGAAAGGCCAATCAGAAAAGGCATTCAAAACAGCAAAGTGCTACCATTTCGTCAGTTTCAAAATAGACCAAAATATGGGGCGAAAATGTTAATACAGCGTGGTGGGTTAAAAGTCGTTGCAGGACTCGGAATATCAGGTGTTGCAGCAGTCAATTTCTTGCATAGTCAGGGCTACCGCGTTGCAGTAACAGATTCTAGAGCTAACCCGCCCGGGCATGACCAGATTCCGGCTGAGGTTCAGACCAGTTTCGGTCAGTTTGATGCCGAGCTGTTGTTATCTGCAGAAGAAATCGTCATCAGCCCGGGGCTTGATCCTAAACTTCCTGAAATTCAGGCAGCGATTAACAAGGGCATTCCGGTAGTCAGTGAAATCCAGATTTTACGCCGTGCCACAGATAAGCCTATTGTGGCGATTACTGGTTCTAATGCCAAAAGCACCGTGACTACCTTGATTGGCCTGATGGCAGCGGATGCAGGCAAAAAAGTCGCTGTCGGTGGCAATCTGGGGCGTCCTGCGCTAGACCTCACCAAAGATGATCCTGAGCTGTATATACTCGAGCTGTCCAGTTTTCAGCTGGAAACCACCTCAAATCTGGCGGCTGAAGTCGCGGTGGTGTTGAACA
Organism: Acinetobacter pecorum; assembly: GCF_014837015.1. GTDB lineage: Bacteria > Pseudomonadota > Gammaproteobacteria > Pseudomonadales > Moraxellaceae > Acinetobacter > Acinetobacter pecorum. The sequence goes on from NZ_JACSPT010000009.1 coordinate 55,148, forward strand.
TGAGTGAAGATCATCTGGATCGTCATGGCGATATGATGGGTTATCACACAGCGAAACACCGGATTTTCCAGGGTGTGAAAAAAGTCGTCTATAACCGTGATGACTCTTTGACCCGTCCTTTGGTCCCAGATGTGACCCCGATGCAAAGCTTTGGTCTGAATGCGCCAGATATGAACCAGTACGGTATTCTTAAGGATACGGATGGCAGCATCTGGCTGGCGCGTGGTCGTGAGCGTCTGCTGAAAAGTAGCGAGATGTATATGCAGGGCACGCATAATGTTGCCAATGCCTTGGCTTGTCTGGCGCTGGGTGAAGCGATTGGCCTGCCACTAGAAAGCATGCTGAACACCTTAAAGACTTTTAAGGGTCTGGAACATCGCTGTGAATTTGTTAAGGAAGTGCAAGGCGTACGCTATTATAACGACTCAAAAGGTACCAATATCGGCGCAACCTTGGCGGCGCTAGATGGTCTGGGCATGGCGATTGAAGCCCAAGGCGGTAAGGTCGCGATTATTCTTGGTGGACAAGGTAAGGGTCAGGATTTTAAAGCCTTGCGTGAATCACTCGCTAAATATGCCAAAGTGGCGGTATTGATCGGTGAAGATCGTCCCATCATTGAAGCAGCGATTGCGGGTACGACTGAACTCATCCATGCGGACAGCCTGCAGCAGGCAGTAGAAATCTGTCAAAAGCACACTCAGACCCATGATGTCGTGCTATTGTCTCCTGCATGCGCAAGTTTTGATATGTTCTCGGGTTATCCTGAGCGTGGTCGCAAGTTTGTTGCGTATGTGAATGAACTCAATTAAGAATAACAAGGATTCGTGATATGGCTGGGTTTGCTCAGACTACGATCAATAAATTAAATCAATTTTATACGCAGTGGGTGCCTCGACTACCTGCTGAGCTGAATCCACGAAATGTGCTGATTTTCTGTGTATTGGCTTTGCTCTGTATTGGTTCGATCATGGTGGCATCGGCCTCGATGCCCTATGCAGAACGGATGCATGAAAATCCGTTTCACTATATTAGCCGGCACGGTATTTCGATTTTTGTCGCCGCTGTAGCAGCCTTTTTAGCTTATAAAATCCCCTTAAAAGTCTGGTTTAATAACACTTTCTTTTTGTGGATTATTACCATCGTACTTTTGGTGGCCGTGCTATTTGTCGGGACGGAAGTCAATGGTTCCAAGCGCTGGATCCGGGTCGCTGGTTTTACCTTGCAGGCTTCGGAAGTCGCTAAAGTGATGATGGCAATTTTTACCGCAGACTACGTGGTACGCCGTGCGGAAGAAGTACGCAATAATATCAAGGGTCTGGTCCGTTTAAGTGCCATCATGGGTGCTACCGTCGGTTTGATTATTCTCGAGCCTGACCTGGGTGCAACTGTGGTAATTACCTTAACCATGCTTGGCGTGTTCTTTCTGGCAGGCGCACCTTGGATTCAGTTCGGTGTGGCCTTTATGACCCTGGTCGGAGCTTTTGCTGCCGCGATTCTGTTGGAACCGTATCGTCTGCAACGTCTGCTGTCTTTCTCGAATCCTTGGGAAGATCCACTAGGCACTGGTTATCAGCTCTCCAATGCCCTGATGGCCTTTGGCCGTGGCGAATGGGCAGGGGTAGGCTTGGGGCATAGTATCCAGAAAATGTCTTATTTGCCTGAGGCGCATACCGATTTCATGCTGGCAATTTTGGGTGAGGAATTTGGCTTTTTAGGCATTTCGACCATCCTGATCTTGTCCTTTACCATGCTGGTCTGTTGTATCCGTATCGGGCATCGCGCCTTGCAGCATCAATATTTGCGTGCCGGCTATCTGGCCTATGGCATCAGTATCATTTTCCTGTTACAGATTCTGGTAAATGCAGGCATGAATATGGGCATGTTACCGACCAAGGGTTTGACGCTGCCATTTATCAGTTATGGCGGTTCATCCCTGATTATCTGTGCAGTCATGATCAGTCTGATCCTGAAGATTGATTCAACCACACGCCAGGTCAATCCAAGCCGGGAAGAGTCAAGCTTCTAGATTGGAATTTCGTCCCGGCTCTGGCTGAGCATGGTCAAGCACTGTGCTCGGCATTGTAGTTCCACAATGAGAACAGGTCACAAAAGCAGTTTTAGGCTTGGAAAGTGGAATCAAAGGTATAAAAAATAAAGAAAAATAATTACGTTGCTGTTTGAGCTCGTAAGCAGAACGGGTCCGGCAGACGGGACATAGAAACTGGCTTTTTTCAATTGTTTTGGTTTTAGGGCCAATACCAAAAATAAAAAACATTTTTAATCCTCTCTCGCTTTCGTTGTTATTTTTAGCTTAAGTGAAAAGCTGTTTTTATAAATAGCGACCTTGTAGCTCAGTTGTATGTGGAATCCGGTCGATATCCCATTGCGCCACTGCCTGTTGCAGCATCCGCTGTGGAGCATCTAAATCAACTTCAGCCTGATGCAAAGCCTGAAGTGCCTGTTTTAATAATTGTGGCGCCTGAGTCAAATCCAGTGCCTGGGCCAGATTCTGTTTTGACAGTTTTTGCCCCTGATCATTCATTGCCAGCGGCAGATGCATATAGCTCAGACGCGGATAACCGAGTAGCTGCCCCAGATAGATTTGCCGTTCAGTATTATCTAAAAGGTCAGCCCCACGTACCACATGAGTCATGCCTTGCAGATAGTCATCGACCACTACAGCCAGCTGGTAATTGATAATGCCATCACGACGTTTTAAGACAAAATCGCCCAGATCTTTTTTCAGTTCTGAACAGTGCCGACCTTGCAGCCGGTCTTCAAAACAGATTTCAACATCTTCAACTTTTAAACGGATGGCCTGATGCTCAAAAGCCAGACCCAAGTTGCGGCAGGTATCCTGATAGATATGATTGGAACCGAGCATTTTACGGGTACATTGACAGGCATAGACCAGGCCTTGCTGACGTAATTGCTGGATGACGTCTTCGTAAATATCTAAACGGTCTTTCTGGAAAATGATTTCGGCATCAGGTTCAAGCTGAAAGGCATCCACGGCACGCAGGATATGCTCTTCGCTGCCGGGATAAATACGAGGAATATCGGTGTCTTCAATCCGGACCAGCCATTTACCATGATTGGCTTTGGCATCGCAGTAACTGGCAATAGCAGTAATGAGAGAACCAAAATGCAAAGGGCCGGTTGGCGATGGCGCGAACCGGCCCACATAAGCCATCCTGTTGTCCCCCTCCTTTTTTAAAGGAGGGGTTAGGGGAGGATTATTTACAGACATACTTAACCGTTATTTTGCTTCTCTTTGATCTCTGCAAGGGTTTTGCAGTCAATACATAAAGTAGCCGTTGGACGTGCTTCTAAACGACGCAGACCAATCTCGATACCACAGGTTTCACAGAAACCATAGTCATCATTCTGGATCGCTTCGATCGACTGTTCAATTTTACGAATCAGTTTACGCTCACGGTCACGGGTACGTAACTCAATAGCAAACTCTTCTTCCTGAGTCGCACGGTCGTTGACATCTGGAAGAGCGGTATTTTCGTCTTGCATCGTATTTAAGGTACGATCCACTTCTGACATCAGTTCAGCTTTCCAGGCCAGCAAGATTTCGCGGAAATGCTGAAGCTGACCTTCAGACATATATTCTTCATTTTTTTTAGGTTGATAAGGTTCAATACCAAATAAGCTAGCAGTAGAACCACCATCAGTCGTTTTAGGTTTAGATTTACGTACGCGCTTTGCAGCTTTCTCTTCTACAACTTCAGTTTGATTGTCTAAGACTTGATTTTGGTTGTCATTCGCCATTTAGGGCATTCCTCATCATATGCGTATGATTGCTACGCAAAAAATATGGTGATATGCAATTTTTATCCACCCTGTAGAAGGATTATCCTCCTGTGGGGGCCGTCATCATATAGACTTTTTATGCTTATTGATAGTCTTTGATGTATGGACTATGCATATCACATTTCCTTGGGTTGCAATAAAGTAATGCAAAAAAAACAAATTGGAAAGTTAATAACCTGAAATTTCGGTATTAATATTTTGCTGGCTCAGTGCCACCCGTTCTATATAAGTATCAAACTCGCCATTTTGTTGCAAATGTAATACACGATACCCCGGTGCCGCCTGATCCAGCGCAAAATCTTGACTCTCAGGTTTGAACTGCACACTGGTGGATGGTGTAGATAAAAAGTAGATTCCCTGCCATTCATTGCAGGAATCCTGATGCACATGACCAAACAGAACCAGTTTGATATTCTGATGTCGAGCCAGTACATCTTTCAAATCTTCAGCATTTTTGAGCCGGTGCTGATCAATCCAGTGTGATTTCATCGCAAAAGGATGATGATGGCAAGCAACGATGACATGCTGATGCTTGAATTCAAGCAATAATTGGTCTAACTGGTCGAGCTGGTCCTGTTCCACCCAGCCATCAACCTTGCCTTGAACGGCACTATTTAACAGGATCATGGTCCAGGTACCAAAATGAATTGCATGCGCCTGATTGGTATTCTGGTAAAAAGGGAAGACCCGAGTGTCATCATGATTGCCCGGAATCTGGTAATGCGGCACGTTTAAAGACCGGATATATTCCAGATATCGCTGATAAGTGCTTTCGACCGGAACCTGTGCCAGATCACCGGTATGAATCAATGCATCCATTTGGGGAAAGCGCTGCTGAATATGCTGCATCACTTCATGAAAACTCTGCTCGGGATTCATCCGGGCAAATTCCAGTCCTTCCCGATCCATCAGATGGGTATCAGAAATCTGGATAATGGTCCAATCTGGCTGTGTGTTGATGCTCGACTGCTCGAAACTCATGTCTTTCCCCTTAGACAGATTCCTGCAGTATGAATATCTTGCTGTAACCATTGCAAGGCCATAATGACAGGTGCATTTTTTAAGCGGCCATTGGTGAGTAAGACGGGAATATCGGCATAATCCAGAATATGCAGCTGAATATTTTCCCCCTCATCCGGCATGCCAAAAGTACCGCCCTGTTCAGGCAATTCGGTCTGGGCCACATATAAATGGAACAGCTCGGAACAGGCACCTGCTGAAGGATAGAAGCTGAAAATATGCTGTAACTCATCCAGTGTACAGCCTGATTCTTCGAGTGCCTCGCGGCGGATACACGCTTCAGGTGCTTCATCTCCATCCAGAACACCAGCAATCACTTCAAGTTGCCATGGAGAGTCAACATCGTCCAGTCCACCAATCCGGAACTGTTCAATCAGGCCGAATTTCTGCTGTTGGTGATTATACATCAGCACCCCTGCGGCTTCTGGCCGGTGAATCAGCTCGCGTTGCAAAACAGGAGTCGATGTTTCCTGATTAAATAAACGATGTTTCAGGCTGACTTTTTCCACCTGGATAAATCCCCGGTACAAGAACTCACGTGCCTCTATGTGAAAGTCTTTTTTATTATAAGAGGCCTGTTTAATAATATTCATATGCTCAGATAGAATGAAGGAATTGATTTATTTTCATCCTATCTGAGTTTTTTTTGAAGACAACTGTTTTTTTTAAGTTTTAAAGTTTGTGATATAAATTTTGGCCGGAATTATGGAAGCTGGCTTTCATCTGGTCCATACCTGCTTCTATTTCGGCCTGAGAGGTTGCCTGCTGACCAGGAGTAGCCTGTTGACTGGCATAATCCCGAACATTCTGGCTAATCTTCATTGAACAGAACTTCGGTCCGCACATGGAGCAGAAATGTGCCGATTTATGTGCGGCTTTCGGCATGGTTTCATCGTGCATGCTGCGTGCTGTGTCCGGATCCAGACTCAAGTTGAACTGGTCTTCCCAGCGGAATTCAAAACGGGCCTTGGACAGGGCGTTGTCCCGAGCTTGCGCACCCGGATGACCTTTGGCCAGATCGGCTGCATGCGCGGCAATCTTGTAGGTAATAATGCCGTCTTTGACATCCTTTTTATTGGGTAAACCTAAATGCTCCTTAGGGGTGACATAACACAGCATCGCGGTACCATACCAGCCAATCATCGCGGCTCCTATTGCCGAAGTAATATGGTCATAACCCGGTGCGATATCGGTGGTGAGTGGTCCCAAGGTATAAAATGGAGCTTCTTTACAGACCTCCAGTTGCAGGTCCATATTTTCCTTGATCATATGCATCGGGACATGGCCCGGACCTTCAATCATCACCTGTACATCATGCTCCCAGGCACGATGGGTCAGTTCACCCAAGGTTCGAAGTTCTGCAAACTGTGCTTCGTCATTGGCATCCTGCACACAGCCGGGACGTAAGCCATCGCCAAGACTGAAAGACACATCATAGGCTTTCATGATTTCGCAAATTTCATCGAAATGGGTATACAGGAAATTTTCCTGATGATGTGCCAGACACCACTGCGCCATGATCGAACCGCCACGCGAGACGATACCGGTCAAACGGTTGGCAGTCAGCGGTACATATCTTAAAAGCACGCCAGCATGAATGGTGAAATAATCCACACCTTGTTCAGCCTGTTCAATCAGGGTGTCTTTAAAGATCTCCCAGGTCAGGTCTTCGGCCACCCCGTTGACTTTTTCCAGGGCCTGATAGATCGGTACGGTTCCAATTGGTACAGGAGAGTTGCGGATAATCCATTCCCGGGTTTCATGAATATTCTGGCCGGTCGAGAGGTCCATAATGGTATCTGCACCCCAGCGTGTCGCCCAGGTCATTTTCGAGACTTCTTCTTCGATACTTGAACCGAGTGCAGAATTACCAATATTGGCATTGATTTTCACCAGAAAATTACGCCCGATGATCATCGGTTCCAGTTCCGGATGATTGATATTGGCCGGAATAATTGCACGTCCTGCAGCGACTTCCTGACGCACAAATTCCGGGGTGATTTCACGTAAATTCTGCGCACCAAAATTCTGGCCCGGATGCTGGCGCATATCGACACCATCGAGTTGACGCAGGTTTTCACGAATGGCGATGTATTCCATTTCCGGTGTGATGATGCCTTGCCTGGCATAATGCATCTGGGTGATGTTACAGCCACGTTTGGCTTTGCGTGGTTTCTGGATATGCGCGAAACGGATTGCGGCGGTACGGATATCGCGTAAACGCCGGCGGCCAAATTCAGAACTGAGCTGATCCAGAATTTCGCTATCATTGCGCTGTTCAATCCAGTTTTCACGAACATTCGGCAGACCTTTGTTCAGGTCAATCGTCACATTGGGATCGGTATACACACCAGAGGTGTCATACACCATTAAGGGCGGATTATGTTCGCCACCCAGACTGGTCGGGGTTTCACTTAAGGAAATTTCCCGCATGGGTACCTGAATATCAGGACGGGAACCTTGCAGATAGACTTTACGTGAAGCGGGCAGAATCCGCGTTAGATCCCGGGCTTCCTGTTCATGAGCGGAGAGGGTAGTTTCAGAAGAAAGATTCGTTAACTGGTTCATGGCTATGATCCTTATGAATGACATCAACGAATCAAGCACGACCAAAAACGTAGGCAGATTTATCCTGAACAGATAAAGCAAGGGCTGGGTTTTTAGCTGGCTTGATTCCTACGCAGGTATTAACCTGATCAGGTTCAACGGTACTCATGCTCAATTCCTGATAACGATAAAAGGAATCACATGATCTCAGCGAGGATTTACTCGCGCTCCGTCAAGCGAGGCTAAAGCTTAGCTCAGTTTAGGCAGAATAAACAGGTTTAAATCTCTCAACTTTAAGCAAGGATTGATTCAGACCTTGTCAAATGAACTGAATCTATCACTGATGAACTAGATGCAGATGGCATCGGTAAAACAGTCTTTATCGTATTTTTGTGAGGGCGGACTGATCTGGGCATAGTACAGAATCTGTTCTGTTGCTGAACGGTTTCTATAGTCTGCAGGCAAGGCTTGCTGACGCTGTTCCGGATTCATGTCCAGAAACTCTAAGAATAGACGTGCCTGTGTAGACAGCTTCGATTTCTGGCCGTTTGCCAGCCCGATGATCGTTTCCAGGTGGCTGGTATCCACAGCATAACGGTCGCGATAGTCTTCCGAAACTGGTGACTGTTCGGTACCTCTAAACAGGAAATAGGTATATTGCTTGAGCAGATATTCGGCATCGCGTTTATAGCTGCTGTTGGGATAAGTCTTGAGATAGTCTTCCCAGAAAAGACTACGAGCTGCAATTTCAGGTGCTTCAATCTGCAGGCGTTTTTCAACCAGTACCGGGTCCTTATTCTGTTCTGCCAGATTTTCAATAAAGGCTTTTTCGGCAGCCGGTAGATACGGAGCAAAAATACGGGCCAGATATTCCGGACTACGGCGATATTGCAAATTGCCATTGCCTAAGTGCAGCAGTTCTACATAAGCCTGATTTTTATGCTTTAACAGATACTGGTCCCGTGGAGTAAGCTGTTGAAAATGAGCTTGCTGAATGGTCGGATGCTGTGCCATTTCCAGTGCATACTGCTCGAAAGCACGTTGCTGGAACTCGGTACGGTCTACCTTTAAAAAGCGCTGATACATTTCGGTAGAACGCAGCATCAGGTGCTTTTGCTCCGCCAGATCCATCAACGGCAGGCACACTTTAAGATCCTGATTAATCTGTTCCAATGCGAACGTGGTGCGCTGGTCATTAATCTGGGACATATTTTTTTCAATATTCTGGCACATGAGGCTAAAGTCATTGACTGGACTTTGCTTTTGTTTGGCTTCAGTCTGTTCAATCTGGATCTGTGGGTCAGAGGGCTGTTGGCAACCTCCTAGAAACAGCACACCACCAATAACTAAACAGGCTTTGAATATCGACTTGAATGGCATTAACACTATGCTTCAGGACTCTGTATAGGTGAATTCAGAAAATAACGGCCTTGTAGGAAGATATTGTATAGATCAAATTAAAATACTATGTTTAGTATTGTGAATTGCTTTGTTACATTGCCGATAGGGCTGGGCAGAAATTGAATGAATGATGGATAAAAATTGATCTTTATATTAAAAAATTAATAAAAATCATACGTAAAAATTCAAAAGATATCTTTAGTATAATTTGGCTTAAAGCGCCAGCAATTTTTTGCTTTGAATCGCGGTTGGGGATTAATACTATAAAATGAAACTAAAACTCGTTGTCGTGGCTAGTTTATTGATGAGCAGCCCGTCGGTTTTTGCTTTGGATTTGCAAGAAGCCTATGCACGTGCCCAGCAAAATGATCCAACCTGGCAGGCGAATGTATTGCAGTATCAGGCAGATCAGCTCAATCTGGGGGTTGCTAGCGGCAACTTGCTGCCGACTATTACCCTTTCAGGAAATGTGACCCGTAAAAACCAGTCCACGGATGCGCCTGCCGATCCCCAATTTTCCAGCTTGGTGACTTCCAGCACCACGACTCGTCAGCTCGCACTCACTGCACGCCAGCCTTTATTCCGCTGGGATGCCTGGCAAGGCTATAAACAGGTCAAAACCTCGGTCGAACTGAGTGAAGTAAATTTACAGCTGCAAAAACAGCAGCATATTTTACAGGTGGCTGAAGCTTATTTTAATGTCTTACGGCAGCAGTCTTTGACCACAGCATATTTGCAGGAAGAACAGGCTTTATCTGAACAGCTACGAATGATGAATGCCAAACTGAAAGAAGGTCTGGTAGCCCGTAGTGATGTGAGTGAGGCCAATGCCCAGTATCAAAGTGCCCAAGCCAACCGGATTTCAACTCAGGTCCAGCTGGTTCTGGCTCAAGAGCAGCTGGCTCGGTTAATTGGGCCTTATCGGGAAAATCTGGCAGTATTACGCAACGACTTTCAGTTCCAGAAACCGGTTCCGAGTAATATGCAGTTCTGGATAGATTTGGCGCAAAATCAGAATCTGGAAATTCTGCAGGCACGTCTGCAAAGACGATATTCTGAAGATGCCAAACGCGTCGAACAGGCTGCGTTATATCCTCAGGTCGAAGCCGTAGGCACCTATGGCTATCTCAAACAGTCACCGGAAACGATTATGTCCAGCAACGGCGATTTTGACCAGATTGGCGTTGAAGTGAACTGGAATCTATATACCGGGGGACGCACGCAAAAAAGTATTCGTCAGGCAGGCATAAATGTACAAAAAAGTGAAGCCCAGCTGGAGGCTGCGATCCGTAAAGCCAATGCTGATGTAAAGCAGTCCTTCATGCAGGTAGAAACCGATCAGGCCAAGCTGAATGCACGTCAAGCTGCGATGGAATCATCGGAAGTTGTCTCGCGGGCATCCAGAGCACAATATGACGAAGGGTTAAAGACCATGGTTGATGTGTTGCTGGCCCAGCGCAATGCCTTTTCTGCCAAGACCGATTATCTGAATGCCAAATATGATTATCTGCTACATGTCCTGCAATTGCAGGCCTCGGTCGGGCAGTTGACTGAAAAGGAACTGGCAGCGCTGAATGCCTGGCTGATTGAATATGATCCATCGCAGCCTCTATAGCATCACGATTGTCATCAAACTTTCATCATAGATATGCTTTAATATGACTTATTATTGATCATTTTTTCTCTGCCGTTCAGGAGTAGCTTTCCTTGTGTCCAAATAATCCTGTATTAACTCATCACATTTCTTCGCAATTTAATGATGAATTGCAGGACGTCAATACCAAATTTATGACAATGGGCGGACTGGTAGAACAGCAGGTAGCCAACGCCATTCATGCCTTATTGGATACAGATGTTTCAATGGCAATAGACGTGCAGTTCCAGGACAATGTCGTAAATCAGATGGAGCGTGAAATCGATGAAGCGCTGACCCTGATTCTGGCGCGCCGTCATCCTGCTGCGATTGACCTGCGCATGGTAATTGCCATGTCTAAAGCCAATACCGATCTGGAGCGGATCGGAGATGAAGCTTCAAAAATAGGTCGGATTGCACAAAGTCTGTGTGAAGAGGGTGGTTCACCGCGCGGTTATATGGAAACCCGGCATATCGGCAACCAGGTGCGGGTGATGATTCATGATGCACTGGATGCTTTTGCGCGTCTGGATGTAGATCAGGCGCTGAAAGTCATGTTGGCAGATGCAGATATTGACCGTGAATATCAGTCGGCGACACGTACGCTCATGACTTATATGATTGAAGACCCGCGGCATATCACTCGTGTCATCAATGTCTTATGGGTACTGCGTTCGCTAGAAAGAATTGGTGATCATGCCCGGAATATTTCGGAACAGGTCATTTATATGGTCAAAGGTTTTGATGTGCGCCATACCAGCGTTGAAGAAATTGAACAGAGAGTGCAGCGTTAAATCTCCCCAATTCAAATAAAAAACCTCCGTACTGGAGGTTTTTTTGATGAGGATAGAAAAGCTAGCTATGGGTTTCTTCTTCTGCATCATCTTCAAAAGTCTTGGCTATTTTTTCAATATTCAGACTTTTGGCCATCGCATCAAAAATTTCCTTATACACGCCATCCTGATGATAAAGTGCATCATGTTCACCGTGTTCGGCAATACAACCTTCTTTCATGACATAGGTATAGTCCGCATCAATAATTTGCGACAGGCTATGCGAAATGATGATTACGGTACGACCTTGCTTGATCTGGTCCAGACTCTGTTTGATCTGTTCTGTTGCAATCGCATCCAGACTGGCGGTCGGTTCATCCAGAAAAATGATGGGCGGGTTTTTCAGGAACATCCGCGCAATGGCGATCCGCTGTTGCTGTCCGCCAGAAAGTTGCAGTGCATCGGAATCATAGCCATCCGGCAACTGCAAAATCTGTTCGTGAATCGAGGCTTTTTTGGCCGCAGCGATGACTTCCTCCCTACTGGCATTGGTTTTTCCATAAAGGATATTGTCAAAAACCGTGCCTTGGAAAATATGGTTTTTCTGTAGTACCAGCCCGATATGATCACGCAGATATTGGGTGTCATAGTCTTTTAAATCAATGCCATCCAGTTTGATCTGGCCTTGTTGCGGTTCATAAAATTTATCCAGCAGGCTGATCAAGGTTGATTTTCCGGCACCAGATAAGCCTACCAATGCTGTAATCGTATTGGGCCGGATTTCCATATTGATATCTTTCAGGGCATGATAGCCATTTGGATAATAAAAATTCACCCCACACAGCTCAAACCGGCCTTTTACGGGTGGTGTTTGCTGGCCACTTGGTTCAATTTCATCATCGGCTTCCAGAATCTTGAAAAAGCTCTCTGAATAGATCATGGCATCATTTACTTCATCATAAATCCGGTGCAGAGAGCGAATCGGTGCAGAGACGTTATTAAAGAGCAGTACATGGTACATAATCATGCCAATACTCATCTGGCCATCCAGTACAAAATAGGAGGTCAAAATAATAATCAGTACAATGCCGATCTGTTCAATAAAGGTCTTTAGGCCATCGAACAGAAAGCTGGTTTGACGGGTTTTCATCTGATTGTCGGTCAGTTCGCGCTGCAAGTTGAGCTGCTTTTCCGATTCAATCGATTCCCGGTTAAAAGATTTAATGACCGTAATCGAGTTGATGATGCTGAGAATGCCCTGACTCTTTTTTTCCCGGCCATCTCGCAGACTACGACGCCAGCCCCCCAGTTTCTGCGCCTGTTTGTAGGTCAGCCAGAAATAGATCGGGACAATGGCAGTGGCCACCAGACCCACATAGACATTGGCGTAATACATCAGGCCCAACGCCACAAGTGCACTGGTAAACAACGGTAAAATATCAATAAAGAAAATCTGTACCAGCCGGGTGAGGGAGCTGATGCCACGGTCAATCCGGGTTTGTAGTTTTCCGGCCTGATTATTGTCCTGATTAAAAAAAGCCAGCCGGTATTTTAAAAACTTTTCAATGATGCCTTGAGCCAGATCCTGAGACACAAAAATCCGCAGTTTCTCTCCATAGAACTTCTGCCCGAACTGAACAAAGGCATTGATAATTTCTTTGCCGAGCAAAATCGCCGAAATCGTGATCAGAATATGCCAGCCTTGCTCCAGTCCTTGGCCCTTTTCCAGCAGGGCATTGATGCTGTCGACAGCGTATTGCAGGGTCAGCGCATTGACCTGTGCAGTAAAGGAGCCGATCAGGGTTAAAATCAGGGTGGCAATTACCAGCAGCCGATAAGGACGTACAAAGGGACGAAGTTTTAAAAACAGCTGCCATAAGTTCATAAGTAATTATTTTTATTGTCAAAGTTGAACTCAGTCTAGGCAGGAATAAAAATGGCGACAAGAGCAAATGTTGTATTTATTTGTGAAACCGAATTGTAATTTTTCAGCTTAAGTCCCAAGATTTTTAGCAAATATCGTACTTTTAGGCCATCTGTTAAAATGACTTTGGATCTTTTTGCGCCCGAAGCTCAAGCCAATTTATTACCCTTTGATGGGGTCGTGGAGGATTATGGCCAGATTTTGGATGAAAAGCAGAGCCAGCAATATTTACAGCATTTTTTGGCTCATCTGGTCTGGCAGCCGGACGAAGTGAATTTATTTGGCAAGCATTATATTACGGGACGCAAAGTGGTGTGGTATGGTGATGAACACTATCAGTATCACTACTCTGGAAGTTTTAAGCAGGCTCAGATCTGGACACCGGGTCTGTTCCGGTTAAAACAGCATATTGAAAAGCTGGTTGGTCATTCGTTTAATTCCTGTCTGGCCAATTTATATGAAGATGGTTCGCAAGGTCTGGGCTGGCACAGTGATGATGAAGCTGCGTTATATGTGGGAACATCCCGAGAAAATATTATTGCTTCGCTCAGTCTGGGTGCCACCCGCAAGATGAGCTTTAAACATAAAACCGAGCAGGCAACAGTCGATCTGCTGTTGCAGAGTGGTCAATTGATTGTAATGCGTGGACAGACTCAGCAATACTGGAAGCACTGTATCCGTAAAACCACTAAAGTGCTGCAACCTAGAATTAATCTGACTTTTCGTTATTTTTATCCTTAGGTGGCATTCAGTCATAAAAAAGTACCCCAAAGGATACTTTTTTTAAACTTTCAAAGTAAATTAAGGTGTGATTCCGGCAGGATGTCGATACCAGCTTTCAATCAATAGGGCAGCTGCAATACTGTCCGCAGACATTTTTTTGCCACGACCTTGCGCCTGATAATGATCTAGTTCATCGCGTGCTTCACGGGTGGTCAAACGTTCATCCACCATCCAGGTTTCAATATTGGTCTGATGACGTAAACGACGGGCAAATTTTCTCGCCCGTGTCGACAGTTCAGATTCACTATCATCCATGTTCAGTGGCAAACCCACCAGAAATAAGCCCGGTTGATGGCTTTTTACGATTTTAAGCAGTTCATCCCAGTTGGGGATCCCATCTTTCATGGGAAATAAAGCTAAGGGATTGGTACTTGCAATCAGGGATTGACCGACAGCCATTCCCATTTTTTGTGTACCAAAATCAAACGCCATAATCGTTTGTGGCGCGTTTACATCAGGCATGTCCAATCTCGGAAGATAACCAGTTGCGGTCTACGCCCATTTTTTTATAGGCAGCATCCCAACGGTCGTTATAAGGTAAGTTAAAAATCAGATCCATATCGGAATCGCATATCAGCCAGTCACCACGGGCAATTTCTTCTTCCAGTTGATGCTTGCCCCAGCTGGCATAACCAAGGGCAATCTGATAGCGACCGACCCCTTCGTTATGTGCAATCGCATCCAGAATATCTTTGGATGTCGTGATGCAGACATTCTCTCCGACTGCAATGGAGGAATGCCAGGTTGGCTGGCCAGTATGCAAGACAAAGCCGGCCTCGGGACGTAAAGGGCCACCTTGCAATACTTCATGCGGATTGACGTTGTCTGCCTCAATATCAAGATCATTCAGCAATTCTTTAATTTGAATGCCGGCAGGTCGATTGATAATGATGCCTTGAGCACCATCTTCATCATGACGCGCGAGATAAATGACCGTCCGGGCAAAAAAATCATTATTCGCATGCGGCGGTGCAATCAGACAACGATGTGTCAGAAACTGTTTGGTCACCTGAGCAGTTCTCCTTAAAATTAATTTCTTCGCAGAGAAATCCAATGATCCTAATTGCTACGTTACTCGAGCTTTTTGGATTCACCAAATTTTATTTGTCCGGATTGTAAAGTTTTAAGCCTGCTGAAATTTCAACTGACGTAACTGACGGGCATGCTGTAAAGTCGTTTCACTAATTTCCATACCCCCTGTCATTCTTGCAAGTTCCTGAATAATATTATTTTCTTCAAGATTGATAATGGTGCTGCTGGCAGGATCGGTCTGCTGTTTTTTCACCAGCAAATGATGATCAGACTGTGCTGCCACCTGTGCCTGATGGGTGATACACAAAATCTGTACATGCTGGCCCAGACCGGCCAGTAAACGTCCGACAATTTCTGCAGTACCGCCACTGATCCCGACATCAATTTCGTCAAAGACCAGAACTTCGGCTTCGGTTTTTTCCGCATTCATGACTTGCATCACCAGCGCAATACGCGACAATTCACCGCCTGATGCAACGCGAGCCAGCGGCTGAGCCGGAATGCCTTTATTGGCCGTGAAAAGCAGCTGTATAAAGCTCAGACCTTCACTGGACGGATGCTCCAGAGGCTCAAATTTAAACTCAAAATGCGCTTCAGGCAGAGCCAGCTGTTTAACCTGTTCAGTCAGTTTTTTAGCGAGTGGCTTAGCCGCATCACGACGGATCTGGTCTAGATGCTGGGCTTTGTGCAGGAACTCCTGATAAGAGACTTCGACCTGCTCAGCCAAGGTTTCCGGATCTTCCAGTTGCTGTAGCTGTTCAAGTTCAAGCTGCCAGGCCTCATATTCTTCTTTTAGTAATTCCGGCTGGGTGCGATATTTGCGCGCCAAACGATGGAAAATTTCCAGCGTTGAATTCAGTTCTTCCATACGTTCCGGATCAAAACTCTGCCGATCCATAAACTGGCGTAATGTTGCCGTTGCATCTTCGAGTTCACTCTGGGCATTTAGTAAAGAAGTATGAATCTGGGAAAGCTGTTCGCTACGACCGGCATGTGATTCCATGCGACGTAGAATGGAAGCCAGTTCTTGGGAAATATTCTGTTCGCCTTCATCCAGACTATTCAGGCTATAGACACAGTCCTGCATGATCGCTTCATGATGGGAAAGCCGGTCAAATTCCTGTTCAATCTCCTGATAATCCGTCTGAACAATTTCTTCCAGTTCTTCTAGCTGCAGTTCCAAGGTTTCCATGCGCTGCTTACGGGTCGCTTGTGCATCTAGCGCTGCCTGATGCTGACGAATATTTTTCTGCCAGGTGCTATAAGCGTCCCGCACTTCCTGAGCTGGTGCATAAAAATTGCTATAGCGATCCAGCCAGTGTTTTGGATAAGGTGGTTCCAGAAGTTGCTGCTGGCTATGCTGGCTATAAAGTTGAACCAGCAGACGCCCAATTTCTTTCAACTCTGACAGGCTGCTCGGACGTCCATTGATCCAGGCCTTGCTGCGGCCGGTAGCAAAAATTACCCGACGCAAATGAATTTCACCTGATTCATCATCCAGTTCATGCTCTTTCAACCAGGCTGCTTCAGGACTGTGCTCTTGGTAGCTGAAGCTGGCGGTGACATCCGCCTTTTCCGTACCATAACGCACATAATTGGTATCGGTTCGCTCACCCAGACAGGCAGACAATGCATCTAGTAACAGGGATTTACCTGCACCGGTTTCACCGGTTAAAACGTTAAAACCTTTATCAATATCAATAGCAAGATGCTCAGCTAAAGCAAAATTGATCAGAGTTAAATGTGTCAGCATAAACGCATCCGGGCTGCGAAAAGTTTGATTGAAATAGCCTGATGTCGGATTGGGGGTCGCAACATGGCTGGGATTATTATAAATCAGGACGAATCAATTTCATTCTATCTTAAATTTTAAAGATTCATATATGCTTATTTCACTGTATTTTCGCAACAAGCTGACTCAGAAGTATGTTAATTCATTGCTGATTTTCATATTTTTGCCATCAATGTTCTCTAAGCTAATAGTTGAAATAAAATTATTTCAGCAGAAGGTGGTTAAGTCGAAACTGAAGCCGATATGCCAGCAAAATACAGGCCAAAACATGCTGCAAATAAAAGGGATTCAGCGATACAGAATATTTTATCGACGTCGATAAACTTCGATTGATTAGTTGAGGGTGCACATTTAAACTACAGCAATCAAAATATTACAAAATGCTTTATCTGGAGAAATCGCATGTCAGCTCAGTTTGATCATGTATCGGTACTTAAAAAATCTAATGTATATTTCGGCGGGTTGTGTATTAGTCACATTGTACAATTTGAAGACGGGACCAAGAAAACGTTGGGTGTCATTCTGCCATCAGAAAATGCCTTGACCTTTGAAACACATGTTCCTGAGCGCATGGAAATTGTTTCAGGTGAATGCCGTGTTCAGATTGGCGATAGCGAAGAAAGTGAGCTGTTCCGTGCCGGTCAGTCTTTCTATGTACCGGGCAATAGCCGTTTTAAAATCGAAACCGATGATGTGCTGGACTATGTCTGCCATTTTGAAGGTTAAGTCCAGATTCAAGATCAGTGTAAACCGGGCAAGAAATTTCAGTGCGAATCGGTTAAACTAATCAGCTACAGAAATCCTGTGAAGTCAGCTTTACGGGATTTTTCTTTTGTATATAACTAATCTAGAGGTCGTTCATGGCAAAACCTGAATATTTTTATGGCGTACATTCAGTGGAGTCATTGTTAGAGCTTGAGCCTGAACGTGTCTTGACATTATTCACTCTCAAAGGACGCGATGATCAGCGTTTAAAGCGTGTACTGGAACTGGCTGAACCGTTTGGAATCAGTGTGCAGCAAGCCAGCCGTGACAAACTGGAAAAATTGGCCGGCCAGCCGTTTCACCAAGGCGTGGTCGCTGCGGTACGTGCACATCCGACACTGAATGAAAAAGATCTTGAATCACTGTTGAGCGCAAGTCCTCAAGCGTTGTTATTGGCTCTTGATCATATTACCGATCCGCATAATCTCGGTGCCTGTATCCGTACGGCCGCTGCAATGGGCGTTGAGGCAGTGATTGCGCCACGTGATCGTTCAGCCACCCTAACTCCGACAGCACGTAAAGTGGCTGCAGGTGGTGCGGACAAAGTCAAATTCATTCAGGTGACCAATCTGGCGCGTACTTTGGGTCAAATCAAAGAAGATTTTAATGTTCGTGTGGTCGGTACCATGCTGGATGAAAAAGCACTACCGATCCAGAATTTTGATTTCACCGGTACCGGCGTCTGTGTGGTGATGGGTGCGGAAGATACTGGCCTGCGTCCAATCACGCAAAGCCAATGTGATCAGACCGTGTATATTCCGATGGCAGGCAATCTGCAAAGTCTGAATGTCAGTGTGGCTACAGGTATGGCGCTGTATGAAGCCTGCCGTCAGCGTAACCTTTAATTGATGATGACATTGTCAGACCGTACGCAAGGCTATGTTTTTTTAGTTGTTACCATGTGCATCTGGGGCGGTTTTACCTTAACGGCCCGCCTGAATGCGCTTTGGCAGATCAGTGCCTGGGATATCGTGGCCTTGCGTTTTTCTCTGGCATTCCTGATTCTGATGCCGATCTTGCTTTATCGTAAAGAGGCCGCTTTTTTACTGGAAAAAGAGCCTTTTATTTTAGCGATGATTGGCGGGGTGATTTATTGCCTGTTTGCCTATAGTGCTTTTCACTACGCACCTACCGCCCATGCTGCAATTTTCTTGAATGGCTGTATTCCGATCTGTACCGCGATCATGGCTTTTTTTCTGATGGGGCAGGCTTTTGATAAACATACCTGGGCCAGCCTGATCATTATGATCGTAGTACTGTGCCTCATGAGTATGCTGATGTATCGGGAAACTGGTGTGGCCTTTGGGGCAGGGGACGGGCTGTTTTTTATCAGTGCCATACTTTGGGCGATTTTTACTGTTTTATTGCGTAAATATCAGCTAACTGCATGGCAGGCAATGTGTGGTGTCGCGATCTGGTCGGCAGTGATATATGTGCCGATTTATCTGCTATTTTTACCGAAAAATTTGAGTGTGCCTGAACCCAAGCATTTACTGTTTCAGACCATTTTTCACGGCATATTTGTGGTGATTATTGCCACTTTAAGCTATGTAGAAGCCATTAAGCGTCTTGGTGCATTTAAGGCAGGCAGTATTACCAATCTTGCACCTTTTATTGCGGCAATTCTGGCTGTACCTTTATTAAATGAAACTTTAAGTCTGGCCATGGTCTGTGGCCTGATGGGTATGGCAGTTGGGGCTTTACAGCCGTGGCGCTGGTTACAGCATCAGGACAGTCTAAGCCAAAAATTGGCAGAACAAAAAAAGCAGTCTTAATCAGACTGCTTTTTTTATGCTTCAGCTGGCTGCCATGTTTAAATATTTTTGATGTAATGGTCTGAGATGAGCATAGAGATGATCCAGATGACCATCATTTAGGACAATATCATCGGCCATGGTCTGCTTTTGTTCGCGGGACATTTGTGCGGCAATGATATTGCGAATTTGCTCGATATTCTGGCCATCACGTTGTGAGGCTCGCTCAATTTGCAGTTCGATGGTGGCATCAATCAGCAAGGTATGCTGGGTGAGTTCGTGCTGATTGGTCTCAAATAGTAGTGGTGAAACCAGAATGGCATAGGGACTTTGCGCAGCATGTAGTTGCTGGATAATGGAAGTGCGAATTGCTGGATGGGTAATACTTTCCAGGGTCTTGCGTGCTTCAGGAGACTGGAAGATATATTCACGCAAGGCACGCCGATTCAGTGAGCCATCGGCAAGCAGTACCCAATCGCCAAAAGCCTGCTGAATCTGGGTAAGTGCAGGCTGCCCAATTTCGACCACTTCACGCGCTACCACATCGGCATCGACTACCGTGATCCCTTGTGCTTCAAACCACTGACTGGCAGCAGACTTGCCACTGCCAATCCCACCAGTTAAACCGAGTACAAATTTCAATTTATTGACCTAAATACACTTTCATAATTTGTTCACCCCAAAGAAAAGCGATCCAGCCGGCAATCGCAATATAAGGACCAAAAGCAAAAGGCTGATTTTCCTTGCGGACTTTTAGCAGAATGATGCCAATTATCGCACCTACCAGGGAAGACAGCAGCACAATTAAAGGCAGTAATAATGGACCCATCCAGGCACCCAAAGCGGCTAGCAATTTAAAATCGCCATAACCCATGCCTTCTTTACCGGTGATGATTTTAAACAGGTAATACACCACCCATAGACACAGAAAACCAATGATATACCCCCAAATGGCAGAGCTTGGGGAGGTATAGAGTGCATAACTATTTACGCCCAGACCGAGTGCAGCCAGAGGCAGGGTATAACGGTCAGGCAATAGCTGGGTGTCAAAATCAATAAAGGTTAGCGCAATCAGTACATAAGTCAGGATCAGACCAAACAGCATTTGTAGGGTAGGGCCAAATACAGCTACGACAAGCAGTGCACAAACTGCGGTCAGAATTTCAACCAAAGGATAACGGATGCTGATAGGATTCTGACAGTTCGCACACTTGCCACGCAAGATTAGCCAGCTGATAACGGGAATATTCTGGTACCAGCGGATTGGCTGATGACATTTAGGGCAAGTCGAAGCGGGTTTGCTTAAACTTAATTTCGCTTCATCAATCACCGACTGTTCCGGATACAGGAACATCTGGCAATCGGTACGCCATTCCTGTTCCATCATCTTGGGCGTGCGGTAAATCACTACATTCAAAAAGCTGCCGATACATAAACTAAAAAGCCCAACTGCGATATACAACGCCGTTGGGTTTTGAATAAAATATTGAATAAGATCTTGCATTAAACCACAGAACCCATTTGGAAAATTGGAAGGTACATGGCAATCACCAGACCACCGACAAGCACACCGAGAACAGCCATAATTAACGGCTCCATCATCGAAGTTAAGCCGTCAACTGCATTGTCGACTTCATTTTCATAATGCGTGGCTACTTTGTCCAGCATGGCATCTAGCGCACCCGATTCTTCACCAATTGCGACCATTTGGATGGCCATGGAAGGAAACTTGTTGGTAACCCGCATAGCAAACTGCAGCTGTTGGCCTGTGGCAACATCTTCACGAATTTTCATCACAGCATCTTCATATACGACGTTATTGGTTGCGCCCGCAGTAGATTCCAGTGCATCAATCAAGGGCACACCAGCTGCAAAAGTGGTGGCCAAAGTACGACTATAACGGGCAATAATCGCTTTATATACCAGATCACCAAAAATCGGTGCCTTAAGCGCTGCTTTATCCAGAAAATCGCGAAATTTCTTGCTACGTTTTTTGGCTTCAAGAAAAGCAGTAATGATGGCTCCAATGGCAATAATCAGCAGGAACCAATATTTTTGCATCCAGTCCGACATATTGACCACCATCTTGGTAAAAGCGGGTAGATCAGCACCAAATGAAGAAAATAATTCCTGGAAAACTGGGACCACTTTGACCATCAGAATAATGGTAACGATCAACGCAACCACGACTACCGAAGCTGGATACTTCATCGCTTTTTTGATTTTTTGCTTGAGTAATTCACTCTTTTCTTTGTAAATCGCAACACGATCAAGCATGGTTTCAAGAGCACCCGACTGCTCACCTGATTCCACCAGCGAACAGAATAATTTATCGAAGTATTGTGGGTATTTACGCAGTGCTCCAGCGAAAGTGTTACCCCCTTCGACTTCCCCTTTAATTCCCAGTACAACTTCGCGCATGGATGGATTTTCCAGACCTTCTGCGACAATTTCAAAGCCTTGTACCAGGGGTACCCCAGCTTTCATCATGGTCGCCAACTGTCGGGTAAAAATTGTAATATCCAGTGTCGAGACTTTTTTCTTCATCAAGCCTTCAAGGATATTTTTTTTCTTTTCCCGAATGGTTTTTATGCTGATGCCTTGTTTCCGAAGGGTGACCTTGGCCAGAGCCATATTTTTTGCTGGCAATTCCCCCTTGATCTTTGCCCCTTTACGATCAATTCCTTCATAGCTGAAGATCGGCATCATCTGGCCTTTCTTTACTGCTGCCATACCTTTATCCTTATTTTAGATCAGCGCCCGATCATTCGCTGGTGACACGATTGACTTCCTGTAAAGAAGTCACCCCCTGCATCACCTTGACTAAACCTGACCGGCGTAAATTGTTAAAACCTGCACGTGCGGAAGCATCGGCAATTTCAAGTGCATTGCCGTCCTCCATAATAATTCTGGAAATTTCGGGTGTTACTTTCATAACTTCATAAATACCCACACGACCCTTATAGCCTTCGCGACATTCATTGCAGCCCACCGGTTCATAAATTTGGAACTCAGGTTGCTGCAAGTCGATTTCGGTAAAACCCATCTCCAGTAAGCTTTGTTTCGGAATATCGGCAGGTTTTTTACATTGTGAACATAAACGACGCGCCAACCGTTGTGCAATAACCAGGTTGACTGAAGTGGCAATATTGAAAGAAGGCACCCCCATATTGCGTAAACGGGTTAAAGTCTCAGGCGCACTATTGGTATGCAGCGTTGACATCACCATATGACCGGTCTGCGCCGCTTTAATCGCAATCTCGGCAGTTTCCAGATCCCGGATCTCACCGACCATTACGATGTCCGGGTCTTGACGTAAGAAGGACTTCAGTGCGGCAGAGAAGGTCAGGCCGACTTTATTATTCACGTTGACCTGATTAATCCCTTGCAGGTTAATCTCGACCGGATCTTCCGCTGTCGAAATATTGGTATCTTCACGGTTTAGGATATTCAGACCAGTATAAAGAGAAACTGTTTTACCGGAACCCGTCGGGCCGGTGATCAGCAGCATCCCTTGCGGTTTGTCCAGCGCCTGCATAAACAGTTCTTTTTGTTCCGGTTCATAACCCAGAGCATCAATCCCCAGCATCGCGCTGGATGGATCCAGAATACGCAGTACCAGCTTCTCGCCAAACAGGGTAGGGAGAGAGTTGACACGGAAATCAATGGCTTTGTTTTTGGATAATTTTAGTTTGATTCGGCCGTCTTGCGGTACCCGTTTTTCTGAAATGTCCATTTGTGACATAACCTTAAGACGTGAAGACAGGCGGTTTGCCAGCTGTAAGGGCGGGGTTGCAATCTGACGTAGAACGCCATCGACCCGGTAACGTACCCGATAGATTTTTTCATAAGGTTCAAAGTGTAGATCTGAAGCGCCCATACGGATCGCATCAATCAGCAATTTATTAATATATTTGACAATCGGTGCTTCTTCACCCTTGTTACTGTCATCCTCTTCTTTATTCGGATCAGCAGATTCGACATCAACATCCAGATCAAAGTCTTCATCGAATTCAAAAGTGCTTTCTTCGGTAAAATTCTGCTCGATCAGTTTTTCAAGTTTATTGTGTTCAACAATAATGGTTTCAATGTTGAGTTTGGTGGAAAAACGGACCGCATCAATTGCTTCAATATTGGTCGGGTTACTGATGGCAATATATAAAATACTGGAATTTTTAAAAATTGGCAGGATGCGATGCTTGGTAATCAGCTTCTCGTCAATGATATCCCGCAGGATTTGAGCAGGGTCATAAACACTGATATCAAATAGCGGTTCTCCGAATTCGACTGAAATCGTTTCGGCAATGACGGTGGGAGAAAGCTGTTGCTGGTTAATCAGCTCGGCCACAATATCTATTTTTTCCTGCTTGGCATGCGCCAAAGCACTGCGCATATCTTCAGCCGAGATTACGCCTTCCTCGACCAAACGACGAATAAATCCGGTAAATCTCGGCGACCCCTGTAAAGCTGTCATGCTATAAATGCCTACTCATCAAATTTTTTTAATTACTATATTAAAATTATACGTTTGTTACGTAAAAATGCCATAGCAAAGAGTGCTGCCACCTTCCTCATATCCAGTAAAACTATGAACTGGTTAGAAGAAGTCCCTATTTTTTTAAGTGATAACAAAAAATAACCATTTAGGATAGTCTAAACCTAGAATGAGTGATAAGAAAACTATTCTTTTAATTTTCCAATTCCGTGTAGAATGTGCCCAATTGAAAATATGTAAATGAAATAGGTTAATTATGTCGGTTTCGACGATTACCCCTTGGGTGATAGGTAACTGGAAAATGAATCCGGTGCAGGCAGAGGCATTGAGCTTGGTGCGTGGTATCAAGAGTTTACTGGAAACAGCACCAATCTCTGAGGGTAAATGTCATCTGGGTGTGGCGCCGATGGCTATTGCGTTAAGCCAGATTCAGGCAGAACTGTCATCCGCTTCTCGTCCTATTTACACAGTAGCGCAAGATGTTTCACGTATTTCAGGAATGGGTGCCTACACCGGTGAAGTCAGTGCTGAATTACTTGCAGACAGCCAAATCCAGTATGTATTGGTAGGTCATTCTGAGCGCCGAGAAATATTTGCGGAAAATACTGACATTTTAAATGCTAAAATCAAGCATGCTTTAAGTGCCGGTTTAACCGTGATTTACTGTGTAGGTGAAAGCTTGGAACAACGTGAAGCCGGGCAGGCAGAAGCAGTAGTATTGCAGCAGATTTGTGATATTGCAGCTGTGGTGGATGCTGATCAGTGGAAAAATGTCGTGATTGCCTATGAACCGATCTGGGCAATTGGAACCGGTAAAACTGCTTCTCCTGAAGATGCGCAAGCCATGCATGCACAAATCCGTCAAGGCTTAAGCCAGATTACGGGCTATGGCGAGACTATGGCGATTTTATATGGTGGTAGTGTCAAGCCGGAAAATGCAGTAGAGTTAGCAGCCTGCCCGGATATCAACGGGGCATTGGTCGGTGGTGCATCACTCAATGCTGAGTCATTCCATAAAATTGCTCAGGCATTTGCAAATACACAATAATTAGGAGTTCGGCATGCAAACTTTTGTGCTGGTAGTACATATTATCTTAGCTGTTTTGATGATTGTCTTGATTTTGGTTCAGCATGGTAAAGGTGCAGATGCTGGTGCCTCTTTCGGCGGCGGCGGTGCAGCAACAGTATTCGGAGCATCAGGTTCGGGTAATTTCATGACCCGCTTGACTGCGATTTTTACTGCGCTGTTTTTCGTAACCAGTCTGACTTTGGCGGTTCTTGCCAAGAAGCAAACAACAAATGCGTATAGTTTGTCATCAGTCCAGTCCGCACCGACTGCGCCGGTACAACCGGTTGAAACTTCACCAACTGCACCAAAAACGGCCGAATAGTTTTAATTAGTCCTTTCTTTTTTTGAGTGATGCGACTAGAATGCGTCACAGCTGCGGTGGTGGTGGAATTGGTAGACACGCTACCTTGAGGTGGTAGTGCTTTCGGGCGTGGGGGTTCAAGTCCCCCCTTCCGCACCAACTTATAATCCAGAAATTTAAGTTGGTGTATGCAGCTGAAAAACTTCTATTGATGCGGGATGGAGCAGTCTGGTAGCTCGTCGGGCTCATAACCCGAAGGTCGTTGGTTCAAATCCAGCTCCCGCT
>NZ_JACSPT010000009.1:80643-133271 GCF_014837015.1 Acinetobacter pecorum
GCGGGATGGAGCAGTCTGGTAGCTCGTCGGGCTCATAACCCGAAGGTCGTTGGTTCAAATCCAGCTCCCGCTACCAAGTTTCTAAAAGAGGCTCACAACAAGGTGGGCCTTTTTGCACAGTGGGATTTGAAAAAAGTCTTAAATTGTGCAGTAATTGGGGCGATTTACGCCCTTTTTTATTGGCTATCGTGTAGTGTCGACATTATTTGATCAAATCTCCATGTTTCACTACTACTATAGTTTGTAGTGGTTTGTAGTGGTCAAATAGATCATAAAATCGCACCAGATGACGAGAGTAAATGAAGCTATCAAATAAAACTCAAGCACTTCAGGACTTGATTGCACCGGCAGTTGAAGCCTGTAATGTAAACCTTTGGGGGATTGAGTTCCTGCCACAAGGGAAACGTTCGTTATTACGTATCTATATCGACAAACCAGTCGATGAGAGCGTTGCACCAGTCGTTAATGAAGATGGTGAAGAAGAACAGGGGCGTGGTATTGGCGTTCAGGATTGTGTGCGTGTCACGCAGCAAGTGGGTGCAATGCTGGATGTCCATGATCCAATTTCAGGTGAGTATTCACTTGAAGTTTCATCACCAGGCTGGGACCGTCCTTTTTTTCAGCTTGAGCAGATGTCAGGTTATATTGGTCAAACCGTAGCACTACGATTGATCAGCGCAGTAGATAACCGTCGTAAATTCCAGGCAAAACTGGTTGCTGTCGACCTGGAAAATGAAATGATTCAGGTTGAAGTGGAAAAGCAGCAGGTATTGGAGATCGACAGTCACAATATTGATAAAGCAAATTTGGTCTTCCAAGATTAATTTAATAAATAAGAATTTGAACGCATAGGTGACGTATGGCACGTGAAATTCTGACCGTCGTTGAAACGGTTAGTAACGAAAAAGGTGTACCTCGTGAAGCGATCTTTGAGGCGCTTGAGCAAGCTTTAGTTGCAGCGACAAAGAAAAAATTCTACGAAGGTACAAATTCGGAAGAAGCACGTTTACGTGTAGAAATCGATCGCAAGACAGGTGACTATCGCACTTTCCGTCAGTGGGAAGTGGTGGCAGATGAAGATCATGAAATGCCAGCTTGTCAGGATGCGATTTCTGATGTTGATCCTGCAAAATGGTCAATTGGCGACATTCGTGAACTGGAAGTTGAATCGATTGATTTCGGTCGTATTGCGGCACAAATTGCCAAGCAAGTGATCGTACAGAAAATCCGTGAAGCAGAACGCGCACTTGTGGCAGATGCTTATGAATCTAAAGTCGGCGAGCTGATCTACGGTGAAGTGAAAAAACAAACCAAAGATGGCTTTATTATCGACTTAGGTGACAATGCCGAAGCTTATCTTGCCCGGGAAGAAATGATTCCGAAAGAGATTCTTCGTCCAAAGCAGCGCGTAAGTGCAATTCTTTATAGCGTGAACCGTGAAGGTCGCGGTGCGCAATTGTTATTGTCGCGTGCCAAGCCTGAAATGCTGATCGCATTGATGAAGAAAGAGATCCCTGAGATTTCTGAAGAAATTATTGAAATTAAAGCTGCAGCTCGTCAACCGGGCGTGCGTGCCAAGATTGCAGTAAAAACCAATGACCACCGTATTGACCCGGTGGGTGCTTGTATTGGTATGCGTGGTACCCGAATTCAGGCTGTACAGCAAGAGCTCAATGGTGAGCGTATTGATGTCGTAGTCTGGTCGGATGATCCTGCGCAATATATCGCAAGTGCATTGGAACCAGCAGATGTATCGAGTATTGTCATCGATGAAGATGCACGTACTGCGGATATTATCTTCGCTGCCAGCGATCAGTTGGCACGTGCGATTGGTTCACAAGGTCAGAACGTTCGTCTGGCATCAGAACTGACTGGCTATAAGCTGGACATGATGCTGGAAGAGGAATACTACGCCCGTCAACAAAACGAAGCGCAACAATATCTGGACATGTTTGTACAACGTCTGGATATCGCGGAAGATTTGGCGATGGCATTAGTAGAAATGGGCTTCACCTCGCTTGAAGAAATTGCTTACGTCCCGGCAGAAACATTCGATGAAATCGAACTTGATGCTGAACTAGTTGAATTATTGCAAAGCCGTGCGAAAGAAATTGCACTTGCTGATGCATTACAACAGCAAGAGAATATCCAAGCGCCAAGTGAAGAACTTGTTGCAATGGAAGGCATGACAGCAGAGATCGCGCAAGCTCTAGCAGCTCGTGGTGTGGTAACCGTGGATGATTTAGCAGATCAGGCAACCGACGATATCGCAGATATTGAAGGTTTGGGTGCTGAGAAAGCGGGTCAACTCATTATGAAAGCGCGCGAATCATGGTTTAACTAGGAGGTAGTATATGACGGACAAGTCAATTAAAGAGTTAGCCCTCAGCGTGGGTCGTCCAGTTGAGAAGCTCCTAGAGCAGGTTCGTGAGGCAGGTTTACCACAGCGTAAAGCTGACGATATTATTACCACCGAACAACAAGATAGCTTGATGAGCCATGTGAAAAAATCACAAGGTTCAGAGAGCCAAGCAGGGCAAATCACGTTGAAACGTAAAACGACCAGTACGGCTAAAGTAGCCAGTACTTCAGGTAAGGCAAAAACAATTAATGTAGAAGTTCGCAAGAAGCATACATTTGTTAAGCCAGATCCGGAACAGATCAAAGCAGAAGCATTGGCGAAAGCCAAGGCTGAGCAACAGGCCAAAGCTGCGCCTGAGCAGAATACAGCGCAAGCGGCTTCTGCTGAAGCTCCAAAAACTGGCGTCAATAATGCCAGTAAAGCGCTAGAAGCGATGCGTGCTGCTGCAAAGCAAACCAGTGACAAGCAGGAAGTTTCTAAAGCTGCAGTTGTGGTAAAACGCAAATCAACCAATAAACCGATTGTAAAACAAACGGTTAAGCAAGTAGAAACAGCTGAACAGAAAAAACTACGTGAAGCGGAAGCAGCAAAATTAAAAGCTGTTGAAGAAGCAGCACGTCGTAAAGCGGCTGAAGAAGCGCAGCAACGTACGCTTGAACAAATGCGTCAAATGGCGACCAAGTACTCTGCTGAAGATACCACTGCAACCATTCGTGTTGTTGATGATTCTCCTCTGGCAGCCGGTCTTGTTGGCCAGGCATATGAAGACTCTTTTGCCAAAGAAGACCGCGAAATCAAACGTGGTACCAATACGCCGAGCGCGCGTGCACCGAAAAAAGGTGGCCGTCGTGGTCAGGAAGAGCAAAGCTTCAGCAAACAGCCTAAACGTGGTTTAAAAACCAGCCAGGGCAACAAGCATGGTTTCGAAAAACCTGTGAAAAAACAGGTTTACGATGTTGAAATCGGTGAAACGATTGTAGTTGCTGACTTGGCTGCGAAAATGGCAGTTAAGGTTCGCGAAGTGATTAAATCACTCATGAAAATGGGTGAGCTAGTAACTCAGAACCAGGCGATTGATCAGGAAATTGCTGCACTTGTGGTTGAAGAAATGGGCCATAATCCGGTACTGGTTTCTGATACACAAGCTGAAGATAACTTGCTGGAAGCAGCTGAAGAAGCACGTGGTGCGCAAACCACTCGTGCGCCTGTTGTGACTATCATGGGTCACGTTGACCATGGTAAAACATCACTGCTTGACCGTATTCGCCGTGCCAAAGTGGCTCAAGGTGAAGCGGGCGGTATTACCCAGCATATCGGCGCTTACCATGTAACTACCGATAAAGGTATTATTACTTTCCTTGATACTCCGGGACACGCAGCGTTTACTGCGATGCGTTCACGTGGTGCCAAAGCGACTGATATCGTGGTACTTGTTGTAGCAGCAGATGATGGTGTGATGCCACAAACTGCAGAAGCAATTGATCATGCGCGTGCTGCAGGTACGCCGATCATTGTTGCGATCAACAAGATGGATAAAGAGTCTGCTGATCCAGACCGTGTTCTGAATGAATTGACTGCTAAACAGATCGTGCCTGAACAATGGGGCGGTGATGTGCCGGTTGCCATGGTTTCAGCCCACACGGGTCAAGGTATTGATGAGCTGCTGGACCTGATTTTGATTCAAGCAGAAATGTTAGAGTTGAAAGCATCTGAAGAAGGTGCTGCGCAAGGTGTGGTTATTGAAGCACGTGTAGATAACAGCCGTGGTGCTGTGACTTCTATTCTTGTTCAAAACGGTACCCTGAAAGTGGGTGACCTGGTACTTGCTGGTTCGTCTTATGGTCGCGTACGTGCGATGACAGATGAAAACGGTAAACGTATCAAGTCTGCTGGTCCTTCAATTCCGGTTGAAATTCTGGGTCTTCCAGAAGCACCAATGGCGGGTGATGAAGTTCTTGTGGTCAGCGATGAGAAGAAAGCACGTGAAGTTGCTGATGCGCGTATGGACCGTGAACGTCAAAAACGTCTTGAGCGTCAATCTGCAATGCGTCTTGAAAATATCATGGCATCTATGGGCAAGAAAGATGTGCCTATCGTCAATGTGGTACTGAAGACTGATGTACGCGGTACGCTGGAAGCCTTGCATGTAGCACTTGCTGAACTTGCAACAGATGAAGTGAAAGTACGTATTATCGGTTCAGGCGTTGGTGCAATCACCGAGTCTGACGTAACACTGGCTGAATCTTCAGAAGCAGTTCTGCTTGGCTTTAACGTACGTGCGGATAATGCAGCACGCCAAAAAGCCGATGCGGACAATATCGACATTCGTTACTACTCAATCATCTATCAATTGATCGATGACGTGAAAGCAGCAATGAGCGGTAAGCTTGCACCTGAACATCGTGAAACGATTCTGGGTGTTGCACAGGTACGTGAAGTATTCCACTCAAGTAAATTCGGTGCGGCTGCAGGCTGTATGGTGCTTGAAGGTGTATTACATCGTAACAAACCGATTCGCGTATTACGTGATGACGTGGTTGTGTTCCAGGGTGAGCTTGAATCTCTTCGTCGCTACAAAGAAGTGGTTGAAGAAGTTCGTGCCGGTATGGAATGTGGTCTTGCGGTGAAAGGCTATAAAGACATCAAACCTCTCGACAAGATCGAAGTGTACGATGTTCAACTGATTAAACGGAGTCTTTAATGGCGGGTAGTCAACGTCTGAAGCGTATGGCGGATACAGTACAACGCGAGTTGTCAGAACTGATCCGTCAGGAGCTGAAAGATCCACGCTTAGGTGGTCTGGTGACCATCTCTGCGGTGAAGGTGAGCCCAGACCTGGGATATGCGGAAGTTTATGTCACTGTAATGGGACGTGAACTTGGCGACGAACAAAGCGAAGCGGCAAATAAAGAAACTCTGGATGTATTAAACAAAGCATCCGGTTTCCTGCGCCATGAGCTGAGTCGTCGTATTAAAACCCGTATTACGCCTCGTCTACGTTTCCATTATGATAAGACCAATGCATATGGTAACTATATGTTTGGTTTGATCGCTGAAGCTGTGAAGGACTTACCTGAAGCAGAAGCAAAAAAAGACAATGAATAAGTCTTAACACAATAAAAAAGCCACCTTTGGGTGGCTTTTTTATTGTCTGGTTGTATCAAAAATTAAGCTACTGATAGACCAATCTAAAAATAGTCTGGATTAAGTGAGATCATCATCTTTATGGTTCATTTTTTTCTCATAAAAAGCACGGCGACGTGAGCGCTGCCAAGGCAGAGGGCGTTCCAGCGTTTCCGGAACCTCGCCACTCAAAGAGCGTAAACGCAAATGTAATGCAGCCTGTGCCATCAGATTGGCAGATACCGGTGCGGTAATGAAGGCGAACAGGGTGATGAGCACTTCAGCAAAACCGAAACGGCCATATATGGCCGAGAACAGAATTGAGGCCATCAAAAAGCTGCCCAGGCCCAAAGTACTGGATTTGGTCGGGGCGTGCAGACGCATAAACAGATCGGGCAGACGGACCATACCGATCCCGCCGACCAACATAAAGAAAGCACCAATCAATAAAAAAATCGACACCAGTATTTCTAAAATTAAGGACATTTAAAAACTCCTAGTCGATCACATGGCCAGTGGTGAAATAACGTGCCAAGGCTGCAGTCGAAACAAAGCCAAGCATCGCAACCAGTAAGGCCCCTTCAAACAGGAAGCTGCTACTCCAGTAAATCCCTAAAATGACAATCAGACAGGTGGCATTCAGGAACAGGGTATCGAGTGCCAAGAGCCGGTCAACGATAGAAGGGCCAGTGATGAGCCGGATCAGGCAGAGTAACATCGAGACAGTGATAGCACCCAGGCAAATCATTAATGCATAAGGCAGAATAGTCATGCTTTTTCTCCTGTCTGTGCGCTGAAAATTTCAATCAGAGGCTGTTCGTAGCGCTGTTTGATCGTTTCGATTTCTGCTGCTTCATCCTCTGTGCTTAAGGCATGAACCAGAATATCACCACGATCCTGATCAATGCCTGCAGATACTGTACCGGGCGTTGTAGTAATGATCATTGCCAGCAAGGCATTGACTTCCTCATGCTCGGTTTCCAAAGGCACGCGAAACCATTTCGGATGCAGGTTCTTGGTTGGACCAAGTACCAGTTTTGCGACTTTAATATTGGCTACTACAATATCCCAAACCACGACAAAGAACAGGCGCAGGGCAGGAGCCCACTGGATATTCGGGGTATAGTCAATAAAAGGTGCAACCATTTTCGGAATGACAATCGCCAGAACCAGCGCGAAAAGCAATGTTCCAGCTTCCAGATTATGTGCCAGCAGAATCCAGCTTAGCCCAACGATCACAGAAACCAGCGGATGCGGGAACCAACGTTGCAGGAATGATACAGCCATTAAGGTCCCTCCACCGGTTTAAGTTGATTATCATCATATCTGTTTTGTTCAACATACTGCTGATCAATCTGGCGTTGCTTGAATTCAGAAATGTTTTCACCTTCCAGAGTGGCTTCCGAAATCGTATAAGGAACCAGATGTGCATTCGGATCGACTGTCTCACCACCGTACTTGGTTTCAGGTAAATAGCTTGGATCAAAAGGTTGCACACTGATAAACTGGCCTTCTGCATCGCGTTTTAACAAGGCAGCTTCATAAACCGGATTATTTTTAATCTGTTCTGCAGTCTGATAATTATATTGATAGATCGGTCCGGCAAACACCACATAGGCAGTCAGGCCAGCAAGCAATAGATAGATTACACGATCATTACGTGCGGGTGCCTTACTTGGTAGGGCTTCGTATTTGTGAAAATCTTCAGAATTAAGGTCATCCTCAGGTCTGGTCGAACGCCAGAACAGCACGAAACCAACCCGGGTAAAGGCCAGAATACTGAGGAAGCTTACCAATAAAATGGTCAGGATAATAATCATCTGATAGTCTGAATTGGCAGAAGCCTGCAAAATAAAGACTTTACCGAAGAAACCACTAAACGGTGGCAGGCCGGCCATCATCAAGGCAATGATGAAATAGACAATCGAAACCAGCTTGTTCTGTTTCATCAGTGGCGCGATTTTAAAGTGATCCTTAAATTCGCCGCGCTGTGAGGTAATCCAGCCTGACAGGATATAAAAGGCTGCGCCAATCAGGGTACTGTGCACCATATAATACAATGCACCGGCCCAGGCTGCAGTTGTATTCATGCCGATTGCTACCAGAATTGTTCCGACTGAAGACAGCACCATAAAGCCGATAAAACGGCGCAGACGTTCTGTGCCGATTGCGCAAATCACGCCATAAACCGACGTAATCAGACCAATCACCAGCAGGCAATTCATCAGGATCTGGTGGCTGTATTCATCATCAAAAACAGTTCCATTAATCCGTAAAATTGCATACACCCCGACTTTGGTCATGATGGTAAAGAGTGCTGCCACAGGTGTGGTGGCTACGGCATAGGTTTTGGGTAACCAGAAGCCAAGCGGTAGCATCGCCGCTTTAATTCCGAACACGACAAACAGCATTAATCCACCAGCAACCGCCAGCTTGTGCTGATCTTCAGCGAGGGTAGGCATCAAGCGGGCCACATCTGCCATATTCAGACTGCCGACACTGCCATAAATCATCCCGAGTCCAATCAGGAATAGGGCAGAAGCAAACAGATTAATGGTGACGTAGTGGATTCCCAGCTGGAAACGGGCCTTGCCTTGTCCATGTAGCAGTAGTACATAGGATGCCATCAACAAGATTTCAAAAAACACGAACAGGTTAAACAGGTCACCGGTCAGGAAGGCACCGGTCAAACCCATGAGCAGGAAATGCACCATGGCATGGAAATAACGCCCACGCATATCCCATTCTTTACTGGCATACCAGAGCACCGGCACTGCAAGGGCATAGGTCAAAACCAGCATCATCGCAGAGAGCTGATCGAGAACCAGTACAATACCAAAAGGTGCGACCCATTCGCCCAGCGTATAAACATTGATCTGACCCTGACTACTGTCTACTAAATAGCTGACAGCAATGATCAGGCCCAAGATACTCGAGACATAGCTGATACCCCGACGCCAGGGCTGACGCCAGTCCGTCACCAGAGAGCCTGAACCCGGGTTGCCTAAAAGAACCAGGACAAAAGCGGTAAAGGCCGGTAAAAGAATACTGAAAATAGGGGTATGTTGATTCCAGAAATTGAGAAGATCAGTCATTAAGGCTCATCCTCGCGCGGGTCAAGATTTGGTATTTCTTCTTTGGAGTCAACGTGGTCTGTTCCTGATTCGTAGCGGCTACGCAATGCCAGTTGGACAATAAAGGCAGTGGTGGCAAAGCCAATCACGATGGCTGTCAGCACCAGTGCCTGAGGAAGGGGATCGGTCACTTTCGAGGCTTCAGTCAATACTGCAGGCGAATTCATCTGAATTCGGCCCATGGCAAATAAAAACAGGTTGACTGCATAACCAATCATGGCGAGACCCAACACTACCGGGAAGGTACGGGCACGCAGGATCAGATAAATGCCTGTGGCCGTCAGCAGGCCAATCGCAGAGGCTAATAAAAATTCTAAACTGATCATTCTATTATCCTCTTGGTACAGGGCCAGTCATGCTTGAGTGACGTGAATCGCCTAAGACTGAAATCATCAGCATCGTTGCACCCACAACAGTGACATAAACGCCAACATCAAACAGCGCAGCCGAAGCCAAATGCATTTCTCCAATCATTGGCGGAGAGACATAGATATGTGCACTGGTCAGGAATGGACGTGACCAGAACCAGGCCGCGACACCGGTCAAACCGGCAATGGTTAAGCCGACTCCAATCCAGATTTCATAGAGACGGCCAGATTTGGCCCCCAGCAACTGTTCGGTTTTATCCTGCCCCACTGCGATATATT
Source organism: Acinetobacter pecorum (assembly GCF_014837015.1). Taxonomy (GTDB): domain Bacteria; phylum Pseudomonadota; class Gammaproteobacteria; order Pseudomonadales; family Moraxellaceae; genus Acinetobacter; species Acinetobacter pecorum. Next base: position 89,910 of record NZ_JACSPT010000009.1, read on the forward strand.
GAATAATAAGTGCCAGTGAGGTGACCAAGCCTGCAATAAATCCACCGCCTGGCAAATTATGGCCACGCATAAAGATGTACAGGCTGACCACCAGTGCTACAGGCAAGATCCATGATGCAGTAATACGTAACATCAGGGGTGAAGGATTAAAACGATAGGTCAGACCCTGGGTGATGGTGGCGCCATGGGCACGCATTCCATCCATCAGGCTAAGTACACCAATCGCGGCAATTCCAAGTACGGTAATTTCGCCAAAGGTATCGAAACCACGGAAGTCGACCAGAATCACATTCACCACATTGGTGCCGCCGCCCAGTGGAATCGACTGTTGCAGGAAGAACCATGAAATGGAATTATGATCACGGGTCATGATCAGCCAGGCAATAGCTGCTATTCCAAGACCGCCACCTATTGCAATAATGGCATCACGCCAGCGACGGGTCGGACTCGATTCATACGGTGTTAACTGAGGCAGTAAAGATAAACTCATCAGTAGCAGAACCGTGGTGACCACATCGACCGTAATCTGGGTCAATGCCAGATCGGGTGCCGAGAAACCGATAAAAACCATGGTGACGACCAGACCGACTGCACCGCTAATCAGTACAGCTTTAATCCGCTCATGATGGAACCACAGCAGCATCCAGCAGGCAGAAAACAGGAGTAACCACAAGATAATCGCCAGAGCAGGGGCGTGGGTCAGTTCACGTGTACCCGTGCCCACCGCATTGTTCACCAGTGGGAAACTGACCAGTGCGACAGTAAAAATCACGATCCACAATAAATAGCTTTGTAATTTGCCATTTTCAGTGGCACGGCGGAAACGGCGTGAATTCAGCAGCAGATTTTTCAAAAACAGTTCGAACAATACCCGGCCCTGCAAGCGGCCCAGTTTTGGATCCAGGTCGATTTCGCGTAAGGTACCACCTTTGGCAAGAGAAAAATAGAAGATGACTCCGCCAACGAGGGCTATCACGCTCATCAGCAGCGGCAGGTTGAAGCCATGCCATAGTGCCAGATGAGTGCCTTCAAAAGCAAAATCCTGAGTCGATGCCCGGGTGGAGCTGTTTACAATTTTTTCAACCAGAAGTGCCGGGAATATACCCACCAAAATACACAAGATTGCCAATAAGGTTGCGGGTGCACGCATGCCAAACGGAGGTTCATGTGCATCTTTATTCGGAACCTGCTTGCCTAGCGGACCATCGAAAAATACCCCATGCACCAGTCGAGTAGAATAGGCGACTGCAAAAATCCCGGCCAGTGTTGCGACAATGGCTGAAACGACCATGACCGGACCACTCAAGTTCGCGACCAGTTCGGTAAAGAACATTTCCTTGGACAGGAAGCCATTGGTCAGTGGCACACCTGCCATAGCCGCCGCCGTAATCATGGTCAGGGTAGCGGTATAGGGTAGCAGTTGCCATAAGCCTGACAGTTTGCGCAAGTCACGTGTGCCCGATTCATGGTCGATAATTCCGGCAATCATAAACAGGGCCGCTTTAAAGGTGGCATGGTTAATAATATGAAAAATTGCAGCTGCAACCGCCAGAGGAGAACCGATCCCAAGCAGACACATGATCAGGCCTAAATGGCTGATGGTTGAATAGGCGAGTAAGCCCTTCAGGTCTTCCTTGAAAATGGCAAAAAAAGCGGCCATACATAGGGTAAACAGACCGACAAAGGTTACAATATTATGAAACAGTGCAGCACCGACGAAGATCGGTAGCAAGCGTGCGACCAGAAATAAACCGGCTTTGACCATAGTGGCCGAGTGTAAATAGGCCGAGACAGGTGTCGGCGCAGCCATGGCATTCGGTAACCAGAAATGGAAGGGAAACTGCGCACTTTTGGTAAAAGCACCGAGTAAAATCAGCAAGAGAGCCGGTACAAATAAAGCATGTGACTGAATCTGTTCGGTCATCGTAAGGATTTGATCAATCTGGTAGGTACCAGTGATTTGACCAAGCAGGATAAAACCACCCAGCATGGCCAGACCACCCAGTCCAGTAATGGTCAGAGCCATACGTGAGCCACGTTGCGCAGCTTCGTAATTGCTCCAGTAACCCACTAGCAGGAAAGATGAAATACTGGTCAATTCCCAGAAAACCAATAAAAGAATCAGGTTATTTGACAATGAAATCCCGAGCATAGCTGCCATAAACAGCATCAGCAGAAGATACAGCTTGCTCAGCGAATTTTTGGGATTCAGATAATAATAGGCATAAATATAAATCAGCGTACCAATCCCGCTGATCAGCAGGGCAAACAGCAGTCCCAGGGAATCCAGACGAAAACTGAAATCAATACCCAGCTGCGGCAGCCAGGACCAGGTCTGGGTAATCACTGCGCCATCAAATATGGCAGGCGCCTGACTCAATAATAATAAGAAACTGCTGAGGCTGACACCAATTGCCCCTAAAGCCGTTACCTCGCGCGAAAATTGCTTCAGCCACGAGACAAGGGTTGTGCCTAATACTAACGGTAACAATATAATAATCGGCAGCACACTCGTATCCATTGTCGTGATTTAGGCTGTGATCAACCTAGGGTGAATCTTTATCTTCCAAGGACTACAGGACCACAAGGAGCGATCCAAACTTCTCAATCTTGAAAGCCAAAAGAATATTCAAAAAGAATATAAAACAGTTGTATTGCGCAACTTATGAACGATAGCAAATTCCGATTTTACAATGAAATTCGCAAATAAATCCGATCATATTACAGGATAACAACAACATCAACGTTTTTATGTGGAACTTATAAATTATACGTGAGCTTGGTTTTAACAGCAGAGGGATGCTTAAACAGATCATCCAGAAGTGACCGAAAATTAAGATTAGATCTCAGCCATTGATTGTAAATATAAATAAAAACAGGGTTTCTTATGCTGGGGAAACTGCCTGACTCGATATTTTTCTTTTCAAGCCTCTCTATATCAGGTCCCTAAAATGTACTTGGTTGTTTTTGAGCTTTTGGGGAGCTTTATCTATATAAACATTTTCTAATGGCTACCAGATACCTACCTAAATCTGTTTCATGAGCTTGGGCAGAGTGGAAAATGGCCTGGCTATTTTTGCTAAACAGAGTAATTATCATGAATAAAGTACTTTGATGGACGTTACTTTAGTCCCATGTTGTTCACATCTATATTTGTATCTTAACCGGCTGCCTGGCGGAGTGACTGCGGCATTTTGATTTTCAGTTGCTGAATCAGGTCATAAATGTGATGAATATTTAAACTCACTTTGGCACGGGTACAGGCCACATAAAGTAATCTTAATTCTTCATCACTAATTTTATGGTCTTTTTCATTCAGCTTGAATTGATAGTCATCTTCAATATGAACCCGATCCCACTCCAGACCTTTGGCTTTGTGCGCCGTGGAAATAATATAGTCAGCCTGGGCAATCGGGGTAATTTTAGCCAGGGCTTTTTTCAGCGGATCGGTGCCATGCTCGTCCACCAGTTTGACCAGTGGCTTGATGTCACTGCCTTCATTGGTTTCACAGTATTCATGGACATCATGCCAGGAGTTAAACCAGGCCAGTTCCGGCACATCAACCACACGCTTGCCCTGTTTTAGTATAGCAGCCGCATCGACAAAGCGATTCAGTTTGACATGATCGGCCTGCAGGCTGACTTTGTCACCGCGTACCAGTCCGGCCAGTAGCAATTCCATGGCCCGGGCATTGGTCCGACATAAAATTGCATCACGCATTTTGGTATGCGGTTTATTCACGACTTTAGAATCTAACAACGGATTGCCCAGCAAAGGCACAGTCTCATTGAGGGCACCTAAAATGGCATTGGCATTCAGGGCAATTTCAGGACCAAAACGAAATGAGGTGGTCAGACGTGATTCAGGCAGAGGCAGTTGCTGCATGGCATTGACTGCACCGCGCCAGGCATAGATCTGCTGATGCGCATCTCCAACATAAATCACTTGGGTGCTGCGCTGTTTCAGTAGAATTCCCAGCATTAAGGGATCGGCATCCTGAGCTTCATCGAATAGCACATAATCGGCCGGAATATTCGGCTCAGACAGTGCCCAGAGTTTCAGGTAAATGTCATGACCAATGCCGGCCTGATGATTTGGATCAATCGACTCTAGCCAGCGCCGTTCGACTGCCGGATAAAGCTTCTGCTGCAAGGTCTCGATATCATCCGGATGTAGCCAGCTTGGCGCCTGAATATGCCGCGGGGCAGGATACTGCGAACTGGTCGAACAGAAATAGCCGACCGCATTGGCGACCAAGCTTGCCAGTCTTGATGGCATCAAGACATATTTCTCATAGCGTCCGCCCATCATGCGGCGCATGGTCATCGGTTCAAGCCGGTACTCTTTGGCAATAAAACTCGGACTCAAGCGTGGCAGACGCAGCTTGTCGGTCACTCCACGTGGAACACTGCGAAATGCCAGCGAGTGAAAAGTCCGGCAATCCACACCCCGGTGGAACTTGGCCTGCGCTTCACTGGCAATGGCTTTGTTAAAGGCCAGATACATGCCACGTCTTTGCGGCATGGCATCACTGATCATTTGCAGGGTAGTCGTTTTACCTGTACCTGCATAGGCAATCACCTTAAAGGATTTGCCCAGACGTGCGTTATCAATAGCAGTCGCCTGCTCATAGGTCGCGGTCGGTTTTTTTAAATCAGACACAGATGAATTCAAGGCTTAATGCTGACGGTTGGCTTTTTCAACCAGACCAGACAAGCCTTGGCGACGTGCCAGTTCATTTAATACCAATTGCACATCTAGGTCGAAATAACCGAGCATGACGATGGTATGGAACCAAAGATCTGCCACTTCATAGATCAGATCATTTTTATGGTCTGCCGAAGCATCCTGATCAAAGTCTTTGGCTGCCAGCACAGTTTCAAAGCTTTCTTCACCCACTTTTTCCAGAATCTTGTTCAGGCCTTTATGGTAGAGCTTGGCTACATAAGAGGAATCTGGATTGGCCTGTTTGCGTTCTGCCATCATTTGTCCCAGATAAGACAAGACTTCGACCTGTTCAGATTGGGCGGTTGATGCTTCCATCGCCAGCGTATGCGGATTCGTAGATTTTTCGCCATAAATTGCAGACGGGTCTTTCAGCTGTGCATCGACAGTTTCCCAGCCATTTGGCGTGAGCTTGCGATAGAAGCATGATTCACGGCCAGTATGGCAGGCAATGCCACCATGCTGTTCAATTTGCAGCACAATCACGTCGGCATCACAGTCCAGACGGATTTCATGTACAGTTTGAAAATGTCCTGATTCTTCACCCTTATGCCATAATTTGTTGCGTGAACGGGAGAAATACACTGCCTGATTTTTTTCGGCAGTTAAAGCCAATGCTTCACGGTTCATCCAGGCCACCATCAACACACGTCCAGTTTGATGATGCTGGGCAATGGCAGGGACTAATCCTTGTTCGTTAAATTTTACTTCATCGAGCCATTGCACATTGTTCATAAGGGTTTCCATCATTTCAATCAAAATATAAAAATACGGATAGGAAATATCCGCTGATAGTGTACGTGATCTCGCAGCATTTGCGGCAAAAATCTGTGTTGATCAGGACAGGCTGTGTCGTGGTTTTTTAAATCCGTCCACTTTATTTCAGATCTTGCAAAAATGAGACAGAGAAAAGCCGCCTAGTTGGCGGCTCGTATTGCGATTCAATTATCCGTATGAAAAATTACCAGTGTTCGCCCGGGAACAGACGCGCATATGCTTTCTGCACCAAGTTCAATTTTTGTGGTTGGCCCACAGATGCACTTGAACTTGGGAACAGGTTGAAACCAATGGACATCAAGACATTGTTGATATCTGGCGCAATGGAATAGGTAATGGATGCCAGACGGCCCAAACCGGTCGCGACTTTCTTCGGGCGCTTCATGATTGCATAGGCAATCAGGTCGGCTGCCTGTTCTGGAGAAAGCGTTGGAACATATTTATAGATTTTGGTCGGTGCAATCATCGGGGTACGCACTAAAGGCATATAAACCGAGGTGATTGCAATTTTATGCGCATGTACTTCAGCAGACAGGCAGCGGCTAAAGGCATCCAGCGCAGCTTTTGATGCTACATAGGCTGAAAAGCGGGTCGCATTGGCCAACACGCCAATTGAACTGATATTGATGATATGACCCGCGCGGCGAATCATCATTTGTGGCAGGATATTCATGACCAGACGCACCGCACCAAAATAATTCAGCTGCATGGTACGTTCGAAATCATGGAAACGATCTACCGATTCATGTACGGCACGGCGAATCGAACGACCCGCATTATTAATCAGGATATCAATATGGTCGACTGAAGCAATGATCTGCTTGGAGACTTCGTCAATCGCTTCCATATTGTTTAAATCACATGGAAATATCGAGGCTTTACCGCCTTTTGCTTCAATTTCTGATTTTACTTGTTCTAGGGTTTCTTGAGTACGGGCTACCAGTAAAACATGGGCACCTGCATCGGCCAATTGATGTGCTGTGGTTAGGCCAATACCGCTGGATGCACCAGTAATCAGCACGGTTTTACCTGCAACACACTTTTCCAGTTGTTTGAGTAGTCTAGTTTTCACGTTTGTTATCCCTAATTTGAAGTCTGCGTTCAAATTATTTTTATTAAAGGTCTATGGCGCTCTAACAGAAGACGAGAGCGAAGGTGAGTATGGATATGATAACTAATTCTTCAGGAAAATCTATACATTAAATTATTGAAATTAAAATAAAAATTAGAGTAATTGCTCTATTTGTGTTCGCTATTTCATTTAACTTTTATCATGAAAATAAAAAGCAAAGCAAGTGGCTGTTTTAGAAAATAAATAAAAAACCTCATCAGAAATGATGAGGTTTCGGGTCAGTTCTAAGCACTGCTTTAAACGGCGGCCAATGCCTGTTCCAGATCGGCAATCAGGTCGTCAATATGCTCAATTCCAATGGAAAGTCGTACCATATCTTCACTGACACCGGCAGATTTCAGTTCTTCAGCATTCAGCTGACGATGGGTGGTGGTGGCAGGATGACAGGCCAGACTTTTGGCATCACCGATATTGACCAGACGGGTGAACAGTTGCAGGGCATCAATAAAACGTGTGCCCCCTTCAAGGCCATGCTGTACTCCGAAAGTCAGAATGGCAGACGGTTTACCTTTCACATATTTCTGTGCCAAGGCATGCTGTGGATGATCTTTCAGGCCAGCGTAATTGACCCATTTCACTTTAGGATGTTTTTGCAGATATTCAGCGACTTTCAGTGCGTTTTCGGTATGACGTTCCATTCGCAGGCTTAAGGTTTCCAGACCTTGCAGAATCAGAAACACATTTTGTGGACTAATCGCAGCGCCGGTATTACGCAGCGGCACTACACGCGCACGTGCGATATATGCTGCTTCCCCCAAAACTTCAACATAGTTCACGCCGTGGTAACTTGGATCTGGTGTATTGAGGGCAGGGAAGCGTTCAGGATATTTACCCCACGGGAATTTGCCGCTATCCACAATGATGCCGCCAATGGAATTGCCATGACCACCGATATATTTGGTCAGGGAATGCACGATAATATCTGCACCGAAATCGAAAGATTTTTGAAGTACTGGGGTGGCAACAGTATTGTCGACAATGACCGGCACGCCATATTCGTGCGCAATTTTAGAGATTTCTTCCAGATCAATAATATTACCCAGTGGGTTACCAATTGATTCCACAAAAACCAGTTTGGTTTTTTCATCAATCAGGTCATGCAGACTTTCCGGTTTTTCATAATCAAAGAAACGGACTTCAATACCTTGTTTGGGCAGGGTGTGCGCAAAAAGATTATAGGTACCTCCGTAAAGCGTCGATACCGAAGCAATATTGTCCCCAGCTTCAGCAATGGTCTGAATTGCATAGGTAATCGCAGCCATGCCAGAGGCCAAAGCCAGTGCACCAATTCCACCCTCAAGCGCTGCTACACGTTGTTCAAGTACTGCAGTGGTCGGGTTCATAATCCGGGTATAGATATTTCCCTGTACCTTTAAATCAAACAAATCGGCCCCATGTTGTGTATTGTCAAAGGCATAAGATGTGGTTTGATAAATTGGTACAGCCACTGCTTTAGTGGTTGCTTCGGGGGTATAGCCTGCGTGAATCGCTAAAGTTTCTGCTTTATAACTCATTCTGTTTGATCTTCTTGTTTAAGCTTATGGCTTGAGTGTAGCATTTTTACATATAAGTAAAAGTGCAATTTTATTGAAATGAATATATGAAATATTCATATACCAGTCTGGATTTAATCCGGTTATTTTACTGAAAATGGTTGTTTAAAAAAACATCAGCAATAAACTTGTAACAATGCATGCAAGTTCATGGCAATGGCTTATGTTTTTGCTGCTTTCTGCGTATAATAGCCGATTATTTTTTCGCTCATTTTTGAGCTGGGGTCGTTGTTCTAACCCTATTTGGTTTTTCAGTTGAGGAGTCCTACGTGGCCCAATATATTTACACGATGAACCGAGTGTCGAAGATGGTTCCGCCTAAGCGCGAAATCCTGAAAGACATCTCCTTATCATTTTTCCCAGGCGCTAAAATTGGTGTGCTTGGTTTAAACGGTGCAGGTAAATCTACCTTGCTTCGTATTATGGCGGGCGTAGATAAAGATTTCTCTGGTGAAGCGCGTGCACAGCCGGGTATTAAAATCGGTTATCTTGAGCAAGAACCACCTTTAGATGAAACCAAAGACGTTCGTGGAAATGTCGAAGATGGTTTACGTGAACCGCTTGATGCTTTAGCGCGTCTGGATGAAGTCTTTGCTGAATATGCAGCAGAAGATGCGGATTTCGATGCACTTGCGAAAGAACAAGAAAAGCTTGAAGCAATTATCCAGACCTGGGATGCGCATAACCTTGCGAACCAGATGGATCAGGCTGCTGCGGCATTGAACCTGCCAGCTTGGGATGCAGATGTATCTAAGCTTTCAGGTGGTGAACGCCGTCGTGTGGCACTGTGCCGTTTACTTCTGTCTAAGCCGGACATGTTACTTCTAGACGAACCGACGAACCACTTGGATGCTTCATCTGTGGCTTGGTTGGAACGTTTCCTGAAAGACTTCCCGGGTACCATCGTAGCCATTACGCATGACCGTTACTTCCTGGATAACGTAGCTGAATGGATTCTTGAGCTTGACCGTGGCATGGGTATTCCATATCAAGGTAACTATTCTTCTTGGCTTGAGCAGAAAAATGCCCGTTTAGAGCAAGAGAACAAGCAGGAAGAATCTTTTGCTAAGGCGTTGAAAAAAGAACTTGAATGGGTTCGTTCAAATGCCAAAGGCCAGCAAAAGAAAAACAAAGCGCGTATGGAGCGTTTTGAAGAGCTTAACTCACGCGAATTCCAGCAGCGTAACGAAACTTCTGAAATCTACATTCCACCTGGTCCACGTCTGGGCAACAAGGTTGTAGAAGTTGAAGGCATCAGCAAATCGTTTGGTGATCGTTTACTGTACAAAGATTTAACATTCACGGTACCACCTGCCGCAATTGTGGGTATCGTGGGTGAAAACGGTGCAGGTAAAACCACACTGTTCCGTATGATGACGGGCGAACTGCAACCTGATACCGGTACGGTAACGCTGGGTGAGTCAGTGAAAGTGGCGTATGTGGGTCAGATCCGTGACACCTTAGATAACAACAAAACCGTCTGGGAAGAAGTGTCTGGTGGTTTGGATATCTTGAAGATTGGCGAATACGAAATCGCATCACGTGCATATATCGGTCGTTTTAACTTTAAAGGTCAGGATCAGCAAAAACGCGTAGGTCAATTGTCTGGTGGTGAGCGTAACCGTTTACAACTTGCGAAAATCCTGCAAATGGGCGCTAACGTGATCTTGCTGGATGAACCATCAAACGACTTGGATATCGAAACTTTACGTGCACTTGAGGATGCAATTCTTGTATTCCCGGGTACAGTCATGGTGATCTCGCATGACCGTTGGTTCCTGGATCGTATTGCAACACATATCTTGTCATTCGAAGGTGAAACACCTGAATTCTTCACCGGTAACTATGCTGAATTCGAAGCATATCGCCGTAAACGTGATGGTGATGACTTAGTAACGAAGCGTCAAAAATATCGCAAAATTGGTGCTTAATAACCCTAAATTTTGTAAATAAAAAACCAGCCTCAGGGCTGGTTTTTTTTATACTTATTGCATGCTGAAGGGTAAATTAGACTTCCCATTCATGGTTGCATTCACGGCATTTCCATTTCTTTTGTGTTTGCATAAATGCCTGCATTGAAATTTTAAAATCAGGTAAGTCCTTATAGAACATAAAACCTGCGATCAAAGAAAGAATAAAAACGATCACAGTTGCAGTCTGTAAAGTCGTACCTGCACCATCGCCAAAAACCCACATCGCAATGCTAATAATCACTAGCAATAACAACAGGAACAGGGCGGGTACCAGAAACATTAGGCTTTTAGGAACCACTGGACGTGGAGCTGCTTGACCTGGCTGGGCCACCGGCATGATTTTCGGGCTTTGACACTTAGGGCAACGATATTGCATTACAACTCCAAAATTCTAAATTACTGATTATTTTATCGGAAGATGCGAAGAAACCGAAATATTGCCCAACATAAAATATACAGGCAATAAAAAACCCAAGTCGCAATGCTTGGGTTTTTTATAAGATGACCATAATTTATTATGGTCATCTTGAATATGGCGTCCCTACGGGGATTCGAACCCCGGTTACCGCCGTGAAAGGGCGATGTCCTAGGCCTCTAGACGATAGGGACAATTGAGGCAAATTACACAGCTAAAGCAAGACTTGATTTGGTGGAGTCAAGGAGGATCGAACTCCTGACCTCTACAATGCCATTGTAGCGCTCTACCAACTGAGCTATGACCCCAGCCTGTGTGAGCGCTATATTAGGGATATCATACTCACACGTCAATAAAAAAATTAATTAAGCTTGATCAACTGCTTCATTTTTCGGCAATTTTAAGCTTTCATTGAGCTTTTCCCAGACTTTTAGCTCTTTTTTGCTCGGGCCGCCGACAATTTCCAGTGCATGACGTAAACGTGCAAAGGTTAAATCCGGACCAATGGTGACCATCGTCTGCATGACTGGGGTAGAGGCTGTCGAACCGGCAATGGCAATAAAGAACGCAGGCATGAAGTCACGTAACTTGATTTCCATTTGTGCAGCCAAGTCCATCAAGGTCTGGCTCACTGTGTCATTGTTCCAGGTGAACAGACTTTCCAGACGCCAGATCGCAAATTGCAGGCTTTGACGCACTTGCTCTTCAGACAGTTTTTTGCTTACAAACTGTTCTTTGCTCAGGGTCGGGAGGTGGTTGAAGTAATGTGCCGACCAGTTCACCGCTTCAGACAGCAGGTTAATACGCGGTTGAATCGCAGCTGCAATTTCTTCCAGTTTTGCGCGGTCTGCTTTCCAGGCCAATAAGGTGTCAAGTAATTCAGCCGGGCTGAGTGCCTTGATCCATTGACCATTTAACCAGTTCAATTTCTCTACATCAAAGATTGGGCCGCCCAAAGAGACACGTTTAATATCAAAATGCTCAATCATTTCTGCCAAAGTGAATTTTTCACGTTCATCTGGCATTGACCAACCCATACGACCCAAGTAGTTCAACAGGGCTTCAGGCAGTACGCCGATATCTTTGTAGTAGTTGATTGATGTTGGGTTCTTACGTTTAGATAATTTAGATTTATCCGGGTTACGTAAAAGTGGCATGTGGCACAGCACAGGCATTTCCCAGCCGAAATATTGGTAAAGAAGCTGATGTTTCGGTGCAGATGGAATCCATTCTTCACCACGAATCACGTGGGTGATTTGCATTAAATGGTCATCCACCACATTTGCTAAGTGGTAGGTTGGGAGGCCATCGGTTTTCAGCAGAATCTGCATGTCTACTTGCGCCCATGGAATTTCCACTTCGCCACGCAGCATGTCATTAAATTTACATACGCCTTCAGTTGGGACTTTCATGCGAATCACATGTGGTTCGCCAGCGGCCAAACGGCGCTCAACTTCTTCTTGTGAAAGTTGTAGACCGCGACCGTCATAACGAGGCGTTTCACCACGTGCCTGCTGTTCTGAACGCATCTGATCGAGTTCTTCTGCAGTTGCGAAACAGTAGAAAGCATGTCCTTTTTCTACCAGTTCAAGTGCATATTGCTTATAGATATCCATACGTTCGGACTGACGGTAAGGCGCATGTGGACCACCTACATCAGGACCTTCTGACCAGTTTAAGCCCAACCAGCGCAATGAATCCAGGATCATTTTCTCAGATTCAGGCGTTGAGCGGAGTTGGTCGGTATCTTCGATACGAAGAATGAATTCACCACCGTGCTGTTTAGCAAAACATAAGTTAAACAGGGCGATATAGGCAGTCCCTACATGCGGAAAACCAGTAGGAGAAGGTGCAATACGAGTACGAACAGTCATAGCCGGATCTAATCTTGAATATAAAATTGTAACTATTATAGCGAAAAAGCCACATCACTTAATGCTTTATTCAACATTGAGTAATGTGGCTTTTAAATCTGTACGTATTCAGCTCTTTTGGTACTGATTAAGAGTGATCGCTCGAAAAAATACTTTGTACGAAGCGGGTAAAACGATAATTCTGTGCTGCCAAGAAATTTTGCGATGGTGCAATTTTAAGAGCAGTTAAGACTTTTAAATTATCTTCTGTATGGAGCGTTTTTTCGCTTTTTTGTTGCTGAATCGCTTTTTCAATCGGCGATGACTTGTTTTCAGCGGTGCTTACTACTGTTTTCGGCAAGTCTGCCTTCACAACCACGGCATGACCGAGCTGAATCGAAAACAACATAATCAGGCTTAGGATGCTGGTTGTGAACAATTTAAATTTCATATCCAAACTTCCTCCTTACTTCTGGTTGGTTTTATTTTGTTAAAAATGTTTTTTTTAATACTCTGTCTACAATTTAATCACAGTTGTTCATAAAGAAGTAGAACCAAGTCACATTTTTTACAAAAGAAATTATATAACTCTGTGGAAAATTACTAAAAAACGTAATTTCCTGTTTTAGTGGCCTATTTTTAACAGAAAACTGTGAAGACAACGTGAAGAACTGTCTTATATTGTAGCAGAAGATTAATTTTATGGCGAAATATGTATCCGGATTTAATTGTTAGGAGATATCTCAAAATCAGAAATAGATTATAAATATTATTATAAGCATATGATTGTTAGGTTTATTTTTGATTTGTATAGTGCAGATCATATAAACAATGAGTTACATATGATGAAAAGAATAATAGCATCAGCAATCTTGACAATTATAGCAGGAACAGCAGTACAGAATTCCATCGCCAAAGATTTCCTGAATGTGTCTTATGACCCGACCCGGGAATTTTATCAGGAGTATAACGAAGAATTTGGCAAGTTCTGGAAGCAGAAAACCGGACAGACGGTTAATTTTAAGCAGTCACATGGTGGTTCAGGCAAGCAGGCACGTTCAGTGGTCGACGGTTTGCAGGCCGATGTGGTGACCTTGGCATTGGCCAATGATATCGAAGAAATTGTCAAAGCGAGTTTAATCGAGAAAGGCTGGCAAAAAGAGTTTCCGAGCAATTCGGCGCCTTATACTTCTACGATCGTATTTCTAGTACGTAAAGGTAATCCAAAGCAAATTAAAGACTGGAATGATCTGACCAAACCGGGCGTAGAAATTATTACCCCAAATCCCAAAACTGGGGGTGCACCGCGCTGGATCTACCTGTCTGCTTGGGGTTATGCACTGAAACAACCTAGCGGTAATGATACTAAGGCCAAAGAGCTGGTGAAAAAGCTCTATAGCAATGTCAAAGTACTCGACTCCGGTGCGCGTGGTTCGCTGACAACTTTTGCCGAGCGCGGTATCGGGGATGTGCTTTTATCCTGGGAAAATGAAGCCTTGCTGGCGACACAAGGCTTGGGTAAAGACAAGTACGACATCGTCTATCCATCGATTTCAATTCTGGCCGAGCCATCGGTGGCAATTGTCGATAAAAACGTGAATAAAAATGGCACGACCCATCTGGCAAAAGGCTATTTGAACTATTTATATTCACCGAAAGGGCAGGAGCTGGCTGCGAAATATTTCTTCCGTCCGCGGGACGCCAAAGTCGCTGCCAAATATTCAGCCCAATTCCCGAACATCCAGACCTTCACCATTGATAAAGTCTTTGGTGGCTGGGCCAGAGCGCAAAAAACGCATTTTATCAATGGGGCGATTTATGATCAGATTTATAATGAAAAAAGATAGCTAAACAGCGGTTTAGAATGAGATAAAGAAAATGGTGCAAGTTATTATCCATTTTCTTTATATCTAATGCATAAAATTCTATATATTAGAGATAAGTAGAATAATAATTAACTTTTTCTTTTAAAAACAAAATACTAATCAAGAAAAACCTTTTATTCTATCGTGTTGCACCAGCAGCGGGTGAATTGCGATAAATGATTTTATTTCATATAGTTATAACCAATGAAGATAAACTCCCTGTTTCTATGAAAACTCAACTCAAATCGTTATTTAGTGCTGCCTTATTGGTGGTCGGTTTAGGCATGACTGCAACTGCCGCTCAAGCCGCAGACCGTCAATTTTTGAATGTGTCTTATGATGCCACACGCGAGTTCTACGACGAATTTAACAAATCATTCGGCGCTTACTGGAAAAACCGGACTGGTCTGGATGTGAATTTCAAGCAGTCACATGGCGGTTCGGGCAAACAGGCACGTTCTGTGGTCGATGGTTTGAAAGGTGATGTGGTGACTTTGGCGCTGGCCAATGACATTGAAGAAATTGTGAAATCTGGTCAGATTCAGCCAGGCTGGCAAAAGGAATTTCCTCATAACTCGGCACCTTATACCTCAACGATCGTATTCATGGTCCGCAAGGGCAACCCGAAAGGCATCAAGGACTGGAAAGATTTGACCAAGCCAGGGGTGCAAATTATTACCCCGAACCCGAAAACCGGTGGCTTACCGCGTTGGGTGTATCTGTCTGCATGGGGTTATGCCGAGAAACAGCCGGGTGGTAACAAAGCCAAGGCGCAGGATTTTGTTGGCAAGCTTTATAAGAACGTCAAAGTAATGGATTCTGCTGCACGGGCTTCAATGACCACCTTTGCTGAGCGTGGTATTGGCGATGTATTACTGACCTGGGAAAATGAAGCCTTGGTCACGCAAAAAACCTTGGGTAAAGACAAGTTTGATATCGTTTATCCATCGATTACGATTTTGACTGAACCCTCAGTAGCGATTGTGGATCGTACCGTAGATAAAAATGGCAATAAATGGTTAGCAACCGGTTATATCAATTACCTGTATTCACCATTGGGTCAGGAAATGGCTGCTAAGCATTTCTATCGTCCACGTAATGAAAAAGTATTGGCCAAATATTCGGCACAGTTCCCGAAAATCAAAACCTTTACGATTGATGAGGTCTTTGGTGGTTGGGCCAATGCACAGAAAACCCATTTTGCCAATGGTGCAATTTTCGACCAGATTTATAACAGCAAGCGTTAATTGATCTGCGAAGTCATCTTGCTGATAAAAAAAGCCTCCTGAACTGGAGGCTTTTTTTGTGGCAGAAAATGCTAAAACGGTTTTCTCTATGGAAAGTAATATTTATCTACAAAAAGTCGTTTGGAGCTTTGCTCAAACAGGGTGATAATGTGCAGTTAAATTTTTCCCCCTACTGATTGAGTTTTTATGTCACATATTTCTGTATTACTTCACGAAACGATTGATGCCTTGTTGGCGGGTCGCAATACGGGAACTTATGTGGATGGAACCTTTGGCCGGGGCGGACATACGCGTTTATTGCTGTCTAAATTAGATGAACATGCACGTGTTTATGCCTTTGATAAAGATCCACAGGCACTGGCGGTGGCAGCCGAACTCGAACAAGAAGATCCACGTTTTAAAATTATCCATGCCAGCTTTGCTGATCTGAAAGAGGCATTGGCTGAACTGGGTATTGAACAAGTTGATGGGGTAATGGCGGATCTGGGTGTTTCTTCACCACAGCTGGATCAGGCTGAACGTG
Source organism: Acinetobacter pecorum (assembly GCF_014837015.1). GTDB lineage: Bacteria > Pseudomonadota > Gammaproteobacteria > Pseudomonadales > Moraxellaceae > Acinetobacter > Acinetobacter pecorum. Next base: position 105,974 of record NZ_JACSPT010000009.1, read on the forward strand.
GCTTCAGTTTTATGAAAGATGGCCCGCTGGATATGCGTATGGACAACTCGCAAGGTCCAACGGCAGCAGAATGGCTGACCCAGATTGAAGAAGAAGCACTGGCGAATATCATTTTTAAATATGGTGAAGAGCGTTATAGTCGCCGTATTGCCAAGGCTATTAAGGCTGCCGGATATATTGATACCACGGCCAAGCTGGCCGAGATCGTAAAAGTAGCGCACCCGAAATGGGAAAAAAACAAGCATGCTGCGACCCGTACTTTCCAAGCGATTCGTATTGCTATTAATAAGGAATTAGAAGATATTGAAATCTTCTTGCCTCAGGCGGTAGAAATCTTGAAGCCGCAAGGGCGTTTGGCGGTGATTAGTTTCCATTCACTGGAAGACCGCTTGATTAAACAATTTATTCAAAAAGAGTCAACGCTTGAAGAGGATTCAGGCTGGGGAATGCCACAACAACAGAAAGATACGCGACGTTTGAAGAAAGTTGCTCGTGTTAAAGCCAGTGAGGAGGAGGTTAAAGCCAATTCCCGTTCACGTAGCGCATGGCTCCGGGTAGCAGAACGTTTAGCTTAATAGGCAGATCATGAAAACGGAAGTGGTTGATAAAAAAACAGAAAAATTGTGGCTGAAAAAAGTTGCAATTTATCTCATGCTGATACTGATGGTCTTTGTCAGTGCAGTATTTGTGGTATTTCAGGTGTTTGAATACCGTCAGGACAACAGAAAGCTAAGTACTTATCTGCGTGAGCGCGATGATCTCAATGCGGAGTGGGGCCGTTTGCTGATTGAACAGCAAACTTTTGGCGCGACGGCACAGATCGGTACGCGTGCAGTGACACAGTTGCGTATGTATTCCCCTCCAGTTTCACAGAGTGTGGTGATTTCCTTACCACAAACTTCAGATGAGAAAAAATAAGGCTAGCGTTCGGACATGGTAGACAAGAGAAAGAAGCAACCGGTACGTAAAAAACAATCGGTCACCGACAAAAATGCCTCAAATGTTTATATCAATCGTTTTTACATCATGTGGGCGGTGGTGTTGCTGTGTTTCGTGACACTGATTTGCCGTGCCTTCTATGTGCAGATTATTAATAAAGATTTTTTGCAGAATAAAGCCAATGCCAATATTTTAAGAACCAATACCATCAAGGCGATGCGTGGCGTGATTTATGATCGTAATGGGATTCCATTAGCGATTAGTACCCCGATCATGAAAATTGTGATTGATCCACGTGATTATTTTGACAATAAAAAGCTCTATGATGAAACCATGCTGGCGCTGGAAAAAGAACCGAATAGCCGCAAACTCAAACGTCAGTTGCCGGATAAAAACCTGAATCTGGATGAGCTGGCTGATGCAGTCGGTATGGATCGGGCAGAACTGCGCAAAAAAATGCAAGAACGTCCGCGTTCACGTTATCTGATCCTGAAAAAAGAAGTTCCGCCACAACAGGCCGAACTGATCATGAAGCGTAATTTTCAGGGCGTATATACCGAGAAAAACTATAAGCGCTATTATCCGCAGCCGCAGCCGAACTCTCAGATTATTGGCCTGACCAATAGTGAGGGCATAGGGATTGAAGGTCTGGAAATGCAGCTGAATGCCCGTCTTTCTGGTAAGGATGGCGAGCAGCAGATCATTCGAGATAAGAAAGGCAACCGGGTTAAAGAACCGGAAGTGATTAAAGAAGTTGAACCGGGCGAAAATATTACCTTAAGTATCGACTCGCGTCTGCAATATATCATGTACCGTGAGCTGACTGCGGCCGGAGTTGCCAACAATGCCCGTTCGGCGACTGCGATTGCTGTAGATGTCAAAACCGGTGAAATTCTGGCGCTGTCTTCATGGCCATCGTATAACCCAAATGACAAAAACAGCCTGCTTAACAAGGATGCCATGCGTAACCGCGGGGCGGTCGATTCCTTCGAACCGGGTTCGACCATGAAGCCGCTAACCGTGGCAATGGCGCTGGAAAGTGGCAAATATACAGCGAATTCAGTGGTGAATACCACACCAGGCAGTATGCGGGTAGGTAATCATACCATTCGTGATACCCATAATTATGGTCAGTTGACCCTAGGTGGTATTATCCAGAAATCATCTAACGTTGGTGTGGCTAAACTGGCCTTGTCGCTGCCGTATGAAACCTTGCCGACCTTCTATAAACGTTTGGGTTTTGGTCAGCGGTCAGCGGTGAAATTTCCGGGTGAAAGTGCCGGTCTGATTCTGCCTCCTAGCAAATGGAATGTGTCAGAAGTGGCGACCATGTCCTATGGTTATGGTCTGAATGCAACGGTACTTCAGCTGGCTGATGCCTATGCCATGCTGGCCAATAAAGGCGTAAAAATGCCGCTAAGTCTGTATAAGCTGGAAGAACAGCCGCAGGGTGAACAGATGATCGATGCCAATATTGCCGATCAGGTGCTGATGATGATGGAAACCGCAACCTTGCCAGGTGGTACGGCGACTCGCGCCACCATTCCAGGCTATCGCGTGGCAGGTAAAACCGGTACTGCACATAAGCTGCGTGCTGACCGTAAAGGTTATTCGACCAATGAATACCGGGCTTTATTTGCCGGTGTAGCACCCGTCAGTGATCCACGGATCGCCATGGTGGTAGTGGTAGAAAACCCACAGGGTACCTACTATGGGGGTACCGTATCTGCACCAGTCTTTGCCCGCGTGATGCAGGAATCTCTGCGTCTCCTGAATGTCCCTTTGGACAAACCTTTAGAAACTCCCAAAGTCCAGTAAATAGGTGATCAATGTCTATTACATTTCAAGATATCTACACCTCTCATGAGGTCGCTGACTGGATGAAGAAATCCTTTCAGGGCTTCGAGCTGGATAGTCGTAAAGTCAAACCGGGACAGATTTTTATTGCCCTGACCAGCCTGTCACAACCAAAAAAAACTGCTCAATTTGCCCAGAAAGCTTTGGATCAGGGTGCATTGGCCGTGATTTCAGAAACTGAGCTGGAGGTATCTCCAAATCTGGTAGTGGCAGATGTGCGTTATCTGATGGGGCAGTGGCAAAAGCAGTATTTGCAAGCGACTCAACCTGTTCAAGCTGCTCGAATTCTGGCAGTTACCGGCACCAATGGTAAAACCACGATTTCTCGCTTGGTGGCTGAATTCATCATGCTGCAAGGTAAAGCCTGTGCAGTGATGGGTACCACGGGTAACGGGATTTTGCCAAATCTGGAAGCATCTTCGCATACCACCCTGGATGCCTTGCAACTGCAAAATGCCTTGCATGGCTATGCGCAGGCCGGTGCGGAGTTTGCCTCGATTGAAGCCAGTTCGCATGGTCTGGAACAAGGCCGCTTGAATGGTTGTGATATCGAGATTGCAGGCTACAGCAATTTGAGTCGTGACCATCTGGATTATCATGGAACGCTGCAAGCTTATGCAGAAGCAAAGTCTGGTTTATTCCGGTTTGAATCTTTAAAAGTGGCTGTTATCAATATCGATGATGAACATGCACAGATCATGCTGGATGCCGCGAAAAATAATCCGGCACAGCCTAAAATTTTGACTTATTCCACCAAGCAAAAAGCGGATTATCAGGTTCAGGATATTCAGTACAGCATTTCAGGTGCGACCTTTAAACTAGAAACTGCTTCTGCTGAATATATGGTTAACAGTCCACTGCTGGGTCATTTCAATATTGAAAATCTGGTCGCTAGTCTGATCATGGTGGAACAGGCCGGATTTGACTTGGAAAGTTTGATTGCAACTGTGCCCCAGCTCAAAGGTGCGCCCGGTCGGATGCAGGTGCTGCGTGATGGCGAACGTCTGTTTGTGGTGGATTATGCCCATACCCCGGATGCCCTGACTCAGGTTCTGGTGACCTTGAAACGGCATGTCTCACAAAATCTCTGGGCAGTCTTCGGCTGTGGCGGCGACCGTGATCGCGGTAAACGTCCACTGATGACCCAAGCTGCATTAGAGGGTTCCGATATCGCAGTTCTCACTTCTGATAACCCGCGGACCGAAGATCCGGCACAAATTTTTGCGGATATGAAAAATAGCATCGATTTTTCCGGCAAAATCTATCATGAAATTCATGACCGTCGTGAAGCAATCAAGTTTGCCGTTAAACAGGCGCAGGCGGGTGATATTGTGGTGATTGCAGGAAAAGGGCACGAAAATTATCAGGAAATTGATGGCGTACGTCACTGGTTTGATGACGTGGTCGAAGTGCAGGCTGCGATTGATGGCCAGCATTGCAACACAGATACTGCCTATTCAGCGCATTAGGATTCAGATATGCATACCTCAACAACAAGTACTGCGGCGCTGGAGCCGTGGAGTATAGAACAATTACAGCAGGCCACCCAAGGCTACTGGCTGAATGATAAAAAGCCTGCAGGCCAGATCAAACGGATTTTGACCGATTCACGTGATGCAGAAGCAGGTGATGCTTTTCTGGCGCTGAAAGGCGAGCGTTTTGACGCGCATGACTTTATTGCGCAAGTGGCGGCTCAAGGTTGTGACATTGCCATTGTCAGCCGTCCAGTGGATGCTGATATTTGCCAACTGGTGGTAGAAGATACCCGTCTGGCATTGGGATTGTTGGGGGCTTATCGCCGTCAGCAGAATCCTCAGCTCAAAGTGATTGCCTTGACCGGCAGCAGTGGTAAAACCACGACTAAAGAAATGCTGGGGAGCATCCTGTCGCGTCTTGCGCCGACCTTGGTGACGCGTGGTAATTTGAATAATGACCTTGGCGTGCCAGTAATGTTGCTGGAGCTGCGTTCTGAACATCAATATGCGGTGATGGAACTCGGTGCAAGTCATCAGGGTGAAATTGATTACACTTCAAACATGGTGCAGCCGCATGTAGCCGGAATTATTAATATTGGCACGGCACACTTGGGTGAATTTGGCGGCCGTGACGGAATTTGCCGTGCAAAATCCGAAATTTATGCGCATATCTCTGAGACTTCGATTATTCCTGCTGCCGATGATTTTGCTGAAGCCATTCGTGCCGCAGTAAGAACTGAAAAAAGCTTAAGTTTTGGTACGGGTGGTGAAGTCTATGCCAGCGATATGGTGCTTGAAGCTCAATCTTCAAGCTTCACACTGAATACGCCACAAGGCTCGAAAACAGTTCAGTTACCATTTGCCGGCGAGCATAATGTCGAGAATGCCACAGCTGCCGCTGCATTTGCCTTGGCGATTGGTATTAATCTTGATGATATCGTGGCTGGCCTGGAACAGGCAGTCGGTGCTAAAGGCCGTCTGAACTTTATTCCGCACAAAGAATTTTTATTTATTGATGACACCTACAATGCCAATCCGGGCTCAATGCGAGCGGCGGCTGAAGTGTTAGCACAGCAGCAAGGCATCCGGGTGATGGTGACCGGCGATATTGGTGAACTCGGTTCATCTGCCGCAATCGAGCATTACAAGCTCGGTCGGGATCTGGTCTCGGTAAAAGGTATTAATTTTGTGGTGGCTGTGGGTGAATTCGCTCCTGCCGCACAAGAAGGTGCCCGTAGTACGCAATATGGTAAGAAAATGCAGGCTTTCCTGAATCAGGAGCAGGCCTTACCGTTTTTAATTGATTTGATTGAAACACATCATCCCCAGCCGATATCTTTGCTGTTCAAAGGGTCGCGTTATACCCATATGGAAACATTGATGGCTGCATTGATGGAGAAACTCTAAATGCTGTTATGGCTATTTGACCATCTGGCGGGCTTTGATAGCACGTTTCAGGTAGTTCGTTATTTAACTTTACGTGCTCTGCTGAGTGTCTTGACGGCAATGACCATTGGTTTGGTCTTGGGTCCGATCATGATCCGCAAACTGCAGGCGCTGAAATATGGTCAGGCGGTCAGTTCGTTTGCTCCTGAAAATCATGCCAAGAAAATGGGCACACCGACCATGGGTGGGGTGCTGATCCTATTATCCATCGGGATTTCGACTTTGCTCTGGGCAGATCTGTCTAATCCTTATGTCTGGATTGTGCTGGCGGTGATGGTAATTTTTGGTGCCGTGGGCTGGGCTGATGACTGGATCAAGATCCGTTATAAAGACAATGCCGGTTTGCCTGCGAAGAAAAAATTCTTCTGGACTTCAGTGGGTTCGTTGGGTGCTGGTATTGCCTTGTATGTGATTGCACAGCAACAAACCAATCCGGTACATACCGCGAATATGCTGGATTTGCTAATTCCATTCTTTAAGGATCTAACCATTCCTTTGTCGGTCATTCCATTGGGTATTGGCTTCATTATTTTCACGTACTTCGTGATTAATGGGGCATCCAATGCAGTGAACCTGACCGACGGTCTGGATGGTCTGGCGATCATGCCGATTGTACTGGTGGCTGCAGGTTTGGGCGTATTCGCTTACCTCGCGGGTGATGTGCGTTTTGCCAATTACCTGCATATTCCTTATGTGAAATATTCGTCTGAACTGGTGGTGATCTGTGCAGCGATGATCGGTGCCGGTCTGGCATTTCTCTGGTATAACGCCCATCCGGCCCAGGTATTTATGGGAGATGTTGGAGCCTTATCCCTCGGTGCGATGCTGGGTACCATTGCTGTCATGGTTCGTCAGGAAATCGTGTTTGCGATTATGGCGGGTGTATTTCTGGTTGAGGCGATTTCAGTATTCCTGCAAATCGGTTCATTAAGAATGCGTAATAAACGCGTATTTCTGATGGCGCCGCTACATCATCATTATGAAAAGAAAGGCTGGCGTGAAACCCAGGTGGTGATCCGTTTCTGGATTATTACGATTATGCTGGTAGTTTTGGGTCTAATGACCTTAAAATTGCGTTAAGAAATGCATGAGAAAAAGTCGGCGCATGCCGGCTTTTTTGTTTTGGAGAAAATGATGAATTTACTCATGTGCCCAGTCTGTCGCCAGCAGTTGAGCTTAAATGAAAGAACATGGCGATGTGAGAATCATCATAGCTACGATGTGGCCAAACAAGGTTATGTGAATCTGCATGTAGTTCAGCATAAGCATAGTAAAAATCCGGGTGATACACCTGAATCGGTTCAGGCACGCCGTGCATTCCTGAGTGCAGGTCATTATGCGCCTCTACAGCAGGCTGTGGTCGAGAAAATCCGAGATTTACGGATTGAAAACCTGCTGGATATCGGCTGTGGCGAAGGCTATTACACCAATGCCATGCAGGCTGAAGTGCTGCAATGTGTGGGGGTCGATATTGCCAAGAATGCAGTTCAGGTGGCTGCCAGACTGAATAAAGACATTACTTGGGTGGTGGGAACCGGGGCAACCTTGCCAGTATTGGATGAATCGATTGATCTCTGTACCAGTTTATTCAGTCCGATTCCAAAACAGGAAATCCTGCGGGTATTAAAGCCAAAATCCTATCTGATGGTGGTGACCCCGGCACCACAACATTTATATGCTATGCGTGAAGCACTGTTTGAAGAAGTCAAACCACATGAGCCACAAAAGTTTGTTGAGCAACTGCAAGATGAATTTGATCTGGTTCGTGAGCAGGTAATTGACGCACCAATGATTTTGCCCCAAGCTGATTTAAAAAACCTGATTGCCATGACCCCTTATGCCTATAAAGCCAAACCGGAACGGCGTCTGGCTCTGGAGCAACATGACCGGTTTGAACTGATGGCCCAGTTCCAGATTTTCCTGTTCCAGAAGAAATAAAAATTGGATATATAAAAGCCCTCAACTGAGGGCTTTTATTTTTATATAACAGGAGATTACTGGACTTCTTCGATTAGGTTTTCCAGGGAGTCTACCCGGTTCGGCTGTAGCGGCTGTTCTGGCGGTACAGATTCATTATCTGGTAAGCGCGTTGGCTGATCCGGTAAATCCTCAAAATCATTTTGCTGACGTTTTGGCACGACAACTGGAGCAGGGCGGTAAAGTGCTGTCGCCAGAGGTGGAGAAGCCGGATGATTTTGCGGCTCCTCACCTTGAACCACCTTGTTGCGATTTACAGGTGCCTTGGCATTACGGTCTAAACGTACCCAGGCTTCCGGTTGGCCTTTTAATGCCTTGCCCATAAAATCGGTCCAGATCGGTAAAGCTGCTACACCACCATATTCACGGCGACCTAAAGTCGTCGGCTGGTCAAAACCGACCCAGGTAACCGTTACCAGCTTGCCATTGAAGCCGGCAAACCAGGCATCTTTAGCATCATTGGTGGTACCGGTTTTACCTCCAATATCACTACGACCAATTCTTAATGCGGCACGACCGGTACCATGCTGAATGACATCACGCAAAATATTGGCCATGTCATAGGCAGAGCTGGATTTTAAAATACGTTCTGCTTGACGATAATTGCTGTCTTCATCTGAAATTTTCGGAGTCTCTGGTTTCTGGCCCAAGGTCGTATTGTTGATTGCAATTGCTTCATCATCGGCGGTAATGGGGTCAGTGACTTGAACGGGTTCTTCTTTTTCATTAATACATGAAATGCACGCATATTCAGGCTTGGCTTCAAAGATGGTGTTGCCATAGGCATCTTCAATACGGGTAATAAAGTGCGGCTGAATTCGGTAACCGCCATTAGCAAAGGTGGCATAACCGGTGGCCATCTGAATTGGAAGAACCTGTGGGGTGCCCAAGGCAATGGTATAGTTACGTGGAATCTGACTGTCCTGTAAACCAAAATCCATAAATAACTGACGTGTACGTTCAATCCCGACCGTCTGCAATAAGCGCACCGAGACTGTATTGCGTGACAGATAAAGGGCACGGCGTAGCGGGATCATGCCCAGATAACGGCCATCCGAGTTACGCGGTGACCATTTGCCAATGGTAATAGGTGCATCATTGACCATGGTATGTGGCGTCATGCCACGTTCTAAAGCCAGTGCATAAACAAAAGGCTTAATGGTAGACCCAGGTTGACGCCAGCCTTGGATGGCCCGGTTAAATTTCGACTGATAAAAATTATATCCGCCCACAATAGCTTCAATTGCACCATTATTTGGATTGATAGCAATCAGCTGTCCTTGTACTTTGGGAATCTGTACCAGTGACCAAGAGGTTTTATTTTCATTGGGTCTTAAACGGACAATATCTTTGACTTTAACAATCTGGGAGGCTTTGCTGGGTGCCCCGCCTACACTGTTAACGTTACGAAAGCGACGTGCCCAGGACATGCCTGACCACGGAACAGTCACGCTGCTCCCATCCTGCATGAGTGCTTCAAAGCTGGAAGTGCCTACCTTGGTTACTTGCGCAGGATAGGTATTGGCATAGGCGCGGAAATTTTCAAGGGGTTGATCATGAGCTTCAGCTCCTCGCCAGCCGTGTCGACGGTCATAGGCTTCTAAGCCTTCTTGTACCGCTTGCTCGGCATAGGTCTGACGTTCACTATGAATGGTGGTATAGACTCTATAACCAGAATCGATCGCCTGTTCACCAAAGTTTTGTACCAGCTCAGAACGTACCATTTCACCCACATAAGGGAATTTATTGCGGGTACTGCGATCCGGCATGTCCAGATTAATCGGTTCAGCAATGGCCTGCTGATACTGGCTCTGGTTTAAATAGCCCAATTGCAGCATACGTCCCAAAATCCAGTTACGACGCTCTAAAGCACGCTTGGGATTAGCAACCGGATTATAGCGGGAAGGTGCTTTAGGCAGGCCGGCGATCATGGCCATCTGTGCATTTGAAAGTTCTTCTAGACTCTTGTTGTAGTAAATTTTAGCTGCCGCTGCGATACCATAAGCATTTTTTCCAAGAAAGATTTTATTGACATACAGGGTCAGAATTTCTTTTTTACTTAGGTTTTGCTCAATTTTACGGGCCAGAAAAATTTCAGTCAGTTTACGTTTCAACGTCCGTTCAGGACTGAGGTAATAATTTTTTGCCACTTGCATGGTAATAGTCGAGCCACCGGTCTGGACATCTGAACCGGTCACGGTCTCGCTGAGGGCACGTCCCAAGCTTTTAAAGCTGATGCCGCTATGCTCAAAAAAGCTGGAATCTTCCGCTGCGAGGAACGCATGAATAAACTCCTGCGGAATTTGTTCATATTTCACGGGAACTGAAAGCTTGCCGCCATATTCGGCAATTAATTCATTATCTGAACTAAATACTTGTAAAGGCTTTAATAAAGGTGCCTTTTTAAGCGTGGACATTTCAGGCAAAGATGGGGCAATATAGAGATACATGCCATAGAAACCCATCGGAATTGAGATCAGTATAATGATAATGATCAAAAAAAATGGATGAACAAGGCCTGAACAAGATAGCTTTTTCATAACAAGTAAGTTTTAATAAGAGCTAATGGCGAACTAATTACCGGTCAGTATATCCTGTCGATATCCATATTGTTAGATCAGTTATTGTATCTATATAAAATTATAGGCTGGACCAATTGGTAAGTTAGATTGAATTGGGGACAAAAAAATAATAGGAAGTATATTGTGCGCAGGTTATATCGTAAACCGAATAAGGGGTTAATAGGAGTCGATATTAGTTCGACTTCTGTTAAGGTTTTAGAACTTTCTGTAAAAAGTGGCCGTTATTGGGTAGAGAGTTATGCTTTGGTCCCATTATCGGAAAACAGTGTTGTTGAAAAAAATGTCTTAAATCCAGAAGCAGTTGCTGATGCGCTTGGGCGCGCAATTAATTTGGGCAATACCCAGTCGAATCAGACCGCTTTTGCAATTCCCACTTCAATGGCAATCACCAAGATCATTGAGATGGATGCAGATATGTCGGATGACGAACGTGAAGTTCAGATTCGTGAAGATGCGGAACAATATATTCCTTTCCCTCTCGATGAAGCCAGTCTGGATTTTGAAGTTCTGCCAGACCGTCTTGCCAATCCGAACCGGGTCAATGTGCTGCTGGTCGCGACCCGCATCGAAAATGTCGAAGCACGTTCCGAAGTTTTGGAAATTGCCGGACTGACACCCAAGATTGCAGATGTAGAAAGCTTTGCACTGGAAAATGCTTTTAAAGTATTTTCGGATACTTTGCCGATGGGGGTTAATACGGTCGGCATTTTAGACATTGGGCATAGTATGACCACCTTGTCGGTCATGCAGAACAACAAGATTATTTATACCCGTGAGCAGGTGTTTGGCGGCAAGCAGTTGACTCAGGAAATTCAGAACCGTTATGGATTGTCATTTGAAGAAGCTGGGCGTGCTAAAAAAACCCGTGCCTTGCCAGATGATTATGATATTGAAGTGCTGGAACCTTTTCTGGATGCGGTGGTACAGCAGGCAGCCCGTTCATTACAATTCTTTTTTTCATCCTCTCAGTTCAATGAGATCGACCATATTTTACTGGCCGGCGGAAATGCCAATATTCCAGGGCTGGCAAAATTATTACAACAAAAACTCGGTTACCGTGTCACGATCGCGAATCCATTTTTGCAAATGGGCTTTTCTCCGCAAATTGATATTAAAAAAATTGAAAATGACGCGTCATCACTCATGGTTGCATGTGGATTGGCCTTAAGGAGTTTTGATTAATGGCAAGAATTAACTTACTTCCTTGGCGTGATGAGCTAAGAATTAAAAGAAATAATGAATTCGTGGCGATTTGTGTGGGGGCACTGTTCTTAGGTTTAGCGGCAGCAGGTTCTACTTGGTTTTATTATGATCAAAAACTTCAGGATCATGAACAGGCCAATCAGCTGATTCAAAGCACCAACCAGAATCTGGATGTGCAGTTAAAGGCACTAGAAGGTTTGCAAGAACAGCGTAATGCGATTGTCGAGCGGATGAAACTGATTCAGGGATTACAGACCCAGCGTCCGATTGCAGTACATCTGATTGATGAAATTGTGCGGGTCACCCCAAGCAATATGTACATCACCAAATTCCAGCGTACCGGCGATAAATTTACCATTGAAGGTAAAGCTGAGAGTCCTAATACCGTAGCTGAACTGCTACGCAATCTGGAAGCTTCATCTTGGTATCGAAATGCCTTTATGAACGCTTTCCTGGTGGCTGAAGAAGCCAAAGAAAAGGCGCCGAGCTCGATTATTCCACGTGTGGAAGAATCTTATGGCAGTTTTACTGTAACTGTAGATCTGGATCAGATCGCTCAGCCAGTACTTAACGAAGAACAACAAGCAGTTACTACAACTACGGGGGCATCATCATGAGTAATGACGAGTACGATGAGTTCAACCAGGATGTCGTCGCTGTACCCAAAAATAAAATGACTGTTGAAAAGTTTTTTCAACAATTCAATACTCTAGATCCAAATAATTATGGTAGCTGGCCTTTAGCGGTCAAAATTACCTGCTGGATCTTCATTGCTGCATTGGCATTTGCAGTGATTTACTTTGTCATGATCAGAAGCACGATTGAGTCGATTTCGCAAGCCAGTGCCCAAGAACAAAACCTGCTGAATGAATTTCGCGAAAAAGAATCCAAATTACGCAACTTACAACAATATCAAATTCAACTGCAGGAAATGGAAGCCCGTTTTAACCAGCAGTTAGAACAATTGCCGAAAGAAACTGAAATTCCGGGTCTGGTTGAAGATATTAACCTGAGCGGCGTGAATTCAGGCCTGAAGTTTAAAAATATCCGACTGGAACCTGAAATTAAGCAAGAGTTCTTTATTGAGCAGCCAATTGCGATTGAAGCTACTGGGGATTATCACGCTTTTGGTTCCTTTGTGAGCAGTATTGCCGGCTTGTCACGTATCGTTACGCTACATGATTTCACTATTACCGGTACTGAAAACAAAGAGAAAAAATCTGAAATTCCAGTTATTGATTATGTGGTAAAAGCCAAAACTTATCGTTATGTCGGTAATGCTGACGGTGCTGCAATGCCGGCAGCTGACAGCACGGCTCAGGGGGCGCAGTAATGAAAAAAATTAAAATTACTTCGGCTTTAACGCTCGGGTTTTTATTGGTGGGATGTGATTCCCGTATTGATGCGGTCAATCAGGAAATGGCCAATATTCGTAATCAGCCGCCTTTACCAATTGAACCTGCACCTGATTTTATGCCAGTTGAAACCTTTAATTATGCAGCGCACCAGATCAAAAGCCCATTTTTACCAAGCTCTCTGGCTGCTGAGCTGAAAATTATGGCGGGGAAACGGGTTTATCCAAACCTATCACGTCAACTGCAACCGCTAGAAAGTTATCCGCTGGAAACTTTGACCATGAAAGGCAGCATGCGTAATCAGGCCGGGCAGATTCTGGCTTTAATCCAGACCCCTGATGGTGAAGTTGAGCGGATCCAGCGTGGTAGCTATATGGGGCTTAATCATGGCCGCGTGATTGGGATTACACCAACACAGATCAATCTGATTGAGATTATTCCAGATGGCCGTGAAGGATATGTGGAACGTCCGCGGAGCCTGGTTCTCATCGGGCCGGCGCCATAAGGTTTTAAAGGAATAACAATGAATAAGAGTATTAAAGAATTTATTTTTGGGGATGCTAATACAATGAATCGTGTGTTTCGTCAGTTTTCAATGGGTGCTGTTGCGATTGCGGTGATGCAAGCAGCCAGCGCACAAGTGGCCGTAACGAATGTGGTACCTATGCAGCTTCCTGGTCAAGGAACTGAAATTCGGGTGATGTTTAATGGTTTACCACCTCAACCACAAGCCTATCAATTAGAATCACCGTCACGTTTGATTCTGGACTTTGACAAGGCCCAACAGAATTTAAAACAAAGCAAAATTCCGGTCGCAACGCGTGAAGCCAGTTCGGTTGATGTTACTTCGGATGCACAGCGTGCCCGTTTGACGGTTAATCTGACAGATGCAGGTGCCTTTACCACTCGAGTAGAAGGCAATACTTTTATTCTTAAAATTAACTCGGCAACTCCTGTAGCCATAGCTCAACCTGTGCAGCAACAGTCAGCTCAGGGTATTAGCAACATTGGTTTCCAGCGCGGTGCGCAAGGTGAAGGCCAGGTCGTTATTGATCTATTAGGAAATAATACTCCTGTTGATGTACAGCAGCAGGGTACCAAGGTTATTGTGCGCACTTTAGGTTCCAAGATTCCGGCTCATTTGACCCGCCGTCTTAATGTGACAGATTTCGCGACTCCGGTATCAAGTGTGGATGCTGTGAATCAAAATGGTTCAGGAGTCATTACGATTCAGTCTGCGGAAAGTTATGAATATATGGCTTATCAGACTGATAACAAGCTGACCATCAGCTTGAAACGACCAGAAGCCAAGAGTCCCTTGCGTCCTAAAACCGTTGCCTATACCGGTAAGAAAATTTCTTTAGATTTTCAGGATATCGAAGTCCGTCGTGTATTACAGCTCTTAGCTGATTTTACCGATATCAATATGGTGGCTGCGGACAGTGTGCAAGGTAATATTACCTTGCGCTTAAAAGAGGTGCCTTGGGATCAGGCGCTAGATATTGTACTGAAAACCAAAAATCTGGATAAACGCCGCAATGGCAATGTGATCTGGATCGCACCAGTTACAGAGCTGATAAAGGCGGAAGAGGAAGAAGCTAAGGCGATTAAGCAGAGTGTCGCACTTGCGCCTATCCAGACGGAATATATGCAGCTCAGTTATGCCAAAGCAGCAGATATTGAGAAACTGATTACGCAGAATAAAGGCGCATCTAGTTCAGGCGGCTCGAGTAGCACGAATAATAATGAGGGTGGGGAAAGTTTATTAAGTTCCCGTGGTTCTGTGTCTGTTGATGCACGAACCAATACCATTATTGTGAATGATACCCAGCTCTTTATTGATAAAATCCGTAATATGGTAGATCTGCTTGATGTTCAGGTGAAGCAGGTGATGGTCGAAGCGCGTATTGTTCGAGCAACTACGGACTTTACCAAAGAGATGGGAGTAAAATGGGGAATTCTGTCTCAAGGGATTACCAACAATGATAGTCTTCTGGTCGGTGGTAGTGACACGACGTTATGGGATCTCAGAGATCCTCAAGAAAATGATTTGGGTGGGTATACCTATGATATTCAGCGTCCACAAAACCTGAATGTGGATTTGGGGGTAACCAGTCCAGGTGCCAGTCGTATCGCCTTTGGTTTAATCAGCCTTTCTGATTTTATGCTGGATCTTGAGCTTTCTGCACTTCAGGCAGATGGCTATGGTGAAGTAATTTCTACCCCTAAAGTACTGACTGCGGACAAGCAGAAAGCAACTGTTGCCTCTGGTTCTCAAATTCCGTATCAGTCAGCAGAGGGTGGTGGTGCGAATGCAGTATCTACTACGGAATTTATTGATGCTACGCTAAGTCTGGATGTCACACCAAGCATTACGCCAGATGGCAAAGTACAGATGGAACTCAATATTACCAGTGACTCACCGGGTAACCCAACACCGACTGGGCAGTTGACTATTAACAAAAACCAGATCACTACCAATGTCTTGGTGGATAATGGCGAAACCGTGGTTCTAGGCGGTATTTTTGAGCAGGAAACCCGTAATGCACAAACAAAGGTGCCATTCCTGGGGGATATTCCTTATGTAGGACGTTTATTCCGTAAAGATTTAAAGTCGGATAATAAACGTGAGCTACTGATTTTCGTTACACCTCGAATTGTTAATGACAGTGTTTCAAGAAATCATTAATATATTTTGAATTTAACAAAACGAATAGGTGACTCCTTGCCAAGCAAAGAGTTTGAAACCCTACCAAATATTTATTTGGTAGGGCCGATGGGGGCCGGTAAAACAACAGTAGGACGACATCTCGCAGAATTGTTAGGGCGTGAATTTCTAGACAGTGATCATGAAATTGAACGTAAAACAGGCGCGACTATTCCCTGGATTTTTGAAAAAGAAGGGGAGCAGGGTTTCCGTGACCGTGAAACTGCTGTCATTAATGACCTTACCTCACGTCCTCATCTGGTTTTAGCCACCGGCGGTGGTGCAATTACTCAGACCTTAAATCGAGATTATCTGAAACAGCGCGGAATCGTTGTCTATCTCTATACGCCGGTTGAAATTCAACTGCAACGTACTTATCGCGATAAAAACCGTCCCCTCCTTCAAGTCGAAAATCCGGAACAAAAGTTGCGTGATTTACTGGCAGTTCGTGATCCCTTGTATCGGGAAGTAGCACATCATATTATTGAGACCAATCAGGGTGCTGCGCGAGATCTGGCGCAGCGGATTCTCAATCTCATTGTTTCTAAAAATTAAGTTCATTGAATCAAGTGGTTAATCAAGCATGCAAACCTTATATGTAGAACTCGGAGAACGTCGTTATCCTATTTTTATTGGAAGCGATCTGGATCCAAAGGCCTTATTGGCTCCCTATATTCAGGGCAAGCAAGTGATGATTGTGAGTAATACCACAGTTGCACCACTTTATTTGCAGCGTTATCAAACTGCAATTGAAGCTCTGGACAAACGTGTTGCGACCTGTATTTTGCCTGATGGTGAAAAATATAAGGATAGCCAGCATCTGAACCTGATTTTTGATGCTCTGCTTGAAGCCGGGTTTAACCGCGATTGTACTGTACTGGCATTAGGTGGTGGCGTCATTGGGGATATGGCCGGATTTGCCTCGGCCTGCTTCCAGCGCGGAGTATATTTTATCCAGGTACCGACCACCTTGCTGTCGCAGGTCGATTCTAGTGTGGGTGGGAAAACCGGGATTAATCATCCACTGGGTAAAAACATGATTGGCGCTTTCCAGCAGCCCCAGGTGGTGCTGGCAGATATGTCGCAGCTTGCTACTTTACCGGACCGTGAGCTTTCAGCAGGTTTGGCTGAAGTGATTAAATATGCCCTACTTGGTGATAAAAAATTTTTAGTCTGGCTTGAAGCGAATATGGAAGGCCTGATTGCTCGTGATGAGCAGTTGCTTGCCGAAGCCGTTTATCGTTCATGTGCACATAAGGCACGGATCGTAGCCAATGATGAGAAGGAGCAAGGGGAACGTGCTTTACTCAATTTAGGTCATACCTTTGGTCATGCGATTGAATCCTATATGGGGTATGGTGTCTGGTTACATGGCGAGGCTGTCGCCACCGGTATGGTGATGGCTGCGGATCTGTCACAGCGTATGGGCTGGATTTCTCAAGAAGATTTAGAACGTACAAAAAAAATCATTTCTCGTGCCAAACTTCCTGTGGTTTGTCCTAAAATCCCTCTGGATGATTTTCTGGCCTATATGGCCCATGACAAAAAAGTCTTGAATGGACAATTGCGTCTGGTGTTGTTAAAGCAATTAGGCCAAGCAGTGATTACCCGGGACTTCGATTTCGAGTTAATGAAACAGGCAATTTTAGCCAATCAGGTATAGGTTTAGTTTTATGGCAGCGTTACATACTCCTTGGCAAAAGGTTCAGCATTATTTCTGGCTGGTCTGTGGTGTATGCTGCCTATTTGCTGCCTTAGTCTTTTGGGCGGTTACTGATTCAGATGATGTCATCGAAATTGAAAAAAAGCCTGAAACTGAAGTTCAGTTGCAGATTCAGCCAGAAAAAGTCTCAACAATGACCCATCTTGGTGCACTTTCTGATGAAGTGAAACCACTTGATCTGACCACGCGTACTATCGTGAATGCCAGTCATGAACCGGAATTTCGCGGTACCAAGTTTGTTAATGAAGCGAAAAACCAACATGCAATTGAATTGTTTCGCGTGACCAATGAAGCAATATTAAAAAGTTTCCTTAAAAAACAGTCAGATCGTAAGCCTTTTGTTTACTTAAGAATATCGGGTGAAAATCAGCCAGAGCAGTATGTGTTGTTATATGGTCAATTTAAGACTGCGGCACAAGCGAATCAGGCGCTTTCAACCCTCAATTTGAATTTACCTGCTTCGGTCAAGCCTGAAGTGGTACAAATCAAGCAGTATGTCAGTTTGGTGAATAGTTTGGGTTCAGAAGAATTAGCCAGTAATCAAAAGATTTATGACATTCATTTGAAAAATGTGCCTTTGCCAAAAATAGATGAATCGGCAAGAGTCAGAGCGCAAATCCAGCCAGAAATCAAGCCACGTAGTCCTGATGCCGCTACAACCAGTACCACAATTGTGCGTCGTGACACCTCTGGAAATGTGGTCGATGTGCAGAAATCTGAAAGCGCTGTAGAGAGTATGCCCCAACCGCAAAACAATTCTCGTCCTAGTCAGAACACTAATCCTCGTCCTCAAAATAACGAGATTAGTGATCCATTTAATTAGTCCGGTCTAAAATAGCGCACCTAGAAAATTAAAGAATCAAAAATGAGCGCTTTTGGTGCAAAAAATGCACATTGAAAATCACCTGTCTGGCGCTTATCTGCGCTAAATCTTTGTCATCTGTATTGTTTTAATTTATGCTCTGTTTATTGGCATGGAATTTGCTTTATTGGTGCATGAATTGAATTAATCTCCCTGTTTTAGCGCGAAAAATGATTCGATGACACTATGTGAATGTCATATTTATTCCTGATTTTTATGTTATTCATCAGCAAAATAAACTTTATTTTTTATGCATTCTGTCTGAAAAAGGACTACGCTGAAGAAATAGAGAACAATGTTTTTGCTCTATCAAGACAGTCTTCGAAAGTTCATTAAACGCAGCGC
The DNA here is from genome assembly GCF_014837015.1 of Acinetobacter pecorum. GTDB lineage: Bacteria > Pseudomonadota > Gammaproteobacteria > Pseudomonadales > Moraxellaceae > Acinetobacter > Acinetobacter pecorum. Next base: position 124,445 of record NZ_JACSPT010000009.1, read on the forward strand.
AGAGAAGAATTTAGATTGTTTAACAGCCTATTGAGGCTTCGTGAAAGAAGGGTACGCTATGCACATGCCATCGCCTAATAATGTAGCTCCCGCTCAAGGTTTATACCAACCGGATGAGTTTAAAGATAACTGTGGTTTCGGTTTAATTGCCCATATGCAGGGTGATGCAAGCCATGATCTCGTCAAGACTGCGATTCATAGTTTGAGTTGCATGACCCACCGTGGTGGTATTGCCGCAGATGGCAAGACTGGAGATGGTTGTGGTTTGCTCTTGGCGATGCCAAAAAAATTCTTCCGTGAAGAAGCAAAACGCTTAAGCGATACCACCTTAAGTGAAGTCTTTGCTGTAGGTTCGGTATTCCTGAATCTTGATCCTGCGCTTGCGGCACACGCCAAACAGGTTTTAAACAAAGAGATTGAAGCTGAAGGTTTGATCGTTCTGGCCTGGCGTGTGATTCCAACCAATGTCGATGCTTTGGGTGAAATTGCCTTGCAATCGATGCCAGCATTTGAACAGGTGATTGTAAACTGCCCGATGGGTGTTACTGAGGTTGAATTTAACCGTAAGTTATTCCTGGCGCGTCGTCGTGCAGAGCAGCTGTTAAGCAATGATACTTCTTTTTACGTCACTACTTTATGTTCAACGGTGATCAGCTATAAAGGCTTGATGATGCCAGAAGCGATTGCAGATTTTTATACAGATCTGGCAGATCCGCGTCTGGAATCGCATATCGTGGTGTTTCATCAGCGCTTCTCGACCAATACCTTGCCTCGCTGGCCGTTGGCACAGCCGTTCCGTTACCTCGCACACAATGGTGAAATCAATACCATTACTGCGAACCGTAACTGGGCCATGGCGCGGGTACCAAAATTTGAAAATCCGTTATTGCCCGGTTTAACAGAACTGAATCCGATTGTGAACCGCACCGGTTCGGATTCTTCGAGCCTGGACAACATGCTGGAGATTCTGGTCGGTGGCGGCATGGATCTGTTCCGTGCCCTGCGTATGCTGGTTCCGCCTGCCTGGCAGAATGTGGAAACTTTAGATGCTGACTTGCGTGCCTTCTATGAATTCAACTCAAAACATATGGAAGCCTGGGATGGTCCTGCAGGTCTGGTGATTCAGGATGGCCGACATGCGATCTGTATGCTGGATCGTAATGGTCTGCGTCCTGCACGTTGGGTCATCACCAAAAATGGTTATATCACGCTGGCTTCTGAAATTGGCGTCTGGGGTTATCAACCTGAAGATGTTATTTCTAAAGGACGTGTTGGCCCCGGCCAAATGCTGGTAATCGACACACAAACCGGCAAGGTGCTGGATACGCAAGATGTCAATAATCATCTGAAACGTATGCGTCCATACCGCGAATGGTTACGTGAAAATTCTGTGCGTCTGCAAGGCAGCCCAGAGCTGGAAGAATATTTATGTGATCAAGGCTTAAAAGGCGATGGCCTGAAAGCAGCACAAAAAATGTTCATGGTGACCTTTGAAGAGCGTGACCAGTTGCTGCGCCCGATAGCCGAAAGCGGTCAGGAAGCTGTAGGCTCAATGGGTGATGATACCCCAATGGCGGTATTGTCACGTCAGGTACGTCATGTATCGGATTATTTCCGCCAGCAGTTTGCACAGGTGACCAATCCGCCAATCGATCCGCTACGTGAATCGATTGTGATGTCACTGGAAACCTGTTTTGGCCGTGAACAAAATGTATTTGAACAGGGTCCTGAACATGCAGATCGTCTGATCGTATCCAGTCCGGTACTGTCCAATTCTAAAATGCATCAAATCCGTACCCTGGGTCGTGCCGGCTATGAAATTGCAGATATTGATCTGAACTATACCGAATCTGAAGGTCTGGAAGCAGCGATTGCGCGTATCTGTGAAGAATCTGCACAGGCGATTCGTGATGGTAAAACCTTACTGGTGCTTTCTGACAAGAAAATCCGTGAAGGCTACTTGCCAGCCAATGCATTTATGGTGACCGGTGCTGTGCATCATCACCTGATCAAGACAGGTTTGCGTACCGATGCCAATCTGATTATTGAAACCGGTTTTGCCCGTGATCCGCATCAGTTTGCAGTGCTACTTGGTTTTGGTGCAACTGCGATCTATCCATATCTGGCTTATGACGTGATCAATGATCTGGTTGCCAAAGGCGAGTTATTGGGTGATCCGATTTATGCACAAAACAATTTCCGTAAAGGGATTGAAAAAGGTCTACTGAAAGTCCTTTCGAAAATGGGTATTTCTACGGTTGCTTCTTATCGTGGTGGTCAGCTGTTTGAAGCAGTGGGCTTATCTAATGAAGTGGTGGATAAATGCTTCATCGGTGTGCCAAGTCGTATTCAGGGTGCCACTTTTGTCGATCTTGAAAATGACCAGAAACAGTTGGCGGATATTGCCTGGAAAAACCGTAAACCAATTGATCAGGGCGGTCTGCTGAAATTTGTATTCGGCAAGGAATATCATGCCTTTAATCCAGACGTGATCAACTCGCTGCATAAAGCAGTGCGTTCGGGTAATTATGCAGACTTTAAAGAGTATGCAGAACTGGTAAACAATCGTCCGATTGCGACCATTCGTGACTTATTTAAACTCAAAACAGACAACTCGATTCCAGTCGAACAAGTGGAATCTGTGGAAGAGATCCTGCCTCGCTTTGACTCTGCCGGCATGTCTTTGGGTGCACTATCACCTGAAGCACACGAAGCGATTGCGATTGCCATGAACACGATTGGCGGTCGTTCAAACTCGGGTGAGGGCGGTGAAGATCCAGCGCGTTACGGCACCATCCGTAACTCGAAAATCAAACAAATTGCATCGGGCCGTTTTGGTGTAACGCCTGCTTATTTAACATCAGCAGAAGTTCTCCAGATTAAAGTCGCGCAAGGTGCAAAACCAGGTGAAGGTGGTCAGTTGCCGGGTGGTAAAGTAAACGGTCTCATTGCCCGTTTACGTTACTCTGTGCCGGGCGTTACCCTGATTTCGCCACCTCCGCATCATGACATCTATTCAATTGAAGATTTATCACAGTTGATCTTTGATTTAAAACAGGTTAACCCACAGGCGATGGTGTCAGTTAAGCTGGTTTCTGAACCGGGTGTCGGTACGATTGCGGCAGGTGTAGCGAAAGCCTATGCCGATTTCATTACCATTTCTGGTTATGATGGCGGGACAGCGGCTTCTCCACTTTCTTCAATTCATCATGCAGGTTCACCGTGGGAACTGGGTCTTTCTGAAGCGCATCAGGCCCTTCGTGTCAATGACCTGCGTGGTAAAGTTCGCGTACAGACAGATGGCGGTCTGAAAACCGGTCTGGATGTCGTAAAAGCCGCAATTCTGGGTGCAGAAAGCTTCGGCTTTGGTTCAACCCCAATGATCGCATTGGGTTGTAAATACCTGCGTATCTGCCACTTGAATAACTGTGCAACCGGTGTAGCAACTCAACAAGATCATTTACGTCAAGAGCATTATATTGGCGAGCCACAAATGTTGATCAACTTCTTCACCTTTATTGCTGAAGAAACCCGTGAATGGCTGGCAGCACTTGGGGTATCGAGTCTGAAAGACCTGATTGGCCGTACAGATCTGCTGGAAGTCTTGCCAGGTGAAACTGCAAAGCATGCACATCTTGATTTAAGTAAATTGCTTGAGTCACATCCTGCTGCAGAAGGTAAAGCACAGTACTGCGAAGTACAGGGCAATGCGCCATTTGATAAAGGCATTCTGGCTGAAAAAATGGTGGATGAAATTCTACCTGCGATTGAAGCGGGAACTGGCGGTGAATATAGCTTCATGATCGGTAACTGTGACCGTTCGATTGGTGCCCGTCTGTCTGGTGAAATTGCGAAACGCTATGGCAACCTGAGCATGGAAGCTCATCCGGTGAAAGTTCACCTGAATGGTACTGCGGGCCAGTCACTGGGTGTCTGGAACGCTGGTGGTCTGCACATCAGCCTGGAAGGCGATGCCAATGACTATGTCGGTAAAGGCATGGCCGGTGGTCGCATCTCTATCTTCCCGCCAAAAGGTTCGCCATTCCAGACGCAAAATACCGCGATTATTGGGAATACCTGTTTGTACGGTGCGACTGGCGGTAAGTTATATGCAGCGGGTACAGCGGGCGAGCGTTTCGCGGTGCGTAATTCGGGTGCATTTGCCGTGATTGAAGGCGCAGGTGATCACTGTTGTGAATATATGACCGGCGGTATTGTGACAGTGCTGGGTAAAGTCGGACATAACTTCGGTGCGGGTATGACTGGTGGTTTTGCTTATGTACTTGATCTGGATAATGACTTCGTTGATCATTATAACCACGAACTGATTGAGCTGAACCGTATTTCTACGGAAGCGATGGAAGAGCACAAAGCCTTCCTGGGTCGCATTTTGGATGAACATATTAAAGAAACCGGTAGTGCTTGGGCGTACAAGATCCGCCATGAGTTTGATTTCTATAGCCGTAAGTTCTGGTTGGTAAAACCAAAAGCAGCCAACTTGCAAACGCTGTTGAAAACAACTCAAGCTGATCCACAATAATTCCACGACCAACAGATATATAGGCAGAGGTAAGGCAACTGTAAAGCCTTTACCTCTAGCCACGGAGAGAGACATGGCTGAACGCCTACATAATGACTTTCAATTTCTGGATGTCGCACGCCAAGATCCAGAGAAAAAAGAGCTTGATGTCCGCAAAGCAGAATTTGTAGAAATTTATAAACCGTTTACCGCGGAAATTGCAGCCAACCAGACGCATCGCTGCCTAGGTTGTGGTAACCCGTATTGTGAGTGGAAATGTCCGGTACATAACTACATTCCAAACTGGTTGAAACTGGTGTCTGAAGGCCGGTTGTTCCAGGCGGCTGAACTGTGTCATCAGACCAATACCTTGCCTGAAGTCTGTGGCCGTGTCTGTCCGCAAGACCGTCTGTGTGAAGGGGCGTGTACCCTCAACGACGGTTTTGGTGCAGTGACGATCGGGAATGCAGAAAAATATATCAACGATACCGCCTTTGCATTGGGCTGGCGTCCAGATATGTCCAATGTGAAATGGACAGACAAAAAAGTTGCGATCATTGGTGCAGGCCCTGCCGGACTTGGCTGTGCAGATATTCTGGTGCGTAACGGGGTAAAACCTGTAGTCTTTGACAAACGTCCGGAAATCGGTGGTTTGCTGACTTTTGGTATTCCAGAATTCAAAATGGAAAAAGACGTAATGAAACGCCGCCGTGAAATTTTCACGGGTATGGGGGTTGAATTCCGTCTGAACACTGAGATTGGTACAGATGTGACCATCGACCAGCTACTTTCTGATTATGATGCGGTATTTATGGGTATGGGAACCTATACCTATATGAAAGGTGGTTTTGCCGGTGAAGATCTGGATGGTGTGTATGATGCACTGGATTTCCTGATTGCGAATGTCAATCGTTGTCAGGGCTGGGAAAAAGATCCATCTGAATACATCAGTGTTGAAGGCAAGAAAGTCATCGTTTTAGGCGGTGGTGATACAGCTATGGACTGTAACCGCACCTCAATTCGTCAAGGTGCTGAGTCGGTAGTTTGTGCTTACCGTCGTGATGAAGAAAATATGCCGGGTTCACGCCGTGAAGTGCAAAATGCGCGTGAAGAAGGAGTGAGTTTTCAGTTTAACCGTCAGCCGATCGAAGTTGTTGGTGAAAATGGTAAAGTGACTGGTGTGAAATTTATTACTACTCAGCTGGGTGAGCCGGACAGTCGCGGTCGCCGTAGTCCAGAGCCGATTCCAGGTTCAGAAGAGATTCTGCCGGCAGATGCAGTTCTGCTGGCTTTTGGTTTCCGTACCAGTCCAGCAGACTGGTTCACCGATGTGGAAATCAATCTGGATGGTTCAGGTCGTGTCGTTGCCGCTGAGCAGCAACAATACAAATTCCAGACTTCCAATCCAAAAATCTTCGCTGGTGGTGACATGGTTCGTGGTTCTGATCTTGTGGTAACTGCAATCTGGGAAGGCCGTCAGGCAGCTGAAGGTATCCTGGATTATCTAGATATCTAACAGTTGGAAATTCACTGAAGTCATTCAAACAACCCGCCACGGCGGGTTTTTTAATCTTTGATAAGTTTGAGTCCTAAAATGGAAAGCATTAAAAATATTATAAAAAGTAACAAAACTTCAAAAAATAGTGTTTAAAATCAAATTAATTATATAAATATCAATAAAGAATTGAGGACGAGACATCATGCGTGTATTAAAACAATCTCTCATAGCTTTGATGCTGGCCAGTACCTTGACCCTGAGTGGCTGTGGCTATAATACCTTGCAAGTCAAAGATGAAGCTGTAACGGCAGCTTGGTCAGAAGTCCAGAACCAGTATCAGCGCCGTGCCGATCTGGTACCTAATCTGGTCAATGTAGTCAAAGGCTATGCCTCGCATGAAGAGCAGGTTTTAACAGAAGTGACCCAAGCACGTGCCAATGTTGCCGGTCTGAAAGTAGATCGTGAAGTACTGGAAGATCCTGAACTGTTTCAGCGCTATCAGGAAGCACAGGAGCAGATGACCAGTGCCTTGTCACGTCTTTTGGCTGTCACTGAAAATTATCCGGACCTGAAAGCCAATCAGCAGTTCCGTGATCTGCAGGTACAACTGGAAGGAACTGAAAACCGGATTGCTGTGGCACGTAACCGTTACATTACCACGGTTCAGGACTTTAACTCTTATGCACGTCAGTTCCCGCAAGTCATGACTGCCAAAGTGATCGGAATGGAGCCTAAACCGAACTTTAGCGCCGAGCAAAGTGCACAGAAAGCACCTACAGTTTCCTTTGAATAATAACTGATCTGTAAATAAGCGAGAAATCAGATGCCTGAGATGCTGCTGAAATACTGTGCCGGGTTGCTCCTTATGCTGGGCATGGGTATGGTAGCGCCTGTGTCAGCAGAAACAGCCACAGCTACGGATACTGAAGAAGTCATCGTGGCCCGTGAAATTTTGCAGCCTAAAGCGGGTCAAAATGCTTCAGCTCAAAAAAGTGGACCTGAAACAGAAACTGCAGCAGCATCACAGCCACAAATTGCCAATGATATGACTGAAGGGCAGCTGCAGCGCGACTTGCCAAGCCTGAACCAACCTATTATTGACCAAGCCAATATACTCAGTGCCACTGAAAAGCAGCAACTCAGTCAGCGTATTCTGAAACTTTATAATGAAGGTAAAGGGCAAATAGGTGTCGTGATTGTTCCGACCACGGGGCAAGAAGATATTTTTGATTACTCCATGCGCGTTGCTGAAGCCTGGCAGCTCGGTTCAGCCAAACGCGATAATGGTTTATTGATGACCATTGCCATCAATGATCGCCGTATTCAGATCCTGACTGGCTATGGGCTGGAAGGTGTACTGCCCGATATCGTGGCAGGCCGGATTATCAATGACAAGATCACGCCGTATTTTAAACAGGCTCAATATGCTCAGGGGATCGACTCAGGACTGGCTGAAATAGAACGGATTTTAAATCTGGATCCTGAAATTGCCGCACAGGCGGCCGATGAGCTTAAAGAGCGTCAGGAACAGGCTTATCAGGCACAAAAAGCCAGCAAGGCGACGTTCAGTAGTGTGCTGTTTATTATTGTCGCAGGTGTCATAGGTTCCATGATTTTCGGCAGAAAACTGAGCGCTGCGACTGCCGCAGTTGCAGGGACTGCTGCTGGTCTGGTAAATGGCATGGGGCTGCTTGCAAGTTTGATGATTGGTGCAGGTATTTTCTTTTTATTGATCACCTCTATAGCTCAGCTGATATTACATGCCTTCTTGGCCGGTGGTGGTCGAGGCGGCGGTAGTGGTCGTGGTGGTTTTGGCGGCGGCGGCTTCGGCGGTGGCGGTGGTGGTTTTGGTGGGGGAGGAGCATCAGGCTCATGGTAACAACTACAGATACGACAGATATAGTCACGCAGCCCAAGCTGGAAGAACATGCACAGCCAAGCTTTAAACGCTGGCTCAAGCATTTCTTTTATATGCCGGCAACCAAGCGCTTTTTCTCCAAACAGGATCAGCATGCGATTGCAGTGGCAGTGGAAGAAGCTGAGCATGGACATGTGGGGGAGATTCAGGTGGTGATCGAAGGCTGTCTGCCTTCACGATCTGCCTATTATCAAGATACCTTATGTCGGGCCCGACAGTTATTTGCTGAAATTGGGGTTTGGGATACCGAATATAACAGTGGTGTACTGCTGTATTTGAACCTCTGCGAGCACAAGGTGGAAATTGTGATTGATCGTGGAATTAAAAATGCAACCACCCAGCAAGTCTGGGATGAAATCTGTCAAAATATTATTCAGCATTTGGTCCAGCAGAAGTTTAAAGAAGGTGTCATTGCAGGGGTGAAGCAGATCGGAGAGGTTTTAGATCAATACTATGATCGGAAAATAATAGATTTAGAAAATGAATTGGGGAATAAACCGATCATTCTGGGGTGATTTTAGTCAACTAACTGACAATTTTTGTCAGTTAGTTACACAAAATAAAACATAAGGATTACAAAAATAAAAATATTTTTTTAAAGTGCTGTTTTTTCTCTCAATTTTATTATAATAAAACTTGGCATACTTAGTGCTAAATATAAAATTAAGCTAAATGAGCTTTTTCTTTAGGCTTATAAATAAACAAAAACATTTGTGGAGAATGTTATGAATACAGTACAAAAGGGTTTTACCCTTATCGATACTCCATAAGTGTCCATATAAAATGAACAATCCATAAGTAAGTCAATATGGACAGGCTTTGTTGCATAAACATTCAAAAGCTGAGTTTTCCCCAATCCATTCAAATTTAAGTGACAACTTGGGTGTGAGGT